>JBIIJQ010000129.1:0-3587 GCA_044233655.1 Chitinophagaceae bacterium | reverse complement strand
AAAAATGGCAGACTTACGCTACCAACGAAATTTCGGGATCGCTGCACATATCGATGCAGGTAAGACCACTACGACAGAACGTATTCTTTATTACACAGGGGTGAACCACAAAATCGGGGAAGTACACGATGGTGGTGCTACCATGGACTGGATGGCACAGGAGCAAGAGCGTGGTATCACGATCACTTCAGCAGCTACTACTTGTTTTTGGAATTTTCCAATGACACAAGGTGTAAAAAATGCAGATACAAAGCAATATAAATTTAATATCATTGATACTCCAGGTCACGTGGATTTTACTGTAGAGGTAGAGCGTTCATTGCGTGTATTGGATGGTCTTTTAGCATTATTTTGTGCCGTTTCTGGGGTTGAACCTCAATCTGAAACTGTATGGCGTCAAGCGAACCGTTACAAAGTACCACGTATTGGTTTTGTAAACAAAATGGATCGTTCTGGAGCCGATTTCTTAAACGTGGTAAAACAAGTCAAAGAAATGTTAGGTGCAAAAGCAGTTCCATTGCAATTGCCAATAGGTGCAGAAGATAATTTCAAAGGGGTTGTTGATTTAATTACGATGAAAGGTATTGTATGGGATGATGCTACGATGGGTATGACATTTAAAGAAGTGCCTATACCTGATGATATGATTGACGAAGTAAACGAATGGCGTCAGCATCTTGTAGAAGCTGTAGCTGAATACGACGACCAATTACTAGAAAAATTCTTCGATGATCCTAATAGTATTACTGAAAACGAAATGCATGCAGCTATCCGTAAGGCAGTAATCGATATTTCTATCATCCCAATGATGTGTGGCTCTTCGTTTAAAAACAAAGGTGTACAAACTGCGTTGGATGCTATATGTCGCTATTTGCCTGGTCCATTGGATATAGAAGCAGTATCTGGAACAGATCCTGATTCAGGTGCCGAATTAAAACGTAGTGCAGATCCCAAAGAGCCCTTTTCTGCTTTAGCTTTCAAAATCATGACTGATCCTTTCGTAGGTCGTTTGGCATTCTTCC
The DNA here is from genome assembly GCA_044233655.1 of Chitinophagaceae bacterium. GTDB lineage: Bacteria > Bacteroidota > Bacteroidia > Chitinophagales > Chitinophagaceae > OLB11. The sequence continues at coordinate 2,565 of JBIIJQ010000129.1, read as the reverse complement.
GTGCTTACTCAGGTCGTTTGGATTCTGGCAGTTATGTATTGAACACACGTACTGGCAAAAACGAGCGTATCAGCCGTATCATGCAAATGCATGCCAACAAACAAAACCCAGTAGACTTTATTGAAGCTGGCGATATTGGAGCAGCTGTTGGTTTTAAAGATATCAAAACTGGAGATACTTTGTGTGATGAGAAACATCCAATTATTCTTGAATCTATGACATTCCCAGAGCCTGTAATTGCAATTGCAGTAGAGCCTAAAACTCAAGCAGACGTTGACAAAATGGGTATGGCTATTGCTAAACTCGTAGAAGAAGATCCTACATTAAAAGTAAATACTGACGAAGAAACTGGTCAAACGATCTTACGTGGTATGGGTGAACTTCATCTTGAAATCATCATCGACCGTATGCGTCGTGAGTTTAAGGTAGAAGTAAACCAAGGCGCTCCAATGGTGGCTTACAAAGAAGCATTCCAAGCTAAAGTAGAACACCGCGAGGTATTGAAAAAGCAATCGGGCGGTCGTGGTAAATTTGCCGATATTCAATTTGAAATTGGACCTGCTGATGAAGAGTGGTTAAAAGAAAATGATGGTAAATCGTTCCAATTTGTAAACGATTTATTTGGAGGATCTATCCCTAAAGAATTTTTACCTGCAATCCAAAAAGGTTTTGAAAATGCAATGAGTAGTGGTGTTTTAGCCTCTTACCCATTGGTAAATATGAAAATCAGAGTATTTGATGGTAGTTACCATGATGTGGATTCTGATGCAATGAGTTTTGAATTATGTGCACGTCAAGGTTTCCGCGAAGCTGGACGTAAAGCAAAACCAGTATTGCTTGAACCAATCATGAAAGTAGAAGTTATCACACCTGATCAATACATGGGTGACGTAACAGGTGACTTAAACCGTCGTCGTGGATTATTGGAAGGTATGGATACAAAAGCAGGTGCTCAAGTAATACGTGCCAAGGTTCCATTATCTGAAATGTTCGGTTATGTAACACAATTACGTTCATTGTCAAGTGGTCGTGCTAGCAATGTAATGGAATTTAGTCACTACGCTCCTGCTCCTAACAATATTGCTGAAGAGGTAATTGCTAGAGTTAAAGGAAGCAAATCTAGTTCATAATTAAATAATAAATTATTTATAACCCAAAAAGGCTATCTGAATAGATAGCCTTTTTTAATATCACACTATTTCAAACTTTAGTTTAATTTTTTACGTCTTTTAATATATATTCTTATCTTTATTCTAAATAAAAAAACAATTATGAAAAAAATTTTGATTTTCTCTCTTTTAGCACTAGCTAGTTTTGCTACAAAAGCACAGTATTATGCAGATGGAACTGTAATAACTTCAACTGTTGCATTAAAGGACATTAACAATGTTACTTATGATTTATTTACAATGACCAATGCAGGAAAGCATGTAGTTATTGATTTATCTGCTACTTGGTGTGGTCCTTGTTGGGGTTATCACCAAAGCAAGGTATTGGATCACTATTATGACAAGTATGGTCCAGCTGGAACATCCTCATTGAAAGATGCACAAGTATTTTTATATGAAGTTGATGCATCATCCACAATGCCAGATCTTCAAGGAAATGTAGCTGGTAGTACAAGTACACAGGGAGCAACTCAAGGAGATTGGATTACAGGTACAACACATCCTATTTGCAATGAAGCAAACCCTAACAATGTAATTTTAAAGTTTGTACAACCAGGTCAATCATATGGAGTTCCTGCAGTATTTGTAGTTTGTAACAATAAAAAATTGTATAAAATTAGTACTGGCATTACAGATGAACCTGGTTTACGTAGCTATATCTCTGGTAAATGCGGACTAGCACCAGCCAGCAATGGTGATGTGATGGATTTAGGCTTTACATACAATGTTTATCCAAATCCTACAAGCGATAAGGCTATTATTAGTCTTACATTAGAAAATCCGAATACAGTTTCTTACTCTATTAAAAATTCATTAGGTCAAGTAGTTAATTTCAAAGCTGAAACCAACATGAATATTGGAAACAATGATATGGAGATCAATACTTCATCATGGGCAAATGGAATCTATTTTGTTACATTGAATGTTGGTAAGCGAATTATCAATGCTAAATTGGTAGTTTCACACAACTAAACATATTATTATACATAAAAAAACTGCCTTACAATAAGGCAGTTTTTTTATGTCATTCAATATTCATTTATTACTAAAACTTCAAACCAATTCTTTATTATTGTTGTCTAATTAATAATATAAATAAAATCATGAAAAAAATATTTTACATCTCATTGTTAGCAATAGCAACACTTGCGTTATTTTCAAATTCCAATGGCAATTTCACTGCCGATTATACCGGCACTACTGGTCTTGGTCAAAGCTGTGCTCAAGTTGGCTGTCATGAAGGGATAGGCACTATGGGCGTTGATACCAATAAAATATTAGTGAGAGTATTAGATGCCAACAATATAGATGTAAATTCTTACGCCTTAAATCAACAATACACAGTAGAAATTAAATTCAAATTACATGGTGCAACTAAAGTAGGATTCCAGTGTAC
>JBIIJQ010000089.1:0-11366 GCA_044233655.1 Chitinophagaceae bacterium | reverse complement strand
CGAGTTTATTTGGATTTTCTAGTAACAAGGCTGGCGTTGTTTCCAATACATTGATGCCTGCCAATATTCAAGTTTACACAGATGGGAGCGGAAGAGAATACTTAAGTCATACTAGCACTGGCAGTGGCGCAGCTGTGATGAGTGGCGGCTATGCCATATGGCGATACAAATGGACTGCACCTTCAACATCGCCAGAAGCCATCTTTTTCAATGTGGCAATCAATCGATCCAATAATGATAACACATTGAATGGTGATAGTATTTTTGTTTCTACGATGAAAGTGCTTCAATTACCAACTAATACAAGCTCATATTCAAAAAATGACCAAATCAGTCTATACCCAAATCCTGCAAACTCTTCGCTTTCTATTCAAACAGATTTAAACAAAATCGAATCCTATTCTATCTTTGATTTACAAGGAAGAAAAGTAATTCCGCAAACAAAAATGTCTACGAATACCATTAACATTTCGAACTTAAACAAAGGGAATTATATTCTTGAATTGAAATCAGGCGAATCAAGCTATTCTAAGATATTTACCAAAGATAATTAATTACAAATTTCAATTTTATCGATTAGTCCAATTTTATTTTCTTCAAATTAGGAGCAGCAAAAAAGGTTACCAATACAACTAGAATAGTCATTATACCTCCAAAAACAACTGAAGGAACTGTGCCTAGCATACGAGCAGCCAATCCGCTTTCAAAGGCTCCTAACTCATTACTTGAACTAATAAACATCATATTGATAGAAGAGACTCTTCCCTTCAATTCTTCAGGTGTTTTCAATTGTAATATTGAATGTCGTATCACAACACTAACCCCATCAAACATACCTCCAAAAAACAATAACCCGAACGATAAGTAAACGTTACCTGAAATACCAAATAGCAAAATGCATAAACCAAATCCTGCAACAGAGGCAAATAATTTATACCCTATATTGGTTTTTAAAGGCAGATAAGCTAGTAAAAATAACAAACAAATAGATCCAATACCATGTGCGCTTCTCAACCAACCATAACCCACCTCTCCTACTTCTAAAATCTCTTTAGAAAAAACCGGTAATAGTGCTTCAGCACCTCCAAACAATACAGCAAATAAATCGAGGCTTAAAACGGCCAAAATAATTTCAGAACGAAATACAAATCGAAAGCCTTGTGAAAGTCCTTTTATTAAACCAATATCTTTTGTGTAAGCTACAGGTTTGCGTTTGACAAATAATATGGAAAGCGAAGCAATCCCCATACAGCAAGCTGCAATGATTATGGTGTAATGCACTCCTATAGAAGCCATCAACAATCCACCAGCTAAAGGACCTAATACAGAGCCTAACATCCATGAAGTACTACTCCATGTTACAGCTTGCGAAATATCCGCTCGAGCAACCAACAGAGGCAATAATGAAAATGATGCAGGTGCTAAAAATGCTCGAATACATCCACTGACAAACATCACTAAATAAATCATCCATTCAACAGTTTTCATTCCCATTTGATGTTGAAAAAAAGTAGATGTAATATAAATGGTAAGGATCGCATTCAACAAATAAAACAAAATGCATAACATGTATACAGTTCGCTTTTCTGCTTTATCAACCAAATACCCTGCAAAAAAAGCAAATCCAAAAGCAGGAATTACTTCAGCCAACCCAATTAATCCAAGTGAGAATGGATCTTTGGTAATGGTATACATCATATAACTCAATACAGTTGATTGCATAAACAAACTAAAAATTACAATAAATCGTGTAGAGATGTAGAGTGAAAATTCTTTTTGTTTGAGAAGTCTTATAGTCTTAAGTGCAGATGAACTATCCATTAAAAAACAAATTTACTACATCATGTAATGCTATTCCTAATTATCTTTACCTATCCTAAATATGTTAGAATTATTTCTTCAAAATAGTGCCATGGCAGTGAAAGAACTCAGTTCCAACAAACTGCGTACCTTCCTATCCCTTCTGGGTGTTACTATTGGTGTATTTTGTATTATAAGTGTATTAACTGTTTTTGATAGTCTTGAAAAAAATATACAAACCAATATGCAATCCTTAGGAAGCAATGTATTGTATATAGGCAAATACCCTTGGATACCTGAAGAAGAAGGCGAATACCCCATGTGGAAATACAAAGCTCGTCCAGTATGCAATAAAGCTGAACTAAAAGCTATTGAACAAAATGTAACAAGCGCTGCCTACGCAACAATTTGCTATACCGATGAGGCAGAAAGTGTCAAGTTTCAAAATAATGAAGTAAAAGGTGTGGGCATATTTGCTGTATCATATGACTTTAACAAACTACAACCCATTGATATTGAAGATGGCCGTTATTTTTCATTATCTGAAATGCAAGGAACCCAAAGCAATGGTATACTAATAGGTGCAGGTATTGCAAATGAATTGTTTGGGAAAAATATCAATCCTGTTGGAAAGTCAATTCATCTGCTCGATCGTAAATACAACATAATCGGTGTATTGAAAAAACAAGGTAAAACAATAACTGGATTTGATTTTGATAATGGTGCTATTCTATCTTATAATTATTATTCGGCATATCGAAATATTGATAAAAATATTGGCAATGGATTTACAGATCCATTACTCATGATTAAATCTAAAGAAGGCTATAATTTGGTTGAAATGAAATATGAGATCAAATCAGTATTACGAGCTATGCGTAAACTACGCCCTTCAGAAATGGATAATTTTTCATTTAATCAACTTTCTACTATCCAAGGTAGCATCGATGCTATTTTTGTCAATTTCAATATTTTCGGATGGATTATTGGTTTGTTTTCTTTACTTGTAGGAAGCTTTGGCATTGCCAATATCATGTTTGTATCCGTCAAAGAACGCACTAATATTATTGGTGTAAAAAAAGCAATCGGCGCACAGTCTTCTGCTATATTATCTGAGTTTCTAATTGAATCTACCATACTATGTTTACTAGGTGGATTGATAGGGATACTCTTTGTGATGATTTTATCCAAATTCTTATCAGGTCCTATGGGCTTTCCAGTTACTATGTCATTCAATAATTTTTTGCTTGGTATTACTATTAGTGTTGCAGTTGGTTTAGTTGCTGGCTATATACCTGCCAAACGAGCAGCTCATTTGAATCCTGTCGTGGCAATACGTAGTTAATTATAATTTGATTAAAGTGGCTATAACATCAGATATACTTGAAAAAATAAAATATTATTGCGCTTATCAAGAAAGAAGCCATCGTGAAGTACGAACTAAATTAATTGAACTTCAAGTATATGGCGTCGAGTTAGAGAATTACATTGTACTATTATTAGAAGAAAATTTCCTGAATGAAGAACGTTATGCATGTGCAATTGCAAGAGGTAAGTTTTATTTTAAAAAATGGGGCCGAAATAAAATAAAGCACATCTTAAATCAACAACAGGTTTCTGATTACTGTATCAAAAAAGCAATGAAAGAAATTGATGAACATGATTATATCCAAACGTTTAATTCATTGGGTGAAAAAAAACTGAATGAGCTTAAGGGTGAAAAAAATAAGTTTATAAAAATGACGAAACTCAAAAATTATCTTTTGCAAAAAGGCTATGAATATGAATACATCAATGATTTTTTCAAATCTAAATTCTAAATTTACGAAATGAAATCATCGTTAACAATTACGCTCATACAAAGCAATTTACATTGGGAAGAAAAAAAATCCAATATGGATGTGTTTGAAGAAAAAATTAATTCAATCAACGAAAACACAGAAATAATTATTCTTCCCGAAATGTTCACTACAGGCTTTAGTATGAATCCAAGTAAACTAGCCGAACCAATGAATGGCCCAACTGTTGAGTGGATGAAACGAATAGCCAACAAAAAAAAATGTATATTAACCGGAAGTGTCATCATTGAAGAAAATGGTAACTACTACAATCGTTTAATATGGATGCAGCCCAATGGAACATATGGAATTTATGATAAGCGTCATTTGTTCTCCTATGCTGGAGAAAATGAACATTTTACGCATGGCGAAAAACGACTTATAACACAAGTAAATGGCTGGAAAATATGTCCTCAAATATGTTACGATCTTAGATTCCCAATTTGGAATCGACAAGCCAATGATTCAGAGTATGATGTATTCTTGATTGTGGCCAATTGGCCTCAACGTAGAGAGTTACCATGGAATACCTTACTTAGGGCAAGGTCAATTGAAAATCAATCGTATGTAATTGGATGTAATCGTGTTGGTACAGATGGAAATGGTATTTTCTATGCAGGTGATTCGCAGGTAATCAATCCTTTGGGTGAAGTCTTATACCATAAATCTGAAAATGAAGATATTCAAACTATAACTCTCCTAAAACAAGAAATTGAATCCGTGAGGACTCAATTTCCATTTCTTAACGATAAAGATGATTTCGTAATTCTATAACAAACTAGAAACTACTTCTTTTATGAATATTTCGAGGACATCTTGTTTTCTTTGAGGTAATTACATTCCCAAACGCATCAAAATAAATTGCTACACTAATACCAGCAAACCAATACCAATCTTTTTTCATATTGTCGCCACGTACAAATTTTTCATTTGGATAGTTCCCGTCCCAGTTTTTAGTTTCATCTGTTCGGTATGATAAATCAACACTTTGTTTTCCTTTGTATCGGAATAATGTATCCATATTGACATAAGATGAACTTACATCGTCTAAATAATCTGTAGTGGTATAACGGAAACCTATTTCACTGCTTACCAAAACTTTTTTACCTATTAATACTTTCAGTCCAGCTCCCAATGGAAACCCAACGTTGACTAAACTATATACCTTGCGACCAGGATATTGTCTTAATCCTTGACCTTCTGTACTCAATGGACGTAAATAGATTTTTTCATCATTTAATCCAATCGTATATGGGTTGTAATAAAACAATGCTAAACCAGCAAATAAGTAAGGAGAAAATTTAAATTCATCGAAGTCAACGGGTAATAAATTGACTTCTAATGCACTATGTACTTCGAATAAATTTGACTGAAAATTTAAATTCCTATTTTTAACTGCAGGTGATTCTGATAAACTATCTGCCCCATAAAGACTGGCGTAGCTAGCTCCAAATCGGAAACCAACACTTGGGTGAACGTAATATTTGTATAATAAGCCTCCCATTGCACGGTATCCTTCTTTAGGAAATAAACGTTCCTGTAAGTCGCCATAATAGCTAGAAGTACCACCAAAAATACCAACTTCATGATGTTTTTGAGCCGAAACTACAATAGGCAATAGCATTATAAGTAAAAGTCTTTTGAACATAGCCTTGCTTTAGATGAATGTATGCGTAAACTTACAATAAGTTTTTTAAAAAACATAATCAAAGAAAAAAAATATAAAAAATAGGTTAATCTTTATTTTTAACAAGGCTATGAAAAACAAAAGGTCATTCGATGAATGACCTTTTGAAATATAAAATAATTTACATTTATTGTTTAATTAACTTAGTTGTTGCTTTTTTAGCTCCATTACTCAAATACACAATATATCCACCTGTTGATAAATCTGAAACATTCAATTGAATTGAATTAGCACCTGTCTTAACAGGTGTATTATATGTTTTAACCAAAGAACCAGTCAATGAATAAATACGAATTGTAGTATTCCCAGCCAACGAAGCATTGTATGTAATAGTTGCCATATCAACTGTAGGATTTGGATAAACAGAAATTGACTCTGTATTAGCATCGGCATATTGCACATTCGTAGGCCAATAAATACCTAAAGAAGTAGAACGGAATGAACCACGACCATGTGTACCTGTGTATACGATTGGTCCTTCGAATCCTGAACCATCACTGTTTTGCAAATGACCAACTTCAATTACTTCATAAGTAGCTACACGTGGATGCCATTTTGCAGGATCTGGTCCTGTTAAATTCAACTCTTGCCACATTGGACTTCCAACGTTTTCAGAACCCCACACACCAAGCTCGGTTCCGATGATAACACGATTAGGATTACCATCAGCACATACTGCAGAATATATTGGCATTTTAGGCAACGAACCAGTAAAATCTGTAAACGCTGCATTTGCTAAAGATGACGCGGTATCTGCTTTAATTGATTTATAAATATAGCTTGAGTTGCCATAATTACCCAATGTTACATATACTACAGCGCCATCTGCACTAGCAGCGACATCTGTTACATAACGACCACCATAATTTGCAATTAAGGTTGTTTTTATTAATGCACTGTAAGGGAACGCACCTTTATTATCAATTGTATCAAAATATTTATAAGTAGAATCTAATAAGTTAGGTACATCTATACGATATACTGCACCTCCTGAAGTACCAACATATACAATTTTATTATTGTTTTTAGGAACAGTAATAGCGCTATAACCTACCCCTGATTGATTCATTAGATTAAACCAAACAGCTTTACTTGTTGTTGCACCTTGTGTCATCCAAATAGAGCTATTTGTTCCGATGATACAAGTTGATAATGGCTTATTGTCACTTGAATATTTTTCTTTTAAGAAAATAGGTGCATTCCAAATAGCACCTTCTTCAGGATCTCCATCTTCATTAGCATCTATATTTAAATCAAAAAAGCTTTTAAAAGATAAAGGTGATAATCCACCATCAGTTGCACGAGTGAATGCACCTCCATATGTTGAAGTTATAATTACTTTTGGATTAAGACTACTAATAGCACTTCTCATACCATCGCCACCTGTAAGGGGTTTTCCTACTTTAGGTGAATTAACTGATGTCCCCATTATATGTGAGCCATTATCTTGAGAGCCAATAACTACGTGCCCTAATGTATTGGCAGATACGCCATAACATTGAGTAACAGCAGCATTATTATTTTTTTCAGCAAAAAATGGATTAGCAGCATCACAATTAAATGTACGATAAAAACCACCATCATTTACCACATACATAGTACTTGGGTTTGTAGGGTTAAACATGATACCATGCATATCTGCATGAACTAATGTTCCGCTAAATGGACTACCAAGCCAATTAGCTATAGCAACCCATGTGGTAGCCGGCGTGTAACGATATAAATCCAATTGACCACCTAAAAACACCATTTCAGGATTAGTTGGATGAACACCAAAGGCTATATTCCAAAATGCTTGTGAACCCAATGGATCAAAAATAGCTGATCCACCAATGCCAATGGTAGTCCAATTAACACCACCATCTGTTGATTTGTAAATACCTTTCAATTGACTATTTGAACCTGCAAGACAAGCATAAATATAATCAGCATTGCTTGGTGCAATAGCAATATCAATTCGTCCCAAACCAGCACTAGCTGGCATACCATTCAATCCCATAATAGATGCACCAAATGTTTCGCCAGCATCATTGGATATATAAATAGCAGTGTTTGTACTTACCACCACTCTATTTCCATCAGTAGACGATTCAACATCAGCTACGAAAGCACTCGAATTCAATGAGGCAGGTTTTGCCCATGTAGCACCACCGTCTTTTGTTACTTTAAATCCGTTGCCAGTAGCTGCAAATATTTTATTTGCGTCTGTAGGATGAGCGATTAATTTTTGTATAAATGCCCATTGGTCAGAAGAACTATTTGAACTACTAGGTTTAGTTGAACTTAGTTGATTAAATGTCAATCCACCATCGGTTGATTTGAAAATTCCTTCACCCAATTGTGTTTGAGCACCATTGGTATAAGGAATGCCAGCACCAAAACCTTCTCCAGTTCCATAATATATGTCTCCATTAACTGCTTGAGTCAATGCACATACTGCAGGAGCTGCAGCTGAATCATTTCCAGCACGGCGATTCCATGTATTACCTCCATCATCGGAAATTGACAATCCACCACCAGATGAACCTAAGTATAATCGATTAGAGTTGTTTTTATCAGTAATCAATGCACGACAACGACCACCTACATTGTTAGGGCCTGTTTCATCCCATTTCATAGCAGATAAAGGACCTCTCGTTTTTGAATTCATTTTAAGAAGTCGATTTGCTTCATCCTTTGCAGCCATTACATCCAATGGATTTACTAACCCTGTCACTTGATTTGCACGAGTCATTTTATACCATTCCATAGCGCCTTCAGCACTTTGTTCTTTTACCTCTTCAAATTCCTTGTAGTGATTTTTAAGGCTCACGTAATCCATATTGGCAACTGTATTGCTTTTGATAAACAAAGCAGATAGAGCTACAGCTGAAATTCCTACAGCACTTAATAGAAATTGGGTATTCTTCATCTTAATGTTATTTATTTAAGTTGCTAAATTACATTATAATTATCATTTTGTAAAAAATAAATTAACATATAATGTATAGGAGAAATAAATTTCTTTGAAACACTAAAATATTGCTGTTAAATTTTGTCTTTTCCCTTTAAATAGTATATTTGTTAGTCAATTTTTTTGAATTTCAATTTTTTAAACTTCTATCAAGTGGCGTACGAGAATTACAATGACCAACAAAACGAACGTAATAATGAAACCTTTTTCACCAAACGTTTAAAAGCAGGAAAAAAAAGAACTTATTTCTTTGATGTAAAATCTACTAGAGGGAACGACTTCTTTGTCACACTTACTGAAAGTAAAAAACGATTCAATGATAGTGGATATGATCGGCACAAAATATTTCTTTACAAAGAAGATTTTAATAAATTTTTAAAAGCCCTCACAGAAACGATTGATCACGTAAAAACAGAATTAATGCCTGACTTTGATTTTGACGCATTTAACCACGAATACGAAGAACAGGATAACTATATACCGAATGAAGGTACAAAAGAAGAATCTAACTTCACGCCAACCAATGATTTCAATTCAGCGGCACCAACCGAAGAGGTTGACAAGTGGTAGTTTAGCTTCTTTAAATATTTAAAATCCTGATGTAATTCATCAGGATTTTTTTTACTCGTCAACTAAAGTTACTTTTGCAACAACCTTTTTGAACAGGTTAGAAAATGTATCAATGAAAAATATTCGAAACTTCTGTATTATAGCCCATATTGATCATGGCAAAAGCACTTTGGCCGATCGTCTTTTAGAATTTACGCACACCATCGGTGAACGTGATATGCAAGCGCAGGTTCTTGATGACATGGATCTTGAACGTGAAAAAGGCATTACGATTAAAAGCCATGCAATACAAATAAATTATCCTCACAAAGGAGAGATATATACCCTTAATTTAATTGACACACCAGGACATGTTGACTTTAGTTACGAAGTAAGTCGTGCATTGGCAGCTTGCGAAGGCGCCCTCCTACTTGTAGATGCTTCTCAAGGAATACAAGCACAAACGATATCGAATTTATACCTTGCAATAGAAAATGATTTAGAAATTATACCTGTCATCAACAAAATTGACATGGAAGGTGCAATGATTCCCGAGGTTAAAGATCAAATCATTGAATTGATTGGTTGCAAAGATGAGGATATCTTATTGGCTAGTGGCAAAAGTGGTATAGGTATCGAAGAGATATTAGCTGGCATTATCGAGCGTATTCCAGCTCCCAAAGGTGATCCTCAGGCTCCTTTGCAAGCACTGATTTTCGATAGTGTTTTCAATAGTTTCAGAGGTATTATAGTATACTATCGTGTATTTAGCGGTGTGATAAAAAAAGGAGATAAAATTAAATTTTCGAATACTGGATTAGAATATGAAGCGGACGAAGTAGGCATACTCAAGCTTGGTATGGAATCCAGAAGTGAAGTAAGAACAGGTGATGTAGGCTATGTAATCACAGGGATTAAAGTAGCCAAAGAAGTAAAAGTGGGTGATACGATTACCACCACCACCAATCCATGTCTAGAATCTATCAAAGGATTTGAGGATGTAAAACCAATGGTTTTTGCTGGTATCTATCCTGTAGAAACTGATCAATTTGAAGAATTGCGTAATTGCATGGAAAAACTTCAATTGAATGATGCATCTCTTACGTTTGAACTTGAAACATCACAAGCATTAGGCTTTGGTTTCCGATGTGGATTCTTGGGATTATTGCACATGGAAATCATACAGGAACGATTAGAACGTGAATTCAACCAAACCGTTATAACGACTGTACCCAATGTTAGTTTTGAAGCTACTACTACCAAAGGCGAACTCATTATTGTTAACAATCCTACGGAAATGCCCGATCCAAGTCGATTGGAAATGATCAAAGAGCCATTTATTAAAGCTCAAATTATAACCAAACCAGAATACATAGGCAATATCATGTCGTTATGTATCGGCAAACGAGGATTGCTTACCAATCAAAGTTATTTGACTCCTACCCGTGTAGAATTATCATTTGAAATACCTTTGACAGAAATCGTATTCGATTTTTATGATAAACTTAAAAGTCAAACACGAGGATATGCTTCTTTTGATTATCATCCTATTGATATGCGACCAAGTGATATTGTAAAAATGGACATCCTACTGAATGGAGATAAAATAGATGCGTTGAGTGCTTTAATACACAGAGGAAGAGCACATGAATTTGGTCGAAAATTGTGTGAAAAATTAAGAGAGTTACTTCCACGCCAACAATTTCAAATAGCTATACAAGCTGCTATCGGTGCCAAAGTGGTGGCAAGAGAAACCATCAGTGCGATGCGCAAAGATGTAACAGCCAAATGCTATGGTGGTGATATAAGTCGTAAACGTAAATTATTGGAAAAACAAAAAGAAGGCAAAAAACGAATGCGTCAAATTGGGAATGTAGAAGTTCCACAAGAGGCTTTCTTGGCTGTACTTAGATTAGATGATTAAATACTTCATTTTCGGAATTAATAAAAAGAAAAAAAGCAGATGAACCATATCAAGTATATAGTCAATACAAGTACTGTGATTCTACTTTTATTTTTATGTATTACAATATACTCTTGTAAAAAAGATAAATGCAAAAATATTGTTTGCCAACATGAAGGAGTTTGTAACAATGGCAAATGCCAATGTCCTCAAGGGTATGAGGGGTCGAATTGTGAATTTCATTCTATTACGTTTTTATATAAAACATGGGCTGTGACCGACTCCGTTGTTGAACAACCTACAGGGTCAGTTCAATATCAAAATTATAGCTTTCAATGTGCTATAAATCCATCGTTGGCTTCCACTATTTCTATTCAAAACAATATAGCATCAATACTTAACTTTGGATCACCCTTCTTTTTAAATTCCATCAAAGCCACCTACTCAAACAATATTATTACCATTGCAAGACAAGCGCCCGATGCTGATTTTTACTATATTTCAGGAACTGCTACCATTGATTCCAATGAAATCAATCTTGAATATCTTGTCGAAACTTCATTTGGAAATTATAAAGTAAAAAGTCATTGGAAATAGACAACTTGTTTATTCTGTAAATAAAATGTCAATCATATC
>JBIIJQ010000128.1:0-3621 GCA_044233655.1 Chitinophagaceae bacterium | reverse complement strand
ATATCTTTCTATTATTAAAATTATAACTGCATATTTGCGTAAACAAAAAAAAGTAATAAACATGAAAAACTTAAAATCAATTTTGCTTGCTGGATTTTTAACAGTAGGAACTTTCGCTTCAACAATTATGACATCTTGTAATCCTGATGCTTGTAAAGATGTAGTATGTAACAATGGTGGTACTTGTACAGATGGTACATGTAGCTGTCCTTCAGGTTATGAAGGCGCAAATTGTGATACTGAATCACGAACTAAATTAATTGGAGCTTATTTACTCAGTGGCACTGACAGCGATGGTGGCACTTATACTAATGTAAATGCTTCAACTTCAACATCATCAGCTAGTAAAACTAAATTCATTTTTTCAGTTCCTTTAGCTGCACTTTCTTTAACATGTACTATGACTTCTTCTAGTGCGTTTACAATTGACAATGTCACACTTTCTGGATCTACTTATACAGGAAATGGTACATTTAATGGAACTACAATGACTATTACCATTAATGAAACAAGTGCATCTGGTTCAACTATTTACAATTGGAGTGGTAACAAACAATAATTATCTTACCATCACTTTTTTTAAAAACCGTCCTTGGACGGTTTTTTTGTTTTAGTCTAACTTGAATTAAACCATGAACCAGCTCTATTTATAAAATTGCCTAGTTCAAAACTTGATAATACTCACTTTTAAAAATCAAAATATTAAAAGTGGATCAATAACAATCAAAATATTTTCTAAACTCTTATGGACCTTCATAATTATAAACCATAACTGATCATAATCTGCATAAGAGACAAAGTGAAATTCAAATAAATAGGCTTACTAACCATTTTGTTAATTGACTTGACTATAGGTCTATTATTATGTTACAAGCATAAAAAATCCCGAATGTCAAATTCGGGATTCTTATTTATGTCAGTTGAAACTATTATTTTTTGTCTTGCAATCCTTTCAAACCACTTTTTTTACCTTCTTCAGTTGCTTTCTGTTTGTTCTGATCGCTAAGGCCTTTTAATCCTTTGCCACCACCATTTTCATTTTTAGACTGGTCTGACAATCCTTTCAAACCACCTTTTGGAGGGTCAGCTTTTGGAGGGTCAGCTTTTGGAGGGTCAACCTTAGGCGGGTTTTGTTTTGGTGGATTTTGTTTTGGAGGCGCTGCTTTTGCTGGAGCTACTGGCGCAGGTTTTTGTTTGCCCAATTTCACTAGTATGCTATCTTTTTTCAATTGAGCAGCCGTCATGATTCTGCTATCACATTCTGATTTCAATTGATCGGTTGCAGATTTTACTTTTGCTTCTACTTGAGCATCTAATTCAGCTTGTGATGGCCCTTTTACTTCGGTATTACATGCAGCAAACATACATAATGCAATTGCTGGTGCTATGATATATTGTATTTTTTTCATTGTTTTAATTTTTAAAATGTGATTAATAATTATTGTGCAGCATTGGCCATTTGAGCGGCATTTACCAATGAATCGGTCATTGCTTTCACTTCTGTGGTCATACGAGTTTCACATTCTGATATTGCAGCGGCATTCGCAGCTTCTATTTTGCTTGCAGCCATTGAATCAACTTTTGCAGTAATAGCAGCAGGATCCATTTTTGCTTCATTACATGAATGCAATGTTACAGCTAGCAATAAGGCTGTAAAGGATGTTAGGACTTTTTTCATGTTATTTCTATTTTTTTGTAAAGATAGAGACCTATCTCATTTTTTGGTCATCGTTTTTGTTAAACTAACGAAAAATAAAAAGAAGTTTTATGGCTCATTTCTTAATTGCTTTGCCGTCTTACTACTTCCATCATGACTCCACCCTGGAGCATTAAAAATATAATTCAATTTATCCTTGAAAGTAGTACCTGCTTTGGTAATATCATGTAATAAATTATTCCATTCATGAAATATAATATGCAAAGGATGATAAGGTTTATCTGGATTTTTTGTAAGTCCGTATATAACTGGCACTTCAGTTAGTTCTTCTTGAAAAGTTCCCAATAGCTTATCCCAAAGAATTAAAACCATCCCCATATTTTTGTCAAGGTAAGCTATATTACTTGCATGATGTACTCGATGATGCGATGGACTTACCATAAAAACCTCAAACCATGCTGGCATTTTTTTAATATATTGTGTATGTACCATAATGCCATAAATCTGACAAATAGCATCCATGAATAAAATATCAAGTGGATTAAACCCTATCAATACCAAGGGGATGAAAAACCAAAATGACACGAAAGGCCTAAACACTGAGGAGCGAAATCCGGTGGTTAAATTATACTCTTGCGAGGAATGATGTGTAACATGTACTGCCCACAATACTCGGCAATAATGCTCACTTCGATGCTCGAGGTAGAAAAAAAAGTCCAATCCAAAAAATAAAACAATCCAATATAAAACAGGATTGCTGAAATGCATTAGTTGAAACTGAATAAACCAACCCATGATAATAAGCACTGTTGCTTTTACGGTCAATCCCAACAATGCATTGGCGATATTCAACCAAAAATTAATCAGAGTTTCTTTGAGTGAATAATACTTTCGTTTCTGATATGTGCTTAAAAACACTTCGAATGAAATTAGTATAATGTAAATAGGTGTAGATATGGCTAGTAACCAATTACCTTTTAAATATGCTTGTATGGCTTCAACCATTATACGGTCATTAGTTCTCTTTCTTTTGCAGCACAATGATGATCAATCTCTACAATCTTTTTATCAGTAATGACCTGAATACGTCCTTCAGCTTCTTTCACACCATCTTCACTCAATCCTTCTTTCTGTAATTTTTTTACAGCTTCCATACCATCTCGACGAATATTACGAATGGCAATTTTAGCATGTTCTCCCTCAGCCATTACTTTTTTTACAAATTCTTTTCTACGCTCTTCGGTTAATGGTGGTAAAAATAATTTGATAATAACACCATCATTTTGTGGTGTAACACCAATATTACCTGCCATAATAGATCGCTCTATAGGAGCAAGCATGTTTTTTTCCCAAGGTTGGATTGTAAGTGTACGTGCATCGACTGCCGTAATATTGGCCACTTGCGATATAGGTGCTGGTGAACCATAATACTCAACAGTAAGCCCATCTAACATCTGTGGTGTTGCTTTACCCGCGCGTATTTTAAGCACTTCCGCTTCAAGATGCGTCAATGCTTTACTCATATTCTCATTGGTACTTTGAATGACTGCTTCTACCCCTTCTAACATATTAATCGTATTTTGAGGCACAAATTTACACTAATACTTCTAAAAAAAAATGGTCCGGTCAAATTCATGTTCAGAATTTTATTACACACCTATAACTTGTGAATATCGTTTAACTCAAAATACGCCATTGAAATGCTTTTAAACTAAATTTGCACCATGCAAGGAAAAAAATTAAAACGATTTGCCGCTATTAAAACATTTGACAATGTATATGAATATCCTGGAAATATGCAAGATAAATGGGAATCTCATTTCAACAACGACCATCCTATCATACTTGAATTGGCATGTGGCAAAGGCGAATACAGTGTAAATATGGCACTTGCATTTCCTGATAAAAATTTCATTGGTGTAGATGTAAAAGGCAATCGAATGTTTATTGGTGCCAAACGAGCT
>JBIIJQ010000063.1:0-18619 GCA_044233655.1 Chitinophagaceae bacterium | reverse complement strand
CTCTATGTGTTGAGCCTGCTGCAGGCTTTAGTGTATGTAAATTCATTACGATTATTTTGATGTTTTTACTAAATGTTCCACTTTCTTGATCATACCCAAGATTTGAGGAGTTTCTTCATGTTCTCTAGTTTGACTAATTTTATTCAAACCTAACGCTTTCAACGTTGCTTTCTGACGGCTACTGCGATCTATAGAACTTTTTACTTGTGTTACTTTAATTTTACTCATTGCTATTTAATTTTGAATGTTGAACGTTGAATACAGAATTCATAATTCATAATTCATAATTCGTAATTAGTTTTATCCGTTAAATACTTTTTTAAGACCGATATTTCTATCTTTTGCTACTTGGATTGGTTCACGCATCAACGATAATGCAGTGATAGTTGCTTTTACCACATTGTGTGGATTAGCAGAACCTAATGATTTTGCTAACACGTCTGTGATACCTACGCTCTCCAATACAGCACGCATACTACCTCCAGCAATTACACCCGTACCATGTGAGGCAGGCTTAATCATTACTTTAGCTGCACCGGCTTTGGTTACGATTTCATGAGGAACTGTACCATGTAAAATTGGTACTTTTACCAAATTTTTCTTAGCATCGTCAATACCCTTTTGAATAGCCATTTGTACTTCTTTAGCTTTTCCTAAACCATGACCTACGACACCATTTCCGTTACCAACTACAACAAGTGCAGAGAAACTAAATGTACGACCACCCTTGGTTGTTTTTACCACACGATTAATTGATACAACTTTTTCTTGTAATTCAACTTCACCGGATTTTAATGTATTTGTTTCTGTTTTAGACATTTTCTTTATTTAAGAATTTCTTAGATTAATATTTTTTTTGAACTTAAAATTTAAGTCCTCCTTCACGTGCACCATCAGCTACTGATTTCACACGACCATGATATAGATAACCACCTCTATCGAAGATACATGTTTCGATACCTTTAGCTTGAGCAGCTTTAGCGATATTTAAACCTACTTCTTTTGATCGATCTACTTTTGTACCTGTAGTTGCAGTTTCTTTGTTGCGACTATTAGCAGCCGCAACAGTTACTCCGTTTACATCATCAATCAATTGAGCATAGATTTCTTTGTTGCTACGAAATACAGATAATCGTGGGCATGTTGCAGTACCGGATAATTTCTTACGAATTCTCCATTTCAATTTCTGTCTTCTGATTACTTTAGCGTCCATGTTGTTTATTTTTTAGTGAAAATGACTATTAACCATTCTCTGTTTAATTTAATTTTATTTACCAGCAGATTTACCAGCTTTACGACGAATAAATTCTCCTACATATTTAACACCTTTTCCTTTGTATGGTTCAGGCTTACGTAAACTTCTGATTTTAGCAGCTACTTGTCCAAGCAATTGCTTGTCGGAACCTTGCAATGTAATGATCGGGTTAGATCCTTTCTCTGTTAAAGTCGTCAATGTCAACTCTTTAGGAATTTCAAAAATAATATTATGAGAATATCCTAAAGCTAAATCAAGAATATTACCTTGGTTAGATGCTTTAAAACCCACACCCACTAATTCTAATTTCTTTTCAAAACCATCGGTTACACCTTTCACCATATTAGAAATGATAGATCTGTAAAGACCATGCATTGCACGATGACGAATTTGATCGGTAGGACGGCTTACTTCAATATTGCCATCATTGACTGCAACTACGATATCACGATCGATTGGTTGTTTCAATTCACCTTTTGGACCTTTTACCACCACTTCATTAGAAGGGGTTACTGTAACAGTAACTCCAGCAGGTAATGCGATCGGTTGTTTTCCTATTCTAGACATTTTTTCTATTTTTAGTTGAAAACTGAAATTTTCAATTTTCTATTAAGTTAATATTATTTATTAATAAATGTGGCATAATACTTCACCACCTACATTGTTTGCTTTGGCTTCTTTATCAGTCATGATACCTTTTGAAGTAGAAAGAATTGCAATTCCTAATCCATTTTGTACACGTCTGATTTCAGCTGGTTTTGAATATTGACGCAAACCTGGTCGGCTAACTCTCTCAAGACCACGTATAGCAGGTACTTTAGAGTTGACGTCATATTTCAACGCGATTTTAATCAAACCTTGTTTGTTATCATCTTCGAATTTGTATTTAAGGATATAGCCTTTGTCATACAATATTTCAGTCATTCTTTTTTTCATATTAGAAGCTGGTATTTCTACAATACGATGTCCCGCCATTTGGGCATTTCTAATTCTAGTTAAAAAGTCTGCTATAGGATCTGTTACCATTGTTTTAGTATTAAGATTTTAATTTGTTTTAAATCATTTTTTAAGGTAGATGACTTTAAAAACTACTCAAGTTTAATTATATAATTACCAACTGGCTTTTTTAACTCCTGGGATAAGTCCGTTTAAGGCCATTTCACGGAAAATCACACGAGAAATTCCAAAATGACGCATATAACCTTTTCCACGTCCTGTAAGTTGACAGCGATTGTGAAGTCTTACTGGTGAAGCATTTTTAGGTAATTTATCTAATCCTGCATAATCTCCTGCAGCTTTTAACGCTTTGCGTTTTTCTGCATACTGAGCTACCATTTTTTCGCGTTTACGCTGACGGGCTTTTACTGATTGCTTTGCCATGTATATTAATTATTTTTTACGTTAAGGTTTTTAAAAGGCATACCTAGTTCTTTCAACAATTCGTATGCTTCTTCGTTAGTACGAGCGGTTGTTACAAAAGTAATATCCATTCCGCTGATACGAGGTAATTTATCAATATCAATTTCAGGGAAAATAATTTGCTCTGTGATACCGATAGTATAATTTCCACGACCATCAAATGCTTTATCATTGATTCCTTTAAAATCTCTTACACGTGGTAAAGATACTGCAACAAAGCGATCTAAGAATTCATACATCGTTTTGCTACGTAATGTAACTCGTGCACCGATTGGCATATTTTTTCTCAACTTAAAGTTAGAGATATCTTTTTTAGACATTGTTGCTACTGCTCGTTGTCCAGAGATATTTGTCATTTCATCAATAGCATTGTCAATCAATTTTTTATCAGAAACTGATCCTTTAACACCTTGATTCATACAAATCTTCACTAAACGTGGACATTGCATAATCGACTTGTAGCCAAATTTTTTCATTAATGCAGGTACAACTTCAGTGCTGTACTTAGTCTGCATACGTGGTATGTAAGTTGTTGTGCTCATTATTTAATTACCTCCCCTGATTTTTTAGATATACGAACTGCTTTTCCATCTTTTCTTTCGCGACGAACTTTAGTTGCTGCTTTTGCCTTTACATCCCAAAGTTGTACATTCGATAAAGCGATTGGTGCTTCTTCTTTAACAATACTTCCTTGCGGATTTTGAGCATTCGGCTTTTTGTGTTTCGTTTTGATGTTAACACCTTCTACTAACACTTTTGGACTTTTCTCGTCTGGTATAACAGAAAGGACTGTTTTTGGAGCCGTTCTGTCTTTATCTGCACCTGAAATCACTACGACTTGGTCGCCTTTTTTGATGCTATATTTTGGTTTAAATCTAGTTTTCACTTTATTTAATTTAATTTGTGAATTAAAGCACTTCTGGTGCTAATGATATAATTTTCATGTAACCTTTGTCACGAAGTTCTCTGGCAACAGGCCCGAAAATACGAGTACCTCTTGGATCATCTGCTGCATTTAAGATTACAACTGCGTTGTCATCAAAACGGATATAAGAACCATCTTTACGACGAAGTTTATTTTTGGTACGAACGATAACCGCTTTCACGACTGTTCCTTTTTTAACAGCACTTCCAGGCATAGCGTCCTTCACAGTAACTACGATCTTGTCGCCGATCTTAGCATAATCTTGACCTGAATTTCCCAATACACGGATACAAAGAACTTCTTTGGCTCCACTATTATCGGCTACATTTAGTCTACTTTCTTGTTGTATCATTTTACTTTAGTTTTATTTATATTACTGATTTTTAATAACTTATAGAGTTTAATTAAACTTTGGCAGTAATAAACTATTTTACTTTTTCTACTATTTCTACTAGTCTCCAGCATTTGTTTTTGCTTAAAGGTCTAGTTTCCATGATTTTTACGATATCACCAATCGAACACTCATTCTTCTCATCATGAGCCATGAATTTTGTTGTTTTCTTAAGGAACTTACCATAAATCGGATGTTTTACTTTACGCTCAACAGTCACGGTTATTGACTTTTCCATTTTATTACTGGTAACCAACCCTACTCGAGTTTTACGGCGACCTCTTAATATTGCTACTTCTGCCATTGGTATGGTTTTTTCTTTTTTAAGATTCTAATTGTTTTCTACGTTGTTCAGTTTTCAATTGAGCAAGCTCTCTTCTCAGTATGCGGATACTCATCGGATTATCGATAGGTGTAATCGCATGACTGAACTTCATTCTTTTCAAACGAATTTCTGCTTCCTCTATATTTCTCAAGATATCTTGCTCACTGAGTGAACTTAAATCTGTTTTGCTTGCTTTTTTAGTTTTTGCTGCCATTTTACTTTATATTAAATGTTTAAGCTTCGTGATAATCTCTACGAACAACAATCTTAGTTGCTACTGGTAATTTTTGTGCTGCAAGAGACAATGCTCCTTTAGCGATTTCAAGACTAACGCCTGAAATTTCGAACATAATACGTCCTGGTTTTACTACAGCTGCATAGTACTCAAGATTACCTTTACCTTTACCCATACGTACTTCGGCTGGTTTTGCAGTAATTGGCTTATCAGGGAAAATGCGAATCCATACATTACCTTCACGTTTCATGTGACGAGTCATAGCCTGACGAGCAGCTTCAATCTGACGATTAGTAATCCATTTGGGTTCCAAAGATTTTAGTCCAAATGTACCAAACGCTAAGGTTGCTCCTCTTTTTGCATCGCCTTTGATTCTTCCTTTGTGCGCTTTTCTGTGTTTCGTTCTTTTTGGTTGTAACATGTTCTATTTCTTGTTAGACTTGTTCAAAATTAATTATTTAGTTCCTGTGCGTTTTCCGCCACCACGATTTCCACCACCTCTTCTATCACCACCGCGATCTCCACGATCATTTCCACCAAAGCCTGGTCTTTCAAATCCTCCTGGACGTTTGTCATTACCTGCTACTATATTTGGATTCAAATCTCTTTTAGCCAATACTTCACCTTTACAAATCCATACTTTGATACCAATTTTCCCATAAACTGTCAATGCAAATACATTCGCATAATCTATGTCCATACGGAAAGTGTGTAATGGAGTACGTCCTTGTTTCATTTCTTCACTACGTGCAATCTCTGCACCACCCAAACGGCCACCTACTTTAACTTTGATCCCTTCAGCTCCCATTCTCATGGTAGTTTGAATTGCCATTTTCACAGCACGTTTGAAGTTTACACGTCCTTCAATTTGTTTTGCTATTGAATCAGCTACAATTTGAGCGTCCAATTCAGGTCGACGAATTTCAAGTATATTAATTTGAACATCGTCCTTACCAGTTAATTTTTTCAATTCCTCTTTAATGCGATCAACTTCTTGGCCACCTTTTCCTATAATGATACCTGGACGAGAAGTATGAATTGTTACAATCAGTTTACCTAACATACGTTCGATCACAATTTTGGCTATACCACCTTTATTGATACGAGCATTAAGGTAGGTTCTGATCTTATGATCTTCAATTAGTTTTCCAGCGTAGTCTTTTTTACTACCGTACCAACTACTATCCCATCCTCGGACGATTCCTAATCTACTGGCTATTGGATTTGTTTTTTGACCCATTTGATTTATATTTTCAAAGTAGTTGTGATGCTACTTTTCTTTTTTAGAATTTATTTAGTTGCTTGTTTTTGATCTACAATTATTGTTACGTGATTGCTTCTTTTCAATTTTCTGTAAGCACGTCCTTGTGGAGCAGGCATCATACGTTTGATTGTACGTGCACCATCTACAAAAATAGTTTTTACATATAAAGTTGATACATCACCATCTTCATTTTTCACTTTCCAGTTAGCTACTGCACTTAGCAATAGTTTTTCCAAAGGCATCGATGAATGTTGTGCATTGAATTTCAAAAAGCTAACTGCTTTTTCAATCTCCATACCTCTAATAACATCAGCTAAAAGACGCATTTTGCGGGGAGATGTGGGATAATTTCTTAATCGTGCTACTGCTTCCATTGTATTAAATTTCTTTATTTGCTACCGCTGTGTGATTTAAAATTTCTTGTTGGTGAAAATTCACCCAATTTATGACCTACCATGAACTCTGTAACATATACTGGAATAAATTTGTTTCCGTTGTGTACAGCAAACGTGTGTCCTACAAAATCAGGAGAAATTGTTGAACGTCTGCTCCATGTTTTGATAACCGCTTTCTTGGATTTACCTTCATTGATGTTTACTACTTTACTTTCAAGTTTCGCATCGATATAAGGTCCTTTACTAATTGAACGAGCCATTAATTAATTATTTTAGATTAGTTTTTTAATTTTTTACCATTACTACGTACGATAATTAGTTTATCAGAACCTTTTTTCTTACGTGTTTTTTCTCCTTTTGCATACTTACCAGTACGTGAACGTGGATGACCTCCTGAAGAACGACCTTCACCACCACCCATCGGATGATCAACTGGATTCATTGCAACACCTCTATTACGTGGTTTGATACCTTTCCAACGGTTTACACCTGCTTTACCAGCTGTTTCAAGTGCATGATCTGAGTTAGAAACAGAACCTACTGTAGCGCAACAATTGATTAATACTTTACGTAACTCACCAGAAGGCATTTTCAATACAGCATACTTTTCTTCTTTTGCATTTAACTGAGCTGAAGCTCCAGCACTTCGTGCAATAATTCCACCTTGACCAGGTTGTAATTCAATATTATGTATTACAGTACCTAAAGGCATGTTTTTCAACGGAAGTGTGTTTCCAACCTCTGGTGCAATCGTTGTACCACTCATTACAGTCATACCAACTTCAATACCTTGAGGTGCAATGATGTAACGTTTTTCACCATCGGCATAGCTAAGCAATGCAATGAATGAAGTACGGTTAGGATCATACTCAACTGATTTTACAGTTGCAGGGATATCTTTCTTGTCACGCTTGAAGTCAATCAAACGATACATTTGTTTGTGTCCACCACCGATGTATCTCATTGAACGACGACCTTGTGCGTTACGTCCACCTGTTTTTTTCTTAGGTTCCAACAATGATTTCTCTGGAACGTTCGTAGTAACCTCTGCGTAAGCGTTACCTATTCTCCAACGAGTTCCTGCTGTGACCGGTTTATATTTTTTTAATGCCATTTTCGTTTATATATTAAAATGCGTATAAATCTATTGTTTCTCCTGCAGCTACTGTGATAGTTGCTTTTTTGTATGATGGCTTGCGTCCTGAAAGAATACCAGCTTTTGTCATACGGCTTTTTGCTTTTCCTGGAACCACGCTTGTGTTTACATCTTCCACTCGCACGTTGTAGAATTCTTCTACAGCTTTTTTGATTTCAAGTTTGTTGGCCCTTTTATCTACTACAAAGCAATAACGATTAAACTTTTCAGTTTGCTTGTTTACTTTTTCAGTAACGATGGGTTGTTTTAATATTTCTGACGGTTTCATTTTTTCTTGTTTAAGGTATTAGCCTAATGTTTTATGCTTCTGTTTCAGATTCTGTAAATTGTTTTACAACATCTTCAGTCAATAACAATGTGGATGCGTTCATTACATCGTAGGTATTAGAACTATGGAATACATTCGTTTTAATTCTTGGGATGTTTCTAGCACTTAAAAACACATTGTCATTATAATCTGAAAGTAAAAACAAGGTTTTCTTATTGTCTAAGTTCAAGTTTTTGATGATTCCTGCAAACTCACTTGTTTTTGGAGCATCCATATTGATTTCTTCTACAATTACGATATTGTTAGATTTCGCTTTGTGAGACAATGCTGAATAAAACGCTAAGTTTTTCACTTGTTTGTTTAATTTGAACGCATAGTCACGAGGTTTTGGTCCAAAAATAGTACCACCACCCTTGTACAAAGGATTTCTGATATTACCCTTACGAGCACCACCTGTTCCTTTTTGTTTGTGCAACTTACGAGAAGCACCTTGTACTTCTGCACGTGTTTTCACTTTACTTGTACCTTGACGCTGAGAAGCTTGGTATTGTTTCACAGCAAGGTATATAAGATGGTCGTTTGGTTCCATACCGAAAAACTCAGCTGGTAATTCCACTGTACGACCTGTGGATTGTCCTTTTATATTTAATACATCTATTTGCATACTACTCTTACTTTTGGATTAATACGATTGAACCATTATGACCCGGAACAGAACCACTTACGATTACATAATTCTTTTCTGGAAATACTTTTAATACTTTAAGTGCTTTTACTTTAACTTGATCGCCACCCATTTGACCAGCCATGCGCATTCCTTTGAATACACGTGAAGGATATGATGAACCACCAATAGAACCTGGCGCTCTTTGACGATCGTGCTGACCATGAGATGCTTCTCCAACACCACTAAAACCATGGCGTTTTACAACACCTTGAAAACCTTTACCTTTAGTAGTACCTATCACACTTACCACTTCACCTTCTGTAAAGATTTCACATGTGATCGTATCTCCTAAATTATGTTGCATTTCACAATTGCGTAATTCTTTCACTATTGATTTAGCTCCAGTATTCGCTTTTGCAAAATGCGAAATCATAGCTTTGTTGCTATTCTTTTCTTTTTTATCACCATAAGCTATCTGTAATGCATTATAACCATCAGAAGCTTCGGTTTTCACTTGTGTTACAACACAAGGACCCGCTTCAATGATGGTACAAGCAGTTTGCTTGCCATTGGCTTCGAAAATGCTGGTCATGCCAACCTTTTTTCCTATAATTCCTTTCATTCTCTTTATTTTTAGTCAGCGCCACGCGTGAGCGTGGATGACGATGATCTATATGTTATAAAAAAATTATGCTTTGATTTCTACCTCAACACCAGAAGGTAAATCTAATTTCGAAAGCGCATCAACTGTTTTTGAAGATGATGTGTAGATGTCCATTAGACGCTTGTGCGTACATAATTGGAATTGTTCACGAGCTTTCTTGTTTACGAACGGAGAACGGAGTACAGTGAATATTTGCTTTTCAGTAGGCAAAGGCATAGGACCCGTTACCACAGCGCCTGTACTACGAACAGTCTTGGCGATTTTCTCAGCCGATTTGTCCACCAGGTTATGGTCGTAAGATTTTAGTTTTATTCTGATTCGTTGCGACATAGATTTTGTCCCTATCTAATTTTTGGGAGTGCAAAGGTAACTTTATTCTTTAATGCAGCAAATATTTTTTGAATTTATTTGATAAAAACACAAAAAAAAATAGATTTTTACTTCATTTTTACAAAAAACAGTGCAATTCCTGTTATTTATCAAAGTTGAAATGTAAAATTACATTGCTTTCTTCATACAAGTGATAAAAAACTAATTAAATAGATTCCATTTGAAACTAGCTGGCTTTACAATAATTAAAAATGCCGTAAAATATGGCTACCCTATCGTAGAAAGCATACTATCTGCACTACTATTGTGTGATACTTTTTATGTTTCTATTGGGGATGGAGAAGATAATACCGAAGCATTAATACGCTCAATAAACTCAGAAAAAATAGTGATACTAAACAGTGTTTGGGATAAATCGTTGACTAAAAATGGAGAGGTACTCGCTGCAGAGACCAATAAAGCATTTCAACAAATTCCATCTTCATTTGACTGGTGTCTTTACCTACAAGCGGATGAAGTGTTGCATGAACATGATTACCCGCTTATTCAAGCTAGTATTCAAAAAGCCAATGAATTTGAACATGTTGATGGAATTTTGTTCCAATACAAACATTTTTGGGGGAGTTTTGACTACATTGGCTCTACTTCACGATGGTATAGAAAGGAAATTAGACTCATTAAAAATAACAAATCGATATTTTCTTATAAAGATGCCCAAGGTTTTCGGAAATTACCCAACGAAAAGCTGAATGTGATAGAAACTAAAGCTTCTGTTTACCATTATGGCTGGGTACGTCCACCTAAAAAAATGCAAGCCAAAAATGCTGGGATACAACAATACTGGAGCGACAATAAAAACTTCAAAGAATTAGATGAATTTGATTACAGCAATATCGATGGATTGGATTTATTTAAAGGCACCCACCCTGCCGTAATGAAATCGCATATAGATGCTCAGGATTGGACTTTTGTTTTTGATAAAAAAAATATCAAACTCAAGCCTAAGGAACGATTTAAAAAGATATTATTTCAACTGACTGGCAAACATTTTTTTGAATATAGAAATTATAACCTTATAAAATAATAAGTTGATTCATTTCTTCGTTTTGAAACTATGCTTTTTAAACTATCAGAATTAATAGAAATTGATACCGACATCGAGCGACTACCCATAATTGAAATATTCAATTATTTAAAAACTTCTTATTGGGCACAAAATCGCACGTATGAAACTGTTGAAAAATCAATTCACCATTCACTCAACTTCGGCTTGTATCTTGAGAATCGACTAATAGGGTTTGCAAGAGTAGTAACAGATTATGCTGTAGTTGCTTACTTATGTGACGTCTTTATTCTACCTGATTATCAAGCGAAAGGATATGGGGTTATGCTTATAAATCAAGTACAACGTCATCCAGAATTAAGTTCACTTAGGCGATGGCTTTTAGCCACAAAAGACGCACATAATTTTTATAGGATGTTTGGATATACAGAACTTGAAAACCCTTCGAGATGGATGCATATATTCAGACCTGAAATGTAAATAGCTAGCAACTTAATTTGCGACATGTATTACTTTACAATAGCGAAATAGTTAGCAATAATATCTTTTACCTTTGGTTTTAAGTTTTCACCTGCTCCATCCAAAATAAATAAATCACTTGGAAAAGGCTGCGGCCGATTCCCTAATCGTCGCTTAGTTTCCTCAGTCAACGCGCGCTCATCACCATTGGATTTTGCAGCAAAATTTTGCCAAAGCATTGTGCTACTCACTGGCTCTTTCTTTAAAATCTGATTGGACTCTTTGTCATAAAACTCCACATATCCACTCACATTGGCTCCTTTGCGTTGTTCTACTTCTATGACTTTACATTTTACTTTTTGGGTTACCATCACAAACTTATCATTACCCAACGAATCTTTAATACGCTTACCATTGGCATCTTTCAGATATTCTTTTTCTTGTATTTCTTTCTCTTCATAATACTCTCTTCTATTCTCACGCTCCGGACTAACATCTATCCCTTGTAAACGTATAATGATGTTGTGAGAATAATTGATATTCTGCCTTTTACGAGTATCGTATGACGTCCACATGGTTTGCAAATCACCTGTAGTAATGCTCAATAATTTATCTTCAAAATCCTGTGGCAATAACACTCGAGCATCATTGACCATTTTGACAAAAACATAATTTTGACCATCACGATATGCTTGTTCTTTTAAATTTTGAACATCTTTAAAATCAGGATTTAACTTAATGACTTTCATAAATAATGCATAAGCCTCTCGTGCATCAAAGCGATTGTGTTTTTCCAAAAAAACGATGCCCTTTTTATAATAATAATCTACAGTTGCTTCTTTACTGCTTATCAATTCCTTGTCGACATCTACAAAATTAAAAATCGCATTTCTACGTTGATATTTGTTGTACATTGGCAATAGTGGTTTAATGGCTTCTTGTCTTTGACGAATCGATTCATACAACTTAAATATCCGTTCTACATTGGAAGGAATATTTTGATTTTTCAAAAATGAAATTTCCTCCAACTCTTTTTTATTGGCTATCGCAAAGGATTTTTCCAGTATATCGACTTGAGCATATTTCTTTTTGTTGCGTTGTACTTTTTGAGTGCTAATGGCAGTAGCTTGACTGTAGTCTCCATGCTTCATAGCTTGTTTACTTGCATTGCAAGAAAATAATAGAACTAAAAGACTTGGTAGTAAAAATAAATAATAACTTTTCATGGTGTACGGTTAAAATTAAAGACGTAATGATACTTAAAATATCGTTTTATTCTAAACAATAAATGTATAAACTAAAACTAATTAATAGACCACTTGAAACCAGTATTGTTTAATACATCAAATCCTTCTGAATTGTTATTTAAAATCATCCAAAATTAAACTCTGTGCAATCATGATTTTAACTCGAAATCGCATTATCGATAACACATTCTTTGACATAAAAAAAACTACCTAATGGTAGTTTTTTAAAGTTTGATTATTGGTAAAATACATTATTTCGTTGCACGAACAACTAAATTCATATTGCTGTGCATAAGCAATACATTAGAAGTTAAAGAATCCATGACCCAAGTATTGCCTGCACCCATTACACCTGCACTGGTAAAAGTATAATTACTTCCAGAGTTTGTATAAGTGCCATTGTCGGCAATACCAAACGTAGTACAATTGAGTGTGAAATTGCTAGCAGTAAACACAAGAGTCCCAGTAGCAGCAGCTCCGTCCCACAATTGTAAATTCCAATTACCAGTCACATTTATTGTGTTTGTATTATTGGTTGTAGTTGTCGTAGTTTCTTTTTTACAAGAAACAATTGTAATGAACATAAAAGCAATTGCAAGTAGTCCAAGGTTAATTTTAAATTTCATATTTATCTATTTTTTACAAATGTACCTTGCCCATTTACTCTGCACCATACCCTTGTAAGGGTATTTTCATAATTTTGATATAAATAAAAAAAGCTACCACTAGGGTAGCTTTCTCAATTCTATATTTGGATAAAAATCTATCGTAAAAATAACATTTCACGATATTTTGGTAATGCCCAAAGTTTATCATCAACAATCAATTCAAGCTTATCAGCATGATAACGGATAGTATCAAAATACGGTTTAACCTTATCGCAATATGCCACAGCACGTTCGTGCATACTTTCAATTTCATTGGCTTTTTTGCGCTCTTCTATCATCTTTTCTACATTGTCACTTACACCATTGATATGCTTCGAAATCACTTCAATGATTTCGATTTGAGAACGATAGGACTCAGCACCTAATCCAATTTCTTTCAATCCTTTTACATTATTAATCAATGTATTTTGATATTGAACAGAAGGAGGCAATATAGAATTGCTTGCTAAGTAACCCATCAAACGAGCCTCGATTTGTACTTTCTTGACATACTCTTCAAGCATAATTTCATGACGAGCTTCTGTTTCAATGTGCGTAAAGATGCCATGGTTTTTGAATAAATCTTTTGTTTTTTCTTTACCAAAAACATCCAATGCTCTTGGCGTATCCTTGAAGTTGTTTAAACCTCTTTTTGCTGCTTCTTGTGCCCAAGCTTCACTGTAGTTGTCACCTTCAAAGCATATATTCTTGCTTTCTGTGATGTATTTGCGAATGATATGAAGTAAAGCGATTTCTTTTTTCTCTCCTTTTTCGATCAAAACATCTACTTCTTTTTTGAAGTTGATCAATGTATCCGCCATGATAGTATTCAAAATCGTCATAGGCCAAGCACAATTGGCACTAGAGCCTACTGCACGGAATTCAAATTTATTACCAGTAAATGCAAACGGACTTGTACGATTACGATCTGTATTGTCCATCAACAATTCTGGGATATTTTTATGAATATCCATTTTGAGAATTACCTCATCTTGCTCTGTAAACTTACCAGTAACACGCTCCTCCACTTCGTTTAAAACATCAGTCAAATACTTACCAACGAAAACTGAGATGATTGCTGGAGGCGCTTCGTTTGCACCCAAACGATGATCATTGTTAGATGATGCTATTGAAGCACGCAATAAATCAGCATGATCGTGAACAGCTTTCAATACATTGACAAAGAATGTCAAAAACATCAAGTTGGTACGTGGTGTTTTGCCTGGAGCTAAAAGGTTGATACCAGTGTCTGTTGCCAAACTCCAGTTGTTATGTTTACCACTACCGTTTACGCCTGCAAATGGTTTTTCGTGCACCAAAACTTTCAATTTGTGACGCTTTGCAACGCGGTTCATCACATCCATCAACAATGAATTATGATCTACTGCTATGTTTACTTCTTCAAATATTGGCGCACATTCAAATTGAGAAGGTGCTACCTCATTGTGACGAGTACGTAAAGGAATACCTAATTTATAGGCTTCTTGTTCAAAATCTTGCATGTAAGCAAAAACGCGTTCTGGAATTGCACCAAAATAATGATCATCTAATTGCTGACCTTTAGCAGGTGTATGACCGTACAAGGTACGACCAGTAGCTAACAAATCCGGACGTGCATTCGCCATAGATTCTTCTATTACAAAATATTCTTGCTCCCAACCTAAGGTAGGCGCTACGCGAGAAATATTTTTATCAAAATAATGACATACATCTAATGATGCTTTCGTAACCAAATCCAATGCTTTTAACAAGGGCGTTTTAGTATCTAAAGACTCCCCTGAATAAGATATGAATATAGTCGGAATACACATGGTTTTACCCGTCGCCGTTTCTAATATAAAAGCAGGTGAAGTGGGATCCCACGCTGTGTAACCTCTTGCTTCAAACGTAGCACGAATACCACCATTCGGGAAGCTAGATGCATCAGGTTCTTGTTGTGTTAAAGCATCGCCATCAAAAATTTCTAATGGCGTACCATCACCTTTTAATGTAAAAAAAGAATCGTGCTTTTCAGCAGTACCACCTGTCAAAGGTTGAAACCAGTGCGAAAAATGCGAAACACCCTTTTCCATAGCCCATGCTTTCATGCCATTGGCAATCTGCTCAGCCATTTTACGGTCTATTTTACTGCCAGTTTTGATTGAGTTCATCAAGCTTTTATAAGCTTCATCGCTTAAATACTCACGGGCTACTTTGCCTGTAAAAACATTGCTACCGAAAAAAGAGGTGATTTTTTGATCACCATACCCTAACACAGTTTGTGATCCATTGGATAAATTTTGGATGGCGTCGAAACGTAAGTTGCTCATAGATATATATTTATTTTGCAAATGTTTACTTTTTGACGCACATGTGCAAGTTTTTTAAGTAAATTGTCGTAAAAATAACATATATATTTATTTTTAATTTATTAATAGAATATAAAATAAATACAACTACAATTCATTTTCGTAATACAACTTATAATATTTACGACCATGTTCATCAACACCTTGTTCAATCAACTCATCATTTGTATGCACATATATATGAAAGTTTTTATCAAGTTTGATTATACTTTTAAATTTCTTTTGTTGATACTTCACTGCATCTTTTGATATCACAACTGTATCCTCTATCTCAACTTCGTAAGCTTCTTTGTAATTATCCAAATAAGCTTTGTACTGATGCTGCACATTTTCGTCTACCAAATTGGCATGGATAAATTCTTCTACACTCATACATTCTTCCTGCTCTCCTACGTACTCTATTGATTTATTCACAAGTTCGATTTTATCTTTCTTATTCATAGATTCACTCGGTATGTCATTCATCACAAAATCGCGGTAGGTTTCTAGCAAGGTTGAGGTTGTATTGAAACTATCTTCACGTTTTACGATTGATAAAAAGTTTTTATTCCAATAGTTTGTATCGGTATTGTTTTTCTCGTAACTATATACGATATAGCCATCCTCGGCTTCACTATTGAAGACTATACAACCTTTCTCTATATTACGCCCTACGATGCCTTTGTCTAGAAATATATTGATTGAATTTTGATGATAGTCTGACTTTATAAAATTGGTCGAATTTTCTATTTTAAAAATACCAATAGCATTGGATAGTACATCTTGATGAACCACATCCTCAAAATTCATGATAAAAACCTCCCCGGCTTTGATTGAATAATGGGTTGATTGCTCAAACAGGTACTTGACAATATTTTTTGTGTTTTTCAAATAATGCGTGTCAGACTCAAACATATCTTCGAGCAATTTGAATATTACATTTTGATTCAAATCAATTGGATGCGCAAATTGATTAGCCTTTAGAGGCGCTTTAAAATTTTTCGTAAATATTTTTTTTATTTCAAGCAATTCATGTGGCTCCATCTCCATTTCAAGATTAGAGAATACAGAAGACTCACTAGCATAGGAATTGCCTACTTTATGTACGATGCATTTAGTGATGATAGCGTTATCGAGATTGATCATAGCCGACGAAAATAATGTAATTATTGAGGAAATCAATGTATAAACTAAAACTGGTATACACTGATATAAGTAGGCATGTTTTATATGATTTCCAAAGTGGCAAGAGTTGCCAACTAATAAAGACGAATGCAAGCGTAAAAATGATGTAGGTATACCTTTTTTCAAAAAAAAAGCAACTCATTGTTTGAGTTGCCTTTTGACTGTATTCATTCTGCTACTTTTGTTCTACTGACTTACAACATTCCTTATTATGGTGAAATTTGTTCATGTATTTGGGTTTACCTACTGTCGCAAATAAGACACCGAATGTAATGATAGCACTTGCTACGGCGATTAAAAATCTTGGTTTTCGTTTCATTGTTTTATTGTTTAATATGAATAATAGTGATGATTGCATGTTCCACCATAACGGTTTTGCATTTTTTCTTTCATGGCATTATATTCTTCATCATTCATAGCTCGAATTTTTTCTGCGAATGCAAAGGGAGGCATATTCATTCCCATGGGTGAATACCTACCTGCCATTCGGAACCGTCCCATTCCAAAAGGAGTAAAGATAAATTTAAGCAGTAGTACGATGAAAATAAATGGCCCAGTAAAGAATACAAATGCGCCAAATAAAGCACCACCGATGATTGGTTTTAAAATTGATTTTTTCATTTTTTTAAGTATTTAATTGTTTATACCTAGGAAGACGATTCACATTTAATTTTACTTTAAAATTTCTAAACTATTTTTAAACTATTTCTACAGAATATTTTTTTCATTTCAAACTACCACTAAGGCTGTTGTAAAAAGTTCAAACAACGATATCTAATAATTACATTCTTGAAAAAAAGTGTCCAGTAAAAAAACAACCTCATAATACCGCTACTTCATTCAAATAAAAAAACCTGCAACAGGTGAGTTACAGGTTTAGACTTATGTTTTGAATTCGTTTATTTACGCATACATCTACTTTTCCATTCTGCTTTAAATTGTTGTCGTTCCTCATCGGTCATATGCATCATTTTTTCTCGAAAGCCAGGATTGGCAAAAGGTGGCTTTTTATTGCCAAATCCAAATCGCCCAAATAGAATCCGGCTCAATATAAACAAGCCCAATGCTTGAATATAGGATATAGTCTTTAATCCAAAAATGACTGGCATAAGCCAATTCCAAAGCAACAATACTATACCACCCATGGCTAGAAAGAAGACAATAGGAAGTAATATAAATAGGGGTTTTCTTTTCATTGTTTACGAATTTAATTCTTGATATAATGGCAATAATCTTTTCTTTAAATGCTTCATAGCATAACCTTTTCGGCTAATAATCGTTTTTAGATTTTCGCCAGTTTCATCGGCTATTTTTTGTAGGGTTTTATCCTCGATTTCATTTTCTATAAAAACAGTACGCTGGTTTTCTGGAAGTTCATCGAGTGCTTTCATCAATTCCTCCCAAAACAATTCTTTGAACATAGCTAATTCAGGATTATTGCTATCATCTATAAGCAAAGCGTCTTTGATCGAAAAATCACCTTCTTCATCTTCATAGGTATAATCTTCTAGATTGTCTGTTTTCTTTTTTCTGTAAAAATCAGTTATTTTATTTCTAGACACAGCATAGAGCCATGCACTTGCATTCTCGAGTTCATCCATATTGGATAAATTGCTAAACTGATACCATACCTCTTGCAAGATATCTTCAGCATCTTCTATAATCTTCACTTTGTTTTTGATAAACGAAAACAACTGCCTCCCAAACGTATTGATGGTTTGAGACAGCTTTTGTTTAGATTGAATTTCGTTCATTGAATTGTTTAAAATAAGGTCCACAGCATAGAAGACGAATGAAAATTAAAATTACTTTAAATAGAGTAAAAATAATTTTTATTTGGAGCTGCATAGTCCTGAAATAGGTTGACTCCAAAAAAGTGGATAAGTCAACTAAAAACAGGACTAAAAATGTCAAAAAAACAAAGCTCTAGACGAGCAGAATCACAAAAACTTTTCTATACAGAAGAGTTCAAACAGCAAATCGTGCAAGAGGTATTGAGTGGCAAACTCAATAAAACCCAGGCACAAAAAATGTATGGAATCCGAGGAAATGGAACCATCATTTATTGGATCAGGCAATTTCAAGGATTAAATCCGCAACTTCGCAATGAACAGAACAAACCTTTGGCTAATTTTGCTGACATGAAACAAAACATGGCTGACAAGAAATTAGAAGACGAAAACAAAGAACTTCGAGAGCTTCTTCGAGTGGCAGAACTACGTGCTGATTTATGGCAACGAGCAGTGGAAATTGCCGAAGATAAATTTCAAATTGACATCATAAAAAAGTTTGGTGCTCAAGCATTACATCAATTAGAGAACAAAGACCAAAAGAAAAAATAAACGAAATGTGTTTACAATTTGGCTTTACAAAACAAGCGTTTTACAAGCAATTAAA
>JBIIJQ010000062.1:0-18733 GCA_044233655.1 Chitinophagaceae bacterium | reverse complement strand
TTTACCATTATGTTGATAAAGCTGTTGCTTCAGTTTATAATAGGTATAGGGGTAGGTGTGTATGGCTATGTAATCCCGAGTTTTATCAATTTAGGCGTGTTTCAACTAAGTATGAGCCATTCGCTTCGTCAGTTGCGTAAGGTAATTATTATCATTTCCTTGATAGAGATTCCTTATTGTTTTGTATGTATGAGTGGCATGGAATGGCTTGTACAGCATGAATCCATTTTGCTTTATATCCGATGGTTGATAGTAGCTGTATTGTTTTTAATGGCTATTATTACTTGGATAGATGCAACTAAAAGACAAAAAGATGTTCAAATTGATTCGAAACCTATTGAATCTAAACAACTCAATCGTTTATTGTTTTATGCAATATTTAATCCATTTCAATTATCGGCATGGGCTATTTGGGGTATATATTTTGTCGAAAAAACATGGTTTGAATGGAATGCAAGTTCCATTTTCGTATTTAGTGTAGGTGCTAGTATAGGTGTGTTTATTATTTTATGGGTGTATGCTAAAGCAGGTCAGCAATTAGTAGCCTATTTTTCTACACATCGAAAAAGAATAGATTATGTGATTGGGTTTATTTTATTTGTATTAGGCGTTGTACAATTGGTTCGAAATATATATATGTAAAAAGCGAAACCATTGCTGATTTCGCTTTACTATTTAATACTAAAAAAAATTATGATTTAATACTCGCTCTGATTACATTCAATGCGCCACCGGCTTTGAACCAAGCTATTTGTTGGTCGTTGTAACTGTGTTTCACTTGAATGGTTTCACTGCTACCATCTTTATGGTTCAATACCATTTGCAAATTTTTACCAGGTGTAAAGGCTAGTAAACCTTCTATATCGATGGTGTCATCTTCTTGTATTTTTTCATAATCTGCTTTATCAGCAAATGTCAACGCTAGCATACCTTGTTTTTTCAAATTCGTTTCATGAATACGAGCAAATGATTTCACCAATACAGCACGAACGCCTAAATGACGTGGTTCCATAGCAGCATGTTCACGACTAGAGCCTTCGCCATAGTTTTCGTCACCAACCACAATACTACCAATACCGGCAGCTTTGTAGGCGCGTTGTGTAGTTGGCACTGGACCATATTCACCTGTTAGTTGATTTTTTACATTGTCAGTTTTGTCGTTGAATGCATTCACAGCGCCTATCAACATATTATTCGAAATATTATCTAAATGACCACGGAATTTCAACCAAGGTCCGGCCATGGAGATATGATCTGTAGTACATTTTCCTTTTGCTTTAATTAATAATTTCATACCATTCAAGTCGGATCCTTCCCAAGCTGTAAATGGATCTAACAATTGTAAGCGTTTACTTTCAGGACTTACTGCAACTGTTACTGCACTTCCATCTGCTGCAGGTGCTTGAAATCCAGCATCTTCCACAGCAAATCCATTGCTTGGTAAATCATCACCACTTGGAGGTGTAAGCGTAACTTGCTCTCCTTTATCATTTGTCAGGGTATCGGTCAAAGGATTAAAACCTAAATCACCAGCAATAGCCAACGCAGTCACTATTTCAGGAGAAGCCACAAATGCATAGGTGTTCGGATTGCCATCGGCACGTTTTGCAAAGTTTCTATTGAACGAATGAATGATGGTGTTTTTTTCTTGCTTTTCTGCCCCCATTCTATCCCACATACCAATACAAGGTCCACAAGCATTGGCAAAAATATTGGCGCCTACGTTTTCAAATACATTTAAAATGCCATCGCGTTGTACTGTGTATCGTATTTGCTCAGAACCTGGATTGATATTGAATTCTGAATTTAGTTTTAATCCTTTTTCATTGATTTGAGATGCTAAACTTACAGCTCTAGATAAATCTTCATAGCTACTATTCGTACAACTTCCCACCAAACCTACAGAAATTTTTGAAGGCCAATTGTTTGCAGCAATCGCTTCTTTCATTTTAGAAATCGGTGTTGCTAAATCGGGTGTGAAAGGTCCATTGATATGGGGTTCTAATGTGTCTAGATTGATTTCATAGACTTCATCAAAATATTGACTTGGATTAGCATAGCATTCAGCATCACCAGTTAAATGTTCTTTGATCACATTAGCAGCATCGGCCACTTCGGCACGTCCTGTAGCACGAAGGTATTTCTCCATACTTGCATCGTAACCAAATGTTGAAGTTGTTGCTCCAATTTCGGCACCCATATTACAGATAGTCCCTTTACCAGTGCAGCTTAAGTTGATAGCTCCATCTCCAAAATATTCAACAATTGCATTGGTACCACCTTTTACAGTAAGCATACCTGCTACTTTCAGAATGATATCTTTAGCTGAAGTCCAGCCATTTAATTTTCCAGTCAATTTGATACCAATTAGTTTAGGCATCATCAATTCCCAAGGCAAACCAGCCATTACATCACATGCATCAGCTCCACCCACTCCGATAGCTACCATACCTAATCCACCAGCATTTACGGTATGACTATCAGTTCCTATCATCATTCCACCTGGGAATGCGTAGTTTTCCAATACGATTTGGTGTATGATACCTGCACCAGGCTTCCAAAACCCAATACCATATTTATTACTTACCGAAGCTAAGAAATCAAACACCTCTTTACTTTCTGTATTTGCAAATTCTAAATCTGTTTTAGCATTTGTTTTAGCCATGATCAAATGATCACAATGTACCGAACTAGGTACCGCCACTGTAGGGCGTCCAGCTTGCATAAATTGCAATAAAGCCATTTGAGCCGTAGCATCTTGCATAGCTACACGATCGGGATTGAAATCCACATAGGAATTTAGTCGAGGATAATCTTTCAATTCCATATCAGCATCAAGATGCGCATAAAGAATTTTTTCGGATAAAGTAAGAGGGCGGCCAAGTGCTGTGCGAGCTGCTGCTACGCTACTGGGAAATTTGGCGTAAGTAGCCTTAATCATTGAAATGTCGAATGCCATTTTATTTAATTATTAATGATGAATGTTTAATATTTAATTCCGTTTTTTAAACGTGGTGCGAATTTACATTAACTTATGTAGACAAAAAAGAATACACAAGAGATAAAAGTAAATTATCGTTAAAATGATATAGATGTCGAAGAGGATTCATTTAGAAAATAGTAATTTAATGAGAATTGCTTGTTTTGTTTTCAATAATAATCGCTAGCTTTAAGTATCAATTGAATTTAAATAGTTGTACATATGAAAAAGATAATCGCAATTTTCGTAATCATACTGAGTGGATTCTATGCAAAATCTCAATCATCACCATATATTAATATTGATACAAGTTGTATTTGGATTCATGATTTAGATTATTATGATGGGTTTGATGGGTTTCCTTTTACATGCAATGGAGAAGTAACTACTTATGTAGAAAAGGATACATTCTTCAATAATAAAATATGGTATAAATTAGTAATGTATCCATCTTCTGATGCTATAAGTAATTTTTATACAATGAATTGGAAATGTTATGGAATAGCAAAGCAATATGTTAGATTCATACATGAAGATACTATAAATAAGATAGTATATAATGCTTCATTTGGTGGAGATTCATTGTTATTGCAATATGATTTAATGCTTGGGGATACAGTTAAATCCTTTCCTGGAAATAGGATTATTGATTCAATTACAGTTGAAAATTTTAATGGGATTTCAAGAACTTGCAAGTGGAGTTTTATTTCAATTATAGGTCAAAGTAAAAGGATAATTGATGGTATTGGGCCAGAAACAAATTTTCCAATTTCCTATTTCGGAGAATGGGCTAAACCTGCATATTTTTTAAAATGCTTCAAAAAAAATGGTGTTACATTATACCCAAATAATCCGGTAGATTCATGTATCAAAAAGCCTTTGGTGCCTGTAGGTATAAAAGAATGGGAGAAAAATCTATTGGTTAATTTTTCATCCAACCAATTGACTATTCAACATGCAAATCATAAATTGATTTATTCCATATTTGATTTAACTGGTAGAAAGTTAATATCAGTAGAAGTGAATGAACCAAATTATCAGAAGTCGTTTAATTTCTTGTATCCTTCGGGAATTTATATTTTGCAAATAAAAAATGAAAATCACTATTTGAATCAAAAAATAGTTATTGAATAATAAGCTTTTACTGGTGCAGGAATGAGGCGTAGGCATTAGCTTCCTGTGTTAGTCTATGATATTCAATAAGGTTAATATCTGCATTTGTTTTCGAGGTATACCTTATTAAGGTTACATGGTTGGCATAAAATTAATAAATGACACTTTGCTTTTCTTTTGGTTTTATTTATCTTCGATTTACTAAGTCAATTGAGTTTTTTCATACTTGTCACGCCCCAAGCGAAAGATTGACGTTGGTGGCAAGCGAAATCCCAAAAAGCTTATATAAAACAGAAAAATAAATTTTCAATTTAGATAACTTTTGAGTTAACTTTGTGTCATGGATGCTGAAAGACAAATCATATTTCATGAAAATTATTTTATCAACTTTTACCTAGAGCAGACAATTGGAGTTCAAGAAAAAATTGAATATGTCTTAAAGATAATTAGAACGGTGAAAAATGTCCCCAAGAAATTCCTTGACCATATGACAGGAACTGATGGGCTTTTTGAAATAAGAGTTGAATATGAAAGTAATATTTATAGAATATTTTGTTGTTTTGACAAAGGAAATTTGGTTGTTCTGTTTAATGGATTTCAGAAAAAATCTCAAAAAACACCTAAGAAAGAAATTGACCTAGCATTGAAACTAAAAGACGAATATTTTAACCTAAAAAAGACAAAATAATGAACATAGACAAAATCAGAAAATCTAAAACTTTTGATGAGTTATTAGATAACAAATACGGAAAAATTGGCGTTAAAAAACGAGACACTTTTGAAGAAAAAGCACAGTATTTTGTAATAAGTGAAATGCTTAAAGAAGCTCGTAAAGAAGCAAATATGACACAAGAACAACTTGCTGACAAGGTTGGAACAAAGAAAAGTTATATTTCAAGACTTGAAAACGGGAAGTGCGACATTCAACTTTCGACATTATATAGAATATTTGAATTTGGTCTTGGGAAAAGAATAAATTTATTGTTTAGTTAGTCAAACCCCGCTACTACCATAGGTAAGTCTACAAATCTCAGGTAATCCACCTCATCCTTCTCATTCTTTCTCGTTTTAAAACCTTTGTGTCCTTTGGACACCTCTGCGCTATCAGTGGTTAATTGCATTCCATCTCTCCGAAGCCTGCGGCTTCGTGAGATCTATGTTCTTAGTTGGCTATGCCAACATTACAAGCATTTCATCTAGAGTATTTAACCTTCTCTCCGAAGCTATTAGATTAATGGGGCTTATGTTCTTAGTTGGCTTTGCCGTCACACATACATTCCTAGTCTAGGATTTGTGCAAGAATAAAAAATGGAAATCACTATCTGAATCAAAAAATAGTTATTGAATAATAAGTTTCAATTACAAATAAAAAAAACCGACCAATTGGTCGGTTTTAATTTTATAAAATAATAAAAACTATTCCTCATCATCAAATTCAAGCATTTGCTTCGAATTCATCAAGATTTCGTATTCATCTTTACTACCAACCATGATATTTTCAAAATGTTTCAATCCAGTACCTGCAGGGATGAGGTTACCAGTGATTACATTTTCTTTTAATCCAGTCATCATATCAGTCTTACCAGCAATGGCAGCTTGAGACAATACTTTCGTTGTTTCCTGGAAGGAAGCAGCTGAGATCCAAGAGAAGGTACCCAATGAAGCTTTTGTAATACCTAACAAGTTAGGACTCGATGTAGCAGGTTGTGCATTACGATATTGTACTAGTTTCTTATCATTTCGGCGAAGCAATGAATTCTCTTCACGTATTTCACGTACCGTGATAATTTGACCAGGTAATAATGTTGCAGAATCACCAGA
This sequence comes from Chitinophagaceae bacterium, assembly GCA_044233655.1. Lineage (GTDB taxonomy): Bacteria > Bacteroidota > Bacteroidia > Chitinophagales > Chitinophagaceae > OLB11. The sequence continues at coordinate 12,819 of JBIIJQ010000062.1, read as the reverse complement.
ATCTGTTACTACGATTTTGTCAAATACCCAATCATTTTCTTCTTGGAATTCTAATTTATCTACGATGTCATTTTCAAGGAATTTAGTATCACCAGCATCTTCGATTGTTACTTTACGCATCATCTGACGTACAATTACCTCTACGTGTTTATCATTGATTTTTACACCTTGTAATCGATATACCTCTTGGATTTCATTTACTAAGTACTCTTGTACTGCAAATGGTCCTTTGATAGAAAGAATATCAGACGGTGTAATAGAACCATCACTCAATGGAGTTCCAGCTTTGATATAATCACCTTCTTGTACAATGATATGTTTCGTCAATGGAACTAAGTATTTCTTAATGATACCATCTTTACTTTCGATTGTGATTTCACGGTTGCCACGTTTTACACCACCAAAGCCAACAACACCATCAATCTCAGCTACTACAGCTGGGTTAGAAGGATTACGTGCTTCGAACAATTCGGTAACACGAGGAAGACCTCCGGTTATATCTCTCGAACGACCCATCACTCGTGGTATTTTCACTAAAATCTGACCGCTTTGTATTGTATCACCATCATTGATTATAAAATGCGATCCAACAGGGATATTGTACATTTTATTTTCTTTTCCTTCAATGTTGATAGATGGTATTTTAGTTTTATCTTTTGTTTCGATAATTACTTTCTCACGAAGACCTGATTGCTCATCGACCTCTTCACGATAGGTAATACCATCGATTACACTTTCAAAACGAACTTTGCCAGAAATTTCAGAAATAATGACAGCATTGAACGGATCCCAGAAACAAATTTCATCTCCTTTTTTCAACTTCTGACCATTTTTAACTTTCAATGTAGAACCATAAGGAATTTCATTTGTTACCAAAACGATTCCTTCTTCGTTTACAATTCTCATTTCACCCATACGAGTGATTACGACAGTTGTTTCTTCTCCTTCTTTGTTAGTATATTTTGTAGTACGTACGCTATCAAATTCTATTTTACCATCAAATTTAGCAGTCATCTTAGAGTCAATTGCAGATGAACTTGCTGCACCACCCACGTGGAATGTACGAAGTGTCAACTGTGTACCTGGTTCACCGATTGATTGTGCAGCAATGATACCTACTGCATCACCTGTTTGGGCCATCTTACCATTCGCAAGATTTAATCCATAACATTTAGCACAAACACCACGTTTACTTTCGCACGTTAATACAGAGCGAATTTCAACTGTTTCGATGCCAGCTTTATCAATCAATTCTGCATTTTCAAATGTAATTTCTTCGCCTGCTTCGATCACAACATTGCCATCGAAATCCATTACATCATGCAATGAAGTACGACCAATGATACGATCTGCTAATGGTTCTACGATATCGTCATTTTCTTTTAATGCTGAAGTTGCAATACCACGTAATGTACCGCAATCTGTTTCACGAATGATTACATCTTGTGCAACGTCAACTAATCTACGTGTCAAGTAACCTGCATCCGCAGTTTTCAACGCCGTATCCGCAAGACCTTTACGCGCACCATGGGTAGAGATAAAGTACTCCAATACATTCAGTCCGTCTTTGAAGTTGGACAAGATCGGATTTTCAATGATCTCAGAGCCTGTGCTTCCAGATTTACGAGGCTTAGCCATCAATCCACGAATACCAGAAAGTTGTTTGATTTGTTGTTTACTACCACGAGCACCAGAATCCAACATCATGTATACTGAATTGAAACCTTGTTTATCAGCAGCCATTTCTCTTATCAATGTTTCAGTAACACGCGTATCGACACGTGACCAAACGTCAATGATTTGATTATAACGCTCATTGTTGGTGATTAATCCCATGTTGTAGTTATCCCAAACTTCGTCAACCTCAGCAGTTGCAGTGTCCAACATTTTTTGTTTCATGTCTGGAATAATCAAATCCTCAGGATTAAATGATAGTCCACCTTTGAACGCCGTACGGAATCCAAGTGTTTTAATATCATCCAAGAATTTAACTGTAGTTGGGATATCAGTAAATTTAATTACATCACCGATAATGTTACGCAATGATTTTTTAGTTAAAATCTCATTAATGTAACCTACTTTCTCAGGTGTAAATTGATTGAATATTACACGTCCTACAGTAGTATCGATTAATTTGTTTTCAATCGTTCCTTCAGCAGTACGCACATTTGCTTTTACTTTGATAAAGGCATGTAAATCAATTTTCTTTTCATTCAATGCAATGATAACTTCTTCTGCACTGTAGAATGCCATACCTTCTCCTTTTACAGGATCAGTCGGTAAGTTACGTTTGCCTTTAGAAATATAATACAACCCTAATACCATGTCCTGAGAAGGAAGGGTGATAGGTGTACCATTTTGAGGATTCAAGATATTATGAGAAGCCAACATTAACAATTGTGCCTCAAGAATAGCGGCATTGCTCAACGGAACGTGAACAGCCATCTGATCACCATCAAAATCCGCATTGAACGAAGAACAAACCAATGGATGCAATTGTATTGCTTTTCCTTCGATTAGTTTTGGTTGGAATGCTTGAATAGATAAACGGTGAAGAGTAGGAGCACGATTTAATAATATCGGATGGCCTTTTAAAATATTTTCAAGGATATCCCAAATCACAGCTTCTTTTTTCTCTACTAATTTCTTAGCCGATTTCACTGTTTTTACAATACCACGCTCGATTAATTTACGAATTACAAATGGTTTGAAAAGCTCAGCTGCCATATCTTTTGGAAGACCGCACTCATGCAATTTCATTTCTGGTCCTACTACGATAACGGAACGACCAGAGTAGTCAACACGTTTACCTAATAAGTTTTGACGGAAACGACCTTGCTTACCTTTCAATACATCAGACAATGATTTCAACGCACGTCCACCTTCTGCTTTTACGGCATTTGATTTACGTGAATTATCCATCAAACTATCGATGGCTTCTTGCAACATACGTTTTTCATTACGTAGGATGACTTCTGGAGCTTTGATTTCCAACAAACGTTTCAAACGATTGTTACGAATAATCACACGACGATATAAGTCATTTAAATCAGAAGAAGCAAAACGACCACCATCCAAAGGAACTAATGGGCGTAATTCAGGTGGTATAACAGGGATATACTGCATCACCATCCATTCTGGTTTGTTTTCGATATGAGAATTTGCTTCACGGAAAGCTTCTACTACACTCAAGCGTTTCAAGGCTTCAGCTTTTCGTTGTTGTGACGTTTCAAATGCTGCTGAGTTTCTTAATTCATACGATAATTTATCCAATTGAATTCTAGAAAGCAACATATGAATAGCATCAGCACCCATTTTTGCGATGAATTTATTTGGATCATCATCACTCAACAATTGGTTTTCTTTTGGTAATTTATCGAGGATATCTAGGTATTCATCTTCGGTAATCAACGACATGTAAGTATCTTCATTCTCCTTCATAGATAAAGCAGAACGGATCATAGCATCGCCTTCACCACCTTGAATCACGCAATATCGCTCGTAATAAACGATCATTTCTAGTTTTTTAGAACTAGTACCTAGTAAATAACCAATTTTGTTTGGTAATGATTTGAAATACCAAATATGAACAACAGGAACAACTAATTTGATATGTCCCATACGCTCACGACGTACTTTCTTTTCGGTTACTTCTACACCACAACGATCACACACAATACCTTTGTAGCGAATACGTTTGTATTTACCACAATAGCATTCGTAATCCTTTGTAGGTCCGAATATTTTTTCGCAGAAAAGACCATCACGCTCTGGTTTGTACGTACGATAGTTAATTGTTTCTGGTTTAAGTACCTCTCCAAAGCTACGATCGAGAATTGAATCTGGCGATGCAAGCGTAATGGTTATCCTGTTGAAAGCAGGTCTGGGTTTGTTGTCTTTTTTCAAACTCATAGTAAAAAAATAATTTTTAAATGTTTAATTACACAACGTGTTATATACACGCGCTATCAGCTGTTTCCGAGCAATATTCATCTATTCTTCCGGAATAAAAAAATTGAGCTCGAAGCTAAAATCAACAGAAAATTTATCCAAAACCTGTACATTTTAATACACATATAAAGTGCAACTAAGTCAATTAGTTGATGCGCAGGTACGATAAAAAAGTAAAAGAATTGATCGTAGCCACAGAAAATAGGGTGCAAATGTACAATTAATCTCTTATTTTGGCAATATTTTTTTAAATAGCATGTCATATATTAATTATGCTAATTTGATATTGGAGTGCATTCAGCGACTATTTAAAAAACTGCTTTCATTTTCTGAAAAATTACATACCTTTGCACCCCTTAAAACATCAATAAAAGACTGCAATGTCTATAACTTGCAAAACTTATATGAAACAAGTTACAATTGAAGGACAACTCAGAAGCGAATTTGGCAAAAAAGCATCCCGACACATTCGTTCTGAGGGGAAAGTGCCTTGTGTAATTTATGGTGGGTCCCAAAACATTCACTTTAGCACAACTCCCAAAGAATTGAAAGGTATTGTATATACCCCAGAATTCAAACAAGCTACGATCAACGTAGATGGAAAATCGTACATCTGCATCTTGAAAGATTTGCAAATGAGCAAAACAACCGACGAGGTTACACACATTGACTTTTTGGAATTGATTCCAAATAAGAAAATTAATGCAAGCGTACCATTACGTTTTGTAGGACAGTCAGTAGGTGTAAAGAGTGGTGGACGTTTTATGGTAAAAATGAATACCATCAATATCCGGACTACACCTGAAAATTTGAAAGAGGCGATTGATGTTGATATCACAAATCTTGAAATTGGTAAAAACTTACGTATCGAAGATATCAAAGTTGAAAATACTGAAATCATGCACAATGGTCGTATTCCTGTTGCAGCGGTAGTTATTACTCGTGCGTTGAAACAAGAAGCAACTGCAGCTGCTAAAGAAGGTAAAAAATAATATTACGTTCGAATAAAATAAAAAAGACCGCCTTAGAGCGGTCTTTTTTATTATGAGAATTTATTTAAAAATCAAATTTCAAACTACCAAAAATTCCAAAACGACGTGAAGGTGTATCATTGTAATTTTTGGTTGGGAGTATACGCCATACAAAATCGACTCGTAGTACACGAAAAATATTTTCGACGCCTGTTCCCATTTCGAGATAGGGACTACGAGCCAATGATTGGAAATCGAATCCTTTATTGAAATTTAAAAGCGTATTGGCTTGTGATAATCCACCATATACACCACGAGCATTCCAAAATGTTCTGATTTTAGTTTTGTTGATATATGGGATATACTTGAAAAATAATGAACCCAATGAATGTTCTAAAATACCACCTATATAAGCATCACTGATATATTCGTATCGATACATCATATTGAATGAATGGCCATTGTAATAATAAAATTCGTTGCCGGGATGTATTTCTAATAATGAGTATGGGACTGTTCCGAGAATTTTACCTGCAAATACATTATAATATAGAGAGCCTGTATGAGGTATCTTAATATTGTCTGATAGCGTAAATCTAAATCGGGTAAATGAATAATCGCTTCCAAGTATTCCTTTGAATCCTGTACCTGCATATAATTTTACAATTGGATACTTTGTACCCAAACTTGTACGATAGTAATTTCCTTCTACGAATTGTTCTTTGTAAGCAAAACGTAATTCAATGCCCAATTCATTGTTGGTTATCATTTGAGCATCGGTACCATCGGCATGATAAAATATTCCTTTGGTAGGCAATGGCGCATAGGGTGCGAATGTTTTTCGTTCGGCTGATAACATCACTCTGAATCCATTGTAAGTGCTATTCATATATTCGAGTCGTTGCTTTTCTACAAAAGCAAGTTTCCATGGTACATTGGATTTTCTTCCAATTGCACTGAATATATTATCAAATGAACCTGCATCATCGTATTGATTGACTGTATTGTCTATATCGCTTTTTACTTCTGCATACAGGAATGATCGAGGATTATGTTTGATAATCCATAATGCACTTGCATTGTATTTTATCCGTTGATCATTGAGGCCATAGGCTACATAACCTCGTAAGTAAATACTTTTAAATAACTTGGGTGTTGTGCCCATACTCAGTCTTAGCCTAACACCCTCGATTGGATTTTTACTATATAAGTTATAAATTGGTCCTAACTCAATAGGTCCAACTTCTTTGATACCAGTTCCAATTAGATAAGCTAATGAATAATATTTTTTATAAATAGGTAAACTCTGTATTGTGTCAATCATTTGATAGATTGATTTTTCATTTTTGGATAATGAATCATGTCGAACAGTATTCCAATAATCTTCATTTCGAGTAAGAGCTTCTTTATCCAGTTGTGAATCTGATTTGTTCTTTTTATCATTAATCACATCTTCATTAGAAGAATTATTAACGATAATATTTTTATACGTTGTGGTTTTACGTCCTAAGAAACCTGCTATTTTATCACCATGGGGTGGGAGGAAGTCTACATAAAATTTATCTTTTGTGAGAAACCAAAGTGTATCTTGAAAGCAAGTAAATTCTTGTAACAATGTAATTTTATTAACCCAATTAATATTTTGTTCTTTAGTTACAATCATATTGATTTTTTGCACTGCAAAATCAGTATCATGTATCCAGAAATCACCATTGAATGTATGCTCTCCTGTTCGCTTGGGAGTAAATGCGACTTGATAACAAAGTTGATGATTGATCCATTGTGTATCGGTCAATTGATATTTGTAATAAAACGGAGCATCATTAGAAATAGGACTTACAAAATCGATATTAAATACCGGAATCATATTATCGTATATATTGATATTTTGATACATAGAACCTAGCATCTTAGAAACACTTTGATTCTTATATCCAGATATTCGAGATCCTTTTATGAATTCTTTTGTTTTCTTAGGCTTCTTTTGATAATAGTAATCCGAAATGGTTTCCGTCAAGAATAATGGAAGAAATGGTTTTTCTTCTGATGTTGAATCGATGTAATTTTCAATGAAATTAAATTTTTTAAGCAATGGAGAATTTTTAAATGCCTTTTTAGGAATTTTATTAATATCCATTTCTAATTTATTATATACCTCGTATCGATAATTTTCAGCTTTATCGTAATTATTGATGTTTTTATTTTTTATTACTTTTTTGACTAAGTTCAATGCAGGGTCTTTTTCAAATTTGATGACAAAATCACGCATCATATAACTTGCTCTTTCAAGTTCGATATTCAATTTTTGATAGGAAAGATTTGGATTGATGTAAATTGTTTTTTTAGCATATCCTATTACACTAAACGACAAACTATCTTTTGGTAATTGATCTAGTACAAATTTAAAATTGCCATCCAAATCTGTTTTCATACCAGTGCCTGTGCCAGGGAAAAATACTGTAGCAAATGATAATGCTTCCGATGTTGTAAAATCTTTTAAACGACCTTCAATAGTTTTTTTACCTGAGGTTTGTTTTATGGGAACATTTTTTAAAATATTCTTATTAGAATCAATGTTAAGAGTGCTATCCTTTAGTTGAATTAGTAATATACTATCAATGGACTTTGGGATTGAATCATAGGTTTGTGCTTCGCATTTTGAAGTAAATAAAAAGGTAATTGTAAATGTGATTCCAACAATAAGATGGAATGATAAACTATGATTAAGCCATTTTAATAATGAATAATGTGTAGTAGGTGTAATGTTCATTCGTAATTAAAAGTCGGTCGCTAAAGAAACATGGACAATTGGTTTTTTTGATCCTTCTATATTCCATGCGAAATCTGTTCGTAAAAAATACCCTAATAATCGAGTCCTCAATCCTAATCCATAACCTAATCCAAAATCGTATTGAGAATTGTCAATAAATACGGTAACGGGTGAATTTTGATCTCTTACAAAATTCTGGTTTTTGATATTGTCACTATTAGGTAAAATACCTTTCCATGCACTACCTATATCAGTAAATGCTACAAGTTGAAGATTGCGTATAAAGCCTGATTTAATAGGTCGTTTGAAAAACGTATTATAAATAGGAAGTCTTATTTCTTCATTCACAACCATAAAGCTATTGCCATTGCGTGCACCTTGTCGATATCCTCTAAGATTGGTAGCTAGCGATTGAAAGGCATAATTTTGAGTTGGATCGATGCCTGTATTTCCATCAGATTTTGGATTCAGATCGTTGTCGACACCTCCAAGGAAATATAAAATTTTAGCATTTCCACCACTATGAGCACCTGCAATACGTGATGCAAGAATTAGATTTTTGTATAAGGTAAGATAATTGCGTGCATCATAACCAAAGTTGTAAAAGCCTTTTGTATCTCCATTAAATTTGTATTGATATTCGCCAAATATTTTTATTCGAGTCCCTTTCCAAATATTCATAATAGGTGTAATGGTATTGTCATACACAAACTCAGCACGACTCACTAGCCAAAATTGGTTATCATCAGGAATACCAATACTATATTTATCTTTAGCTTGAATTCTGATCTTATCGTATCTACCTCCAAGCTGTAATCGAATACTTTTTAGCATATCGAAGGGGTAGGTCCAACTTCCTTGTATATAATCCATACTTACTTTTCCTAAAACTGGATATGGAGAGAAAAAGGGTGGTGGAGTATTTCGTTGATCATATTCATTCGTAGTGCTATGATGGAAATACAATAATCCCCAGTCGGTTCTTTTTCTAAAATTATTAAATTGAAGGAAATAATCTAAAGAACGGAAATCGATTCCAAGTCGTATGCCACCAGTGATTTTATAGTCTTCCATTATATCTGTCAATGAAGATGTTAGGAAGCCAGCAAGTGGAGGATTTTGAAAACTTCCACCATTGTAATCGAACGGTTGATAGCGCGTGAACAATAACGTATTGTCAAGACTAGTCTGTATGAAATCAGGGTAAAAAGTAGAGATGTATTTTAAAGGTTTTATTTTTTTTATAGTACCTGTAAATAGTTGATAATGATTTTTGTTTTTAGTCTTATTTTGAAAAGCAGCTTCTAATAATGAAGTGGTAGTATCATTATCATAAGGGGTAATATATTCAGGGAATTCAGATTCTTCTTTTTCTAAACTAGTCGTATCTTGTAATAAATAACCGGGATGTGATTGAAAAAACTTTTTATCATATTCATTCAATTGATCGAGTGGAGATAAGTAAATTGAATACTCTTTGGTAGTTTTACTCACTTCTGCGACTTTAATTAGTTGATGAATATAATTCTGATTCAATAGCGTGAAATTAGTTGGAGCCGATTGGGTAGTTGAGAATGTATCGCCTTCCATGCCTCTTTTTTCGATATGCGCAATTTTTCTAACAAGTTTACCTTTTTCTTCTTCTATGTATGCGTAATCTTCAGGGCCCCATTGAATTGGGTTTGAAATATTATTATTTGAATTGCTTAATTGAACTAAGTTAGTTCCTTTGGATGGGTCATACAGAAATAAATTAAAATGATGATTGAATGCATCACTCTTTGCATTTTCACCTATATAAGGTGTTGTTCTATTTGACATGAATAAAATGCCGGTATTCACACCATTTTGAACGAAAGAGGGATTTTTGTCGTCAAATAAATCGAAGGTAATAGGTTCTACACGAGAATTTCTTATAGCTAGTTTATACAAATCACTTTGTCCTTTTTTAATTGCTGTTACAGCCAATGAATTTTCGTCGCTCATAAAACACATTCCTGTGATACGATCTATTCTGTTGGATGGTACCGCTCTGCTTTCCATTTTTCGTTTACCCGAAGTAAAGATGCGTAGCATCAATTGATTCTTTTTTTGATAAAGAACGGCCAACTTTTTACCGCTAGGACTCCAGCATATCATAGGATAATCGGGATCGGCTAGTTCCTGATTCGCTTTAATTCCACCTGCTACTACTTCAAATGTTTTGTCGTATCGAATGTCTTTCATCATCACTTTAAACTCACCGTCTTTTTTTAATACATAGGCCAATTCACGACCAGTTGCAGATATAGAAAATTGACTATAATGTGATTCAGGTTTTATTTTTATTTTAGTGAGTAATGTTCTTCCACTGAGGGAATCAGTCGTATTGGTATTGGTTGTGATAGAGTATTTTTCTTCCCATTTTTTAAAAATTTCTTTAGAGGGAATTTTAAAGACAGTTTCTAGGGCATTGTTTACACTTTTACGATATCGAGTCAGATAAAGCAAGTTAGAAATATAGTTTTCTCCATATTGTTCTGCGATAAAGCTCCAAAAAGAATGCCCAATCAGAGTAGGTTCTTGAATGGCAAGGTCAATGAATTTCTTTTTCTTTTGATTCAATATCATTTGATTTACTTCTGATTGTTTTTCTGGGCTCCATTCATCAGAAATGTAGGCAACATAACCAAGGGTATACCACTCTGGCAAATTCATTTTTACTGCATTTTTCACCACGTCTTTGATGTTGTCACCAAAAAGCATATTGTCTTTAATTACACTGGCTATTCCTTTTCGAATTTGATTTTTTAAATGATTATGATCTCCGTTGAAATAGATAGGTATATTATCACCTACAACATCTACTTTACCTCCATTGGCTTTATTTAATGCTTCATTTTGACGACCAATATTCGTTTGACGATAATCTCCAAAACTGTTATAAATGATAATATTTAATTTTTTATTGAGTCTTCCACCCATCATGTATACAATGTGTGAAAGTTCTTGTTCTGCCAAATTAAGTGAATAAAGAGCATGAGATTTTCCTTGATCGTAATAGAATACTCTAAAGTGTGTACTATCAAAGTAATTCCAATCAAATGTTCTGTATTGTACGCGATTTTGACCAAAAGGTTCCCATGAGGCTTGAGAATATGCCTCGGAGAAACTTGCAATGAGCAAAAAGATAAAAAATATTTTTCTATACATGAATGTCCTGATTCCAGTCTTATTTGAAATTAAAATTACGAAATATTACGAGAATCTGTTTTATAGAATAAAATTATAGGTAAAAGTTTAATTCTTTATAGCTTTGCAACTCATATATTTTTAAAAAATGAAGATAAAATCGTTCACATTCAACCCTTTTCAGGAAAACACTTACATACTATATAATGAGCATAAAGAGGTACTCATAATTGATCCAGGTATGTATTTTCCAGAAGAATTTGATCAATTTTATCAATATATAGAAATAAATCAACTAAAACCTACGATGTTGTTAAATACACATACTCATTTAGATCATTTATTTGGGAATGCATCCGTTTTACAACGATTCACAATTCCATTTGCATTTCATGAATTGGATCAGCCTGTATTTGATTCAGCAAAGTCGGCTGGAGCTTTGTACGGACTTACATTTGAAAAATCGCCCAATCCTACTTTTTATTTAAACGAAAATGAAACCATCCAATTGGGGACTGAGCATTTTGAAATTATATTGACACCTGGTCATTCACCTGGTAGTGTCTGTTTTTACAATAAAACCAATAAGCTACTCATCAGTGGAGATGTATTATTTCAGTCTAGTATTGGTCGTAGCGATTTGCCTGGAGGGAATTATGAAACGTTGATGCAAAGTATAAAAAATGGTTTGATGCCCTTACCAGATGATGTTGTAGTTTATAGTGGTCATGGACCGGCAACTAAAATTGGTACAGAAAAAAGAAACAACCCTTTCTTAAAAGACTTGGTTTAATTTAAATGAATGCCATATTCTTCAATACGAATCAAACGTTGTTTGTAAAGAATTCCTACTGAGTTTTTGAAGTTCTTTTTACTCATTTTTAATACTCTCATTATTTCTTCAGGATCACTTTTGTCATTTAAATTTAAATATCCTTTATGTTTCTTGAGATAATCTAATATTAATTCAGAACCAGCTTCTAATCGTTTAATGCCTTTAGGTTGCAAGCTAATATCGATACCTCCATCTTCACGTATAAGCTTTACATAACCTTTTAATTGATCACCTATGTTTATTGGTCTGAAAATTTCTGTGTGGTATATCAGTCCTTTATATTGTTGATTTACTACTACATTAAATCCAAGCGGGGTAGTTTCAAATACGAGTAAATCAACTTCTGAACCTGGGGCGATTTCAATATGTTCGTTTTTGAAAAAGCGGTTTAGTTTGGTTGAAGCAACAAGACGTTGTGTTTGAGTATCTTCGTATAAATAAATAACTACATAATTATTCATCTCCAATTTTCTATTTTGTTCTTTAAAAGGAACAAATAAATCTTTTTCTAAGCCCCAATCTAAAAAGGCTCCTACAGCAGATGTACTTTTAATTTTGAGAAAAGCAAATTGGTTGAGTTGAACATATGGTTTTAAATTGGTAGCTATCCATCGTTGTTCGTAATCTTTATAAACAAATACATCAATAAAATCATCAATTTCTAAGTCATCTGTACAATATTTATTTGGTAATAATACATCATTACCGTCCTCATCGCCTAGATAAAATCCTACGCTTGTTTTTCTAAGTATTTGTAGATGATTGGTCTGTCCTATTTTTAACATGGTGTAAAAGTACAGAAGATTCTTCTTTTAATTTTTAATCAATCTAAACACTTTTTTATTGTTCGCATTTTCGTAATTGATAATGATACTATATATTCCTTCTGAAAGTAAACTAATATTTAGTTCTTTATAATTTTTTTCTACAAGTCCTTTTTCGACTACATTACCCCATGTATCTACAATAGCATATTGCCAATAGTTACCATAATCTTCATTGATTAAAATGCTAGTGGTATTATGAGCCGGATTTGGATACAAGTTGATCAATTCCGGGAAATCAATTACTATTGAATTAGACTGATACTCACATCCTGCGCTATCAATTATGATTACATA
>JBIIJQ010000061.1:0-19159 GCA_044233655.1 Chitinophagaceae bacterium | reverse complement strand
AACTGGAATACAAGCAAAAATAAATGCATCGGTACTATCGCTTCCAAAAATATTGGATGGAATAAGCCAACCCAATACACCTGCAATCACACTAGGTACTAATATGATTAAAACGATTTTAGAAAAGGGCATATCATCGGCATGCAATTCTTTTTTAAGATCAAAGGCTTTGTAATGTTTGGTACCAATTAAAAATATAATGACACCTATAAACATACCTACACCCGCTGCCATAAATGCCCAACTCCAACCAAGCATTATTTGAAGTGCAGCTCCAAAAAAATTACATACAAACGCACCAATGTTGATACCCATATAGAATATATTGTAACCATCATCTTTCATATGCCGATGCTCATCAGTGGAGTATACATTGCCAAGCAATGTAGAGATATTTGGTTTGAAAAAGCCATTGCCAAATATGACCAAGGTCATAGCAATATAAAGCATAGGTTTGCTATGAATACCCATCATACAATAACCTATACCCATGAGTATGCCACCAGCAATAATTGATTTGCGATACCCAAAATAGCGATCGGCGAGTAAGCCACCCAAGAAAGGAGTCAAAAATACCAAGGCAATAAAGGTTCCATACAAATCGGCCGATTCGGCTTCATTCATAGCAAAACCATCTTTTACATCTTTGAGATATAGAGTGAATATACCTATCATAAGGTAATAACCAAACCGTTCCCACATTTCAGAAAAAAATAAAAACGGCAATGCCTTCGGGTGTTTTGTTTTTGCAGTATTCATGTGTGAAAGATAAGAAAAAAAATTTATTTCTTTTTTATTTCATCAAAGGAAAGATAGAGTGTAATAAGTCCTAACGTAAAACTTCCTATTTCGTGTGTATTGTATAAGAAGCCAATGCCTTTATTGGTAATGAAATAGGTGTTGTTGAGGAAATGATTATCGTTGTAATACAATATTTTAGATAATGAATCTTTATCTTCCAAGGCGTATTGTTTTCTGAATTTTTGCTCAAGCAATGAAGGAAGTTTTTTTATTTCATTATCGTTCAGTACCTGTTGAATAGTAACTAGTTGTTGGGTTTTCAAATCAATTGAACAATATTGCACATTAAAATTTTCGTGTACACCCCCTAAGAATGCCATTTTTGTATTGGTTAAAATCAAGTGATTATTTTTATTGTAAGCCACATCGCAATAATCGGAATAATAAAAAGGATGGGCTTGCATTTGATTTAATTCTGTTGTATCAAGTGTATGTATATCATACGATAATTTCTTTGTGATGTAATCATTCATAGATCCTCTATAGGATGTATCACCTAGAAGTTGATATATATAAGGATGTATAAATTCATATTTATTTTCTGAAGTGAAGACACTTTCAAATTCAAGTTGCACTATCTTTTTCTTACTAGTGGGGTGAAGCACTGAGTCTGATTTAGAAATATAACTCAATGGGATACTTTGGTGATTATAGGTTTCTTTAAGTTCATAAGGAAATGAAGTATCTGGTGTAATGAATATACCTCTGTAGGAATCACCTTTCAGAATTCCTTTGAAATAGTTATTTAAATCGTTGCGATTTTTATTATTCCAAAATATCAGGTTTTCTATTAAAATGAGTGAGTCATTTGTGAGAAATTCTCCATTCACATCAAATAATTCTTCCGTCGCATCTTTATAATAACTACCAGAGATATAGTTTTTTGTAAAGGTCAAGTCCAAGGAAACAGGTTGATTATTGACTGTTCCTTCGAAATGTTTATAGTAAGAAGTAGATGTTGTCTTAGGCGTTTTATTATTGAGTATTGTATTACATGAATAAGAAAAAAGCATGTAAGTACTTAAAAAGAATAAATAGGTAGATAATTTGATGAAATTCATGCTTGGGAACTAACACAAAAATATAAAAGTAAACCTTAAAAGAAGCATTCGTCAGGAATTCATTTTATCGAACTTATTCTCCTATTTGAAATATTTCGCTGTAGTTTCTACCAAGGCCATCATAGTCAAGTCCGTAGCCTACTACAAATTTATTAGGGATACTAAATCCAACATAATCTACATCAAGTGGGTATTGCAATGCTTCGGGTTTTTGAAGGAGTGTACATATTTTAATTGAAGCTGGATTTTGTTTGGATAATGAAGGTAAAAATTCAGTGAGTGTTTTACCTGTATCTACAATATCTTCGACTATAATAATATCTTTATTAGTGAGGTTTTCTTCTAATCCGATGGAGGTGATTACAGTACCTGTAGATGAAGTGCCTTTATAAGAAACCAATTTGATAAATGAAATAGAAGAAGGTATGGAAATTTGTTTAAACAAATCTGCAGCAAAAATAAATGAACCGTTTAATATGCCAATAAACAATGGTTGTTTTCCTTCATAATCCTGACTAATTTGCGTTGCAAGTATGGCAATTCTTTCTTGGATTTCTGTTGAAGATAAATAGGGTACAAAGGTTTTGTCGTGAACTGTAACTTTCATGTGTTTATTTTTTCTTTTTAGGATCTGGTTTTTTATTAGCAGCTTCTTTTTTCTTTGGGTCGGTTTTTTTGGTATCTGTTTTCTTAGCTACTTCTTTTGTTTGTTTTGCTTTGGAGTTCAATTTTTCGTCCGATGATTTGGTCGTTTTTTTAGCATCAACTTTCTTAGTTTCTGTTTTGACTTCTTTTTTGGGATCTGCTTTTTTTACTTCTCGTACGATGCCTGTTTTCGTTTGTTCCACTTTAGCGTTTTTCCCTTCTGTTATTTTGGTATCTACTTTTGGAGTTGGTTTTTTTGTGTCATCTGTAGATTTGGTTTCTGGTTTAGTTGCCTTAGTAGAAGGTGTAGTCGCTTTGGGTTCAACTTTTGGGACTTCAGTAGGTAGAGGTTCTACTTTTTTAGGTTCAGGCAATGGACGATATACGGCTTCGTCAAATCGTTGTTTCAACACTTTCACAGATTCGCTCACACCTGGTTCATTATAAGTTCTTTTGGGGGCTTGTGGTATTTCTTTTTTAGGTTCCTCCTTTACAATTTTAGGTTCTTCTTTTACAGGAGTTGGTTCTTGCTTTACCTCTTCTATTTTAGGGGTATTGCCATAGGTTACTTGTACTAATTTTTCAGGTTCTTTTGTAGGAACACTTTTGGTAATGGGAGTTTCTACTGGCTTGTTTCCTGTAAGTAAGGCTTCGGTTCGTCGAGCTTTATCCAAATCTATAATGTCAGGATTCGATGATTTAGCCACTTCTAATTTGATAGGTTCTTGTATCGGAGCTGTTTTTTCGGTTTCTTGTTGCACGACCACTTTTGTTTCTTCAACTTTAACTGGGATTGGATTGTTCAATACTGTTGGCTGTTCTTTTACAGGTTCGTTTGATACAATGGGCTCTGTTGGTTTGGTTTCAGTTGGGGTAGAGGAAATTGCCATAGGCTTTAACCTTGGTGTGCCATAGGCTTTATATTGTAGCGAAAGTTGTTCACCTGTTTCAGGTTCTTGTCCTGCTTGCATATTGTTGTATGTATACAGATATTCTAATAGGATAGCTTCTTTCTGAGAAATCAATTGCATGGTTTCATTGTCTTTTACCACATGAAATTCTATTGTACCTGTTTTACGTTTTTTTTCTACAAACAAAAACATATCATTTTCCAAAGGAGCATCTGGTAAATCGTTAATATCCAAAAGGCGTTGATATCGAATATTATTCATGACTGACTTATCGAGCAATAAATCACCTTTCTTTGCCCAAAAACCTTTTAGTCCTTTGTAAAATATATTGGGATCTTGTGCTTGATTAAAATTACTGGTATTATCCTTATCAGGAATCACTTCGCCTACAGTAGCAAATTTTTTCTTTTGGGCTTCATAGGTGTATTGTTGAAGATTATATTTTTCAACCAAATCGGTCAAGCGTCTTACATAGGCAGGGTTAGTGGCATATCCCGCACGCTTGAGTCCGCTTGCCCATCCTATATAGTCGGTTACTTCCAAATCGAATAAAAAACTGTAGCGATTGCTCCCTTTCAAAAAGTCAGAATGATCGATATACGATTGTTCAGGACTGATGTATTTTCGGAAACATTCTTGACGCTTATCATCATCATGAAGTATGGTGTCGCCGGTCCATGTACTTTTACATTTGATGCCAAAATGGTTGTTGCCATTGACTGCTAATTCGCTTTTGCCTGAAGTGGATTCATGTATGCCTTGTGCCAATGTAATTGAAGCTGGTACGCCTATACGCACTTGCTCTTCGATGGCCAATGTTTTATATTTTTCGATATAGTCAATTACATCTTGATCGTTTTGTGCAATCGATTGTATGTTGCACATCAACAAAAGAAGAAAAGGTACGATTCGTAGTTTCATATTCATCATTATTTTTTTCGGGAAATCATGATGCCATCCCTCAGTGGCAAAAGTACAGACTCCATTCGGATGTCTTGGTTAATTTTTTCATTATAAGCATGCATTGCCTTGGCATTTTTTCCTGCTTTTGTATGGTCAAGCACATCGCCATGATACAATACATTATCGGCCAATATGTATCCACCTGATTTGACTTTATCTACCACCAAATCAAAATAATTGGAATAGTTTATTTTGTCGGCATCTATAAAGACTAAGTCAAATTCAATATCAAGAGTGGGAATAATTTCAGTTGCTTGGCCTATCACGACTTCAATTTTATCTTGAAGATGACATTTGTGTATATATTCCATACAAAGTTCAGATGTTTCTGCATTGGTATCAATTGTAATCAATTTGCCATCGGGTTGTAATCCTTCGGCAAGGCATATGGCAGAATAGCCAGTAAAGGTGCCAATTTCCAATATATATTTTGGCTGTATCATATGGCTTAGCATACTCAATACCTTACCTTGTAAATGACCAGATAGCATGACAGGTAATTCGGTACGAAGATTCGTCTGTCGATTGAGGTCATATAATTCTGGTCGTTCGACCGAAGTATATTTTTCGCAATATTGATTAATCTCTTCAGATGTGAGTCGATGCGTCATAGTTAGTTTGTTACATCAAATTGAGGTTGATTTTCGTGATACTGTTAATAGTAAAAAGAATGTAATCAATCCATTGATGATGAGTAATTCTATTCCGATTTTATAGCCGTTAAAGATACTTGATGAAAGTGAAGTAAGTTGCTCTGCAACGGCTCCTTGTAGTGTTAATTTTTTTATAAACCAATCGGCATTGTTAATCATGTCCAATATCAACGTAAGGAATGGTGCAAGCAAACACATAGGTAATACAAGCTTATCATTGATGGTTCGTTTGGTCAATATGCCAAATGAGAATAAGCCTAATAATGGACCATAGGTATAGCCTGCTAGTTTGAGGATGATATCTATAATCGATTTATCATCTATCCATTTGAATATCATAGTACAGATAAAAAATAAAATAGCAAAGGAAAGATGAACGGTTAATCTAGTTTTTTTACGTTGTGCTTCGGTCAATTGTTCGTTTCGTTTAATTCCTAATATGTCGATACAAAATGAAGATGTGAGTGCGGTTAAAGCGCCATCGGCACTAGGAAACAACGCAGAGATAAGCCCTATAATAAATAAAATAGAAACTGCCATAGATAAATAACCATGTAATGCAATCGTTGGAAATAAATCATCTCCTTTGATATCCATTCCATTTTTAGTTGCAAATAAATATAAGCAGCCTCCTAAAAATAAGAACATCAAATTGACAAATAGAATAATCGTACTAAAGGTCAACATGTTTTTTTGAGAGTCACCTAATTTGTTTACACTAATATTTTTTTGCATCATTTCTTGATCTAGTCCAGTCATTCCGATTGTAATAAATGCACCACCAATAATTTGCTTTAGAAAAAAGCCACCCGATTTATAATCGGTATTAAACACCTTGGTATAACCTGCAGTTTTCATTTGAGCAAAAGAATCAGCAATACCCAAATCAAGATTACTAAGTATTGCAAAAATACAAACCACTAATCCAAGCAACATAAATGTAGTTTGCAGTGTATCGGTGTATACGATGGTTTTTACACCGCCTTCAAATGTGTATAATAAAATCAGCAATAAAATGATAAAAGCACTCAACCAAAATGGTACACCCATATTGTTGAGGATGAAAATCTGTAAAATATTCACCACTAAATACAATCGAGCCGTTGCGCCCAATGTACGTGAAATGATAAAAAACAATGCACCTGTTTTGTAAGAGGTCATACCGATACGACCTTGTAAATAGGTATAAATTGATGTAAGCTGTAGACGATAATACAAGGGTAATAAAATATATGCAACCGCTATGTAACCAAGAAAATAGCCAATCACTACTTGGAAATATTGAAAACCACCACTGCCTACTGTGCCAGGAACACTAACAAATGTAACTCCACTCAATGAAGTGCCAATCATGCCAAATGCAACAAGCATCCAATTGGAATTTCGGTTGCCAATGAAAAAGGAATCGTTGTCACTTTTTTTGGAAGTATAATAAGCCACTATAAGTAGTAAAGCAAAGTAGGCTACAACGAAAAAAAGTAAGATAGTTGATGACATTGAATAGTTTTAGAATTGGGTAAAAATAGTATTTTAAACTGAAATCAGAAATAACCAAAATACTCGCCTGCATGAACTGAATATTCAATATTAATTTCATCGCCAGGTTGGTATTGATGAAAGAATGATTCGCTTACCTCAATGCTATATTTAAATTGGCTATTTATGTAAAAATGATAGGTATTGTTCATGGACATGTACTTTACAGATTCAATAGTAACTGTCTCTACGATTTTATTTTTAAATGTAAAGTCATTTTTGTATTTTAGTAACTTATGCCTGTACGACATTATTGCGGCTAACGAAAACAGACATAGTAAAGCACCCAATCCAATAAAGTATACTTTGAATAATACCTGTTTGTTGCCAGTAGCTACATAATAAATCAAGGCGATAATAAAAGGAATGACCGCTATGATGATGAGCAAACGATTCATGGCATACATGTATGCCTTGCTTTCTTGATTGTATTTTTTTTCAATAAAAGCAATTTCATCTTCTTCCATAGGTTCAATATGAATGATTGAATTCATGTTCGAATAGATATCTTGTATTAAATGTATAACATAAAATAGGAATTAATCGTATCCTATCATCGATTTTTCTTTATTTTTACTTTCATAATCCTATTACGTGAGAAATATTTTAGCCTTCATACTATTCGTTTTTTAAGCAATCGATTCTAATGCGCAGATTACATTTCAAAAAATTTATGCTCAGCCAGATTCAGGAAGTAATTTTCAGGCATATGATTCCAAAGCTACACCCGATGGGGGATATATACTTGGTGGTTTGGCGAGCGAAGGCACTTCCAATGTATTGCATCCGTTTATCATGAAGGTGAATTGCAAAGGTGAAACACAATGGTATCAATTATTTGGGACCACTCAAAGTATATCGAATGTGCATCATAAAGTGATCGTAACACAAGATAGTAATTATATATTAATGAGTAATTTAGGTGTCAATACCAATTACAATGGGTTTGTAGTAAAAGTAGATCCAACTGGAAATGTACTTTGGCAAAAATTATTGAATTTGAGTGCTGGCAATGATGTGGTTTCCGATATCATAGAGACGAGTACAGGCCATTTATTGTTGACGGGTAGTATCAAGTCAACACCTGATGTTGGTGTCATTAAATTAAACGCTGATGGAACACTCGTATGGAATAAAACGTTTGGAAATAGCCTTGATTATGATGAAGGAAGTGCAATTATCGAAATGAACGATGGCAGTTATTTAATTACTGGTAGATATGTATCTATGGGTACTTTCAATGCTTTTTTGCTAAAAACAGATACAACTGGCGTAAAGCAATGGTTCAAATGCTATGGTGATACATTACAGCATATGTGGGGTTTTGATATAAAAGAACTTGGTAATGGTGACATCGTGATGGCAGGTTATAATACCCTATTGAAACCAAGTTATCAGAGTTATGGAGACAATTTTGTAATGCGACTCAACAATGTGGGCGATACACTATGGAGTAAAATTTTCTATGGTACACCCGATCAATTTGAAAATGTGAGTAGTATTGAAATCGATCCACAAGGCAATTTTATATTGGGTGTAGCCACAGCATCTTATCCTACAGCTGGATTTGTACCAAACAAACATGCCATTATGAAATTTTCGCCAATAGGTAATTTGCTCTTGGCTAAAACATTCAACGGAGGTAGCTCGCATTATGCTCGTATTGCAAAAGCAATGGATGGAGGGTATATTTTATCTGGGTTTAGTACTCTTTATACCGGTCCAGTTGGGTTTAATACAATATTGATGAAATTGGATGAAAATTTGAATTCAGGATGTTTTGAAACGGATGTGACAGCACTGACAGTTGTTTCAAGTAAAAATTTCAGAATAACTCAGCCTATTCCATTGTTGGGGGCAAGCGGAAGTTCAATAGATAATATTACGACTTATACTACACAAGTTGAAGACAGTGTATTGTGTCAATCTTTTCCACTATTAGTTGCAGGTTATATTTACAATGATACTTGTTTAGGTACGACTACTCACTTTGTAGCCGATACGAGTGGTATAAGCTATTGGCATTGGGATTTTGGTGATATAGGTACGAGTGATACATCCTCGTCAAGTACTACTTCATATACTTACCCTACAACGGGGAATTATACCGTAACTCTTATCGTAGGTAATGGCTGTGAATATGATACTACAACTCAAGTCGTTACAATTTTTAATCCATCGCAAGCAATACAGTTAGGACCTGATACTGTAAAATGTAAAGACTCTCTATTAACCATTGGCATTAATACAGGTGCAACTTCATATCTATGGAATACGGGTGATACGACTGCTACCATTCAGGTATCACAAGCAGGCACTTACATACTTACAGCCGATTTTGCTCCATGTGGATTGATAAGTGATACAATTGTTGTATACGAGAAAGAATGTTTTCCAAATTCAATTCCATCAGATCCTACTATGGTGAAATGCGAAGTTCTATTGCCGAATGCATTTTCGCCCAATGGGGATGGCTTAAATGATGTCTTGAAACCTATTCTTAAATTTGGAATGGTTGGATTTGAGTTCGTACAATTCGAATTATTTAATCGATGGGGTAAAAAAATATTCTCAAGTAACAATCCAAATGATGCATGGGATGGGAAATTCAATGGCGAAGAACAACCAACCGATACCTATTATTTTTATATCCGATATAGATGTAATGGGGATATGAAAATAATGAAGGGAGATGTTGTATTGATAAGGTAAATTTCACATTACTTTAACGGCCTAAAAACCTTGCTAATAGCTAATTTTGTTCGCAAGATTTCAATAGAGATTGCGTGTGATGAAATATTTATTAACTAGTTTAATTGTCTTATTTTCTTTTGGATACCTCTTGGCACAAGATGTAACTGTAACCACTGTGCCTGCTGCTCGAAAAGTAGGTATACAAGATCCATTTGAGGTGCAATATGTAATCAGAAATGCTCGAAATGCTCAATCGTTTTCATTGCCACAAATGAAGGATTTGCAAGTCCTAGATGGTCCATCACGAAGTACACAAATGATTGAAGTCAATGGCCATCGAACAATGATAGTTCAATTGACCTATGTATTCAAAGCGCGTAAAACTGGTCAAGTCGTTATTCCCGGAGGGGTAGTCGTATCGGATGGGAGAGAACTTAGGTCCAATAATGTAACCATTGAAGTAATTAATGGAAGTGTCATGAGTCGACAATCACGTCGCCAACAAGCAGATCCTTTTGGAGATGAAGATCCATTTGCTGATTTATTTGGCGATGAAGATCCATTTGCAGCTATGCAAAAACATCAGCAACAAATGATGCAGATGATGCAACGACAAATGCAACAATCACCCATGGCACAACGTATGCAACCTCAACAACGTGCGCAACAACAACCAGCTGAATTAATTTCACGAAACGATATTGCCAATAATCTTTTTATAAAAGTAAATGTGGATAAACGAACAGTGATGCTAGGTGAACAAATCACAGTGTCTTATAAGTTGTATACTCGATTACCCATGGAAATCAATTTAACCAAATTGCCTTCGTTGAATGGTTTTTGGAGTCAGGATTTTAAACTACCACAACCGCCCAAACCTGTCAAAGAAATATACAACGGTAAAGAATTTCAAGTATTTGAAATCAAACGGACTGCATTGTTTCCAACTCAAACAGGAACACTCGAATTAGACGCTGCGGAAGCAGAAGGGATTGCACGTATCTTAAAACCCAAACGTGTTCGGCAAGAAAACCCATTTGGAGATGATCCATTTTCCTCAAGTTTTTTTGGGTCTATGATGATGAATGATCCTGCTTTCAATGATAGCTATCTTACTACATATGATTATGAAGATATACCTGTTAAATTAAAAAGTATGCCAGTAAGTATCACAGTGAATGATATTCCTGTGGCTAACAGACCATCTACATATGATGGAGCAGTAGGTAATTATACAATTGAAAGTAACATCGACAAAACCGAATTGACAACCGATGATGTAGTTACTATTTCATTTAAGATTACAGGTACAGGTAATTTGAAAATGATAGGTACGCCTGTCATTCGTTTCCCAGAAGATATAGATACTTATGATCCAAAAGTGAGCGATACCATCACCAATACCAATGATATTATTGCAGGTTATAAATCGTTTTTATATTCATTTACACCACGTATTCCTGGTGCATTTACAATACCTTCAACAGATTTTACTTATTTTGATCCAAATCTTAAAGAGTTTAAAACACTTACGACTCCTTCCTATACATTGCATGTAAAACCAGGGAAAAATGAAAATCAATCGTCTCAAAATAGACTGCCAAAAGATATTCATGATATTAATGCAAAAGCTATAAAAATTGAAAAAGTATCTCGAACTATTTTGCCTGCAAGTCCCTTCTATTGGGGAGGCTTTGCATTGCCATTGCTTGCTTACATAGGGTTAATTGCCTATCGAAAAAAAGAAGATGAACTTGTAAGTAATACAGTTTTATTTAAAAATAAACGTGCAAACAAAATTGCATTGAAGCGATTGGCACTAGCCTCTAACTATTTAAAAAGTGCTTCACAGAGTGAGTTTTTTGAAGAAACCTCCAAAGCAGTATGGTTATACTTAAGTGATAAATTAACGATTCCATTGTCTTCACTTTCTAAAGAAGTTGCAGCACAGAAAATGAAAGAAAAATCTATTTCGATTGAATTGCAATCGGAACTGTTTAGAATCACAGATGAATGTGAAATGGCATTGTATGCACCTGACCGAGGTACAATGAAAATGCATCAAACGTATTCAGATGCTTTCAAATTGATAGGCAAATTAGAAGATGAATTGTCATGAGAGGAATTAAAATCATATCGATTCTTGTTTTTCTATTTGGCACCTTGATTGCTAAGTCAGAAGGAAATATAATGTTTGAAAAAGCGAATCAACTTTATCACAATAAATTATATGATAGTGCATCAAATCTTTATCAACAAATGATAAATGATGGATACGCTCATGCCGAATTGTTTTACAATGCGGGGAATGCTTATTATAGAACGAATCAAATTGGAAGAGCGATTTGGTGTTATAGAAAATCGCAGTTATTAAATGATTCTAAAAATGTACAGGATAATTTAGCGCTTGCCAATAAGAGAATCAAGCAACCTATTTTAGCTAGTTCTCCTATTTTTTTTATTCGATGGTGGAGGGCTATTTATTCCTTATTTTCAATCAATGGTTGGGCTATTCTTTCATTAAGTTGCTTTTTCATCGCGTTGGGAATGTTGTTTTTTAAAAAAATAAAATCTTCAATAGTAATATCTTCCCTTATAACTTCTACGTTTTTAGTATTGACACTTATTGGATTATTCTTTACGAGTGTGAGAATGTATCAACATCAATATCAGTATCGGGGCATTTTGATTGGTGAAGGGATTACGTTTACAGGTAATACTAAATCTGAATCAATTGATTTGAATGAAGGAATAGAAGTGATTTACAAAGGCAAACAAAAACAGGGAATTTTGATTGAATTACCTGATGGAAGAAAAGGTGTTATAAATCCTTCGTATATGTTGAAATTAGATTAAATTATTGTTTTACAAATTTGATGAAATAATGTTGATTATCATCTAATGTAAATTCAATAAAATAAAAGCCAGTACTTAAGTTTTTTACATCAATAGAATTTCCTGAAGTTGTTTGTTCAAGTAATGTATGTCCTGTTGCATCGATAAGCTTAATATGTTCTATTTTTTTTGTACTAGAATAATATAGTGTTTCAAATGCTGGATTAGGATAGACTGAAACTAGTTCGTCATCCAAGGATGTTGATGATACTTCCAATGGGTAGCATATCGGATTATATACTTTGCCTGGAGAACCTTCTGGGCAACCTGCAAACCATGAAGAAGGGTTATTATGATTTCCAATGTATTGTCCATTTTCTAATGTTTTGCCTAATCCATTTGGGTCTGTAGGCCATGGTGAAGTAGATTGGTAACTAACACTATAATATATTTTACCAGCATTGTCATATAATCGGAGTATATCTCCACTCGAACTTAGTCCAAATCCTATTGGACCTAATTTATTTGTAACAGTTGGAAATCGACTGGTAAACTTTGCAGCATCTGAGAATAATGCAATGTAAGTTTGAGGTTGAAGGATGGTATTAGCAGGAAATACATATACGTTATTATCACTTGCATCTCGTAGGCTCCATCCACTTAAATTGAATGCATTATTTGGATCTTTGTTAAATAACTCAAGCCAATCACCAGCATCGGCTGTAGCCAATGATGCATAATTAATTTCAGTATAGATTGGATTTTCAATACAAGCAGTGTAAGGTACCCCAGGTGATCCACCTATACATCCAGCATACCAAGATGAGGTTACATTAGGGTTAGATGTTGATGTTAATAATTGCAATGTACGGCCATTGCCATCTGTTGTCCATTGCCATGTATCTGAAAAGTCAACTGAGTAAATCAAACGATTGTCTTTATCCTTAATAATCAACTTTTGTCCTGCATTGTTTAATTTAAAACACATTGGGCCCGTTTTATTATTGACTCCAGGATGTTCGGTTGCAAATAATAAACTATCTGAATAGATAACCAATCGGCCGTTAGGGGCTATAGTAGTTCCAAATGGAATAATACAATATTTTTCATGTCGATCATCATCCATTATCATTGCATTGGATAAGTCAATAGGGGTTTGGCCGTAATTGTGTAATTCAATCCAATCACCTGCATTACGTGTGCTGTCACTATGGAAATTTATTTCATCTATACACAAACTAACATTGGCAGCTGTATTACATGCTTGCGTAGTTGGATAAATGTTAGCATCTATCCAAGACAGTCGTCCTGCTATCCAAGTTTTTAAATAATCAATTTCAGCCTGCCATGAATTGCCAATAAAATTATTTGGCCATACATAAATGCCAATAGTTTGCCATAATGCAGAATCCCTTACATGAGCTTGTTGCAATAAATTTTTAAAAGAATCAATACGCGCATTGATTGAAGCTGTACTTAATATCCCTTGTCGTAAATCATTGTATCGACAGTTTAATAAATTTTTAAACCATTGATCTTGTAACATTTGAAGCATCCAAATGCTACTTCCGCTACCTTGTGCACATCCTAAATTTAATTGCCAACCAGTCGTAAGATCTGCATTGCAATAATTTGCATTACCCAGTGTAATATTGAAATCCCAAAATGGTCCAATCGTGAATCGACCACATCGACTATCACGATCTTTATGCATGTAATTACTAGCTCTGTATCCGTCTAGATTATTACTAAGTTCTTCCAGTATAAAAAAATCAGCAAAGGAATATACATTCGCATATTTTCTATAACCTGTGGTTGGGTTAGAAGCATTTGCTCCAAACAGAGAAGATTCAAACGTGTTGATATAATTCACTAAATAATTTTGTTGACTACTCGTTATTTGATTCCAATTGGGATCATGATTTTGCATATATACACCTTGATTTGTATTCCATTGGAAGCCACTATTTCCTGTCGACCAATCTACTTTGAATATATAACCACCTGTCAAAGAATCTCCACTGTTCATGGTATTGGTTAACTTTGCAACATTTACACGATTATCATCACGTTTAATTTTTTCTTGTAATACATATATTCCTTGATAGTCGCCATTGATAACCAATTCAATAAATTGAACTCGGGTTGTATACCAATTCATAGCTTTTGCTAAATCATACATAATAGGATTACGCATAAATGTTTTGTCAGTATATGGATTGTCCAAAACCCAATCACTTTCAATAGGCATACCTAATAGGGATACATTTGAATCAATACCTGCAGTGTTTACTGTTGAAAATCCATATGGTTTTTTTGGAAACATTTGAGATGATGATCCTCGATATTCAATGGATATTTTTCCTTTATAATTATTAGCCGAGTCGTAAACGCAATTCATTTGACCAACACCATTGTATATAATACCCATATTGCATACAATACGAGGATCGTCCATGATAGTTTGTCCAAGGGTATTAATGGACATAATTGGAAGATTCGTATATAGTGCTGTCATTACATTATACCATGCGGGTGTTGGCAAATAATTGACTGCAGGTGTATTGATACCCAACAATATAAATGGTCTTGAAGTTAAGTCGGTATTATTGACTGAAGCATTATGTGTTTCGATACATAATTCATTCATGCCGCTTTTTAATAAAGTATCAACTGCCAATGGATTTAATGTGAAATATTCGGGTTGTAGATTTTGATAAAGCAATGCTTCATGACTTGCAGAGGCCAATGAGTTATAAGTAGGAACACCAACAATATTCGATCGAGCTATTTCTACGCCATTTAAATAAGCTACAAAGCCATCATCATAATCCATTGCCAACACAAAAGAGCCAATTGCACCAGTGTCGATGATATTGAATGAACGACGCATATATACAGTGACTGTATTGGTTGGGATGAGTGTATTGTCATCATTGTCACCATAACCAGCACCACCAGGACCTATGCTCCAAGTTGAAGAATTATAATTAGGCAATTGCCAACCAGGAAGGGCTGTATTAGGAACAATAATTTTCCAATTTTGATTATCCAATACACAAGACTCCCAATGATTAATCGTGGTTGCACATTGCGAGAATGATACTTTTGTAAATATCAATTGACATATAATAAGGATGAAGGTGATATTGATTTTTCTCATACTAATATAAAGTTACTTATTCTTTTGTAAATCGCCCAACATATTGTTGAGCATTATCTAATGTAAAGACGATAAAATAAATACCTTGGTTGAGTGATGAAATATTTAATTGATTTTGAGTATTCAATTCTTCAATAACTTTTTTACCGGTTACATCCAATACTAAAATTGCTTTGATATTCTTTGTAGATGTAAAGGAAATTATATCAATCGCAGGATTTGGGTAAATAGTTATATTGTCTGCTATACTAGATTCATTGAATCCAGCAGGCCAACAAGCTGGATTATAGGCCTTGCCTGGAGATCCTTCTGGACAGCCAGCAAACCATGATGTAGCTGCGTTGTGATTGCCATTGTATTGTCCATTTTCCAATGTTTTACCACCAGCATTGGCAGCAGTAGGCCAAGGAACAGTTGGTAAATAACAAACACTATAGCGAAGCAGACCACCATTGTCATATAATTTTACAACATCGCTATTTGCGCTTAAACCAAATCCCATTGGTCCAATTTTGTTGTTGACAATAGGAAACCTATTGGTGAATTTAATACCATCATTATAAACAACTGAATAGCTCTGTGCAGATAGTGTATAGTTAGATGGGAAGTTAAATTTATTATTGTTGCCGTCACCAATACTCCATCCTGTTAAGTTCAATGGTACATTATTTTTGTTATATAATTCGATCCAGTCACCTGCATCCGCTGTGAGCGATGATGCATAATTGATTTCTGAATAGATAGGATTTTCTACACATGGGGTATAGGCAACTCCTGGAGAACCTCCTATACATCCTGCATACCAAGAAGTCGATGTATTAGGATTAGCTGCGGTCGATGTCAATTGCAACGTGCGACCATTGCCATCTGTACTGCATTGCCAATTGTCTAAAAAATTGACAGAATATATAAGTTTATTGTCTTTGTCTTTAATCACTATTTTTTGTCCGGCATTACTTAATTTAAAACACAGCGGTCCATATTTATTGGTTACAAATGGGAAGCGATTGGCAAATGCGATGCTATCAGAATATAAAACAAGGCGTGCTCCCGGAGCTATTGTAGTTCCATTTGGCAATACACAATAATGTTCATATTGATCACCATCTAATATCATGGCATTAGATAAGTCGATAGATGTAGCACCATAGTTATATATCTCAATCCAGTCTCCAGCATCAATAGTTGAATCACTATGAAAATTTATTTCATCTATTACTAAACTAACATTCAAAACAGAATTACATGCTTGCATAGAAGGATACATATTGGCATCAATCCAATTCATTCGATTTGTAATCCATTGTTTCATAGAGTCAACTTCACCTTGCCAGCTATTGGCTACCCAGCCATTGGGCCATACATAGTTTCCAATGGTTTGCCATGTAGTAGAATCTCTTACAGCCGCTTGCCTTACATAGTTAGCATAGGTGTCTATTCTTGCATGCAAGGAAGTTGTACTTAATATAGTTTGGCGTAGTTCATTGTATCTGCAACTTAATAAGTTTTTAAACCATTGGTCTTGAAGCATTCGATCTATCCATTTACTACTTCCATCGCCACAACCTTGATACATTTGCCATCCAATATATTCATACCCATTACAATAATTAGCATTTCCAAAACTCAAATTAAAATCCCAAAAAGGACCCATTGTAAATCGACCACATTCACTATTCCTATCTTTATGAATATAGGTACTGAGTCGGTAGCCATCTATGTTATTACTAACTTCATTCAGTATGAAAAAATCAGCGAATGAATGCACATTGGCAAGTTTACGATAGCCTGTAGTAGGGTTCGTTGCATTAGCTCCCCAAAGTACAGATTCAAAATTGTTGATATAATTTTGAAGATATGTATTTTGTTGCGTGGTTACTTGATTCCAATTAGGATCATGATTCTGAATAGAAACGGATTGCGAAGTGCTCCATCCACCACCACTATTTCCTGTTATTTTATCTATTTTAAAAATATAGCCGCCAGTAACAGAATCCCCTGAATTCATTGTGTTTGTAAGTTTTGCAATATCAACTCTATTGTCATCTCGTTTTATTTTTTCAAGTAAAACATAAACCCCTTGATATTGTCCATTGATAACTAATTCTAAAAATTGTGCGCGGCTTGTGTACCAACCCATAGCTCTGCCAAGATCATGAATAATTACATCTCGCATAAATGTTTTGTCGGTATAGGGATTCAGCAATATCCAATCACTTTCTTTTGGCATGCCTAAAAGTGAAGCACTCGAATCCACGCCAAGGGTATTTACTGTAGAAAAACCATAAGGTTTCTTTGGAAAACCTTGAGAGGAGGATCCCCTGAATTCAATAGAGATTTTACCATTGTAATTGTTGTATGGGTCATATATGCAATTCATATTTCCTACTCCATTGTATATCATACCCATATCACAAACGATACGAGGATCATCCATGATTGTTTGCCCCAACGTATTGATAGTCATAATAGGGAGCTTTGTATATAACGAATAGGGTGGTGTAAACCATACCGGCACAGGGGAGTAACTATAGGTTGCATTTGTAATACCAAGTTGCAAAAAAGGTCTTGATGTTAAATCGTTGGAGTTGGCGGGAAAATTATGGGTTTCGACTGCAAGTACATTTGATCCATTTTTTAATAATGTATCTAATGCAATTGAATTGATAACAAAATAATCTGGTTGTTGATTTTGATACAACAAAGCTTCATGGCTAGCAGAAGCAAAACTATTCCAGGTAGGCGTTCCATTGATATTGGATCTGGCTATTTCTACTCCATTTAAGTAGGCTACAAAGCCGTCATCATAATCCATACAAAAAATAGCGGATGCAATCAATGATGTATCTACAATATTAAATGTACGACGCATATACACAGTTGTGGAAGGATTTGGAATCACTGTATTGTCATCTCCATCGCCATAGCCTATGCCACCTGGGCCACTTGTCCAAGAAGCATCATTGAAAGTCGTTAATTGCCAACCAGCAATAGTGGTTGTAGGAACCTTGTATTTCCAGGTTTGATTGTCAAGTACACCTGATTCCCAATGATGAATCCCGCTACCACATTGCGCTTTTATAGTAAAACTACTCGATAAAACGCAACATAATAGTAATATAAAAATAATACACTGTCTATTCATAAATTTAAAAATAGGCCATTTTATTGAAATTGAAACGGGTTTTTAATCAAATTGAGATGAGAGATATAAGTTTATATGGCTTGGTCCAATTATTCATCCATTTCATTTAAACTGATTTTTTATATTTGTCCCATATATATATCAGTGGCTAAAAAGAAAACAGGGAGTTCTATCTTTCAAAAAATAAAACGTATTGTGCTATTTTTAATAGTTTTTAATATAGTCTATATATTGGCTATTAAATGGATAAACCCTCCAATTACAACTGTGATGATAGGTTCATTATTCCAAGGAAATGGATTGGATAGAGAGTTTATATCCTATGAAGAAATGGGACGCAATGCAAAACTAGCTGTGATATGTGCCGAGGATCAGCTATTTCCCGATCACAATGGATTTGATTGGAATGCTATTGAAAAGGCTATGAAATACAATAATGATCCTAAGCATAAAAAAACGCGTGGTGCTAGTACCATTTCTCAACAAACGGCTAAAAATGTATTCCTTTGGAATGGACGAAACTGGATACGAAAGGGTCTTGAGATGTATCACACATTTATGATAGAGTTGATATGGGGTAAAAAAAGAATTTTAGAAACCTACCTTAATGTAGCTGAAATGGGAAAAGGAATATTTGGAATAGAGTCAGCTTCATTACACTATTTTAAAAAACATGCGAAGGATTTAACTAAAAGCGAAGCAGCATGGATTGCTGCTATTCTTCCGAATCCAGTTTTATTTTCGGTTGAGAA
>JBIIJQ010000008.1:0-63868 GCA_044233655.1 Chitinophagaceae bacterium | reverse complement strand
AAATCGAGCGACTTCCTCACCGATCATGCAGGCGATATCGCCGCAATAGGGCAACTACCGCCTATGGCTACACAGTTGGCTACCATTATCCAAGACATTGAGACCGCAGCTGGTAAGGGTAACCTGGACCTTACGGGTGTAGCCGAGCTCAAAAGTGCTACCCGTCAAAAACTACTGGAAATTATGTTGAAGGTGGCTAGAGGCGGTGCAGCCTACTACCTCAGCACAGGCAATACGCCTAAGCTCCGCATTGTAGACTACAACGATTCGGAGGTAGAACGTAAACGCGACAACGACCTCTATGCCACCGCTAAGGAACTGCATCAGATGGCTACTATCGATGGAGCATCTTACATTGGCATAGCCCCTAGCGACATTACCGACCTGGATTCAGTAAAGGAAGATTTCTTTACTATGATTCAAAATCCAAAACGTGAGGTAGAGATAGCCGCACAGCACAATGCACTTATAGAGCCATTGATAACCAATGCTATGAACCTGCGTACTCAACTAGATATCTATATGCGCACCTTCATAGCTACGAATCCGTTTCTGTACAATGAATGGAAAGCATCTACCAGCATCGATGATACAGGCGCTACCAACTTGCCAGTGTATACCATTACGAAATCGATACCAGCAGGTACTATCAAAGCAATCGACTATGGTGCTGTAGCCCTGCAAGGCAATACCGAAATCAAACTCATCAACAATTCGCCTGGCCCATTGGAATATGGCTTTGGCAATGATGATGCAAGTTTCAACAGTACCGAAATAGTAAGCCCTGGATTACAAAAACGCCGCAGCGCTTCAAGCCTTGGCTACAATGCCCTCACTGAGCGTTCGCTTAATCTACGCAATACGATGGCAGTGGATTTGGATTGTACGATTGAGTTTTACGATATGAGCTAGTATAGTTCAAACAGGTATTAAAATTTAAACCCTCAAGGAAATGTGGGGGCTATTTTCGTAATAGAGTATTTATGAAAGCAAAACAGAATAAAATATCTTTTTGCTAATTTGGACAGTTAAAATATAAGCTATAATTTTATGTTAGATTAGTTAAACCTACTTTGTTAATCCTAATCTGTTAATCCTACTTAAAAAATCAATAACACTATAACTAATTTTAGGTATTGGCTTAAACCCGATACAAATATGAAGTTGGCAGTAACCTTTTAAAAAATAAACGGAAATGAAAACATACATCCTCTTTATTACAGATACTTAATCACTATGTGGCACATTAATATTTTTAATTCAATAAATAATTATAACTTTTAAAAAAATAACATTAAAAATCTACTATTAACACTTATTTGCTTTTGCGCATTCTGTGCAAAAGCCCAATGGCCCAAAGCATCTTTAGGCAATGGAAACTATCCAATTGACACGGTAATTCATCCAACAAAAGGTATTACTAGACAACATTGGCAAAGTTTCGGTCCTTATCCTCCACACAATAAACCTTTAAACAAAAAAACAAGAACAAATACTTCAATAAAAGGAAATTCAGCTGATGGTTATGCTTCAAGTAATTCTGTTCCACTTGATAATGCAATTGCTATTTCAAATAACAATATTGGATTTTGGTCAAGACAAGTTGTAAGTATATCAAACCCAATAGTGGAATTTTATGATGATCAAGCAAATTTTATTCAAAATACAGGTCTTAACTTTTGGGTAAATAATGCAGCACTATTTACAAATATTTTTGGATTTTTTGACCCAAGAATTTTGTATGATCCTAAATCAGATAAGTTTATTGCAACATTATTATACTACAAAAACAATAACAAGGAGGATTCCAAAATAGTAATTTTAGTATCTCATAATGGAGACCCATCCAATGGCTGGGAAGTATTTTCCATTGATGCGCCAGCAGGATATTGGTATGATTATCCTAACATTGGAATGAGCTCTAATGATTTTTTCATTACAGTAAACCAACTAACGGCACCCGGTGCTGGTATGCTTGGAACTGATGTTTTTCAAATACCGAAAGTCGACCTATATTCTCAAATTGGATTCTCACCTTTACCTTATTATTTGTATGATAATGTTGTAGATGTAGACGCATTTATTAATAGGTCAATTTGTGTGGTTACAAATGGAGCACCGCAAATTAATGGACAATTCATACCCTATGGCCCAGGAATCTATTTAATTTCATTAGCCACAAACCCTTCAACCTCTAAAGCAACATTTTATGACATAACAGATGACTATGCTGGTTCACCAGTCATGAATTTATCTTCATATACATATCCTATTGGTATAAATCAAGCATCGTCTGCTTTTCAGCTAGGTTCGAGTAATAGACTTGACTGTGGGAGTACAAAAATTCAATCTGCATATTATCTGCAAGGCCTAATACATTTTACTCTAAATGGTTCAACAAGTCAAGCAAATACAGAATCATCAATTTATTATGCAAGATTTGATGTTGTAAATTTGACAGGACTTTACCAACAGATAATTCCAAACACAATTCAAAATAATGAAGAATGGTTTGCATATCCATCAATTTGTCACATGGGTAATTCAATTTTTGATAAAAGTACTGGAATAACTTACTTGGCAACTGGCAGACTTTTATATCCCGAAATTAGAACATTATTATATGATGACAACATGGTACCCAGTAACCAATCTACCTTTAGAGTAGGAGATAATTTTTTAATCACAAATGGTATAAATCCGACAGACAATGTAAATATTAGATGGGGGGATTACACTGGTATTCAAAGAGTTTATGACGACCCTTGCCCTAGATTTTGGATTTCAGGTACTTTTGGAAATACTCAAAATGAATATTCAGCATTTGTAAGTGAATCAAAATGCGACCCAACTGGGTTAGCAGAAATATCCATTGTTGAAAAAGTTTTGACATATCCAAACCCAACAAGTAACAACGTCACTCTTGAATTTAAATCTAAAGAATTCATGTTAGTGAACTTAACAATTTACAGTATTGAAGGGAAAGTAGTTATAAGTTTGACTTCAAATATAGAAGCTGGCACTAATAAAATCCAAATTCCAATGTCAGATTTAAGCAATGGAGTATATTTTTTAACCATTAAAAACAATAACAATGTTTTACATACTCAAAAAATCATCAAAGATTAGTACTTATATATTGCTAATATTTCTTGTATGCTTCAATAATAATACATACTCAAAATGTTGCAAAAAGAAACACAAAAAGAAAAATGCAATGGTTTCGAAAATTGACTCCTCAAATTCGTATAGCCCTTTTCCCATTTATCATGATTTAGGTATGAGCAAAGAAGATAGCATAAAAAAGAGTACTATGGAGTATAAACAAGATTTGAGTTATTATATTTTTTTAAAAAATAAAAAAAAACCTACTCAAGAATATATTGATTCACTCTTTAATACTGGTTACAAAATCGATTTGGATGAATATTTTCATTTAAAAAAAATAGTAGAGAAAGAAGTAAATGAAAAACGTAATCAAAAAAAATAATAATTCTTAACACAGATATATAAAACAGGTGCGCCAAAGGCGCACCTGTTTTATAATCATTCAAAAAGTATTAAACAACCTTCACCTGCTCCATATTCAACGTTTTCAATCCAGTAAATTTCTAATATATTTTAAACACTTGGTCAATATACCCTATTGCAGTAAAAGAAAATTCAAAATCACCCACTGACATTTACTTCCCAAAATCACCAATCAAATACACCGAACCAGTTCTACGAAGCATGTTTGCATTGTAGGTTTATTCTGTTGCAAGACGTAACTTCATCAAGGTGCAAGCTTCTTGATTATTCATTCACTTTTTTAGCTTCAGGCTAGTTATTAAATACCTCAAGTCATTCATGACTATACTATTTGGTACTCTTGCGATTTACTTTAAAAAACAACATCTATATTTGTTATAGCACTGACAATTTATTGTAGCTAGTTTGTTATCAAAGTAGGCTCGCTTAGAGAATAAAGTATCGGGTTTAAATGAGTTGGCGGTCATGCTTAGACGACAGTGTACACAAAAAATACAGATTAAAAATGAACCAACGCAAATACATACTAACAGTTTTAATTTTGACATTTTACGTTGGTTTCACATCCTGTTCTAATTATACCGGAGATAAATCATTGGATGGCAAAATCATAGGTGATAGTTCTGCAAATTCAACTCAAAATACAAACGTAGCAACTACAGATAGTTTGACTTTGCAGAAAAATGAACTGACAAAAATTTATACTCTGGCCATTGCTGAGTTTATAAAAGCTGTTTACAAAAAGTCGAAGACCTCATTTGATACCTTGTATTTTGGGAAGCATACGTTTGGACAACCTGACGACTTTCCCGACATAGAATTACCAGAGACCATTGAGAAAACTCAAATACGACTGGTTGACCCAGAAGTTGGACAACACATGCGGGCCGAACGTAAATCATTTGTTTATGTGAACTTGATGGGCTGGGTTGACAACAAACAAGCAGAGTTTGTATTTGTAGTTTTAGCAAATGGTGCAGAACATCAGTATGATTATTTTATCAATTTCAATTACAACATTTCATCAGACAGTTATGAGTTAGACAGAATAGAATTGGAAAATTATATACAACTTAGCGGACAGAAACCAAAACGTACAACAATCTATAAAGACGACAAATATGTTATGGACAAATAAACTTTTGTCAACCTCAGTCTAATGAACTTCAAACATACAATAGCACGAAGCCAACAAATCGGCGGAATACCCAAACAAAATATTACAATTGGCGGATAAACATAAAAGGCTATACAAATTAATAATCTATTAGCCGAGTATAAATGCTTAAGTAAGTCATCAATCAATGAATCATCCTTCGCTTCATAATCCAATTCTATAGCTTCTAGTGAGCCCTGCATTATCGTAGCTTAATAATGCGCGTGTCCTTGATGGATAGCCCCGATACTTCAGAGCGCCGTGCGCGCAAAAGTAGCGGGAAGTAGTATACTAAAGCAATAAAGCTTGGCTCCTAATTTATTTTATAATTTTTATACTTGAAAAACATTCTATTCCACATACAATGAAATGGATAAAAATAAAACCGGCCCCTTTGCAGGAGCCGATTTTTGCTGAATATAAAACTACAAAAAACAAACGTATATACAATTATTTACTACAATAGATACTAGGCATTAAACTATGAAGTGGATTGTGTTCGCCCATACCTCTCATGATTAATAGTGCTCCTGTGATAGCATATATATATGGAACAAACTTTCTCAAATAGGTACGAAATGCAGGCGTGATATAGTTGGCAAAAAATAAAATACTCCACATAGCTGGCAAAGTACCTAATCCAAAAAAAGTCATGAAAAGAATACTTTTAGATACTGAAGCAGAAGCAAATGCAGTGGCTAAGGCTAAGTAAACCAAACCGCATGGCAATAATCCATTGAGCAATCCTATTAAATATAAGTTTCCGATAGATGATCGTTGATACAGTTTCCCAAGTTGCTGACTGATGTATTGATAAAATTTATTTTGTGTTCCTAAGGTGATGTTTAGTTTATTAAATACTAAATAATATAGACTCAATAAAACCAACAAAATTCCCATGATGATTGATAGCTGATTTTGAAATAAAAAAGGAACCAAAAGTTGATGTGTAATACCTAACAAGGAACCATACATTGCATAGGTAGTGATTCTACCAAGATTATAAATCAAGGAGTTAAACATTCGACCTATAATAGTAGTGGAATGTATGGGCAATGAAAGAGCCAATGGACCACACATACCAATGCAATGTGTACTTCCTACAAACCCCATGATCCATGCCGATATAATCCAATAAATCATTATAAAAATAATTTCTGTTCGGTATAATATGATTTATCTAAATAGGTCCAATCAATCTGAACCGAATACGCACCTTTCAACGTAGAAACATCTATTCGCTGCATATTATTTTCAGTAATATTCAACTTAAACTCCTGGTCTTTATTTCTATCTGCTGCATAGTAGAGTTTGATTTTACCATCTACATTGGCTGATTGAATAGAAGTAGGAAATGAAATCTGAATATGTTCGTTTTCAATTCCAATTTTGACTTTATCTGTGAGCTGTTTGTCGTTTGAAATATTGTCAATGCGAGTTTGATACTTTACTTCTTCATCATAATATTTTTCGGTCACTAAGTCCAATGGAGTTTGAATACTTCTTACAGCGAAATAGGTCATCATAGCAATAAATGCTACAAGTACTATCATTAATTTGTGAAACCAATTCATATTGTTTGTTTTAAGTAGTTTAATTAACAGGAGCCATAAAGGTGGTAGATATTGTTTCTATTTCTTTATTATTATCCAATAATTTAATTTTTAGCTTTTGATTCTTTTCCATTTTAGCATTCTGTGGCATGATGATAAACAGTTGTCCTTGATGCTCTTCGCCAGCAGGAATTACTATATTTTCATGTCCTATTATTTTAATACTTCCATCATGATGATCTAAAAGAAATTTAATCTCCATGGGTTTATTCTTTTTATTTGCCACTTTAAAGTTATACAAATTGCTAATAGTACCATCTGGGTTTTCTTGATAAAATTGACCTGGTGTACGAAGTATAGATGCATCCACGACTGAGTGACTTACAAAGGTATACGTCAACAATACTAATAATAATAATAAAACGCCTGTATAAGCAGCAATTCTTCCTGAAAATTTCAATTTGGTTCCTTTGGAAATATTGTTGTCCGATGCATATCGTATAAGCCCTTTTGGCTTATCTATTTTTATCATGATATCATCACAAGCATCAATACATGCAGTGCAATTGACACATTCCAATTGTGTCCCATTTCTAATATCAATACCTGTAGGACATACATGAACACATGCTTTACAATCGATGCAATCACCATGTTTTACTTCTTCATCTTTCGTTACTTTTCCTCTAGGTTCACCTCTTACATAATCATAAGCAACTACAATAGAGTTTTTATCAAGCATAACACCTTGTAATCGACCGTATGGACAAGCAACCAAACAAATTTGCTCTCTCAAAAAAGCATATACAGCAAAGAAAACACCCGTAAATAAGAAGATAGAAAAGAACCCAATGATGTGTTGTGAAATAGGTTCGGTAATAATTTTCTTTAACTCAGGTAATCCTATTATATAGGCTAAAAAAGTATTGGCAATTAAAAAAGATATTAAGAAAAACACTACATACTTAATGACTCTTTTCGTAATTTTTTGTGTTGTCCATTCACTTTTTGCAAGATTACGTTGTTGTTGCATATCGCCTTCAATCCAATACTCTATCTTACGAAATACCATTTCCATAAAAATAGTTTGAGGACATGCCCATCCACAAAATAATCGACCGAATACGACTGTAAATAATACTATAAATACTACGCCCGTCAACATAGCTAAGCCGAACACAATCAAATCTTGTACGCCAAAATGCAAACCAAATATGATAAACTTTCGCTGTACAACATTCAACATAAAGAAAGGACTTCCTTCATATTGAATCCATGGTAATCCAAAAAAAATTATTAAGTAGACAATGCTTGTGAGCGTTCTAAGGTTATAAAATTTCCCATGTGTTTTTTTTGCGAAAATCCATTTTCGACTTCCATCATCTTCTACTGTTGTTATCCTATCTCTAAAATTATCCTTGTCTGGATTTATAATCGCTGACATGTTTTATAAAATTTTATAATTCTACCTCACTTCACAACTTTCAATTATTTTGCTTTTGTACTATCTACAGCAGGCATAGCAGCTTGTGTAGAATCACTAGCAGGTGCAACTGCTGCTTCCCCAGTATACTCAACACCCTGTGGCGCTTTACCTCCAGCTACATTGGTTCCTCCAAATGTTTTCAAGATGTAAGATGATACTGCTTGAATATCGGCTGGTTTGATTTCACTTTGCCATGAACGCATCCCTTTATCAGGAACACCATATTTAATTGTTTTAAATAAATCTTTAATACCACCACCATGAATCCAGAATTTGTCAGTCAGGTTGGGACCTACACCACCTTGCCCTTTATCGCCATGGCAAGCCACACAATTGGTTGCGAATACTTTTTGTCCTGCGCTCAACATTGATTCATCAGTTAATAATGTAACCGTATTTTCATCTACACTAGCACCAGCTTTTTTAAGATATTCTAATTTATCGGCAGCTCCTTTTTCTAATTGTGCTTCATACTCAGCTATTTGAAGAGGACTTGCTTTTATTACATGATAATCAACTAGATAATAAGCTGCAAACAATACCGTAATTACAAATATGTATTTCAACATTGGTGGCATTCCATTATCCAATTCTTGTATTCCATCATAATCATGATCTGTCATTAATAATTCTGCATCTTTTTCAATAGGATCATTCCCCATCATTTTATTCCATTGCATCCATTGAGGCAATGTAGAAGTAAATGGTTTTATTAATCCTTTACGTAATAAGAATGTGTATAGGA
This sequence comes from Chitinophagaceae bacterium, assembly GCA_044233655.1. Lineage (GTDB taxonomy): Bacteria > Bacteroidota > Bacteroidia > Chitinophagales > Chitinophagaceae > OLB11. The sequence goes on along the minus strand of JBIIJQ010000008.1, from coordinate 55,397 downwards.
TGTAACACATGACCATTAGTACTATAAATTCAAAAACTAAAACACCTGATAATGTCCAAAATACGGGTGTTTCTAATCCAAAAGTCATTGATGGTCCTGATGGTGCAACTGCTATTACAGCATCTTGAGCATTTGCTGTAAACGTAGCAAATGTCAATACAAGCAAACTGATCAACCCTTTGTTTGATTTCATTTTTCTAGCTGTATCGAGCGTATCTTCTTCTATCAATGTTTTTAATATTTTTCCAAGTATAAAAATGACTGCCAATAAAATGAGTATAGTCAACAGCATTAAAATGCCAGTACCACTACTCCATACAGATAATTTTTCTACTGCAGCTGGTGTTGCATCTTGTGCCATTGCACTACTCGCCATACCTGTGGAAAGCAAAAGTGCTAAGATTGATTTATTATATTTTAAATTCGTTTTCATCGTCTTCTTAATTTATTTGATTATCGAATGGGATATTTTTATGTTTTTGAATTGCATTTCTGTTTGCTCTTATTACCATGTAGATTAATACAGAGAAAAAGCTAAAGAAAATCAAGAGAGAGATCAGTGGAAATACACCCACCCCTTCTATCGTTTTTAAATAATTTATGAATTTCATCGTGCTATTATTTAGAAGTGAGTGATGTTTTCTTGATATCAGTACCCAATCGTTGTAAGTAAGCAATTAAGGCTATGATTTCTTTACTTTCAATTTTTGTGATGCCTTCTGCTTTGATCATTTTTTGAACATCATCATCCACACTAAGGCCATCCACTATTCCTTTTGCTTGAGCTTTATAATCAGCCATTGCAAGTTTTTCATATCCTTCGGCATACGGTACACCTAGCGTACGCATAGCATTTATTTTTTTCTCTAACATAGTACCATCAACATCATCTTTGAACAACCAAGGATAAGCTGGCATGATAGAACCTGTAGTAATCCATGAAGGCTCATACATATGTTTGAAATGCCATGAATCAGGATTACGTCCGCCTTCACGAGCTAAATCTGGACCTGTACGTTTAGAACCCCATTGGAAAGGATGATCATACACAAACTCACCTGCTTTTGAATATTCGCCATAACGCTCAGTTTCATGTCGGAATGGACGTATCATTTGAGAATGACAATTGTAACATCCTTCTTTAATATAAATATCTCTACCTTCTAATTCAAGCGGAGTATAAGGTTTTACACTTGCTATGGTTGGTATATTTGATTTCACTAAGAATGTAGGAATAAACTCAACTATACCTCCGATTGCAACTGCTACTAAGCTAAGAACTAAGAACTGAATAGGACGACGCTCCAACCATCTGTGCCAATGTTCACCTTGATGACCTCCAGTTGCATTTAATAAGGCAGGTGCAGAAGCAGCTTCATCAGCTTGTAATGAGCCTTTTTTAACTGTTTTGATTAAATTATACAACATAACAATGAATCCACCCAAGTAAATCGTACCACCAAGTCCACGTAGTAAATACAATAATTTTACACGAACAACCGTATCCATAAATGTATAACGCAATGTTCCATCAGCAGTAAACTCACTCCAGCTTAAGCTTTGGCTAAAGCCTGACCAATACATTGGTATTGCATATAATAATATACCTAATGTACCTAACCAAAAGTGAGTATTCATTAATTTTTTAGAATAAATCTCCGTATTGAACATACGTGGCATTAACCAATACAACATCGCAAACGTCATAAATCCATTCCAACCCAATGCACCCACATGTACGTGAGCCACAGTCCAATCCGTAAAGTGTGAAATGGCATTTACATTTTTCAATGATAACAAAGGCCCTTCAAACGTAGACATACCATACGCAGTAATAGCGACTACTAAAAATTTCAATATAGCATCTTCACGTACTTTATCCCATGCACCGCGCAACGTCAATAAACCATTAAACATACCACCCCAAGATGGTGCTAACAACATAACTGAAAACGCTGTACCCAAGGATTGAGCCCAATCAGGCAATGATGTATATAATAAATGGTGAGGACCAGCCCATATGTATAAGAAGATAAGCGCCCAAAAGTGAACAATCGAAAGACGATAAGAATATACTGGACGATTGGCAGCCTTAGGCAAAAAGTAATACATAACGCCTAGGTAAGGTGTAGTCAAAAAGAATGCGACAGCATTATGACCATACCACCATTGTACCAATGCATCTTGTACGCCTGCATACCATGAATAACTTTTTGTCAACGATATTGGCAATTCAATTGAATTAACGATATGTAACATGGCAACTGTTACAAACGTGGCAATGTAAAACCAAATACCTACATACAAGTGTTTTTCACGTCGTTTGAAAATTGTTCCAAACATATTTACACCAAAGGTTACCCATATTAATGCAATTAATATGTCAATAGGCCACTCCAATTCAGCATACTCCTTTCCTGTAGTATAGCCCAATAAAAGAGAAGCCGCTGCTAACACAATTATCAATTGCCATCCCCAAAAATGAATTTTGCTCAATAAATCACTAAACATCCGAGCTTTGAGTAATCGTTGGAGCGAATAATAAACTCCCATAAAAATACCATTACCTACAAATGCAAAAATTACAGCATTGGTATGCACTGGTCTCAATCGACCAAACGTAGTATACGGTAATTTAAAACTCAATGCAGGCCAATACAGCTGAAAAGCTGCAATCACACCTACGAGCATACCTACTAAGCCCCATAACATTGTAGCATAGGCAAAGTTTTTTACAATGCGATTGTCATACTTAAATTGTTCCATTTCCATGTTTTTCTAATTTTAATTTTTACTTGTTTGGTTTTTCATCATCAAATAACATTCTGATAGATGGTGTATGAACATCATCATACTGCCCCTTCTGGGTGCTTACTATAAACGCAATCAAAAAGCCCCCTGCTATGAGGATACTGAATGCGATTAATATTATCATGACGCTCATGTTGTTTTTTATTTTTTATGTTGGGTCAAAAGTACCTAAGTTGTTATTGAAATTTTATGATGAAAATCATTTAAAAAGATGATTTATATCATGTTTTTAAATTGTATTGTTTAGCAAAGTACCTTGAGAGGAGAAAACTCAGTCCTACCACACTAACAGTACTGATTGGCATTAAAATAGCTGCAGATACTGGAGTCAATTTTCCTTGCATTGCAAAAGATAAGCCAATAATGTTATAAATAATAGAAACCGAGAATGTAATGTACAATATTGTCCTCGCCTTTGCTATATAAGCCAATACTTTATTGAGAATAGGCATACTATGTGACATTAATATCACATCACATGCAGGTAAAAAATTATTTTCATTTTCAATCACAGCGACGCCTGCATCACTTTGTTCAAATGCATTGGCATCATTAAGCCCATCTCCTATCATCATCACAGTCTTACCATTGGATTGTAATTGTTGTATATAGGCCGTTTTTTGTTCAGGTAGTTGATTGAAATTCAATTGAGCATCTTTTGTGAAAACATCTTTTAAAGATGATTTTTCAGCATCATTATCACCACTTAATAGGTGCAAATCATAGGTTTGACTCAACTCTTTCAATTCAGTTAGAATATTGTTGCGATACTTATTTTTTATTTCAAAATAGCCGAGAATCTCGTTTTCAATTTTTACAAAAACTTTGGTATACCTATTTGATCCATTCGATTGAATCCCTAGCCATTGCTGAGAGCCAAGTTGAATATGAGTATTTTGCACCTTACCTTCTATACCTTTACCATCATATGATTTAAATTCACTTACAGTTAGTAAATCATTCTGATCGAAATAATCTGCAATCGATTTACTTAAGGGATGTATAGACAGATAAGCCAATGAATATATCATATCACGTTCAGCGAAGGATAAATCCCGTCCAATAAAATCAATGTCAGATTGATTGGAAGTTGTGATTGTACCCGTTTTATCAAATACCAAGGTATCTATGTGTTTTATTTTTTCAAGAACGGCTGCATTTTTGATATACATGCCATTGTTAGCTAATATGCTCAACATATTGCCATATGTAAAGGTACTACATAGCAACAAAGCACACGGACAAGCTACAATCCAAACTGTAACCAATGCCTTTAACCCAGTGGTATAATCACCTTGATACATCCAATATAGCATGGCAATAGACCCAAGTAATAAAACAATTGCAGAAAAATATACATTGATTCGTTCAGTAGTGAGTAGTGTATTTGAAACAAACTTTGGATTCTTTTTGCTGTTCCATAATTGTGTGATATAGCTCTGTGATGGTTTTTTACTTACTTTTAAATGAGCAATCGCGCTTTTTTGAATTGCACCAGCATAAATTACCTCATGTTGATGTTTTTGAACCCAATTGCTTTCACCTGTTACAAAACTATAATCATACCATGCTTCTTCACTCAATAAAATACCATCTGATGCAACTATTTCTTGCTGACGAATGACCAACTCATCACCGATTGTTGTATCTGTTAATGGAATATTTTTCTCAATGCCATCGACTATTTTGTTAACTGCAATGGGCAGGTAAGAAGAAAAATTGCGTTGAAATGTAAGAAAATTGTAACTTTTGTTTTGGAAATAGCGACCTACCAACATAAAGAATACTATTCCACTCATACTATCAAGAAAGCCGAGTTTATGTAAAAATAAAATCTGATAAATACTTACCGTAAAAGTAACTATAATAGCAAAAGCGATTGGAATATCAATGTTTAGCTTTTTTAATTTAAGTTGTTGCCAACTACTTATAAAAAACTCTTGTGCGCAATAGAAGAATACTGGAATTGAAAGCGCTAAGGATAAATAATTAAAAATATTATTTAGGTACAATTCATTGGAAAAATCCCCATTGGAAAAATAATCTGGCAGACTTAACATCATAATATTGCCAAAACAAAAACCCGCTATACCAATCTTATAAATCTGAGCACGATTGACTTTTTTATCATGTTTGTTGGATAAATCATCCAATGAAAGATTTGGTTCATATCCAATCTTTTTCAGCAACAAAACCACTTCTTTCAATGAAATCTGATCCGAGTTGTATACTATATGGATTTCTTTATTGAGAAAATTTACACGTGATGAAACTATACCATGATTGATTTTATATAGATTTTCAAGAAGCCAAATGCAAGAGCTACAATGCATATTGGGAATTGAAAATTTTATATGGATTTGACTACCTTCTTTATAAAATGATAATTGATCTATTACATGCTGTTCATCCAAAAAATCAAAATAGGTATTTATATGAGCACGTTGTTGGCTTACGCCTGGATTTTGAGTGATTGAATAATAATTGCATAAATTATTATTTTGCAATATTTCAAAAACTGCCTTACAGCCAGTACAACAAAACTCCTTTTCATCGAAATGAATTACGGCTCCCGTACATTTTTCACCACAATGATAGCAAGTAGCTTGCACGTCTGTGGAAACAGTATGTTTCATAATAAATAAATTCAGCGATACAAAGGTGCAACGAAAGAATTCCCAAAACAATGATGAATATCAATAAACAACATGATTTAAATCATGTTTTAAAAAATAACGTAGAGTCAATTAATCGTATAAATGGGCAGTAGCATATAAATGATCAAAATCAATGATTTTAATTCTCTTATTTTCTACTTCAATAAATCCTTCTTTTTTGAAATCACTTAGTATTCGAATAAGGGATTCTGTTGCTGTTCCAACTAAATTGGCCATTTCTTCGCGTGTAAGTACAACATTGAGTGTAACACCATCCGATTCAAGACCATATTTTTCTTTTATCATGATAAGTGTTTCAGCAACACGCTCTCTAACAGGTTTTTGAGCCAAATCACTTATTCTCAATTCGGCCGATTTCAAATCATCTGCCAATACTGAAATCATTTTTTTATAAATGGAAACATTTCGATCCATCAATTTGACCAACGCTGGCTTAGGAACATAACATAAAGTAGTTTCTTCCAATGCGGCCGCACCACATTGATAGTTTTCATCACTAATCAATGCACGATAACCCACTACATCTGCATCATGTGCAAGTCGTACAATTTGTTCTTTTCCTTCGCTACCTCTTCTAAATATTTTAACCTTCCCTTTTTTAACACAATAAAGCCCATGAGGTTTGGTATCCTGAAGGAATAAAATCTGACCTTTGTGAAGTTGAACAATAGATTTTTCATAATTGAGAAAATCAAATTCGTCTTCTTTTAAATCTGAAAATACAGACATTTTGCAATTTGGGCAATCCTTGCAATTGTAGCTACAGTGTCCAATATCCATTTATTAGTAGTTTTAGTATAAAATTCAGCGTTGTAAAGCTAATAAATTCTTTGATAAAATCTACTTAATCATATCAATATTAGATTATTTGTCTTGATTTGAGTTCAAGATACTTGTTTACTACATTCACTGTTAACTTAGAAGGTGGGGTAAATATCGCCAAAATACCTGATTTGATTAATTCCTTCATAATCATTTTTTTCTGATAGGTAAATTGATCTGCAATTGTTTTTACATAGATATCTTCCATAGAATCCCCTCTTAGCTCATGTATACGGCTTACTTCAGTATTTTCGAAAATGACTACACATAATAAATGTTTCCGATTCAATGCTCTTAAATAACTTAATTGACGTTCAAAGCCACTATAGGTTTCAAAATTGGTAAAAAGGATTAATAAGCTACGTTGCCCCATACCTTTGTTTAGCTTTGCATATAAATCGGCATAATTACTTTCAAGGAAATTGGTTTCTTGCCTATACAAGGATTCCAATATTGTATTGAATTGTTTCTTAGATTTTGATGGCTGTATTACATCATTTAACTTATCTGAAAATGTGATAATGCCTATTTTATCATCTTTTTGCAAGGCCACATAAGAAAACATCAGAGCTGCATTAATCGAATAATCTAGCAATGAAAGCCCCTCAAATGGCATCTTCATCAATCTTCCTTTGTCTATGATACAATAGATATGTTGCGATTTTTCATCCATAAAGGAATTGACCATCAGCTGATCTTTACGAGCACTTGCTTTCCAATTGATAGTTCGTACATCGTCTCCGCGATTATATTCTTTAATATGGTCAAATTCAGTGCTGATTCCCCTTCGATAGGTTACTCGCCCACCCGATTGTGCGTTACGATCAGGCATTGTATGGATTTGAAATTTTTTAAGTTGTATGAAAGAAGGATACACTTTCACAGTTTCATCTTGTAAGGATGAATATCTTCGTTCTACAAAACCAATTAAATTAGAAATAAATACATGCACTTGTCCAAAATGGTATTCGCCACGCTGAGTTGGACGAATTGTATATGGAATTTCTATTTTTGTATTTGGCAAGAGTAATTTGCTAAGGGCAAAATCTCTACGTTGAAATTGTACGGGAAGCTCGTCAATAATGCGGGCATTTAATTTGATTCCATAGCTATTATTAATTAATAACTTGATCGTATTATCATCTCCATTACTTAATAATTCACTCACTTTACGTAAACAAAGTATACGGCTCTTTGTAAAAAACAATACAGTATAATCAATAAATACCAACAATAAAAGCAATATAAACACTGCTTTTGAAACTAATAATAAGCCTGGATTGAAATAAGAAAAAACAAATAACATACCTAAAATACCCCAACAAAGAAAGAACCGATTAGTAAGGAATAAGTCTTGTAGATAGTGGGGTTTCTTCATTTAAAAAAGGCTCAGAATGAAAAGTACTAGAACCAACGCAACGGATTTCGTTTTGCTGAAAGGATGTAATTTTTAATATTGACCCAAAAAGCCATTATAAAATAAATAATAATGGGTGAACCAAACGTAAGAAATGAAATATAAATAAACCACATTCGAATACGTGAAATAGAAATATTGAAACGCTCTCCGAGTGCAGTGCATACACCGAATAACTTATATTCCAAGAAATATCGAAAATCTCTCACAACACAAATATAAAAAAATGCTCTTATAAAAGAGCATTTAATATTTTTTTATTTATTTCAATTCTAGTTCATCTTGTAATAAGTATCTGTATTTGTTATTGTGTTACCATCTGCATCCAGGCCTGTTATCGGAACTGAAAAATACAGTCTTCCATTACGTTCACGATAAATACGAATTTGATGAATCATACGGTTTTCGCCAGAAAAATATAATTTCATTTCATTTCGATTGATATTATAATCCACTTCAAATTCTTCAATATTATTAAAGATATCATTGTAATTCCACCAATACAAATAACCGTCTTGTGTAATTTCTACTTTATAGTTACTAGACGAATATCCATTGAGTTTCCAAATGCCTGTCAACTCTGTTTGAGGAATTGGTTCTTGTTTTACACATCCTACAGCTAATAAAGTGAGCATTGCAAAAAGAATTAAATTTTTCATGGCATTGTAAATTTATAAGGTTAAAAAATAGAATAGTTCTATTTATTTGACTCATATGCTACATAAAGTTTAAAATATCAATTACAATTGAATTGTTAATAACACATGAAGCTGGTCTATTTGCCTTGAGAAATAAATGTATACGCAATATTGATATCTATTGGATAAATCCCTAAAATCTTATTCATTGCTTATCTTTGCCCACTCAAAACGTACACAATGCAACAAAACGAACAGCCACAAAACCAATTAAATATAGAATTGACCGAAGAAATGTCTGAAGGGATTTATTCCAATCTAGCTATCATAACTCATTCCAACGCAGAATTTGTAATTGATTTTATCAATGTAATGCCAGGAGCACCTAAAGCTAAAGTGAAGTCTAGAATCGTTGTAACACCTCAGCATGCGAAGCGATTACTGAAAGCATTGAACGAAAATGTGAAAAAATTTGAACAAATCAATGGTGTTATCAAAGACATCGAACCAGTCTCAATTCCTATGAACTTCGGAGGTCCTACTGCCCAAGCATAATTTTTACCATGACAGAAAAGATTTTAATCCTCGATTTTGGATCACAATATACTCAATTGATTGCTCGCAACATACGTGAATTGAATGTGTATTGTGAAATAGTGCCTTATTATTCAACCATTGTTTATGATTCTACATTGAAGGGAATTATACTTTCAGGAAGCCCTTCTTCTGTGAATGAAGAAAATCCACCGATGGTTGATATCCATAGCATGAACGATAAACTACCTGTATTGGGCATTTGTTATGGAGCACAATTAACTACCAAACTCTATGGCGGCAAAGTAGAAAAATCATCATCCAGAGAATATGGTCGCGCTAAGCTGAGTACCATTCATCACGAACATTCTATACTAGATGGCATTTCGGAGGATAATCAAGTATGGATGAGCCATGCAGATACGATAACACAATTGGCAGATAATGCGGTCGTTATAGCTGAAACCAATTCAATTCCAGTAGCAGCATTCGCTATTCAAGGTACGCCTAACCCCCTCATTGGATTGCAATTTCATCCTGAAGTAACTCATTCTGAAAATGGGAAAAAAATAATTGAAAATTTTGTGGTTGGTATATGCCAATGCCATCATGAATGGACACCAGCAAGCTATATTCATGAAACCATCGAATCTATTAAACAGCAAGTAGGTGATCAAAAAGTGATCATGGCCTTAAGTGGCGGTGTAGATAGCACAGTTGCTGCTACGCTGATTCATAAAGCCATTGGTAAAAATCTTTATTGCGTATTTGTAGATAACGGATTGCTTCGCAAAAATGAATTTAAGCAAGTAATGGAGGACTACGAACAACTAGGTCTCAACATTATAGGCGTAGATGCAACCCAACTTTTTTATGACCGATTAAAAGGCGTTTCAGATCCTGAGGGGAAACGAAAAATAATTGGCAATTCATTTATAGATGTTTTCCAAGAAGAAGCCCTTAAACTAAAAGATATCCATTTCTTAGGTCAAGGTACCATTTATCCTGATGTGATTGAAAGTGTATCTGTCAATGGTCCATCTGCTACCATCAAATCGCATCACAATGTAGGAGGCTTACCGGAAAAAATGCATATGCAATTGGTAGAACCTCTACGAGCACTTTTCAAAGATGAAGTAAGACGCATAGGGAAAGAACTTGGTTTAAAAGATAGTTTTATACAACGTCATCCTTTTCCAGGTCCTGGTTTGGGGATTCGTATCTTAGGTGAAGTGACTGCTGAGAAAGTAGCATTGCTTCAAGAAGCAGATGCAATTTATATTCAGCATCTAATTGATCATAATTTATATCATACCATTTGGCAGGCAGGTACAATATTACTACCAGTACAAAGCGTTGGTGTAATGGGTGATGAGCGTACCTATGAATTTACTGTTGCACTTCGTGGTGTTACCAGTGTAGATGGTATGACCGCGGACTGGGCTCACATCCCTTATGACGTTCTTGCATCTATTTCCAATGAAATTATTAATAAAGTAAAAGGTATCAATCGTGTAGTGTATGATATTAGTTCAAAACCACCCGCCACCATTGAATGGGAATAATCCCTATTTTTGTCACATTATAATATACTAATTATGCAACGCTATTTTGTTTTTTTGATTTTTATGTTGAGTATGGGTATTCAATCGAATGCACAACGTAAGCCAATTGTTGAAGAACATCATACTTCCGAAATCATTCCTTTTTCGTTCCCTAAAGCAGTTAAAAAAGATCGATATAATATTGCAATCCTTACTCCATTGTATCTCGATTCAGTAGATTTAGCAAAAAACTTAGCTCATATTCCTAAGTTTATGATGCCGGGCATCGATTTTTATCAAGGTGCAATCATAGCAGCAGATACATTGAAAAAAGCAGGATATAAATTGGATATTTATATTTACGATAGTAAATCAAATTTCTTCAATGTAAATAATCTCATTGAGTCTGACAAGCTTGATTCAATGGATTTAATCATTGGCAATGCAAGCGTTAGCGATTTGAAATTATTGGCAGATTTTGCTAAAAAGAAATTAATCAATTTTGTATCAGCTGTTTCTCCTTCCGACGCAGGTCAGGAATTTAATCCATATTTTACTATTCTTCAACCACGCTTAGCTTCCCATATTGAAAAAATGCATAAGCATTTGAATAGTAAATACCCTGAGGATAATGTCATTTTTATCAATCGTAATACATCTGCTGAAAAGAATGCATTAGGTTATTTTAAAAATGACCTATTGAACTCTATTCCATCTCGTTTTTCAGAAATAGAGTTAACATCAGATGAGTTAAATATAAAACAAGTTTTATCTAAAATAGATTCTTCCTACAATACCACAATCATATTAGGAGTATTGGATGCATCTGTAACATACAATATGCTTAAAACGTTACAACCGATTGCGAAAAGACACCGTCTTAAAGTTTATTGCATGCCAACTGCAGAAGCTATAAAATCATTGTCTAAAGCAGAAGAATTCAACAACATGGTTGTTTTTTATACTACTTCTTACATTATAGACAAAATTACGCCTGCAAGTATGTATATCACTAGAGAGTACAAACGCAAGATGGGAACACCTCCGTCAGATGTGGTATATAAAGGATTTGAAAGCTTATACTTTTTTTCAAATTTGCTTAAAAAATATGGCACTCCGTTTAATGAACATATTGGTGAGAGTGCCTTTTCATTCATCACACCATATAAGATTGTACCTGTCAAAGATAAAACAAGCATCAAATTTTTTGAAAATAAGTTTTTATATATCGTGCGTCATGAGGATGGGATAATGACGTATGAATAATTCGTTATAATTTAAGCACTTTAAACTCTACACGTCTATTAACAGAGCGCAATTCTTCTGTACTTTCATCTTGATTTATTTTTCTACTACCACCATATCCTTTATAGTTTAATCGGTTTTTATCAATACCATTTTCGATTAAAAAATTATAAATTGCTCTCGCTCTATTCAACGATAAATTTTCTGATTCTGTGTCCCAATCATATCCATCAGGCTGATAGGTGGTACAACAAACATGTCCTTCAATTTCAATTTCCAAGCGATCATATTGAACGAGTAATCTATACAGTTGTTTCAATTCAGGATAGGATTCTGGTTTAATAACATGTCGTCCGCCCCAAAAATAAATATTATCAAGAACGACATTTTTTCCAACTGCCAACTCCTTGATGTTAAAAGAAGGTACTACGGATGTGTCTTTCTGCGTTATTATAATAGAAGTATTGGTTTCTTCTTTCAAATAGAACGTAATATGTGCTCTGCGATTCATTTGTCGTTCTTCTTCTGTTTCATTATCCGTGAGTGGTTTATCCTTACCATATCCAATACATGTTTTAATATTTTGCGACAATACATTATTATCTGTTAAAAGCCTTTTTACTTCATTGGCTCGTTGCTTAGAAAGTCCGTAATTATATGATTTTGACCCTACACTATCACAATGCCCTTCTATCAATACTCGTTCTATTTGATTTGAATGAATCAATTTTACAAGGCGAACGAGCGAAGTATCTGGGATTTCGTACTTATTAAAATCAAATAATACAGTATAATGCAACTCTTGAGCAAACGAATGCAAAAAACTACACATTAAAAACAATAGTATATAGAATGATTTTGACATACCTAGTTCAAAGATAAAAGTAAATAAAGTAGATTTGCCATCTAAACTATAAAAATGAATCCTAAAAAACCATCCGAATCTATAAGTACCATGAGCCAATTGGTATTGCCCAATGATACCAATACCCTTGGCAACCTCATGGGTGGTCAATTGATGCATTGGATGGATATTGCTGCTGCTATGGCTTGTATGAGACATTGCAATTGCCCAGTGGTAACGGCATCGGCCGATAATATTTCATTTGAAAATCCTGTAAAATTGGGTAATCTAGTCACTATTGAAGCGAAAGTAACGAGAGCTTTCAATACCTCAATGGAAGTATATCTAAAAGTACATGGCGAAGATATACCTACCCAATTTAAGTATTTGTCCAATGAGGCTTATATGACATTCGTAGCATTAGACCCCAATGGCAAACCACGTCGAATTCCTGAATTGGTTCCTGAAACTGAAGAGGAAATGCGCCGATACGAAGGTGCATTGAGACGCCGACAATTAAGATTAATCTTATCTGGACGTATGAAACCAGACGAAGCTACCGAACTTAAAAAACTATTTGTAGAAGATATAATTGCAAAATAATACAATGGGATAGGCTTAAAAAAGGAGCAGTCTCTGTTTAGACAAACCGAGACTGCTTTAACCCCTAACCAAATCAACCTATGAAAAAAATTTATTTTCTAAGGCAAAGTTAAGTTGACAATTGGAATTAAAAAAAAAAAATGAAAAAATAACATTGATTCTTTTGAACTTTAATTTTTTTTAACACACTCTCTTTAAAAAATGATATTAAATAGAAATTATTCCCCCTTTTAATTAAACATAATGAAAAAAACACAATGTCTCTTTTTTGTAGCATTCATCTCGTTAATTACCTCTTGTGGTTATAACAATCCAAAAAACGAATCCCCCAATAATGAGTTAAAGACCCTTTTTAATTCTTATTGGGAACAACGACTAAAACTCTATCCGCTAGAGGCTACAGCCATAGGTGATAATAGATATAACAATCTGCTTCCTATTAATATTAGTGAAACTTATCGTGACACCTTACGAGCTTTTTACCAAAAGCAGTTGAACCAAATTCAGCAATTGAACGCTCACTTAAACGAAGAAGATCAAATTAGTAAAGAGCTTTTTGAATATGAATTAAAAACGAATCTTGAGAGTTTGAAATATCCTTCTCATTTAATTCCCATCAATCAATTTTGGGGTTTTACCTTGGAGTTTCCTCAGTTGGGAAGTGGTGATGGAAACCAACCTTTTAAAACTTTAAAGGACTATGATGATTTTTTGGCACGAATAAAACAATTTCCTATATGGGCTGATACTGCTATTGCAAATATGCGTAAAGGAATTTCGCAAGGATATGTATTACCAACATCTTTGGCTGTAAAAGTAGTTCCACAATTAAAAAATGTATTAACAATCGATGCCTCGAAAAATATTTTTTATCAATGTGTCAAAAAAATGCCCTCTTCATTTTCGGCAGAAGATAAGAAACGTATAGAAAATGCTTATCAATACGAAATAGGTAAGTGCATCATTCCTTCTTATTATAAACTTAAACAATTTTTCGAAAAAGAATATATCCCCTCTTGTCGTTCAACCTCAGGAATAGCATCATTACCCAATGGTAAAGAATATTATCAATTCTTAATCAACCAATATACAACAACCAATCTATCACCTGACAGTATCTACAATCTTGGGTTGAAAGAAGTAGCTCGCATTAAATCAGAAATGGAAAAAGTAAAAAATGAAGTAGGTTTCAAAGGCACATTGCAGGAGTTTTTCAATTTTATAAATACCGACAAACAGTTTTATCCCTTTACAACTGCTCAACAGGTATTGGATAGTTTTTGGGCAATTAAGAAAATAGAAGACCCAAAATTGAAAACCATATTTGAATCAGAACCTACTACTAAATTTGAAATAAGACAAACTGAAGCTTATCGTGCAGCTAGTGCAAGTGCCGAATATAATGCTGGTAGTGAAGATGGTACACGTCCGGGTATTTTTTACACTCCAATACTAGATCCTACCAAATTTAATATAGTAGGTATGGAAACATTGTTTTTGCATGAAGCCATTCCAGGTCATCATTATCAAATCTCACTTCAACAAGAAAATAAAAATCTTCCACAATTTAGAAAATTTTTAGGGTATAGTGCCTATGCAGAAGGATGGGCTTTATACACCGAAACACTTGGCAAAGATCTTGGACTATTCAGTAATCCATATCAATACCTCGGTCACTTGAGTGATGCAATGCACAGAGCCATAAGACTTGTAGTAGATGTAGCTATTCACACAAAGGGAATGAGTCGTGAAGAAGCTATACAATATATGATGGACAACGAACGAATTACAGAAGCAGAAGCTACAGCCGAAATTGAACGCTATATGGCTATTCCAGGTCAGGCATTGTCGTATAAAATTGGTCAAATTACCATTTCTGCCATGCGAGCTCGTTACGAAAAAGAATTAGGAAGCAAATTTAATTTGGCTGCATTTCATACTCAATTACTCAATGGTGGCAATATGCCTTTAGAAGTTTTAGAGAAAAAATTAGTCCTTTGGAAAAAGACGTTTTAAATTGCAATAGCAAATTTAAACCACAGTGCGTTTAGTACCAGATTTTATTGTCCAATTCTTTACCAAAGAAAGTACGCTTTACAAAGAGCTACAGACCATGCTTGGCTTCACGCCATCCAACTTGGCATTGTATGAACTTGCCCTTTGTCATAGATCTAATAGCAACAATTCGACCGAAAACAATGAACGATTGGAATTTTTAGGTGATGCTATTTTAGGTGCTATCATTGGAGAGCATTTATTTGTCAAATATCCAACTCGGCCCGAAGGGTACCTTACAGATATGCGATCAAAAATCGTCAATCGGAAAACCTTGAATCAAATTGCACTAAAAATTGGTTTGAAAGAATTGATGAAATTCAATGAACAAGATTATTACTTACGAGATTCACTCATATTTGGCAATGCCTTAGAAGCTCTGATAGGTGCAATATACATTGATAAAGGTTACGCCAAAACACGCACTTTTGTACGGAAACGCATTATGATACCTTTCGTAGATATTGAATTACTCGAAAGCCTAGAAGTGAATACCAAAAACAAATTGATAGGTTGGGCAAGTAAACAAGGTAAAAAAATAGATTTTATTTTGATTGAAGAAAAACTCGAACGTGGTCGAAAAAAATTTACAATAGGTGTAAAACTTGAAGAGGAAATTATAGCCACTTCAACTGCATATAATAAAAAAGAAGCAAGTAAAATAGCTGCGGATGAGGCCATCAAACGACTAGAAATCACCCCTCAATGATTTATAAATTTTGTTGTTCGATTGCTACAATATAAAAAGCCAACATTCCTAAACTTAAAAGCATCAAGGTTATAAATGACATTTTAAATACCTTGGTATAATAGGTGTGCCTTAGATACGTTCCAAGTGCTAACAAAAACAACAAACCAAATGGAATTAATATCTTAGAATAATTTGCTAAATCTTTTAGTGGAATCCATTCATTGATGAAAGGATTTGCCAACGTGATAAAGCATACATTGAAAACAACTAAAATCATGGGAGCAATACGAAATTCCATTCAGCAAATTTACATTGAAATGCATTACCTTTGCATTTCAATCAATAGTTGACAAAATAAATCGGGGCCGCCCGGTTTTGACAGCGTAGGTCTTTGAGAGTGTAAGCATGTCGTGCGTTGGATAATTAGCACGTTAATCTGAATATTCAAAACACAAACGGCGAAACTTCTTTCGCAATGGCTGCTTAATTTTAGGCACCCATTAACAGGTCGTGCATTTCGGGTAGATTCATAACCTACGTTGCATCACCTTCACCAGAGAATATGAGTTGCTAGTAAGGTAGGCTGTGCCTTTACTTTAAGACTATCCAGCTAAGGTTGATATTGGTTCGTTCTGCTCCGGTATCTTCACAAAAACCAATGCAGAAATAAGCATGTAGAAAGCTTTTACGGAATATGTTTGGACAGGGGTTCGACTCCCCTCGGCTCCACAAATCAGAGCGAGTGCGAAGAGCAAGAGCGATGAGAACGAACGCTGATTTGTTCCTCGCTCTCGCTCTGTTTCTCGCTCTATACGAACACTAAAACAATTTATTCATGTCATTTGATTTCAGAAACCTAGAAGTTTACAAAAAAGCAAAAGTATTTCATTTAGAAAGCCTAAAGATTATCGATGAAATAAAACCCTCTAATTATGTCAAAGACCAATTAGGCCGTGCATCTATGAGTGCAGTGTTAAATATTGCAGAAGGTTCAGGAAAATTCTCAAGACCTGATAGAAGAAGTTTTTATGTGATTTCAAGGGCATCAGTTTTTGAATGTGTTGCCATAATTGACCTTCTAGTTGATCAGAATAAAATAACGGATTTTCAAAGTGAAAACTTAATAAATCTAGCCGACGAACTTTCAAGAATGCTTTATAAAATGATAAGTAATTTAGGTAATCCACAAAGTTCATAGATTGATTTTTCACTTTCCGAGTTCGTTTTAGTTCTCATCAACTCCACATTTGACACAAATGTACAGATTTGTTCAATTTTGAAATTTGTACATTTGTGACATAAATAATTTTGATGAGTATTCAAAACAACAGTTCCAAAATATCATTTCAGGAGCTTGCATTACTGAATCGAAAAGTACTCTCCATGTAACCCGCAATATCCTTTGCTCAAGCTTTGCAACAAATAAAAAATTGAGAAAACTTCGAGCATCAACAAAGAATTAAAGAAGAGCAGAAGTTAGCTTTAATATCTTTTGCAAAAGAAAATAATTTAATTAGAGAAAAATTTATCGATTCCAAACTTTATCTAACTGAAGGTGGTGAAGCCAAAGTGTTTCTATTGATGGATGGTTCATGTTGTAAAAATTAATGATGGAGTTTATTATATTACATAGTTGGATTTCTTAAATAGCCTTTGTGTTCATAATTTGCTATTTCCTGAAACTAGCTATGAATTAATTGGCACTTCTCTTTTAGATGAATTATTTGCAATTGTAAAATTTTCTAAATGAAGCATAATTTAAAAGGTGTGAATTATGTAACTATCTAATATAATATATAAAGTATATCATTTTTTAGTATCTACCTTTGATAAAGTCATATAATAGTGACAAAATCTAATTGAAGCTCTATATTAAATATATGGTTAGCCTTCGTTGCAAGATGATGGTTAAAGAAGAACTACGAAAACTTGGTTTGCATTTTATATTCGTTGATTTAGGTGAGATAGAAATAATGGAAACTATTTCTGATGAGCAACGTCATTCACTAAATTCAGGTTTACTTCTTATTGGTTTAGAATTAATGGATGATAAAAAGGCTATATTAATTCAACGAATTAAAAATGTAATTATTGAAATGGTACATCATTCAGAAGAAATGCCTAATGTAAATTTTTCAACATTCTTAAGCGAAAAATTATCATATGATTATACTTATATGGCTAATCTATTTTCTGAAGTACAAGGTACGACAATAGAGCAATTTATTATTTTACATAAAATAGAACGAATCAAAGAATTAATAATGTACGATGAATTGAATTTGACCGAAATATCTTATAAAATGAATTATAGTAGTGTAGCTCATTTGTCCAATCAATTTAAAAAAATGACTGGCCTTACTCCAACTCATTTTAAAAACATGAAAGATAGACGTCGTATTTCTTTAGACGAAATTGGCAATGAGGTAACAATCAAAAAGTAGCAATGGAAAAATTTAATTTAAAAGAGTCGCAGTATGCTAGAAGCTTGATCGAGGCTAGTTTAGATCCATTGGTGACCATAAGTGCCGAAGGGAAAATTACAGATGTAAATGAAGCGTCGGTCAATGTAACTGGTATAAAAAGAGAGAATCTGATTGGCACCGATTTTTCTAATTATTTTACTGAACCTGAAAAAGCGAGAGTTGGCTATTTACAAGTATTTGAAAAAGGTTTTGTTGCCGATTATCCATTAACTATAAAACATACCAATGGGAATTTAACCGATGTATTATATAATGCATCGGTTTATAAGGATATTAATGGAAATGTATTAGGCGTATTTGCTACAGCTAGAGATGTAACTGAACAAAAATGGGCGATAGATCTACGTATAGCAAATAGAGAATTAGCTTACCAAAATGACGAAAAGGAAAAACGAGCAGCCGAATTAGTCATTGCCAATAAAGAACTTGCTTTTCAAAACGATGAAAAAGAAAGAAGAGCAACCGAATTAATCGTTGCTAACAATGAATTATTACTTCAATATAATGAAAAAGAAAAACGCTCTGTTGAATTAGATAATTTAAATAAAGAATTAGCTTATCAAACATTTGAAAAAGAAAAACATATAGCTGAATTGGTGAATGCCAACTACGCTAGAAGTCTCATAGAAGCTAGTAGAGATCCATTATTTACAATAAGCACAGAAGGTAAAATTACAGATATAAATGAAGCTACTATTCGAGCTACTGGCAAACAAAGAGAAGAGCTAATCGGTACAGATTTTTATGATTATTTTACCGAACCTAATAAGGCTAAAGAAGGATATAAAGCTATTTTCAAAAAAGGATTTATTACTGATTATCCATTAATTATTAAAGACCACAAACTAACCGATGTACTATTTAATGGTTCTATTTATAAAAATGAACAAGGAAATGTATTAGGCGCTGTACTTGTTACTAGAGATATCACAGATCAAAAAAGAATAGAAAATGAACTAACAGAAGCAAAAATATATGCTGAATTAGCAACTGTTATAGCCGAAGACGCAAAAAGCAAAGCTGAAAGTGCTACTTATATTGCAGAAAATGCAGTGAAGGCCAAACAACAGTTTTTAAGCAATATGAGTCATGAAATCAGAACTCCTATGAATGCTATAATAGGATTTACAAAAGTGGTATTAAAAACAGACCTTACTGCAAAACAACGAGAATATTTAACAGCAATAAAAATGAGCGGAGATGCCTTAATTGTATTGATTAACGATATCCTTGATCTTGCAAAAGTAGATGCTGGGAAAATGACGTTTGAACAATCGCCCTTTAAAATGGCATTATCTATTTCAGCGATGCTACATTTATTCGAACCAAAAATCGAAGAAAAAAACCTACAACTAATTAAAGTGTATGATGAGAATATCCCAGAGGTATTAATGGGTGACTCAGTAAGACTACATCAGATAATACTAAACTTAGTTAGCAATGCCGTAAAATTTACAAATAAAGGGAATATAACAGTCAGTGTAAAACTTGTACATGAAGACAATGAAAAAGTCAGTGTAGAATTTGCAGTAAAAGATACTGGAATTGGTATATCAGAGAAAAAAATAGGCAGAATATTTGAGAATTTTCAACAAGCTAGTAGTGGTACATCAAGATTATATGGTGGCACAGGATTAGGATTAGCTATTGTAAAACAATTGGTAGAAACACAAGGAGGATTTATGCAAGTACAAAGTGAATTGGATAAAGGTTCTCAATTTAGCTTTGTATTAAGCTTTGGAAAAACAAATGCAAAAGCTATAATTCAAAACATAACCAATGAAATTAATACAGAGAAAAAAGATATCAAAATACTCATTGTAGAAGATATCGCTTTAAATCAATTATTAATGAAAACCCTATTAGATGATTTTGGGTTCGAATCTGATATTTCTGCAAATGGCAAAATTGCAATTGAAAAATTAAAAACTAAAACATACGATATCATTTTGATGGATTTGCAAATGCCTGAAATGAATGGGTTTGAAGCTACTGAATATATACGATCTACGCTAAACTCACAAATACCAATTATTGCACTTACTGCAGATGTAACTACGGTAGACTTAGCAAAATGCAAAGCAGTAGGAATGAATGACTATATAGCTAAACCAGTAGATGAAAAATTACTTTATAATAAAATTATGAGTTTTATCAAACAAAAAGTTGAAAATATTACAAAAATTGTAGATGAAGAAGTACATCAAAATGGCAATGTAAAGCGATGTATAAATTTAGAGTACTTAAATACAAGAACCAAATCAAACCCTGCATTGATGACAGAAATGATAAAAGCATATTTGGATCAAACGCCCCCTTTAATTGCCGAAATGAAACTTAGTTTTGAGTCGAAAAATTGGAAATTATTGTACGCCACTATTCACAAAATGATACCCTCATTTTCAATTATGGGAATCAATGTAAATTTTGAAAACATGGCTAAAAAGGTTCAATCCTATGCAAATACTCAACTAGAATCCGAAAGTATAGATACGCTGGTTTCCGAATTAGAAAAAGTATGCATACAAGCTTGTATAGAATTAAATGAAGAATTATTGAACTATAAAATTGATAAAGATGAGTAGCACAATTAAAACTATTTTTTTGGTCGACGATGATGCCGTTTTTTTAAAACTACTCGAAATAGAATTGAAAGAATTAAATGAATTTAATATTGTCACATATTCGACCGGTGAGGATTGCTTAAATCATTTAAATTTAAAACCCTCTATGATCATACTAGATTATCACCTAGATGGTATACTTGAAAAAGCAATGAATGGACTTCAAGTGCTAGATTCAATTAAAGCGTTTGATTCTAATATTCCTGTTATTATGCTGTCTTCTCAAGATAAAATTGAAGTAGCCGTAAATTGTATGCATCATCAAGCTTTCGACTATATTGTAAAAAGCGAAACAGCATTTACACGCCTAAGAAAAATAATATCTAATATTATCCATTTTCAAAAAATGGAAATAGAATTGAATTGGTACATGTCAAAAATGTAAATAAAAAAGTGGTATGTAATTTACTACATACCACACTATTTTAAATTGGAGAATTCAACTCCAAATCAAAATACCAATTATTGAATTTGGCAATTAATACTATAATTTCCAAATATATCGGTTCCAGATTTTACATTTTCATTGCATCGATCTTCTGCACGTTGCCGATTCTCATTGTAAGTATACACAGAATAATCATTAGTACTTGTACCTGTTCCGCTTGTGTATGTTTTTGAACATTTACAAGTATAATTTTTTTTACAAGAAGTAAATGAAATAGCTACAACCATCAAAATGGCTGTTGTTAAAATTAGTTGTTTAGACATAATATAATTTTTAAGATGAACAGCAAAGATGATAGTATTGAAAGCATTAATCATTACATAATAAATGCAATATTTTACAACTTATAGAAGTTAGTAGAATTGTACAAAGTATTGAATGAATTAATATATTCCTAACAAGAATTGTGTAACATAGTTTGTCTATTGTGGTTACATCTTTGTATTAAATTATTTCTCATACTTTCATTTTGATAATTATTCGATTCATTAGTTCCGTAGGCGAAATCACAAGTATCAATGAATGTAACATAACAAATTGATGCTATGGAAGTATCAGCACTAATCGATATAAATATTAAAAATATCAAGGTATTAAAAAATAAAATGAACGAAATGAGAGTAAAATTTCCAAAATCAAAAACGATTATTCTAATCATTGTATTACTCTTGCTTAGCTTCTTAACGTTGATGGCTAGCTCCACTTTTGTGGACACAACATTGCAAATAAAAAATAAAACCACTCCATATGCATTAGTAGCAGGTGGAAGTAAAGGAATAGGTTATTCTATAGCAGAAGCTCTAGCAGCTCGTCATTATAATCTTATATTGATAGCTCGACATGAAAATGCTTTAATAAGTGCAAAAAATAAATTAGAATCGAAATATCAGATACATGTAGAATATTTAGTAAAAGACTTAAGTAATGAACAAACAGCTACTGAAATAGCTGTATGGTGTATAGAGCACCAAATAAAATTAAACGTTCTGTGTAATGTAGCTGGCCTAGGAGGATTAGATGATTATTTATTTATACCATTAGATACTATTCAGTATATGGTTCGACTCAATATTGAATCATGCATAGCATTGAGTTATACATTGCTACCATTACTTGAAGCAAATGCACCATCTTATATTTTAAACGTATCAAGCATGGCTGAATTTGCACCAATACCACAAAAAAACGTATATTCAGCTACTAAATCTGCCGTACTATTTTTTAGCTATGCACTACATTATCAATTAAAAGAAAAAAATATAAGTGTGAGTTGTCTTTGTCCTGGACCTGTATTTACGAAGCCATCAATTGAGCAAGACACCAAAAATAAATTAGGGAAATTTGGAGAAAAAATGGCCGTTCCAGTAAAAACTGTTGGTGAAATTGCTATACAAAAAACACTGAAAGGTAAAATGATTATCATACCCGGTGTATTGCCAAAAATTGTAGCCACATTATTACGCATACTTCCAAAACAGTTTACTGCATTGATGTATTCAAAATTTAAAAAATAATATGAACAAACACTATCTTACTATTGAAAGACAATTTGAACGATTAACTTCAATTGCCACTATCATTCTAGGAAATTCGATTACATTTATAATTGCATTATGTGTAGTAATCTTTTGGCTTACAAATAAGATGTTTTACAAACAAAACATTGATGATAGTATCCGTGACTTAATTCATGGAGTAACCTTTTTAAGTTTATTTATTATTCAAAAATCATTCAATCGATTTTCGGCCATTTTACATTTAAAAGTCAATGAATTAGTATCCTCACATGAATCTGCCAATAACTCTGTTATGAATTTAGAAATAAAAACTGAACAAGAACTTGTAGAACTTAATAAAGAATACGAAGAATTAGTAGCCAAGGTGGAAAATGAAAAATCAACCGATTCGATTTAATATTATATATGGTATGAATAATTTGTAAATAAAAAATACAAACTTACTAGAACTCATTGAATAAAATATTTAATAAATATGCCCTAGTGCATGAAAAAAACAATAAATCTTAAAACAATTAATAATGAAACAAATCACAAACAAACTCGGAATCTGGATGGATCATGCCAATGCATACATGACAGAATTTACAATTGACCCTATGACAACAACAACTCTAGAATCTGGATTTACACATCAAGATAAAATAGAAAGTATGCTAAAAAGCGAAGCATTATCACATCATAAAGAACAGCATGAACAAGCAGCATATTACAAACAATTGATTGAAATTATGTCTAAATACAGTCATGTAATTCTATTTGGTCCAACAAATGCAAAATCGGAGCTACATAATTTAATAAAAGAAATTCCACACATGGATAATATTAAAGTTGATATTAAAAATACAGATAAAATGAATGAACATGAACAGCAAGCTTTTGTCAAAAATTTCTTTTCAAATAACATACACAAGGCATAATTCTTACAGACAAATGTGTGAAAATGCTAATAAACTATGAGTATTCTATAACACGTTGATAAAATAATAGACTCACCTTTGTATTGTGAAAATTCATTCACAGCAATAAATAAATACATTATGAATACGACAGAATTAAAAGGAAATTGGAATGAGCAAAAAGGAAAACTGAAACAACAGTTTGCTTCACTTACAGAAAATGATTTACTTTTTGTAGAAGGGAAAAAAGATGAAATGCTAGGAAGATTAGAAAAAAAATTAGGCAAATCAAAAGAGGAATTGCTAAAAATCATCGCAGCATTATAATCTGTATAAAGTCGATCGTGCAATACCGTCAAATCTTTTTGACGGTATTTTTATATAAAAGACTCAATGTGTGAATTATGATATAAATTCCCATAAGAGTATAAGATTCTATAGCTATTGTTAGATGACCTTTGTGCTGTACTAATTCTGGTACACCTTTAATAAAATAAAATGAAAACTAAAACAAACTTTAAATCCACGTTGGTGAAGACAACTATTATTGCAAGCCTTATCATAGGTACTTTATCTTGTAGCGAAAGCGCGAAAGTCGAAGACACTAAAGTTGTAGCTGAAGAACACAATGATGCAAAATTTGACAATACCTCTAAAGAAAAGGATGCTCAATTTTTAGTCAATGCAGCTGAAATCAATTTGGAAGAAATCCAGTTAAGTCAATTAGCACGACAAAAAAGTAAAACCAAGATCGTAATTTACTTAGGAAAAATGATGGAAGAAGGACATACCACATTAATGAATGAGT
Organism: Chitinophagaceae bacterium; assembly: GCA_044233655.1. GTDB lineage: Bacteria > Bacteroidota > Bacteroidia > Chitinophagales > Chitinophagaceae > OLB11. The sequence continues at coordinate 30,733 of JBIIJQ010000008.1, read as the reverse complement.
TAACACCACTTGCTGCTAAAGTAATTGTCACCATACCAACAACAGCTACAGACAATGCAAAAGAGTCTCTTAAAAAATTAGATGAAAAGACAGGCAAGGAATTTGACAATGCGTATTGCAAATTAATGGTTGATGGTCATACAAGTGCCGTTAGTTTATTTGAAAAAGCTTCAACTGAATCTGCAGATAGCAATATCAAAACATGGGCCACAGCTACACTACCTATTCTAAGAAAACATCTTGACGAGGCTATTAACTGTCAAAAAGAATGCGAAAAATCAAAATAAAAATTAATTCACTTTAAAATAAAATTGAAATGGGAAATTTACTTTATATCGTAGCAGTTGTGTTGATTATACTTTGGGCAGTTGGCTATTTTGCATATAGTGCAGGGGCTATCATTCACATCTTACTTGTTATAGCTATTGTGGCTGTATTGCTTAGAGTAATTCAGGGAGAAAAAATCATTAAATAAAAATAAAACAAATCATGAGTAGTAGTAAAATTATATTAAGCGCCTTAGCTGGCTTAGCGATAGGCGGCATTGCAGGCATATTATTAGCACCTGACAAAGGTTCAAGTACAAGAAGGAAAATAGCTAACAAAGGTGATGACTATATCGACGATCTGAAAGAAAAGATGACTGATTATATAGATAGTGTAAAAGATAACTATGCAAGTGCTGTTCAATCCACTGAACATATTACTGACAAAGTAACATCCATGAAGGATGATATTAAAAAAGCAATATCATAAAATAATACCTTCATTAAAAATTTGAATAATGTTAAGTAACAATCAGCTCGAAGGACTAAGTAAGCAAATAGAAGAATATGGCAAAGTCAGCTTAGAATATGCAAAATGGATGAGTATTCAAAAATCCTCCAAGATACTATCTACATTGGCTGTATTGATGTTGATTCTTTTTTGGGGCACTCCTTGCACTAGTATTTATGACCATAGGATTCGCATTTTGGCTAGGTACTTATCTAGGTTCTACACACCTAGGATTTATAATTGTAGCAATGATTTTTACACTCATTACCTTGCTTATAATCCTATCTAAAAATCGGTTCATTCAAAAACCTTTACACAATTATTTAATCAGACAATTTCAAAAAATATGAAATTTAAAAACAACCATGAACTTGAACTGCATATTCATACATTGAAGTTATTACATGATAAGAATTTTAGTTTATTGAAAGAACAATTTGAATTGACCTATGAAAGCATGAAACCTATCAATATCATTAAAAACACAATCAGTGAAATTGCAAATAATCAAACAATAAAAAGAAACGCAATTGACACTATGGTAGTTTTAAGTACTAAGTATGTGATCGATAAAATTAGTCGAAATAAGCCACATAACAAATTGATAGGGGTCCTTGCATCTTTTCTAGAATTCTCAATGATTAAATATGTAACAAAATAACATTGAAATTCATCTAAAAAACCTCCTCAACCAAAAGGGTATTTAAGCAATTAAATACCCTTTTTTAATTCTTAAAAAAAAATCTAATTCAATTGTTCTAACTTAAAAGCATTCCGTCCCCAAGTGGACTCCTCGTCTCGTAGCACGAAATGTTCATTTTGGCAAATGGTATTGTTATAGTTAGTTGTATTTAATTTCATCATTCTACGATTACTTTCACCACTTGATTCTCTAACCCTAGATAAAACATACCTTTCGCAAATCCACCTACATAGAATTCATCCCAATTCCTTACAGGATCCTCTGTATCCGATGCAGGTTTTCCAACTAAAAAAGTGTTCCATAGGGTGTCCCTATAATTATTTAATTATTATGATCTAAAATCGCAACGGCTAGTAAACCATCATTTTAAGGCCCCTTTTCACAATTCGCATTTTTTATTTTACATTTGCACATGGCTACCAACATTAAAATAGTAAAGGAAGGTTTAACCTTCGATGATGTATTACTCGTACCTGCTTATTCTGAGGTCTTGCCTCGAGAAGTACTTACAGAAACCTTTCTTACCAAACAAATCAAAATCAATATCCCACTTGTTTCTGCTGCAATGGATACAGTTACCGAAGCCCAATTGGCCATAGCATTGGCACGTGAAGGTGGCGTAGGCATTCTACACAAAAATATGAGTATCGAAAAGCAAGCAGAACAAATCCGTAAAGTAAAACGTAGTGAAAGCGGGCTTATCGTAGATCCTGTCACCTTACATCCCGATGCTACTATTGCCGATGCCCTTCGTATCATGCGCGAAAATCGAATAGGCGGTATTCCGATTGTAGATAAAAATCATAAGCTTGTTGGCATACTTACCAATCGTGATTTACGATTTGAGAAAGTAATGAACATGAAAGTAAGTGAAGTGATGACCAAGGAAAACCTTGTTACCGCTGTACATGGCACTAACCTATTAAAAGCAGAAAAAATTCTCCAACAATATAAAATTGAAAAATTACCCATTGTAGATAAAACCAACAAACTCATAGGGCTCATCACCTATCGCGATATTATTCAATTTAAAAGTCATCCCCATGCAAGTAAAGACGCTATGGGACGCTTATTGGTAGGTGCAGCAGTTGGAATCACTGCCGATGTATTGGATCGTGTAGAAGCCATCCTTCATTCAGGTGTCGATGTCATCACATTGGATAGTGCACATGGACATTCCAAAGGGGTGATAGATACAGTCAAAAAAATAAAAAAAGCCTATAAGAATCTCCCAATTATTGCAGGAAATGTAGCCACAGCAGAAGGTGCAAAAGCATTGGCAACTGCTGGTGCAGATGCGGTAAAGGTGGGTGTAGGACCAGGCTCTATTTGTACCACTCGCATAGTAACAGGTGCAGGTTCACCACAATTGACTGCCGTGATGGAAGCAAGTGAAGCATTAAAAAAATCGGGTATTCCAGTCATTGCAGATGGCGGTATTCGATATACGGGCGATATGGTTAAGGCATTGGCAGCAGGCGCATCAAGTGTTATGGCAGGTTCAATTTTTGCAGGTGTAGAAGAAAGCCCAGGTGAAACAATCATTTTCGAAGGTCGTAAATTCAAATCATATAGAGGTATGGGTAGTATCGAAGCTATGCAAGAGGGTTCGAAAGATCGATATTTTCAAGATGTAGAAGATGATATTAAAAAACTTGTACCCGAAGGTATTGTAGGTCGTGTACCCTATAAAGGTACGCTGAATGAAGTCGTTCATCAATTCATTGGTGGCTTAAGAGCCGGTATGGGTTATTGTGGTGCAAAAGATATCAAGACATTGCAACAAGCTAAGTTTGTGCGTATTACCAATGCAGGCATGCGTGAAAGCCATGCACATGATGTAGTGGTTACCAAAGAAAGTCCTAACTATTCAAGATAATAGTTTCATTGAAAATCAACAATCACTTGAAAAAACAATCTTACATGCTCCGAGTGTTAATTCTCCTAGCTTTACTGTTGAGTACATACACATCGATTGTAGCACAAGATTCTTCGGGTGTTCGCATCAGTATTATTACTTGTGGTGTAGGTCAAGATTTATACTCCATCTATGGACATAGTGCTGTACGATTGATTGATTCTCTACATCAAACGGATGTGGTTTATAATTATGGCACATTCAATTTTGGCGACCCTGATTTTTATATCAAATTTACGCGAGGTAAACTCCCCTATTATCTCAACTTGGAATCCTATTCCGATTTCATGAGTATCTATGCCGAAGAAGGCAGAAGTGTATATGAACAAGTATTGGACCTTTCACCTTCTGATGAGAAAAAGATGATCGATTTTTTGGCAACGAATCTCAAACCAGAAAATAAATACTATCGCTACGATTTTTTATTTGATAATTGTTCTACGCGCATTCGTGATATCTTTTCAAAAGAATATGGCAAACGATTTCAATATGGCAGTGCGATGAAAGATGATAGTATTTCGTTTCGTACACTCTTGAATTATTACGAGCGAAATCTACATTGGGAGCGATTCGGCATTAATCTTTTGATGAGTCATCAAGTAGATTGGAAAATGACCAATGAACAAAGTATGTTTCTCCCTGATTACTTAATGAAGGGTTTACGCAATGCAAGTTTGGATGGCAAACCATTGATAAAAGAAACGCTTCAACTCTTACCCGAACCTAGTTTTGTAAAGGATATACCCAATCAACCGCGTATTGTATGTTGGATATTATTTGTAGTCATTCTGCTATTGTCATTTATACCTATGATGAAAACACCCTTGCTTTTCTTTGATGTATTTTTATTTATGGTATTGGGCTTATTGGGTTGTCTTATGCTATTTATGTGGTTTGGTACCGAACATAAAGTATGCGCTTGGAATCGCAATTTATTATGGGCATTTCCATTGCATCTTGTATTTGCTTTTTTAATTCCTCGTAAATCAGAGATGGCAGCCAAGTATGCTCGTTATGCAAGCATATTGATTGTCATTTCACTTTTATACAATTTATTTGCCGAACAAAAATATATAGTTGAAATCACCCCTATTATTTTATTGATTATATTTAGACTCAATAGTTATACAACTAAATATAAATTGTCTTCATTTAATCAATTCATACGATGAAATTCAAACTAGAAAGCACTCGATTTCCAAATTCATATTATCAAAAATCAGGCAATGGTTATCCCATTGTACTCATTCATGGGTTTGGTGAAGATGGGAGAATATGGAAAAATCAACTGGTTGATTTAGAAAAAAACTATACATGCATTATACCTGATTTGCCTGGAAGCGGACAATCCGAATTACCTTCAAACGAAATCAGTATTGACTTAATGGCCGATTTCATTTATGAAATCGTAGTTCAAGAGCAAATACCAAAAACAATCCTATTGGGACATTCGATGGGCGGTTATATTGCATTGGCATTTGCTGAAAAAAATGCGCAGCTATTGGATGGCTTTGGGTTGGTACATTCATCGGCCTATGCTGATGATGAAATAAAAAAAGAAAATCGTAGAAAATCTATTAAATTAATAGAAAACGAAGGAAAAGAAATTTTCTTAAAAGCGATGATTCCCAACCTATATAGCGAAATTTCAAAACAAACTAAAATAGACCAATTGGCATTTCACCTAACAATGGCATTGGAATGTTCGTCTCTTAGTTTAGTAGCATATTACAATGCCATGATCAATCGTCCTGATCGAACTTCAGTTCTTCGACAAGCTAACATACCCATTTTATTTGTATTGGGGACCGAAGACACAGCGGTACCCATACAACATGGTTTAACTCAATCTGCCATACCATCCTATTCTCAGGTTGAAGTACTAGAACAAATAGGTCATACAAGTATGTTAGAAAACCCCGAAAAACTAAATTCTATCTTAAATAGCTTTTGCAAATGTGCTTTGGAGTATAAAATTGCTTAATTTTACAAAATGTACAAAAGGCTCTATTTGCTTTTAATATTGTTTTCTTCACTACCTTCTCTTGCATCACATATTGTAGGGGGTGAAATAACCTATGTATGCCTTGGAAATAATAATTACGAATTCACTGTCAACATATATCGTGACTGCCTCCCTCCATCACAAGGCGGTGGAAATCCGGCTGCATTGGAATCCGACAACCCAGCATTTATAAGCATATTTAATGGAAACAATATTGTATCGTTTGATTCGATTTATTTTACCAATCGCTTCAATATTCCTGTTAATTTTTCCAATGAGTGTATCAATAACCCACCCGCTACGTGTATCAATTTATTGCAATTTAAATTTACAAAAAATCTACCTCTAAGCAATAATCCTTATACAATAATGTATCAACGTTGTTGTAGAAATGAAACAATCAACAATATTATTAATCCTGGTACTACAGGAGCTACTTATCTATGTACTGTTCCACCAAACATGTGTAACAACAGCGCTAAATTCATTAATTATCCTCCACAAATCATTTGTGTAAACAATCCATTTGTATACGATCATTCGGCTACAGATGCTGATGGCGATTCTCTATCTTATGAATTTTGCTTAGCTTTAAAAGGTGGAGACCCCAACGATCCAAAACCTATTCTTTTAGGACCACTGCCACCTTCTGTATCTGTCAATTACAGAGCCCCTTTTAGTGCCACCTTACCTATGGGTGGAAATCCAATATTAAAAATTGATCCTGTTACTGGCATAATAACGGGAACACCTAATATCCAAGGCCGATTCGTAGTAAGTGTATGCTGTTATGAATGGCGAAATGGAGTCATTATCAATTCTGAGCGAAGAGAATTTCAATTTGTTGTAACAAACTGTTCAAAAGCAGTGGTTGCCAATATTCCACAATTTTCAGAAGAACAAAATACCTATATTGCTAGTTGCAAATCCTTTACTGTCAACTTTGTAAACAATAGTTCTGGAGGGTTTAGATATCATTGGGATTTTGGAGTAGCAGGTATCAATACTGATACGTCCGATTTGTTTCAACCTACCTTTACCTATCCTGATACAGGAACCTATCAAGTAAAACTCCTTGTAAATGATGGTAGCACATGCCCTGATAGTATCATCCGATTGGTGAAAGTATATCCCGATTTCAATACAGATTTTGAATACAACGGCTTACTTTGCCCAGGAGAAATTATTTCGTTTACCGATAAAACTACCTCTACTTATTTACCTATCAATTCTTGGAATTGGAATTTTGATGATGGCAACACAAGTTCATTACAGAACCCTACTTATTCATTTGGTAATACAGGTAAGGATTATAATGTCACATTAATTTCGGGCAATAAATATGGCTGCAGGGATACTGCCTCTCAATTGCTTAAGGTTCCAGCTGTCAATGTATTTGCAGGGAATGATACCGTTATTGTAAAAAACACATCCATTCGACTGAATGGAATTGGTGCTGTTGATTATCAATGGTCGCCTCCTACTTTTTTAGACAACAATTTAGTTTCTAATCCCTTAGGGTTTTTCCCTGATACAGGACGCTATACGTATTCTCTAGTGGGTGTAACTGCAAACCGATGCATTGGTTATGATACTATGCGTATTATTGTTGCAGATGGTCCATATATTTCTATCCCCAATGCTTTTACACCAAATGGTGATGGTCTCAACGATTTCTTAAAAATTTTATCAGCAGGTTATAAAAAATTAAACTCCTTTAAGTTATTTGATCGTTGGGGCAAACAAGTTTTCTACACAACAGATTTCAGAAAGGGATGGGATGGTCGATTAAATGGAAAAGATGCCGAGTTGGGAACATATTTTTGGCTCATCGTTGCAACCGATTTGAACGACAAACAACAAACAATAAAAGGAGACGTAATTTTAGTCAGATAAACAGCTATGAATAAAACAGTACTAATCACTGGAGCTACTTCGGGTATAGGAAAAAGCTCAGCCTACATTTTTGCAAAAAATGGATACAATTTAATATTAACTGGCAGACGGCTCGAGCGATTAAACCAATTGAAAGAAGAACTAGAAAACGACTATTCGATAAAAGTACAAATACTCAATTTTGATATTCGAAATCTGGAAGACACTCAACAATTTATTAAATCAATTGACCGATCGATTGCACCTACTATTGATATACTAATCAATAATGCAGGGCTAGCAGCAGGCTACGGCCCAATAGACGAAGGCAAATATGAGGACTGGGACACCATGATCGATACCAATGTGAAAGGCTTACTCTACATTAGTCGAGAAATTATTCCTATCATGAAAGAGCAAGGATTTGGTCATATAATTAATATAAGTTCTACAGCAGGTAAAGATGTATATCAAAATGGCAATGTGTATTGTGCAAGCAAACATGCAGTAGATGCACTGACCAAAAGTATGCGAATTGATTTATTGAATTATGGCATTAAAGTGACATCCATTAATCCTGGTGCATGTGAAACAGAGTTTTCAATCGTTCGATTTAAAGGCGATCAACAACGAGCAAAAGCTGTATATGATGGATTTACACCACTTACACCTGAGGATATTGCAGATGCAATATATTATGCTAGTACCTTACCAAGGCATGTATGTATCAACGACCTCACATTAACTTGTATAACACAAGCCAACGCACATTACAATATAAAAAAATAATTTCCAATGTATATCCAACAGCTATATACTAAATGCTTATCAGAAGCAGCTTATTATATCGAGTCAAATGGTGAAACAGCTATCATAGACCCATTACGCGATATCGATGTATATATTCAATTGGCACATGAACGAAATGCCAAGATAAAATACATCTTTGAAACTCATTTTCATGCAGATTTTGTAAGTGGGCATATTGATTTAGCAAAACAAACGGGCGCAACAATTATTTATGGCCCTGACGCTGAAACTGGATTTGAAAAATACACAGCAAAAGATCAAGAGGAATTTCAACTTGGAAATTGTATTATAAAAGCAATTCATACTCCAGGACACACCCTTGAGTCAACCTGTTTTTTATTAATCGATGAAAATGGGAAACAAGACTCCCTATTTACGGGCGATACTCTCTTTGTGGGTGATGTAGGCCGTCCAGATTTATTTAGTGGTAACCTGACCAAAGAAGAGTTAGCTGGAATGATGTATGAATCATTGCAAAAGATTACTCAACTACCCGATTATGTAAAAGTATACCCTGCACATGGTCCTGGTTCTAGTTGTGGGAAAAATTTAGGTCCGAATACACATAGTACAATAGGCGAAGAAAAAGCAAGTAACTATGCCTTACAACCACAAACCAATATTGAGTTTATAAAAGCTGTAACGACCGGCCTTAATACACCACCTGCCTACTTCCCTATTAACGCTAAGATAAATAAACAAGGCTATATGAGCTTAGATGATATAAAACAAAAAGGACTTACAAAATTGTCAGTCGATGATATAAAACAATTAAAAAAAGAAAATTGCATTCTCCTTGATACCCGAGCTGCAACTATATTTACACAAGGATTTATTCCTGAATCCATTAGCATAGGTTTAGAAGGTCGATTTGCCGAATGGGCTGGTGCATTACTTCCATTTCATGAAAATATTGCTTTGATAACAGAACCAAGCCAAGAAGAAGAATCACTGATTCGACTTACTCGCGTTGGATTTGATCAACTAGTTGGCTACTTAGATGGTGGCTTTGAAACTTGGAAAAACTCAGGTGAACCGATCGATATCATCATTGATATAGAAGCCGATGAAATGAAAATGGATATAAATTACGATCCTAAAATGGTGATAGTTGATGTTCGCAAAGAATTGGAATTTGACAATGGACATGTTCAAACTGCTGTGAACATTCCGCTGAATAGTATGATTGATGTATCTACCTTGAGTAATTTTGAAGATACAGACAATATTTATGTTCACTGTGCTGGCGGTTATCGTTCGGTTATTGCATCTTCCTTAATGAAACGACAAGGTATCCATAATTTGAGAAATGTACTTGGTGGATATGAACAAATAAAATTAATCGAAGGCATGCCGTTGGTAGCTGCCAAAGAAGTGCTCAACTAATTCTTATAACCTACTACATGACGGAAGAAAAGGCACAACACATTGTTTCACAATGGATAAAATATTGGAATGAGAAATCATTAAATGAGTATATGAATCTATTATCAGATGATGTAGAAATAGTTTCAAGTTTGACACTTAGATTAATTCCCGAAAGCAATGGACATTTAAAAGGAAAAAAAATTCTACAAGAATATTGGGACTTGGTTCGCAAGAAATTACCCAATTTCAAGTTTGAATTTTCACATCTCTTTACTTATGACAATAAAATTATCGTTCATTATACTACATTTGATAAAACCAATAAAGCCATTGCAATACTCACCATTAATCAAAATGAATTAATATCAAAAATGGAAATAAGTTATATATAAATATATATTTTTTATATAATTTATTTAAATATTTATAATAGGCACGTTATTTGACTATTGTAAAATATGAACACTTCAAAAGCTCAAAAAATTGGTGAGCATTTCGTATATCAATGGAATAATACATCGGGGGATGAACATGCTAAACTCTATGATGAAAATGTTGAGTTCACTTGTTCATTAACCCAACGAATCATAAATGCTACCAATGGAAAAATTACAGGGAATAAAACGTTGATTGCTTATTGGGAACTATTAAAAAAGAAATTTCCGGAGAGCAAAATGAATCATATCAAATCAAGTTGGTATAATAATAAAATAGTAATACAACTTACAATTCCACCTTTTAGTGACAATGCATACGGAATCATTGAGCTAAATAAAGAAAATAAAATTAGTCAATTAAGGATAAGTCACGTTTAATCTGACCCCTTATTAAATCAACATTGTAATAGGATTTTCTAAAAAGGCTTTCAACGTTTGTAAAAATCTTGCACCAACAGCTCCATCTACAATTCGATGATCGCAACTTAAGGTCAATTTCAAGATATTTTTTATCACGACAGCATTTCCTTCTGCCATTGGTGTTGGTGCTATTTTGCCTACGGCTAATATGCATGCATCTGGTGGATTCACAATAGCTGTAAATTCATCGATGTCCATCATTCCCAAATTGGAGATTGTAAATGTGTTCCCTGTAAATTCAGCAGGTTGTATTTTCTTTGTTCGTGCTTTTTCATACAACTCATTGGCATCAGAAGCAATTTGAGACAATGTTTTCTGATTGGCAAATTTTATTACAGGTACTATGAGGCCTTCTTCCAATGCAATCGCACTGCCAATATGAATATGATGATTTTGGCGTATAAAATCTCCCATCCAGCTACTATTAACTACAGGGTGTAAACTCAACGAACTAGCAACAGCTTTGATTATCATATCATTGATAGATATTTTTATAGACGAAGTTGCATTGATTTGTTTTCTAGCAGCCATCAAATTATCCATTTGAATACTTGTTTTCAAATAAAAATGTGGCGCTGAGAATTTACTATCACTTAATCGTTGTGCAATTATTTTACGCATCTGAGTAACAGGCGTATCGGTATATCCTTCTACTCCTGACACAAAATTGGATGATAGTACTGGTTTAGGTTGTGTAGATGTAGAACTTGTATCTGCTGAAGAAAGAGATGGTTTATAATTTTCTATATCACGCTTTACAATTCGACCGCCATCACCACTACCATGCACATTGCTCAATGAAATTCCTTTTTCTTTTGCTATTTGTTTAGCCAATGGAGAAGCTTTCAATCGGCCATCTGTATTTATAGATTCAGATGGCATGGATGCTGTAGGAGTGGCAATTGGTACTTGATGAGTCGCTGATTCTTTTACGACTTCATTTGGTGTTGCATTTGAAGTCTGAAATGAAGACAAATAAGGTGTTATATCTGTACCTGCTTTTCCAACAACTGCAATTACATCATTTACTTTAGCAGCCTCGCCAGCTTTCACCCCTTGATATAGAAGAGTGCCATCGGCATATCCAATTACCTCCATGGTCGCCTTGTCTGTTTCAACATCGGCTAGTGAATCATCGGCTTTTACAGCATCACCCAACTGCTTATTCCAAACCACAATTTTACCTTCTTTCATCGTATCACTCAGCAAAGGCATTCGGATTACCGTTAAATCCTTTGGAATTTCAATGGATGCAGATGGCTGTAATGTTGAAACTTCTGCTGGTTTAGGTGTATCAGTTACTGGACTTGAAGAATCCGATTTAGCTTCTATCAAAGAAGAAATATCTTCGCCCTCTTTACCTATAATAGCAATGATTTCATTGACTTTGGCAGCTTTACCTTGTTCTACACCAATATATAAGAGTGTCCCATCTACATAGGGAATCACTTCCATAGTCGCTTTATCGGTTTCTACATCAGCAATCGCTTCATCACTTTTAACTTTATCCCCTACTTTTTTATTCCAATTGGCAATAACACCCTCTTTCATGGTATCGCTCAATAAAGGCATTCGGATTACATCAGCCATAAGATTATTCTAAATTTTCTCAAAAGTAATATAATTTAGATAAATAATTAGAAAGGAATATCAGATAGAATAAATCATATTATTTCATTTTGAAACTTTTTCTACAATTTAAGTTATTACTCAAATTCTATTTTATTATTAGTTGTAAGTATTTGATAATTTGCATTTATAATTGATTTTAAAACAAAAAAAACCGAAGTGAAAACTTCGGTTTTATGCTCTCCCTCCAGGACTTGAACCTGGGACCCCCTGATTAACAGTCAGGTGCTCTAACCAACTGAGCTAAGGAAGAATGCTCTTTTTCCTTTCAGATTATCTCAGAAGAAATAATCGATTGGAGCGCAAAAATAAGTAAAAAAAGAAAACTACCAACTGTTTTTTATTTTTTTTCCATAATAAGACAAGAAGTATAGCTTTAATTGAATTTTTCAATGAGTTGAAGCGATAAGTTGAAGCAATTTTTCAGCGTTTTTCTTATTATCGAAGTTTGCGAGACCCATTCTCCGTTCTTCAATATGTTCGATAGTGAAGGGGATTGTCATACAATACTCTATGCGTTGAATCCATTCTTGACTGGTTTCAGCTTGCTGTACCAACGATTCCAATCCACTCCCTTCAAGCATTGAACTATTGGCTATACAAAATCGACCTTGATAGAGTGCATTCAACAATTTTAGTTTTAGTCCTGTGTTTTGAAAAGAGGGCAATACATGAATATGAGCATTTGAAAGTAAACTGCTCAATTCATGATCAGACGGATTAGCCACTATAGTAAGTTGACTTGACTGATATTTCATTAATTCATGGCTAGGATCCTTACCAGCTATAATAAATGGAATATTCAATTGAGAAAAAACATGTTTAATTAAAAACTTCACAGCCTGCACATTTTCTTCGACACTTAAATTGCCATGATATAGGACATATTTTCCTTTACCAACTAAAGAAAGAACCTCATTATTGGCATGAAAAGCATGTATTAAATGATGATTGGCATTGGGATACGCTTTTTTAAAAAATTCAAATTCTGTATTAGAAATTGAAACAAAGTGATTGATGCCTAACAATGTACTTTCGTATCGCTTTAATCGAGTAGCTTCAAAAAAATAATATAATTTCCTGAAACCATTTTGACACTGCATCGCTAACTGATGATAATAATCTGCTTCTATATTATGTGCTCTTAATAGTTTAATTCTTTTTTCTAATGTGGGATGATTGAAAAAATAAGTTGTATGTAATCCATCAAATAGTATAGGTGCATTGTCCATGCATAAATTTTCCAATAATTTATGATCATTGCGGGAGGAAATAATATAAGGCAATGCAAAATGAAATCCCCGTAAACCTGTTTTTCGTTTATAATAAAATACCTTTTTACAATATAGATTCAACTGCTCTGAAGGAACTCGACCTCCATATTGAAAACAATGCAAGGTGATCTCACAACCAGCTTCGGACAAGGATTTTATCTTGTAAAATAAATCGATGGCCCCACCATAATTGGCAGGTAAGGGTATGTCCAAACAAATGATATGTAGTTTTTTATCCAAGTAATTTTTTATAAAATGCAATTAACTTCTTTTCTTCTTCTTGCCAGCAATAATGTTCACGTGCTGTTAAACAATTTTGTTGCAATCTACGATGCAATGCCTCACTCTCCAATAATGAATTAATGGATCGTGCTATTGAATCTGAATCTAAACGATCAACTAAAACTGCAATTTCGAATATTGAATTGACCTTGTTGTACTCTGGATAATTGACACATACTTGTGGAACGCCGTAATGCATATAATCAAAAAAACGATTGGCCATGGATAAGTAATTACTTTTACCTTGATTGGTGAATAATGTAATTCCAACATAGGCTTTCCGTGTATACTCTTTCAATAATGAAGGCTCAATATATCCTTTAAATAAAATTTTATCCTCCAGTTTATATTCTTTCACTAGTTGAATAGCCTGATTATAAAAATTTCCTTCTCCACACACAATTAATATTCCATTGACATCCTTCATAGCTGGTATCAACGTTTCAAAACATCGTCCTTCGTTGACAGCTCCCTGATATAAAATATATTTATCTTGATTTTCTTGAAGAGTCAGGGGTTGTAAGACGGTGGCATTGCGTACTATTTCATATTGTACATGATACATCTTTTCAAATTCTTCAGCATAGCACTCACCTATTGTATAGCCATCTTTAAACTTGGGCACACAATATCGTTCGATAGCCTTCCACACTTTATAAATTGTAGGTCTGCTTGTAATCTCATCCATTTCACAAAACAATTCATGCGCATCATACACACGCTTTTTTCCTCTTAACATAGAAGCCCAATAGTTGGGCAATATAGTGTCAAGATCTATTGCGCAATACACATCTGTTGAGGCAAACAATAAATAAAAAAATAATCGAATATTATATTCGATATAAAATAATTTCCCTTTTTGAAAAAAACAAAACAACCGCTTTTGCTTAAACTGTTGCTGCTTAAATGGCAACGAGTTCGACTTTGTTCTTCCAACCAATAATACTTCATACCCAGCAACAGATAATGAATTACAAATTCGAATCATTCGCTGATCAAAATTCAAATCGTTGGTGACAGTACAGATTATTGTTGATGCTGCCATGTCTTACTAAAATAAATTTTATCATCGCCTATCATTGTATATGGCGGCTCGAACCCAGGCATATAGGTCGCTCTTATATGTCGTTCAATTTTAGCATGATCCCAGTCCAAACGTATTCGCTTAATATCATTAATTTCGGATCTATAATGCAATGATGTTCCTCTAGCTTCCTCAAGGCTTTGTTGAGTGGTAGTAGAAAAATTTCCTTTCAATAATTCATAGACTGATTCTTGAAATAATGACAATGATGCTTCATATGTCAATGAGTATAATTCATCAACCCAGCAATCCTCAGGTATTCCAAAACGTCTTTCTACTACTATATCTCCATGATCTATACGATGATCGAGTATATGAATCGTAGTGCCAAATTCTTTTTTGGCATCAATGATAGCAAACGAAAATTGATTGCATCCCCTATACTCTGGCAATGGTGCCATGTGTAAATTGAACGCATTTATTCTTGCTTTAGCAATATGTGGTTGTTTCAATATCTCATGGTATTGAACCGAAAATAATATATCACACATTGGCATCTCATCCAACGATGAAATGATGGGTATCATATGATCAGTCGCTAATTTTTTCAAACTAAGTGATTGGTCAAATCGAGCATTGTCGTTGGTAAGTAATCCATCAATTGAAATATTAAACTCTTCTTGATGTTCAATCAAATAATTAAGACAATGATAACCAATTGGTTTGGACCCTAAAAAAATCAAGGACTGTTTTTGCATGCAACAAAAATAATCAAGTATTTTGTCTTATTTTCGACTCGTTGAAAATACTTATCCTTACACCTCGTATTCCATATCCCCTTCGCGATGGAGGTGCTATTGCTATGAATCAAACATTGGAAGGATATATCGAACAAGGTTGCGAAGTTAGCCTATTGTCTATGAATACCTCTAGGCATTGGGTAGAGGAAAATGATTTGCCCAATATGTATTCACAATTGAAGCATTTCGAGTCTGTTTTTATCAACAATTCTATCAATCCTTTTTCCGCTTTTTTCAATCTATTTTCTGATAAGTCGTATAATGTAGCTCGGTTTATCAATAAAAACTTCGAACAAGCACTTATTCGTCTTTTGCAAAAAGAAGAATTTGATATCATTCAATTTGAAAGTATTTATACTTCACCCTATTTGGCGATAGCAAAAAAACACTCAGATGCTAAATGTTATTGTAGAGTTCATAATATTGAGCATCTTATTTGGCAACGACTTGCTGAGCATGAGCCATCCTTTTTAAAGAAAAAATATTTGACGCTGCTTACCAGTAGGTTGAAAAATTATGAGTTGGATATTTTAAAGAAATTTGACCTATTACTTCCAATATCACAAAAGGAAGAATTATTTTTCACAGAACAACATATCAATACCTGCTTTCTACTTCCATTTGGTGTAAATGACAATAAGGTTATACCAGATGTGGATTGTGAATCCTCTAGTTGTTATCATATTGGCAGTATGGATTGGGCTCCCAATATTGAAGGCGTAGAATGGTTTTTGGAAGAAGTATGGAAAAAAGCTTGCATAGATTTACCCAATGTTCATTTTTATATTGCTGGGAAAAACATGCCCGCAGTCTTTATGGCCAAAGAAGATAAACAAATTCATGTCGTGGGCGAAGTAAATGATTTTATTCAATTTAGTTTACAAAAAAACATCATGATTGTTCCTCTCCAATCAGGGGCTGGTATTCGTATTAAAATACTAGAGGCCATGGAACTTGGCAAAACCATTATTTCTACTTCAATAGGATCGGAAGGCATAGGAGCCACTCACAATGAAAATATACTGATAGCAGATACCCCTGAAGAATTTATCAGATGCCTTGAAATGTGTTTTCATCAACCTGCTGAAGCGAAACTGATAGGCGATAATGCAAGAAAATTTGTATCTTCACACTTTCATAAAAAACAGATTTATCAGTCTGCCATTGAGCAATATAAAACCTTGAATAACACACCTTGAACAGAAAAAAAATAGCCATTATTTTATCGAGGTTTCCCTACCCACTCGACAAGGGTGATAAACTAAGGGCGTTCAATCAAATTAAATACATTTCCAAATTTCACGATATTTTTCTTTTTGCATTAAACGAAGCTTCGGTATCAAAAATTGATTATGATATGGTGGCACCTTACTGTAAAGAAATCAAGGTATATAAACTTCGAAAATTAGAAATTGTTATTCAGTCTTTTCTAAGTTTATTCAAATCCATACCAGTACAAGTAGGCTATTTTTATTCGCCTTCCATTCATCGTAAGATGACTAATACGATTAAGCAAATAAACCCAGACACAGTCTATTGCCAATTATCACGAACTGCCTTGTATGGCAAAGATTTGCCTTTCAACAAAGTGATTGACTTTCAAGATGCTTTCAGTATGAATTATGATCGAATGCAACGAAATATGTCGGGTATTCAACAACTATTTTACAAGCGTGAAAGCCTCCGAATGAAACAATTTGAAACAAGTATGCTTCAATGGTTTGATACGACAACTATTATATCAGAACACGACAAATCCAATCTTGCTTCACAACCCAACACGACTATCGTGATAAGCAATGGAGTTGATTTAGATTATTTTCAGCCTCAGTCTATTACTAAAACCGTTGATTTATTATTTTTAGGTAACTTGTCTTACCAACCAAATCGAGCGGCCGTTGATTTTCTTATTCAACACATAATGCCTGCGTTGATTAAAATAAGACCTACTATCAAACTTAATATTGCAGGTGCTGCCATGGCCGAAGAGTTGAAAAAATATGAAAGTAGCAATATCCATTTGAGTGGGTGGCATGATGATATCCGAGTTGCTTATGCAAGCGCTACATTATTTGTAGCACCACTATTTACAGGCGCTGGATTGCAAAATAAATTGTTGGAAGCTATGAGTATGAAATTGCCTTCAATTACGACTTCTATAGTGAATGCATCGTTGCATGCAACAGAAAATAAAGAAGTCATCATTGCCAACACTACTGAAGAGTTTGTTTCTAAAATCATACAACTACTAGATAATCCTGAACAGCAGATACAACTTGCCAGCCAAGCATACGAGTTTGTTTCTAAAAAATATGGATGGGATCAATCCAATCAGCAATTAGTCGATTTATTATAAGTAGAGATTACTTAACTAGAATTTTTTGTTGCGTAGCATACAAAATTATAAACAAAACACTGATGCCATATCCAAACCAATTTTTATAATCTGAAAATGACTCCATGCCTAAAATCAATGGTGAAGACAGAATTCCTATTAATTGACCAATGATATAAATATAAAATCCTTGCTTTTTTAATTTTCGCATCATGAAAGCACCCATCAAACACAATAGACTACTAACAAAACCCACAATCATTAAAACAGTAATATTGGCACAAGTTTTTTCAAGTATTTCAATATCTGCATCTTTCATTTTAGAAACGACTTCATCCATTTCCAATACCTTGCAACCAAATTTTAAAAATACAGTAGAAATCAAACCTAGTACACTCCCTATCATCGTAAGAATAGTCAATACATTGAGCATAGAAGGAAGTTGATTTGAATTGCTATCCGTTGATTGTGGAATACCTTGATCTAATTCTGACATAATGAATACATGCTAATGAATAACAAACCTACAAAAAAAAATAAGCTATTTCATAACTTATTTAAAAAAATTTTATTCTAACAGCTTGAAATGGAAACTATTAGACTAAAAGAAAAGTTGTTATTTCCTATCGTGATGCGATAACTGAAATTTCAACATTCACTCCGCGTGGTAAGCCTGCCACTTGTACCGTTTCGCGTGCGGGATACTCCGTTGAAAAATAAGACTCATACAACTTATTCACTTCTGCAAATAAAGCCATATCGCTTAAAAAAATAGAACTTTTCACAATATTTGAAAATGTCATACCCGCTTCGTGCAAGATGGCATTTAGATTATCCAATACTTGTTTTGTTTCTTTTTCGATTGATTCCAAATTTAGGTCGTTCGTACCTGGTATCAAAGCTATTTGACCAGATACAAAAAGCATATTGTGTACTTCGACAGCTTGACTATAAGGTCCTATAGGTGCTGGCGCATGTGTTGAATTGATTATTTGTTTTTCCATAGTGCAAAAGTAAGAATTGAATTACATTTGTACACTATCATGGCATATTTACTTTATATCGATACCAGCGGAATGGATTCTCTCGTTATGATTTTACGGGATAAAACCATTGTGGCATTTCGTAGCAATGCCAATCAAAAAGATCATGGTCAATTTATCAATATCCATATTCAGGAGATAATGGATGAAGCCGATATTTCATGGAAAGAGTTAAGCGCAATTTGTGTACTCAACGGTCCAGGTTCATACACAGGTTTAAGAATAGGATTGGGTACTGCCAAAGGAATTGCTTATGCTCATCAATTGCCTCTCATTTTAATCAACAAGTTAGATTTAATCTATAATTTTATCCATAAGGATTCAATCACTCAACATAATGGAATTATATCAAAAGCTCGTGAAGATGAATACTTTTTTGCTACCTATGACTCCAAGGGAGTATCCACATTAGTTCCATCATTAGCCTCCTATTCTGAAATCCAAACACAAATTTCCGAAAACGCATTAAGTTTATTTTGCATAGAAGAAGAATTAAAAGAAGATTTTGAAAAAATCACTCTAGTCGAAAGAAAGTCCGAAATAATCGCAAACCTTTGTTTACAGTACTTTCAGGACCAAAAATTTTCCGATTTATTCCTTTCTGAGCCATTTTACCTAAAAAATGTCCATATTAACAAAATAAACAAGTTATAAACATTTGTTTTTTTAATAATATCATTACCTTTACAAAACAATAAATCGTAACGCAAACCAATGTGATTAGCTGATTTGTACACATTTATTTTTTTGTACTTTTAAATAACATATTAAAATTGACTTACATGGAACAGAATAACTTATCTTCCAACATCATTTCACTCAACGAGAGTTCATCCTCCTCAGTATCTAAAATTAACTACTTAGATGTAAAAAAGGCTGCTGCTATATTACGAGCGATTAACCACAAGTTACGCCAATCAATCATTAAACTATTAGAAGAAAAAGAAAATTTAACTGTTACAGAAATTTATGTAAAATTACGCGTAGAACAATCTGTAGCATCTCAACACCTAGCTATATTACGTCGCGCAGAGTTTGTAGAAACCAATCGCGATGGAAAAAATATTCATTATAAACTTAATCAAGCACGTCTTGAAGAGGTGAATCAATTTGTAAAACAATTATTAAAAGACGAGGATAACTAACAACGGACTTCTAATCAAATCAATAAACCCTCTTCGGAGGGTTTATTTTTTTGTATATCTATTTATTCCACTATATTTTCTTGAGTACTATTATCTACTTCTATTAATTCGCCATGTTCGCTTACAGCAAGATTGAAATCTGAATTTGGAATGGCCTCAATGGCATTTGTAGGTTCTACATGTACCATTTGCAATATTTCATTCAATTTTGGCAAATCATCCAATGAGTTCAATCCAAGATAATCCATAAATGACTTGGATGTATTGTATAACAATGGTTTTCCTACTGCATCTTCCATTCTACCTGATATAACGATTAATTCTTTTTCAAGTAACTTCTGTACTGAATAATCAGAATTTACACCACGTATATGCTCAATATCTCCTTTAGTAATTGGTTGCTTGTAAGCTATGATAGCCAAGGTTTCCAATGCAGCAGTCGATAATTTTTTTGTATATTTTTCACCATTCAATTTAGCAAGTGATGGATGAAATTCTTTTTTACTTAAAAACTGAAATCCACCACCAATTTTTTTCACTTCAAATGGATAGAAATCAGATGCATACTTCTCTACAATAGCTTCTAATGCACTTGGCAATTTTTCCAAATCTACTTCTTCTTCAGATGTAGCATCTTTTAGTAATTGTGCTATATCTAATTCGGTCAATGGCTTATCTGATCCAAAAATGAGCGCTTCGCTCTGCAACATGATTTGTTCAATCGTCATACTCTCGTCGTTTTAGTATTGTAAATATAGAATGTACGATTGTGACAGGTCAAAATAGTAATTCACAAATGTGGGTAAATAGTTTGAATACCGCTAAGAATCAATACCACCCTTTATCTTAGCTATCTTACGATTCATGATACTACACCACAATGGTGGTATGAGTGCGAGCAGAATACTTCCTGGATACCCTGCCGGCAAGAGCGGTGCCTGAGCATGATGGCGAAGCAGTTGGTACGGACGACTAGCCAAATAATGATGATCACTATGTCTACTCAATTCAAATAACATCATACGACCCAATGGATAATGACAATCCCAACTATGATATACCTGTGTTCGCTCAAATGATGTTGCGCTTGTAGCCTTTCGAGTCAAACCATAATGTTGTATATAATTAACCGACTCCAATAATAAAATACCCAACAAAGCAGCAGCTAAGAACGAGCCAACTACTAATAAGCCACCATATAGATTAAGGATGATCAAAAATGAAATCTCTACTATATGTAGCTGTATCATTTGATTTCTCAATGTTAGCCAAGTACCAAATTGCTTCCGTGTATCTTTATTCTCAATTTGCCATGCAGATAAATAGGAACCGACTATACTTCGAATATAAAAGACATAAATCCATTCGTTGTATCTAGCGCTTGCAGGATCATGCGCTGTAGATACATGCTTGTGATGGCCTTTGTTGTGCTCTATAAAAAAATGCATGTACATAGAAGTGAGCAAACTTGCCTTGGCTAATATCTGATCTGTTTTATTGACATGATGCCCCAACTCATGTGCTACATTAATACCAAATACACCACAAAGCAAACCCATGCATATGATTCTACCTATGGATGTGGCTGTATCTACATTTTGGTGTTTGGTAATGTATAAAAAATACAATAATGTAATCCATTGAATAAATACAAACCCAATTTGTATCCAACGGTAGATTGGATTTTTCTTCAACGACTCTTCATCATCAGGATTTTCATTAATGGGTTTTAATATCAATTCTAGGGTGGCTATCACACCAAAGGCTAATATCAATGTGGCATAGGCACCTATACCTTCTGCATGAAAAGCATAGAATGATGTGACATAAAATAATATTGGCATTAAATAAGCATACCACTTCATTTGATAATTGATGTAAAAATCAAAAATAATAAAAATCAATGATGTTAACTTCTTGATTTATTATTAAAAAAGTATTTAAATAATACAACGTACTTCATTTTAAAACATAGCTTTGGGTTTCAAACCAAAATCAACCATTCATATGAAAAAATGCATTTATACTTTTTTAATAGCATGTAGCTTAGTTGCGTGCAAGGAATCTCCATCTGATTCTAAATCATTATCGAATCCTACAGAAAAGGTTACTAACATAAAGGATGATAAAACAAAGGCTGCAAAAGCATGGTTGATTAAATCAATTGAAGATTTCTTTCTGAGTACCAATGCTGACCAAAAAACAATAACAACCACTCGTTACAATGAATACAAATCGGATGCCATTGGTGTAGATATGGATGGAGGTATGACAGCACAGGGATTTCAGCTTAAATGGGGTAAGATATATAATACCAACTATGCAGGCATGGGTGTTGGTTTTCTGATTTCAGGTCAAGACTATGGTAAAGTCAAGGTGTCTAAATGTGATGCAAAAGCAAGCAATGTTGAAAATGAATATATTTTTGATGTCCAAATCGACGACCCTGAAATGAAAGCAGTTTATCATCGCGAGATTAAACTAGTTGAATCCAACAATTCGTTTTTGATCGATGATGTAAAAGAATTTGATTAAACCTAACTTATTACAACCCAAATCGTTTTATAATATGACAAACAATAAAATAGCCCTCGTAACTGGTGGTAGCCGTGGACTCGGAAAAGACATTGCACTTAGTCTTGCTAAAAAAAATGTACAAGTTATTCTTACATTCAATCACAATGAATCATTGGCCCAACAAACTGTAGAAGAAATTCAAGAACTGGGTTTGAAAGCAGTGTGTATGAAACTGGACATGAACGATTTTAATTCATTGAATGCATTTGTAGATGCATTGCAAATTGTATTACAAACCAACTTTGAAACAACTCAACTTGATTATCTGATCAATAATGCAGGCATGGGACAAACAGTTCCTTTTCTCGATGTAACCGAACAACTCTTTGATGAATTTCTAAATGTGCATTTCAAAAGCATTTACTTTCTTACACAAAAATTAATTCCTATCATGAATAACGAAGGTTGTATCGTGAATATTTCATCGGGTACCACTCGCTTCAGTTATCCTGGCTATTCGGTATATGCATCTATGAAAGGTGCTATGGAAGTTTTGACCAAATACCTTGCTAAAGAACTAGGATCTAAGGGCATACGTGCCAACATAGTTGCACCTGGACCTGTAGAAACCGATTTCAATAATGCAGCTATCCGCAACAATCCGCAAGCGAAAGCTATGATGAGTTCTATGTCGCCCTTGGGTCGTGTAGGCAATGCCGATGATATTGGAAGTGTAGTTGCGTTTCTTTGTTCAAGCGATGCCAAATGGATCAATGGACAACGTATTGAAGTGAGTGGTGGTATTAATGTTTAAAAAATACTTGGATTACCCATTATAACCTCAAATGATTACGAATGCTGCATTAGGGGTTGGCCTTAGAAAAATTGCGTTAAGAAAATGATGGTTTTTGACGCAGAAATAAAAACAATCGCTTTCTGTCTAAATAACGTTCAAAAGTATAATCTAAGCATTATTATTGAGAAATCGAAAAAGATGAATAGCTTTTTTATTTCCGTATAAAAAACATCATTTTTAGCTATTTTTCGAAAGCCTTGATTTTTTGCTCTACTTTTTTATCAAGAAAAAAGTAGAATACATAAACTACAGAGAAGCTATTATGGGTATTCCTAAAAAATAATTTGATTGTTGATTTCTAGTCTTTTTTTTACATTGCAGGATGCAACCACTCAAATCATTATTTCTTCTAGACCCAACCATAACCTTTCTCAATTTTGGATCATTTGGCGCTTGCCCTAAACCTATCTTTAACGATTATATTCAATGGCAATATTTACTCGAAAGCGAACCCGTACAATTCATTGCTTTTGATGGAGTAAAATATCTACAAAAATCAAGAGAAGCATTAGCATCCTATATTCATTGTGAGGCTGATGATATTGTATTAGTTACGAATCCATCGTATGCTGTCAATGCTATTGCAAAAAGTTTTCCGTTGCAAGCCGGCGATGAAATATTGACGACCAATATTGAATATGGCGCTTGCGATAAAACATGGAATTACTATTGTAAAAAAGCAGGAGCAATATATCGTCAACACCATATTCAATTTCCAATACAGAGTAAGGAAGAAATAGTAGAAGGATTTTTCAAGGATGTGAATGAAAAAACCAAATTGATTTTCATTAGTCATATTACGAGTAGTACTGGACTCATATTGCCCGTAGAGGAAATATGTAAAAAAGCAAAATCAATTGGCATTCCTACGTTTGTAGATGGAGCCCATGCGCCAGGTCACATTCCTCTTGACCTTATAAATTTAGATGCCGATTATTATACAGGTGCTTGCCACAAATGGATGATGACACCCAAAGGTTGTTCTTTTTTATATGTTCGAAAAGAACTACAAAAACAAGTGGATCCATTGGTTATCAGTTGGGGCTACGATAGTGCTATGCTAAGCCATTCGCAATTCTTGGATTATCATCAAATGAATGGCACGCGCGATTTCTCTGCAATGCTTACACTTCCTAAAGCTATTGAGTTTATGCAGGAACACAACTGGCCTGAAGTAGCCCGTCAATGCAGAAACATGGTTCAAGAAAATGCGTTACGCTTTTGTACGTTGCTCAATACCGAACCCCTCAGTCCGATTCATGATGATTTTATTGGGCAACTATACAGTACACGCATTCAACTATCTGAGCCTGAAAAATTTCAGCGTATGCTATTTGAAAAGTACCGAATCGAAGTGCCGATTACACAAATGGGCAATGACTTTTTTATTCGCTACAGTATCAACGCATTTAATACACAAGCTGATTTGGATGTGTTGTATGAGGCGTTGAAAAGTGAGTTATCGAACATTTCATAATTTTTCTCGTTTAAAAACGAATTATATTATGTTATTTCTCGTTTTGAATCGAAAAAAATGATATTTTTATGCATCATCACTCTTTTGTACAAATTCCTGATAATTCGTCGTGGTGCAAACAGAATAGGTATGATCCGGATATGCCTTCGAAAATGTCAATGGCAATCGAGTACGTTTATTGTCAGAATATTTGAACTCAAAAGCATGCAATATACCATTTCGTTCTTCAATATAATCTACTTCTTGTTGTTGAGTCGTACGCCAAAAATAGGTATTGCAATAATAGTGATAATAATGATTTCTCTTTTTACGTTCGCTCACTAAGTAATTTTCCCACAAGGCTCCTTTATCATTTCTCAGCGCCAATGGCAAAAAATTATTGATTAAAATATTCCGAATACCATTGTCATAGAAATAGATTTTTCTACTCCGTTTCAGTTCATTCCTAACATTTCTGCTGAGGGCTTGTAACCGAAATACAACAAAAGATTGTTCCAGCAAATAGATGTAACGTTCTATTGTTTCCTTATCGGCACCTACAATTTGCGCCAATTCATTGTAGCTGACTTCGCTTCCTACTTGAAGTGCCAATGCCTTTAAAATATTCTCCAATAAATATGGTTTCTTAACGGCCTCTAAAGCAAACAAGTCTTTATATAGCACGCTATCCGCAATGCTTCTCAATATCAAATTTTCTTGCCCAGGATTATTGATGACTTCTGGATAAAAACCATAGAGCAGTCTTTGCTCAAGTATTCTATTTTCTTCAAAGTAGGATGTGTCTTGGATTAACTCTTCGGTCGATATAGGGAATAAATTATATTCGAATTTACGTCCTGTCAACGACTCTTTAAGTTTATCATTTAATTCGAATGCGGATGAACCTGTAGCAATGATTTGAACATCTTTATAATTGTCAATCATGATTTTCAAAGTCAGACCCGCGTTTTCTAAACGCTGCGCTTCATCTATCACGATCAATTTTTTGTTGGCAAAAAAAGGTTTCAATTTTGTTTTGGATGGATTTCGAAACAATTCACGCACATCTGCATCATCTGCATTGTACCAAAATTTCTCTTGAGCAAACTCGTTGTAGATAGTCTGCAATAAGGTTGTTTTACCCACTTGCCGAGGACCTATGACGAGTATAATTTTACCTTTAAAAAAATGCTGCTCAATGGTTTGTTGTAATAATCTGCGAATCATTTTAAAAATAATTAATACAAATATATAACTTTTCTCGTTTCAAAACGAAATATATTATAATATTTCTCGTTTTAAATCGCAAAAGATGATAAAATGTACCTTTTAACAACAAAATGAGTACAGATTAGCAATCAACAAAAACCTAAAAGCTTTTTAGCATTGTGCTAAAAAACGTTATAGATTTTAATGCATATTTACTTCTTGCCTTTTCTTCCATTATTGGATTTACGGTTGTTGCCATTTCCATTGTTCATATTTCTACGACCCTTATTCATATGGCTACGTCCATTATTGTTCATACGATGCTTGCCCCAGCTTTTATTACGTGCATTGTAATATTCTCTACGATTCGGATATATGCGTCTATTGTGACCAGTATAATAGCCGTTGCGATTATAGCGGTAACCATGGCTTTGCATCCAAGCATGTGAGTTGCCAAAATAAAGTCGTTGGTTACCGGCATACATACGTACATTAATTGACAAGTTTTGTGCATACGCACCCATACACATCATGGAAATAAGGAGAGCTAAAAATAATTTTTTCATTGCTTCGTTTTTTAAATTGTAACGTAATTATTACGATACAAAGGTCTTTAGTATAGATGCTAAAAATTAACACAATTGCAATTGATAATTGTACAATTAATAGTTTGAACCCAACGTACGCAATTGACTTATACGTAGTGGAACAATAAGTTGATGATTAGTAACATACATTCAATGCCAACATGCTGAATCATTGTGATTCTGCAATAGTTTGCATATTGATTGAAATACAAGTACCTAGTCGTAAACGCATGTAAGACATACGAAGATTGACTTTAATAAAACCACTCCTTATAGTATTGTAAAAATTGATGTGGTATTGAAATAAAAACAAGCTGAAGATATAGTAAATATTGATAGTGAAGTGAAAATAAAACTGTTTAAAAACAACTATTAAATGGCCTTCATGAAACAAAGAATCTACATTTGTAATTCATAATTAAATATAAAAAAAAATGAAACAAACAACATTATTATTCGCATTCCTAATGAGCACATTATTTTCTTTTGCTCAAACAAAAGACGTCGTAGACATTGCCATCGGATCCAAAGATCATACTACATTAGTGGCTGCTGTAAAAGCTGCTGATTTGGTAGCAACCTTGAAAGGTGATGGACCTTTTACTATTTTCGCACCTACAAATGCAGCTTTTGATAAATTACCTGCCGGCACAGTAGCAAGATTATTGAAACCAGAATCAAAACAAGCATTAACAGGTGTACTTACATACCATGTAGTGGCTGGCAACATTGATGCTGCTGCTGTAATCAAAGCGATCAAAGATGGCAAAGGCAAAGCAGTGTTGACTACCTTAAATGGTGGTACTTTAACTGCTTCACTCAAAGGAGACAAGGTAATCCTAACAAATTCAAAAGGCCTTGAATCAGTTGTATTAGTAACTGATTTGAAAGGCAGCAACGGCGTTATTCATGTAATTGACGCAGTTCTTCTACCATAGTTTTCATGGTTTTTTACTTACCAAAAATGCTCCTCTAGAAGGAGCATTTTTTTTACAAATTACGCGATTGGTTATGACGATCGAAAATTCTAGCATGTTTGTACCTTCCCGGTTGTGGTTGATTTGAGGAAGGATTTGAATGAATCATTGAACTATGATTGATTATAGTTCAATGATTACTTTTTCCCATTATTTGAATTCCGGCCTTTGCCTCTACCATTATTCGAATTCCGGCCTCCTTTACTATTTTTGTATCTACCATTGTTGTTATACCCTTTTCGATTTGTATTGTATCTTCTATTGTTGTTATAAACTTTGTTTCTACTCCATTGATTATTTTCACGATGGTAATATTCTCTTCGATTGGGATACACGCGTTTGTTGTGACCATAATAATAGCCGTTGCGATTATAGCGGTACCCATGGCTTTGCATCCAAGCATGTGAGTTGCCAAAATAAAGTCGTTGGTTGCCTGCATGCATACGTACATTGATTGACATACTTTGTGCATACGCGCCCATACACATCATAGAAATAAGGAGAACTAAAAATAATTTTTTCATTGCTTCGTTTTTTAAATTGTAACGTAATTATTACAATACAAAGGTCTTTAGTGTTTAAGCAAATGATTTATACTTTTAAGATAAAGAATTGTAACATTAACTGCTTCTACCCAACATGATAAACCCAACTGTTGAAGTTGTATCCTAATGCGAAAAAATGCTAACATCTATTTGTGGCTCAAAATAATTGAAAATATGGCTCAAAATCAAGTAGAAATGAGCTATAAATTGTATTTTTATGAGCTACAAACTAAAAAATATGTCCACAAATGAAAAATTAATAATCGATTATCTGAAAAACCATAAGGATGTATCTTCAAAACAAATTCATGAAGATGTAATGTCCTTGAATAGTTATGCAACAACCAAACGTATACTTCAACGTTTAATAGACCAACATTATATCCTATCGAGTGGAAAGAGTAAAGCTACAAAATATAACATATCACCTGCCTATGAGCTGATAGCTCCGCAATCAATGCATCACTATTTTGAAAAGGAAATAGATGAGCGAACCATTATTGAACAATTCAACTTTAAACTTATTCACGAAATTTTACCTCATGTAAATTTATTCGACAAAACAGAGGAGGCCAAATTAAATGAATTACAAGAAACATACAGACAAAATAGTGCGCAATTATCAACAGCTGCATACAACAAAGAATTGGAAAGACTAGCGATAGATTTAAGTTGGAAATCATCGCAAATAGAAGGGAATACCTATTCGTTGCTTGAAACCGAAAAATTATTAAAAGATAAAGAAACTGCTTCGGGCAAAACAAAAGATGAAGCAACCATGTTACTCAACCATAAAGATGCCCTCGATTTTATTATTGCACATCCAGATTATGTAAATCCCATTACAGTGGCTTGCATTGAAGACATACATTATTTGCTCGCAAAGGAATTAAATATTGATAAAAACATTCGTACTAGTAGAGTAGGTATTTCAGGTACAAATTATAGACCATTGGACAATACCTTTCAATTGAAAGAAGCATTAGAAGCAATGTGCTTACTCATTAATACAAAAGAATCTGTTTTTGAAAAATCGCTCTTAGCACTTGTATTAATTTCCTATATCCAACCTTATGCTGATGGAAATAAACGAACCGCCCGAATCATTAGCAATGCCCTATTAATGCATCATCACTATTGCCCTATCTCGTTTCGTACAGTAGACTCAGTAGATTATAAAATGGCGTTGCTCCTTTTTTATGAGCAAAATAATATTTCAGCTTTTAAGAAAATGTATATCCAACAATTTGAATTTGCAGTAAACACTTACTTTTAGAATAGTATTTTTTTGTTTCAATCACTAGGTAACTTGTGCATCTTTTCACACAGTCGCAAACAAACAGATTATTGCTTTTTACCCGATAGTAAATAATTGTTGTGCACGCCCCAGCCATTGAAAAATATTACAAAAGCTGAATCATTTCGATAGTAGCCAGTAAACATACAACCTGAATTAATACCCAAGCTATCGAGCGGATAAAATTCTACCGCACTAAACTCTTTTGCAACAGGGTATGAGTATTCTATCTCATCTTTGTGGGTTCCAAATACCAAATAATACCTGCTATTCTCTTTGGTGATTTGAAAGGTGGTATCTTTATCATAACAGACCACTGGGCCGCATTCTTGAAACATACCTTTGTAAGTACCCACCCGCAAATCGGCCGGTTCTATATAAGGTATCCTTGGTGTAAATTCACTTTTTTTACATGCACTCATCCCTATCAACAATGCTATACATATGACTAACAGCGTTTTTACTTGCATAACGAATGATTTAATACTCAAATTTAAAAAAGAAAATTGAGAGGAAATATTAAAAATTAATAGGTAGGAAATATTTGATAATAAAGAACTTCCTATTCTAAACAAACCTAAACAAACTACTTTGAAATATTGAAAGCCTACAAGTGTTTGCATTATCACATTTTTAAACTAATACTTAAGGCTCATGCCAAAAATTGCAAGCATACTTAAAAAAAATTATTTTGAGAAGTAGAATCTACAACCAGCAAGGATATGATAAAATATACACAATGATGTGCATTTGTTTTGCTTGATTCTCTGACACAAAAATCTGAGTTTTACAGTCCCACAAAACTTTTTTACGATGGCACATACACGATGCAACTACTGCGGACAAGTAGTACAATTTATAGACATTAGAGGCAACAATACCTGCCCCATTTGCCGACAAAGTAGCACGAGCTGCTGCGAAGGCGGTAGCTGTACTATAGCCTATACTGACTCCAAACCAACTGAAGAAAATACTAATAACAATTACTCATTACATGAGATTGAAAGAGTGAATGAGAATGGGTAAAAAGCCGAAGGCTTTCAACTTGCCTGTGGCAAACTTGGAACATAAGGCTTGCGAAGGCGAAGCATTCGAAGAGTTTGGTTATATGCTAACTCAAATATACTTCCATAATATCCAATAAACCATCTTCATGTTCGTGCATAATCATTTTGTGAATGACTAGATCTAGCCTTGTTTCAATATCTTGATCTGTATTCAAATTTTTAAGAAAATCGAAACTTCCATTTTTTAACTCAAAATAATTCGAATATATTTCTTGCTTTATTTCTTGCCTATAGCCATATTCTTGTTTTTCAAGGAGTGACTTAAAGAAGGATATTTTATGTAAAAGTGACATTCCAAAGTTTTTTGCAAAATTAATAAAAAACACCTTACCCCCGACAATTGTCCGTTGTTTTATAGTCAACTATTCACAACTTTT
>JBIIJQ010000060.1:0-19486 GCA_044233655.1 Chitinophagaceae bacterium | reverse complement strand
GCACGTAAAACATATCGTCGTCCACAAAACTGTGGAAAAAAAGTAAACTCATGGGGTAACGATGTTACACCTTACTATGATTCACGTCGTGGAAAATTATATTTCGCATCCAACGGTTGGGAAAACATGGGAGGATATGACATTTTCTCTGCAGATGGAGGTCCTTCTAGATATACAAATCTTCAAAATTTAGGATTCCCTATTAATTCTTCTGCAGATGACTTATATTATGTACAAGATCCTGGAGCAAAAGATAATGCTTATGTAGTATCAAATCGTTTAGGTAGCTTATATAAAAAGAACCCAACATGTTGTGATGATATTTGGAGAGTGATTAAAGAGCCAAATTTCTATGTAAAAGGAGTTGTAATAGATGAAGTTACCAATGAGCAAATTCCTCAAGTCGTAATCAAAATGAACGAAGATGGTGCTAAAGTATTAAAAGATACATTCTATTCAAAAGAGGGTAATTTCTTATTCTACACTCCATTGGGTAAAAATTATACAATTACTGCTGATAAATCAGCTTATATTTCAGGTAGAACTACAGTAAGTACTTCAGGTAAATCAGTAATGGATCCAGATGATACTACACTCGTAACAATCTATATGAGAAAAATTACAAATGATTTTGAATTTCATGTCCAAAATGTGTATTACAATTTTGACAAAGGTGATTTTCAACCAGATTCATATGGTGCATTAGATTCAATGGTTCGTTTTATGCAAGATAATCCTTCTGTAAGTGTTGAAATTCGTTCTTACACTGATGGTAAAGGAGAAGATGAATATAACAATGAATTGTCTGTAAAACGTGCGCAAGCTGTTATGAATTACATGGCTACTAAAGGGATAGATCGTGGACGAATGATTGCTCGTGGTGAAGGGAAGAAAAACCCATTGAAACCAAATACAATTAATGGTAAAGACAACCCTGTAGGTCGTCAATACAACCGCCGTACTGAGTTTAGAGTGATAGGTGATATTCCTGAAATGAGAGTAATTTATGATCAAAATCGACCAGAATACATTGACAAATCTGGCAACGACAGAAGAAACGAAAACCTTAAAATAAATAACGACGTAGAAGATGATGGTGTTCCACCGGCAGGTGAAACTAAATCTGGAAGCCGCGTTGGAGGGGAATAAAATATTGGATGTATTACAATTAAAACCCTGCTTTGCAGGGTTTTTTTTATCGAAAACAATTTTTTAAGAAAATAACTACTACATAACAAACATTTGCAACTATTTTTACGTCTAAATATTTAAGGAAGGGGAGCTATTTTTCCTTCACAAAAAAATAAATCTAATTAATATGAAAAAGCTACTTACAATTTTAGGATTTTTATTTCTAGGGAATGTTGTCTTTGCACAAGCAACGAATACACCATCTGCCACAGTGAAAAAGCAAATTGAAGTATTGAAAAATGCCGATTTAAACTTGACTGATGTGCAATTAGGCAGAATCACTACTGTATTAATGGGCGAAGAGCAAAATTCGGTAAAAGTACTAAAAGCAGTTGAAGGGAATAAGTCCTTACTTGAAATGCGTTTAAAAGAAATTAAAGACCACAAAATCAGTAATATTAAAGGTGCAATGTCTCCTCAACAAGTTGAGAAATTTGACGCTTTGAAATTAGCTGATAAACTTTAAACCTTTTTTTAGTCCAAATAGGGATTGAATAGTTTTTTCAAAATTGATATAGGAATTAATTAACCTTTAGTATTGCGATATGGAATACTATTTGATGATATTACTAAGTTGATATTTAAACAATAAACCTACTTAAAAAAATATACACATGAGACAACTTAAAATAGCTACTCAGATTACCAATAGGGATAGTCAAGCAGTAGAGAAATACTTACAAGATATTAGTCGTATTCCTATGATTAATGCAGAAGAAGAAACAGTATTAGCTCAAAAGATACGTGGTGGCGGTGCCGAGGCTAAATATGCTTTGGAGAAAATGGTTAAATCTAATTTACGTTTCGTTGTATCTGTGGCTAAACAATACCAACATCAAGGGCTTACGTTGAGTGATTTGATAAATGAAGGAAACCTTGGCCTTATTAAAGCCGCACAACGATTTGACGAAACCAAAGGGTTTAAATTTATTTCGTATGCAGTTTGGTGGATTCGTCAGTCAATATTGCAGGCATTGGCAGAACAAGGACGTCTTGTCAGATTGCCACAGAACAAAATTGGCACATATAATAAAGCTAATAAAGCAATGATTGCTTTTGAACAAGAAAATGAACGTGAGCCTTCCGTAGAAGAGTTAGCTGGAATTTTAGAAATGTCAGAAACTGAAATAGCAAGTATTTTTGTTACTAATTCTCGTCATACATCGTTGGATGCTCCAGTACATGAAGCAGAAGATGTAAGTATGGGTGATTTATTGACTGGGTCGAACGACACAGATGATAATGTAATACAAGATAGCTTACGTGAAGAAATTAAGCGTATTTTAAAATCGTTGAGTCCACGTGAATCAGAGATTGTAAGTGCGTACTTCGGCTTAGATGGTAACGATGGGCCTACAATAGAGCAAATTGGTCAAAAATATGATTTGACAAAGGAAAGAATTCGTCAGATTAAAGAACGTGCAATTAAAAGACTTCAAAAAGCAAGATATAGCAAATCGCTTAAATCATATTTAGGTTAACGATAGTTTTGGTTGGTTTGGTTTTTATACAAGAAAGGGGCTGTTGGTTACAGCCCCTTTCTTTTTTGAACGATATTATAATAAATTTTTGAATTATTTCTTGGTTCAATTATGAAATCAAAAGATCGATTTTATTTTTTCTTTGATTTTTCTTGTGCCGATGTTCTATCATCATTCCCGATCTTGAAAATTCCATAGATTATTTCTTTAGAAGCTTGTTCGGCTGTTTTATAAGAAAATTCTGTTTCGGGTATAATAATAGTTTGATTATTTTTTACAGAATAATGAGCTATGTTAAATGCTCCTTTTTTATCAAAGGTAACATAGACGTCAATATTTGCATTGTTGGGAGACTCTATCCACTGAATGTTGGATTGTTTGATTAGAGAAACAATTTTTTGTTCATCCGATGTTTTAGTATTTACATGTAATTTCATTTCCAAGGGCAACCTAGAAAAAGGGATTAATTGCGGATAAGTGTTGTACAAAGTAATAAGGTCTTTTTGAATAGAAGATTTTTTATTTAATTCTTGATTACATAAAATGATTGCTTCGTTACATCTAGCCAAAAACAATTTTTCGTAGGTTGGATTTACTTGCATTTCATTCATTGCACTTTCTAAATATGATTTTGCTTCATTATATTTTCCTTTTTTCATCAGTAGCTTTGCTAAAAATAATTTATAGTAACGTTTTACCTGGTATCGTTTGTCAGTTTTTATTTCACTTTCAAATTTTGTAATGAAAAAATTGGTTGAAAAACCATCTAAAAGTTGCCAAATCTCATCAAATGAAACAGTACTCTCTGTAGAAAATAATTTATATATAACTCTATCTCGCTCTGGATTAGTTGCAAATTGATTTATCATCAAAAATTGCAACCCATATTTTTCAATTGTCAGCTGACTTAATTTGCTCAAATCGGTCGGTGAATACCACCAATTTTTATTTTCAAATTTCACTTGTTCTATTTCACGCATTTTAATTATTAGATTAATCAATGATATACTAAAATCATAATGACTTTGGCCAAGAGTGGTACCTATATGAATCTCTTTAAATTGTTCCGCTCTAAGTGCATATCGTTTGGCAATTTGTATTTGACCATTGTAAATTAAATTTCGGGCTAGAGCTATATTATACCAACCAAAACCAGGAGTAGATCCATTGGCTTTAATCAATTCTTTCATTTCATCGATTCCTTCAAGATTTGTGCCTTTGTATTCGTTTAAAATTGATGAATAATAGAATGACTCCTTCATTCTTTTATCACCAGGGTCTTGTGTTTTTGCTTTCTTGTAGTATTCTTCAGCTTCATCAAATTTTCCTTGTATAAGACAGAAAGTAGCGTAATTATTTTCGGGGAAATAAGTTGTTGATTTTAATTTGTCGTAGTAGTATGCTCCAGATTCAATATTCAATTGATAGCTATATAAAATTGACTTGTAATGCCATACACCTGGCATTTTTTCATTTTCGTAATTAACAGTGAAAATGGTTTTATTCAATGCAGCATCACGCTTTATCTTTTGTGCACTGCTATCCAAAAGTCGATTAGCATACTTTTCATTTTCATCAATTGAGTTTTTTAAAAAAGGATATTTCGACGAAGTGTAAAATCGATTACGATGCACTGTCCAAGCCATTGAATTGAAAGTTTCTGTATAGATTTCTAATTGCAAGTCTGCCTTTTTGCATTTTTGTAATAATGCCCATACTTTTTCAGGATCATCCATATTTGTATAGCATTGATTTAAAGCATAGGTAATAAAATCCCAGTCACGCTGATACTTCATTACTTTCATATATTCCATTACATCAGCGGTGCGTGTTCTTATTTGCCTGTTGAAATCATGATCCATCAATTCCATTGCTTTCTCAAACTGCTCAGCAGCAGCTTTGAATCCAATGTAATCTGCTGCATGTTCAAACTTATAACCACCTTCATACATCCATCCTACATAGTATGTATTGTCAAGTCTTTTGAATTCTCTACCTCGAGGCAAAGCATCTTTGCTTGTATAGGATATGCCAGAGCGCTTTGCATCTATTTCATACCGTAAGGCTTCTTTTGACTGTGAAAACAGCAAAATGGGGATGAGTAAAAAAGTACAAATGATAAGGACTTTTAACCCAATGTTTTTATTCAACCAATTTGTTTCAATTATACTCATTCAGTTTTCATCCATTTTGACATTTAAAAGTAATGCATAGGAGTGCATCTGTAAAATAAAATTTTGTGAATGTTTCGAATGTTTTGATTTTAGGCAATGCTTCACTTTTTTATGTACTTCAATTCCATTACTTTTGATCAAAATTAATAAGCAATGAAGCAACTTTGTAAGATTCTTTTCATAAGTATTTTAGCGATTTCAATTTCGGGATGTAAGAAAAAAACTAATTGTGATGCACCTACTACAACTGCACCTGCAAGTGAAGTTACGACCTTGGCCAATTACATTTCCTCCAATAGTATTTCGGCAGTGAAAGACAATCGGGGATTTTATTATAATATTCAATCTGCAGGTGGCGATAAGCCTGATGCATGTAGTACTGTTAGGGTCAATTATAGCGGTGCATTGACCAATGGATCTGTGTTCGATTCTGCAAACGATGTTTCTTTTCCATTGGCAAATTTAATCGTTGGTTGGCAACAAGGAATTCCATTAGTTGGAAAAGGAGGTAAAATTATTTTATATCTACCGCCAAGTTTAGGATATGGTAGCAATGCTCAATCTGGCATACCTGCCAATTCGATTTTGATTTTTACAATTGAGCTATTAAGTTTTTAATTAATAATCAATTGAATTGATTATCGAATTAATGAAATTTCGCCTGTATAAATAGTTTCTTTGTTAGTATTAGGATCAATGTATTTAAGATAATACATATAAGTTCCAATATCTTGTGTTACAAATCTGTACGTGCCATCCCAACCATCGTCCTGTAACTTAGTATAAAATATTTCCTCTCCCCAACGGTTGAATATTTTTAATATATAATTATCAGGAGGTGTAATACACTTGAAGGTAGGTTTGAATATATCATTTTTCATATCACCATTTGGCGAAAAGGCATTAGGTATAAATACATCACATTGACATGCACTTACAATTAAGGTGTCTTTTACAAGTTCACAAGGAGGAAGTGATACAGTGGCAATATAAATCCCTTTTTCGTTGATAGTTCTTACGGGTGCGATAGTATTGTCATTCCAACTATAATTGGCATTGCGTGTTGTAATGTCTACTGTAATACTTTCATTGTTGCAAAGGGTTGTATCTTTTCCTAATGATATCGTAGGTAGTTGAGTTACGATTAGGTTAGTCGTGATAATACTATCGCATCCATTTACATTATTAATGGTGTCAATATAGGTTCCACTTGTATTTACAATTGTGCCGCTTGGCAAGGTGTATGA
This sequence comes from Chitinophagaceae bacterium, assembly GCA_044233655.1. GTDB lineage: Bacteria > Bacteroidota > Bacteroidia > Chitinophagales > Chitinophagaceae > OLB11. The sequence goes on along the minus strand of JBIIJQ010000060.1, from coordinate 13,393 downwards.
TTTGTTTGAACAAATAGTTGCTGTTGATGAAGATGTAGTATTATTTGCCAACGTAAGTATTGTGGTGATAATAGAATCACAACCAAAGGATGTGGTTAAATTGCTTATGTAATTACCAGCTGTATTTACAGATGAACCGTTAGGTAATAAATATGAATTGCCGTTGCAAATAGAGGCATAAACGGTATCATTATATATTGGATGATTCGTGAAATTGATATATATAATACTATCCTGATTAATAGAATTGAGCAATGTATCTGTATATAACCCAGGGGTAGTAATGACAGTATTGTTAGACAACGTATAACTTTGACCAGGGCAAACTGTTACATTGATAACACCACAACTAAATATAAAAGAAATATTGTTTGAAATAATTTGGCAAGAAGACGGTTTTAGTACAGTTACTTTATAAGTATGTCCAGTTATTAAACCTGTTATTCCATTTGAAGAAGTACCTGCATTTACTACATTGGTTTGTATAGATGTGTTTGTAGTAGAATCGGTCCAGATAAATGTATAACCAGATGTAAGGTCGGGATTTGTAATTGTAACATAAGCTGAGTCAGGACAAATAATGTTTGAAGTTAATTGTATATTTCCTGCGGGTGCGATAGCACATGTTGTATTTGGATCCACAGCAGCTACAAAACCATTGCCAGTGATGTACAATAGATTGTTGATTGGATTATTACTGATGTCATAAATGGCTTTATTATTCTGACCTGCAATTTGAATTGTATCTTGTATGGTAAATGTATTGCCATTGAATCCATAGCGAAGTATATTGCCATTGTTACCACCAATAAATACTTCATTACAATTGTTTGAATAGATTCCACCTTGCATTCGTGCAGTATAGCCAGAAACTTGTAGTGGAGTGCCAACAGGTGAACCATTATTCTTGTCATAGGCAGCAATATTTAATCCATCATAATAAAATAAATAACTATTATTGACAGAAAGACAATTGAAACTATTTGAGAAGCCGGTTAATCCTGTATAAGGTTTATTGTCATTTTCCACAAAGGTAGTAAATCCAGTTGGCGAGCTCCACAATGCAAATGCATAGGTAGGAGTCAATTTAAATATTTTATTATTAATCGCAGGTGTTCCATTGGATGCGAATATTAAAAATACTTCACCATTTAAATCTAAGGTAGAACATATTACGTATTGACCTAAACCTCCTGCTCCTGAAACAGCAGAAGTTGAAACGATACCTGATTGAGGATTGATGATTCCGAAATTAAGATTTGAGTTACTACTTCCACCCATTGCAATTACATTTCCATTGGTGCAATTAAATTTCATTTCACAGATAGATTGTATTTGATTGTTAGGTGTAGAAATAAAATTGTCGTAAACGCCGTTATTGTCAAGACGAATAACGGTTGCACCAGTCACAGGATTATAGCCTTGACTTAAGTATACTTTACTTGATATTTTATCAACAATGAAATTGCCAACACTACCATAAATGCCATTGGTTGCGTATGGAGACGTATTCCAATTGGGGGCTACTAGGCTTCCAATAAATGTCCAAACAAGATTACCCGAAATATCATATTTAGCTAGTTTAGGTGCAGTAGTCGTGCTATTGATGCCACCACCACCTCCTAGTACAAATAAATTGCCTAATACGTCATAATCTACATCATAGCCCATATTTGAAAGGGTAGCTGTTGCACCCAATAGTGTATTGGTATTACTGACCCATGGGTCAATGATGAGTTTTTTTGAATGTTGAATTGGTTTTGTAGGCTTAAATGATATCTCATGTTGATTATTAATTGAATAATTTATTTCAACAGGTGTTCCATCTACATAGTAAGCTTTTAAAGAAGATTCAACAAGCGTTGAATACTTCGATTGAATTGACAATGAAGATTTGTTATTTTGAACTTCAACATAAGTATTAGAAGAGTACTTAAACTTTACTTGACTCAAATCAGCATTTGGATGTAGAATTAAAGTATACTCTAAACCACCTTTTGGATTTAATTCATAACACACATCAATGTTTTTATAAAGATTTTTGTAGATTACTTTTTCGTATCCATATGAATTGAATGCTGCATCGCCAAAGGTGAAATAATGTGAGGTTTTATTCAAAGAAACTGCTTTGTAAAAGGATGAATGATTTTGCCATTCAAATGAAATCAATTCATCTTCATTTTTTTGATTAGTTGTATTGATATGAAAAGTAAATCCATTAGAAGAAATATAGATTTCATCTTGTTGATGTTGAATTGCAAAATCAACTGGTGATAATGTATGATTGAGGTGATCGTATTGACCATTGTTTTCAATGAAAAAATTCGTCTTGAAAATATTGTTACTTAAAAAACTTTTTCGTTCACTCGATGAAGTGAAAAATAAAATGGTAAATAGTATAAATAGAAAATAATGTTTCATTCTAGGGATTTAGATTTAGAAATCAGCTACGAAGATAAATGCAATGTAATTGACTGACAATTAAATTAATTACTTAAAGGAGTATTTCTTTTTATTATCATCTAGGATTAAGTGAATTTCAAATGAATTGAACAATTACTTATAGAATTAGTTTTATAAACAAAATAGCTTGAGAATATTCTATTATTTGAGATTTGTAATAAAAAAATCACAACATTTCTGTTGTGGTTTTTGAGAACCGGACGGGACTCGAACCCGTCCCTACATCATGTAGGGACCGTGACAGGTAATAATATTATCAAGAATTATTGAGTATATTTTTCTCGGAAGAAATCAACGCAATTAAACTAACGTGACTATATTTTTTAATTTTTTTCTCTTTGGAAAGAGCTTCGGTTTTGGTTTTAAATTCAAAGATTGCGACTAATCTCCACGGACATTTAGTAGATGTGTAAGTTGAAAGTTTATTATTATGTTGTTCTAATCTATCATATGGATTTGATGAATATCCCTTATAATAAGAATGGTCAATTAAACTTTGGATGATGTAAACAAAATGCATTTGAAATTAAAATATAAAAAAACCACAGAAAATCTGTGGTTTTTTGCGGACCGGACGGGACTCGAACCCGCGACCTCCGCCGTGACAGGGCGGCATTCTAACCAGCTGAACTACCGATCCTTGGTTAAAATTGGGAGTGCAAATATACACGACTTTTAGGAATTAGCAAATATCCTTTCTAAATTATTTTTTTTTGTCGATGATATGTTCATAAAGTTGCCGAAAAGCCTCTCCAAACTTCATTTCTTTGCTATTTGGTTGGTGAGCACCAAATTTCCACATTCCATTAGCATAATAGATTTGATAGTAAAAAAGGAAAGTTTCATTGGCAATGGTCTTATCTAAATCCCCACGTCCAAATTTCGGAATAAAAACTTCGAGTGTATCTTTATTTAGTTGAGTAAAATAAAAGCCTTGACTAAACCATTCCAACATACGTGCATCTTCACTCGGATGGTTCAATAATAGGTTTTTTTGGATAGGATATGAACGCCATCGAATAGAATCCGAATGTTGTAGTAATGAATATTCTCCTACCAATAATGAACTATCAGTATTGACTAAGCTGTACCAAAGTAGATTATTGAGAATGGTAGGGTTGCTCATATAGCCTTTGCTACTAATCTGATTTGCTTGTATTGATTGTTTGAAGTGTTTGTCTGCAATTGCTTTATTCACGAAAGTCATACTAAAATAAGCGATAGCGTACAATAAAGTTGCATTCATCCATCTACTACGATGAATGCTATTGTTTTTATATAGAAGGGCTACTACAACCATGATTAAAATGGGTATTGTCAAGAACAAATCGGCAATAGCGATATTATTGAGTGATACCAATTGTTTAGAAAATGGCAGAAAAATTCGTGTGCCATAATTCGTGAAAATATCAACCAATGAATGTCCCCAAAGGCAAATAACCCAAAGCAAAAACCATTCTCGATAGGCGATCTTCTTTTTGAATAAAAGGTAGAAAAAAAATGCCATAGGAAATGCAGTTAGCAATTCTACAAAAAATGAATGTGTATAACTTCTATGATACAGTACGTATTTGCGAGGGTCACTTAACCCAGAATAAAGGAGATCGAAATCAGGAAACGTTTTTGCTAATGCACCTATCCAAGCTGCTTTACGGCCAATTTTTTTGCCAAGTACTTTGTCACCAATGGCAGCGCCTAATACAATATGAGTTAATGAATCCAATGAAAATTATGAGTTTTTTAAAAGAATAAGAATAAGAATAGAATTAAAAAAATCAATGACACTATAAATCCTATAAAATAGAAGGCAAATAAAATTGATTGTTTAAAGATTATTTTAAAAGAGTGACTTGGATAAATTAGTTTCAATGATTTAAATAAATATACACCAATGCCCAATATAGTTGCAATTGATAGACTTGCTACAAAGAAATCATAATCTATGATTTTAATAATTAATGAACCTAGTAATAATAAAATAAATACAAAAGCGTGAAAATGAATGCTGAAAATTATATGATCTACAAAATATAGTTTTTTCTTTCGAAAAAGAATTGCTAACAGAAATGCAAAAAAAGGAAGTAACAAGAAAAATACTTTCGAAAAATTTCTCGAGATTAACTCACCTAAATTTTCGGTGTGGTCATACGATTTGTGTCGAATATGTTTGAGTACATAACCATCGCGTTGATTTAAAGGCAATGCATTTTGAACCGAATCGTATTCGAATTTAGTTCGCTCATTAGGGGTCCAAGGACCTAAACCAATTTGCGTACTTCCAGATTCTGTACTAAATCCTGTAACTCCTTTTGGTGGAGCTTTAATCTCATTTCTTTGTTGAACAGAAATTGAAGAGGACTCATCATCGGTATTTTTTGGTATTCCAAAGATGAAAAATACTGTCGTTACAAAAATGTATAATTGTATTGGATTTAAATATTTTACACGTTTGCCTTCAATGTATTCTTTCGTTAGTTGGCCAGGTTTGGTAAACATGGTTTTTAACGTTAGCCAAAACTTACTATCATAGTGAAAGTAATCACCTATAAAATGAAGTGCCATATGGCCAAATGAATCTTTATGCAAAAATGCTTTTTGACCACAGTTACCACAGTATTGACCAATTAACGGATAGTTGCAATTGAGACAATTTTCTTCATTGTGATATACTTTCTTCTTAAATGCCATAAGGACGTAAATTTAAGCTTAGATTTTTAAATATTCGATAACTGAAATTTTTTCAGTAAAAAATAAATTTATCAGTTACTAAGTCAGTAAAAAGTAAATATATCTGCCATTTCAGCTACTAATTTTGTATTGGATTACTATTTGATGATAAATGATTACAAATAATAACCCTTATGAATTTAAACAATTTTACTATCAAAGCCCAAGAAGCTGTTGCAGCAGCACAGCAATTGGCATACAACCACAAAAATCAACAAATAGAAACAGCTCATTTGCTGAAAGCAATGTTGGATGATGAAAATAATTCAATTGACTTTTTGTTAAAAAAGAACGATGTGAATGTTTCATTTGTAGATCAAAAAATTACAGAACTAATTTCTAAAATTCCAGTATATAATGGAGATGCAGGACAAATAATATCTCGTGAAATAAATCAAACTGTCTTAAAAGCAGGTTCATTTCTTAAAGATTTTGGAGACGAATTTGTTTCTGTAGATCATTTGTTGATGGGATTATTAGGTAATAATGACGCAGTTTCAAATGTATTGAAAGATGCAGGACTCAACGAAAAAAATCTCAAGAAAACAATTCAAGAAATACGAAAAGGAAATACTGTCAACTCACAAACAAGTGAAGCCAATTATCAGTCGTTGAAAAAGTATGCAAAGAACTTGAATGAAATGGCTGCAGCTGGGAAATTAGATCCAGTAATTGGTCGTGATGAAGAAATTCGTAGAACGTTGCATATCTTATCACGTCGATCCAAAAATAATCCTATTTTGGTAGGTGAACCTGGTGTAGGTAAAACAGCTATAGTAGAAGGTTTAGCACATCGTATCATCAATGGAGATGTGCCCGAAAGTTTGAAGTCAAAAATCATCTATGCACTTGATATGGGCCAATTGATTGCTGGCGCAAAATACAAAGGTGAGTTTGAGGAACGTTTGAAAAGTGTCATTAAAGAAGTCACCGAGAGTGATGGTGAAATCATTTTATTCATAGACGAAATTCATACACTCGTAGGTGCTGGTGGCGGTGGAGAAGGTGCCATGGATGCAGCTAATATTTTAAAGCCAGCATTGGCACGTGGTGAGTTGAGAGCAATAGGAGCGACTACATTAAATGAATATCAAAAATATTTTGAAAAGGATAAAGCACTTGAACGTCGTTTTCAAAAAGTAATGATTGATGAACCATCCATTGATGATGCGATTTCTATTTTACGAGGTTTGAAAGAACGATATGAAAGTCATCATCACGTACAAATCAAAGATGAAGCAATTATAGCTGCAGTTGAATTATCAAGTCGATATATTACGGATCGTTTCTTACCCGATAAAGCTATTGATTTAATTGATGAAAGCGCTGCCAAATTGAAATTGGAAATGAATTCAATGCCTGAAGAATTGGATGAACTCGAACGGAAGCTTAGACAATTGGAAATAGAACGAGAAGCCATCAAGCGTGAAAAGGATGAGAAGAAATTGCAAGAGCTAGGTAAAGAAATTGCAAATCTAGCAGAACAACGAGATGTATTCAAAGCACGTTGGCAAGAAGAGAAAAAAGGAATCGATACGATTCAAGATATTAAAACATCTATTGAGCATTTTAAATTAGAAGCAGACCAAGCTGAACGAAATGGAGACTTTGGTAAAGTAGCTGAAATTAGATATGGTAAAATAAAGGAGCAAGAAACATTACTTGCTGAAAAAAATGCTGAGTTGGAAAAAGATGCTTTAGTTCACAAACGATTGTTGAAAGAAGAAGTTGACGCAGAAGATATTGCAGAAAGTATTGCAAAAGCAACAGGTATCCCAGTCAGTAGAATGCTTCAAAGTGAGCGCGAAAAATTATTAGTATTAGAAGATCATTTGCATCAACGTGTAGTGGGACAAGAAGAAGCAATCACTGCTGTATCTGATGCTATTCGTCGAAGTAGAGCAGGACTTCAAGATGCTCGTAAGCCTATAGGGTCATTTATTTTTTTAGGAACAACTGGCGTAGGTAAAACTGAGTTGGCAAAAGCATTGGCTGAGTTTCTATTTGATGACGAAGGTATGATGACTCGTATAGATATGAGTGAATATCAAGAGAAGCATAGTGTAAGTCGATTGGTAGGAGCGCCTCCGGGCTATGTGGGATATGATGAAGGTGGTCAGTTGACCGAAGCAGTGCGTCGTAAGCCATACAGTGTTGTGTTATTTGATGAAATCGAGAAAGCACATCCTGATGTGTTCAATGTTCTTTTGCAAGTCTTAGATGATGGTCGCTTGACCGATAACAAAGGAAGGGTGGTTAATTTTAAAAATACCATCATCATCATGACATCGAATATGGGTAGTCACATTATTCAAGAAAATTTTGAAAAAGTAACCGAGAAAAATGTAGATGCTGTAACTGAAAAAACGAAAGTAGAAGTAATGAATTTGTTGAAACAAACTATTCGACCAGAGTTTTTGAATCGTATTGATGAAGTCATCATGTTCAAACCATTGATGAAAAATGAAATCAAAGGAATCATTACAATTCAATTGAATCAACTAAAATCAATGTTGAAAGAACAAGGAATTGAATTAGAATTTTCCGACTACGCGCTTGATTATTTAGTAGACCATGGATTCGATCCTCAATTTGGTGCAAGACCTTTGAAAAGAGTCATTCAAAAAGAAATTATTAATTTATTGAGTAAAAAAATAATCGCAGGCGATATTGATAAGTCGAAAAAAGTAGTGATGGATGTTTTTGATGGAGTAGTGGTATTGAGAAATGAATAAAGATGAGATAGATGAGAACAAAAAACACTTGTTGGCTATTCAACAAGTGTTTTTTTATTCTAGTTGAATTGTGAATAATTTAATTTGACTTTCTATCTGCTATATTGGCACAATTGATTTTTTAGCATACTTTTGGATGTAACAATTTAAAATAAAATATGAACTCAAACGAATTTAATAAATATGCCATCAAGCATCATGGCATCAGTAGTGCGACGTTACACAATTTTACGTCTCATATGAATAAGTCTATTACCAATCTTACACCCTATATTATTGAAGAGCGTCCTATGAATGTGGCTTCTATGGATGTGTTTTCACGTTTGATGATGGATCGAATTATCTTTTTAGGTGAGGGTATCAATGATTATGTTGCAAATATTGTAACTGCACAATTATTATTTTTAGAAAGTGTTGATCGTACACGCGATATTCAAATGTATTTGAATAGTCCTGGTGGTAGCGTTTATGCTGGACTTGGAATATATGATACAATGCAAATTATTCAACCTGATGTTAGTACTATATGTACTGGTATTGCAGCTAGTATGGCCGCAGTATTGATGTGTGCTGGTGTTAAAGGAAAACGTACAGCGTTGAAGCATGCTCGTATTATGATTCATCAACCATTGGGAGGTGCAGAAGGCCAAGCGAGTGACATCGAAATTACAGCTCGTGAAATTGGTAAATTGAAAAAAGAATTATATGAAATTATAGCAGCACACAGTGGACAAAAATTTGCTAAAGTAGAAAAAGATAGTGACCGTGATTATTGGATGACGGCAGAGGAAGCCAAAGAATATGGTATGGTGGATGAAGTATTGACACGTAATCCAAAGAAAGAATTATAATTTAATATTTCATTTATTACACTAAGCCTGAAGATTTAATTCCTTCAGGCTTTTTTATTTTAATTGAAAAAAAGAAAAGGCTGCAATTTGCAGCCTTTTCTTTCAATATTAATTTATCAATTATTCTTTGATAACTTTAATAACCCAGTTCTTACCATCTCTTGTAAACTTAGCATAATATACTCCGTCAGCAAGGGCTTCCATACTGAAAGATAATTTATCTGAGTTTGCAATTGATTTTCTAAGAATTGTTTTACCTACCACATCTGTCAATATCATTTCATCACCTGCTTTTGTTCCAGTTACATATATCATGTTGCTAGATGGATTTGGATATAATTCAAATCCTGCAGGAACTGTAATGTCATTGATTCCAATCGGAGTACGTGGTTTAATTGTATTAGTTTTTACACTATCAGGATTGAAACAACCTGAAGGGATCAACCAAGCATATACTGAATCGGCCAATGAATTTGGTGTGTAAGTGTATGTATTGATAGGGTTATTCGTTGTATTGGTCAATACATTATTACGATACCAGTGAATTGTATAAGCAGTAATACCAGCAGGTATATTGACTGTAAACACTGTGCTTTGTCCTGTATATACAATAGATGGGTTTGAAGTTAATGTAGCAACACCCGGTGCTGTACTTGGTGAAACTGTAACAGTAATAGATGCATTGTTGGTACAACCAGCAGCATTTGTTCCAGTGACTGTATAAGTAGCAGTTGCAGCAGGGCTAAATAATACACCATTCACTACACCACCTGTCCAAGTATATGTAGAAGCACCACCTCCTGTTAACATGACTTGATCACCTTGGCAGATCGCATTCGATGGAGATGCATTTGCTGTAACAGTAGGATTGGGACTTGCAACGACAGTTACAATAGTAGTACCTGTACAACCAGCAGCACTGGTTCCGGTTACAGTATAAGCTGTGGTAGAAGCTGGAGAGACATTAACAGAAGTTCCATTCAAATTTCCTGGCATCCATGTATAAGTATTAGCACCACTTGCAAGTAAGGTTGAAGATCCACCAGGACAAATTGTACCAGGTGTAGCAGTTGCAGTAATTGGTATTTGACCAGATACTGTTACTGTTACTTGTGCAGAAGCAGTACAACCAGCAACACTTGTACCTGTTACAGTATAAGTAGTTGTTACAGCAGGATTAACAACAATGGTGGGGCCTGATAAATTACCTGGCATCCAATTGTATGTATTTGCACCACTTGCAGTTAATGTAGTCGATTGACCAGGACAAATAGTACCTGGATTCGCTGTAACTGTCATTACTGGAGGTGTATTAATTGTAATTGTAATAGATGTTGTGGCAGAACATCCACTATTGGTTACAGTTACAGTATAAGTGCCACTAGATGGAGGTACAATAGATTGAGTTACTGCGTTTGTACTCCACAAATAAGTATAAGCAGGAGCAAGTGATGAAGTAGCGCAATATGAAATAATATTCTGCCAAAGATTCTGAGCTTCTATTGCAGGTGTATGGAAGTTTGGAGATGTAATACCACCAAACATAACTAAGCCAGTTCCCCATGCTTTTTGAGTTAAAACATTAAATCCTCCGCCAGCTAATAATGGAGTGGTAGCACCACCTGTAATATGAGCATGAGAATAACTACCGCCTGTATAAGCTGTAGTTACTGGTGTATAAGGGCCAACGAATATTGGATGAGCAGGTGCTACTGCATTTACAGCGCTTTGTGCATTTGAATAATCTAACACGACACCACCAAAGCCCCAATTCATATTTCCACCTCCATTAGGAGCAGCATTTAAAAATAATCTTCCACCTTGATTAACCCAATTTTCGATTGCTGTTATATTAGTAGTAATATAAGAATTCAGCGCTAATGCATTAACATCAGAACCTTCAAGGAATACAAATTGAGTACCTGGTACAAAAATAGTTGCAGGGTTTGCTGCAGCATAAGTCGTTGTAAGGTAGTTGGCGCCAAATACAGCAGTCATGGCTGTTGTATTATTGAGTGTTGACCATGGGTCAGTATCTCTAATATAATAGCGAGTTCCATTAGCTGGAGGACCAGGTACGCCACCTGTTACTACAGCAGTCAATGTATCTGCACAGTTAGTTCCAGATTGTACAATGTTTAATCCAGATAAGTTAGTAACTGTTACCAAAACAGTACTAGTTGCAGAACAGCCTGCAGGTGTAGATCCTGTTACAGTGTAAGTAGTCGTTGTTAGTGGTGTGATAGTTTGAGTAGCTCCACTTAAATTTCCTGGCTGCCAAACATAGCTAGTTGCACCAGTTGCACTTAATGTTGTCGAAGCTCCAGCACATAAACCACTTGGATTTGCAGTTGCTGTGACTGTTGGGTTAAATCCAATTAAATTGTAAGTGGCAGTTGCAGAACAACCATTGTTTGTAGCAGTTACAGTATAAATACCTACGGTAGAAGGTACTGTAGTTTGTGTCACTGAACTATTACTCCATAAATAAGTATAAGTAGGTGCAACAGTAGCTCCAGAGCAATATTGTATAATATTTTGCCAAAGATTCTGAGCTTCAACTAGTGGAGTATGAAAGTTAGGGGAAGTAATTCCTCCAAATACAACTAAACCAGAACCCCAAGTTTTTTCAGTTAATACATTGAATCCACCGCCTGCTAATAATGCAGTAGTAGAGCCGCCTGTAATATGGGCGTGCGAATAACTTCCTCCAGTGTAAGCTGTAACCACTGGCACAAAAGGCCCATTAAAAATAGGATGCGCTGGAACGACAGCATTCACAGCAGATTGAGCATTAGAATAATCTAAAACAACACCTCCAAAGCCCCAATTCATGTTCGTACCTAGATTTGGTGCAGCGTTCATAAATAATCGTCCTCCAGCATTTACCCAACTTTCAATTGCTGTAATATTAGTTGTTACAAATGTATTTAATGCCAACGCATTTTGATCAGAACCTTCTAGAAAAACAAATTGAGTACTTGGAACAAAAATAGTTGCAGGGTTAGCAGATGTAAAGGTTGCATTATTATAATTACCTACTCCAAATACCGAATCCATTGCTGTTACATTATTTGCAGTTGACCAAGGTTCAACATCACGTATATAATATCGAGCACCTGGAGTTACACCTGCAATAGCTCCACCTGAAGCAACTGCTGTCAATGTATCTGCACAAGGCACAGCATTTGGTGTAATTGTAACACTTACATTTGAAACTCCCAAGGTGAAAATTGCTGAACCGGTACAACCTAAACCATTAGAACCTGTTACAGTATATGATGTTGTAACTAATGGACTTACAGTAATGGATGTATTATTAATGTTGCCTGGCAACCATGTATAAGTAGTTGCACCAGATGCAGTCAACGTAGAAGAGCCTCCTAAGCAAACTACTGCAGGCGATGCAGTAACTACTATAGGTAATTGACCAGTAACATTAATCGTAATAGTGGAGGAATTGGTACAACCATTCACACCAGTTGCTGTTACAGTATATGTTGTAGTAACAGCTGGAGAAACGGTTTGAGTTGCGCCACTTAAGTTACCTGGGTTCCAAGTATAAGTTACACCACCCGTTGCTGATATCGTGCTCGAATTACCTGGGCAAATCGAAGCAGGAAGTGCTGTTGTAGTAATAGTTGGAGATGGATCTACAACTACAGTTTGAGTAGAAGAATTAAGTGTACATGGAGATGAAGGACTGAATCGAGCACCTATATTGGTGCCATTAATTGTACCAGCATTAAAGGTAGGTACTGTAGTTGCTAAGGTTCCACCTAAATTTTCAATACCCATAGTGGCAATAGAAGCATTATTGACTGAGGTTGTATGTATTTCAATGATATTGGTAGTTTCATAAAGCGTAATGCTAGTAGTTACGTCAGGTGTAGCACCACAGCAGAAGGGTGTATTAGTCCAGCTTACTACCAAGGTGCGATTAGGTGCAACTCCAAAAGTTTCATAACCAACAGTTCCTAATCCTGGAGGATACAAATCATCCCAAACTGCAGCTATGACATTATTAGGTGCGGTTGGGTCTGGCAAAAGTTGTCCTTGGCAACATCCAGCACTAATTTGACCTAAATCAAATGTGATAAAGCCATTGGATGAAATTTCAAATTGAGTATAATTTGCACCATAATAATTGAATGTAAAACCAATTGGTAAAGATGCTGACACCTGATCATCACTTAAGGTAACCAAATTTGTAACAACAGGTGGAGCAACAAATGGAATTTGTGAATATGCGTAGGTTGCACCTGGTGCAACACTGACCGAATAACCAATGGTATGTGTACCAGGGCCTGCGATAGCAGCATTAAAGGTGTTCCCAACTATACCAGGTCCTGTAAAAGTTCCTCCAGGGGTAGTTGGATTTAATAAAATAGATGGATTTGAAGTACACATCGGACTAGTGAGTCCTGTAAACGAAGAGTCACAAGGAGCTTGGGCAAATCCATTAAAAGAAAAGAAGATACCAATCAAGGTATACAACACAACTTTAAACATGGAGCTTGTTTTGCCAGCTTTTTCAAACAAGGGTCTTTTTTTGTTCATAAATGGAGCTTTTAAAATTAAAGGATAATTGAATGAGAGTTTAAGAAGTGAAAGTAA
>JBIIJQ010000059.1:0-19491 GCA_044233655.1 Chitinophagaceae bacterium | reverse complement strand
TTTATTGAAACTATCTTTAATCCATTTTTCGAGCAAGGTGGTAATTTCGATAATTTTTTCATGTGGTTTTTCTTCAAACAATGTTCGATTGGCTGTGTGAATCCATTCTTGAAAATAAGTTCGTAACAAAGTCTTTTTTTCATATTTCGCATCATTGACCGCAACACTCGCTTTCGCAATTTCAAAAGAGGGTATTTTGTATATATCAAAATGAAGTATTTCAAATAGTAGATCATCGGCACTATAGGGAATGCTTTTTTCGGCTGCTATATATCGCAGGATCGTGATCATCTTTTTTGACAATGGAATATGAAATAAGTTTTCTTTTCGCTTTGAATAAAAAGGAATTTGTTTTTCTTTGAAAAATTTAATTAGTTCATCGCCCCATTTATTTTCTTTGTATATCACAGCAATTTTTTCAGGTGTAATGCCTTTTTGTAAAAGGGTTTCTATTTGATTGGTTACTCCTACTAATTCTTGAAATGTATTTTCATATATATGTAACTCAGGACTTGCTACACTACTCAATCGTATATCGTGACTTGCAATTAATTCTTTTTTTATATCAGGGTATTTTGCACTGAGTCGTTCAGTATTGTTTTCGATTATACTACGCGAAAGGTCTAATATTTTTTGTGTTGATCGATAGTTTGATTTTAATACAACATCCACCAATTGGTTTTCATATTTATTTTTATACGCTTCTATATTCTCAACATTCGCACCCTGAAAGCGATAGATGGATTGGTCATCATCGCCTACTACAAACACATTGGGACTGTCGATTTCTTTGCATAATAAATTGACAAGCATATTTTGTGTGCCACTCGTGTCTTGAAATTCGTCTACTAGTAAAAACTGATATTTTTCTTGATAATCTTGCAAAAGGGGTTCATTGTTTTCAAATACTTGAATAACCCAATTGATCATGTCGTCAAAATCATATCGATTGTGTTTGTGCATAATCGTTTGATATTCATCAAAGGCATCAGCTGCATAATTTAATATGCTGATTTTTTTTATTTCTTCGTTTATTTTATCTGTACGTAAGTCGCCTTTTTGAAAAGTAATTCCCTTCGTAGTTGTTTTTCTTTTTGCTATATATTCTTCCCTGTTTGGCAGGTCGTTACAATATTCTTCTACTTTGTCTTTAATGTAAGTACTTGTCCATCCCTCTTTTTTCATAGATGAAAATAAGGAAGTCAATCGTCCTACTTCATAGTATACATCACCACGATATCTTTTTAACGGGTTATCTTTTTTAAAGTGATCAATGATTTGCTTTATAAAATCTATTCGTTCAAGATCAGAAACAGGATCGAGTGAATTTTTTTCAAAATAAGAAATATTTTCTTGAATGACTTGATTGCAGAAGGAATGAAAAGTATGAATATTGACACGGTAAGCATCGGCACCGATCATTTCTTGTAATCGCTTTCGCATGGCTACTCTGCCTGCATCGGTATATGTAAGGCACAGAATATTATCAGGCATATAATCTGTTTCTAGTAATATTTTTCCAATGCGAGCAGATAAAATTTGTGTTTTACCGGTGCCAGGTCCAGCAATTACTAATACAGGTCCATAAATAGTATCGACCGCTGTTTTTTGTTCTGGATTTAAACGGCTGTATATTTTTTCAAACTGTAGATTGAGTTCTTCTCTATTCATACTATAAATGTACAAGCTAAGTGCGTAATGAGTGTATGTTGTATAAAAAAAGACTACCGAAGTAGTCTTTTTTTTAATCAATTATATATAAAATTTTAGAAACGAGGACAAGCAAAGTTGTAAGTACGAGATTCATTACGGATAATACATCCGTTGTATATCAATGAAATCTCCAATGCGCCATTTCCTTTGGTAGCTGGCGTAAATCCTGATAGGTTTACGTCATAACTTACACCCAATTTAGCTTTAGCCCACTCAAATCCAATGTAAGGAGCGATAGCATCACCATATCTGTACCAAGCGCCTAAGTAAAATACTGAATTGGCAACATCATCTTCATGATTTGGATTCATAATAAATCCAGAAGCAGCACCAATTAAAATTTCGTTTGCTTTACCTTGTTGTTGATACATACCGCTTGCGAACAACATTAAGTTTTCATTCATTTGAAGAGAACCGCCTAATGATGCTGTAATACGAGAGTTGATTTTGTGGTTGCCATTTAAGAAGGTCTCAACAGGTTGAGTAATGTGGTAATACGATAAACCTGCATACATATTAGAACGATCATTCACATAACCAGAATACATGATACCTGCATTGAAATCAGGATATGTCAAATCTGCATTACCGAAATTCTCACCACTAGCATATGGAGTTCCTCCTGTAGTAGGATCGTATTGACTTTCAAATTTTAATTTATTAAAATCGATACTTTTTTGAACAAGATAACCTTGCACACCTAACGAAAGGTTACGTGGCTTTTCGTCATCTTGACTTAGTCTTTTGTGGTAAGCTACAGATAAGCCTGTAGTGATATTTTGTAAAGCACCTGTTCCTGATTTGTCATATAAACCAATCAAGCCAATACCTAATGCATCGCCATTCAATTTGCCTTTTAAGGTGGCAATATCAAAAGATATAGTTCCAGTTATGTATGGAGTAGAGTTTACACTTCCCCATTGTGTACGGTAGTTGCCCGAAACTCTCCAGTCGCAATTCACTAATCCAGTATTCGCAGGATTCAATGTCAACGGTGAAGTGAAATACTGAGTAAAGTGAACGTCTTGGGCTGTTGCCTGTAAGGCGAAGAAAGTGCCAAGTGCTAGTATTAATTTTTTCATATCGTATTTATTTATAATCTAATTGTATTTGTAATTTGTTGTTAAAGGTAAAATGTTTTTTCAAATAAAAAAACACTCTAGCATAAAAAAGACGAAAATATGACAAAGGAAGTTGGTTAAGCAGTAAATTTAGGGTCAGTTTCCATCACATGACCACATTTTTTACAGGTTCTGAGCTCTTTTGAATTGTAATATTCTTTAAAGTGAGGCTGAAAATCGGTTTCAATATCTTTCAATTCAAAAAATGTTTCATGCAATTTGTTATTACATTTTTCGCAAAACCACATTAATCCGTCTTTGTACCCTTTGCCCGCACGGGCGCGTTCGATAACCAATCCGATTGAATTTTCACTTCTTCCAGGCGAATGAGGTGTTTTGCCAGGTAACAAAAACATGTCGCCTGAACCCAGTCTAACTTCTACTTTTTCACCATCTTGCTGTGTATTGATACATATATTGCCTTCCAGTTGGTAAAATAATTCTTCTGTTTCGTTGTAATGGTAATCTTTACGTGCATTTGGACCAGCTACTACCATCACAATATAATCTGTACCTTCTGGATATAAGTTTTTATTTGCTACAGGAGGTTTCATGAGATGTTTGTTTTCCTCAATCCATTTTAGCAAGTTAAAGGGTTGTCTGATTGCCATTGTGATTATTTATTTTACACTAAGTTAATGATGAAATTGGTATTCACAAATTTATAGCCATAATCTTGTTAAAAACTATATTATTTTAAATTAAAAAATCAAAGAATCAATCTAACCCTTAATTTTGGTGTCACATTTAAATTGAACCATGATTCGTTTTATTTTTTATACGCTGATAGCATATGTATTATATAAGATATTCAGAGTATTCATAGATCCAATGTTTGAAACAACTCCTAAACAAAGTAACTCAACGCTGCATCAATCCAACAATGCTACCAACCATCAAGCACCTAAATCAAAAGAACCTGTATTAGGTGAGTATGTAGAATATGAAGAGGTGAAATAATTATTGCTTCGACTTAAATACATTTTCTTCGATTGTCATATCATCGGTAAGATGAATGGTGCGAATACCTAGTTGCTTGGCTGATTCAATATGTTGTGGACTATCATCAATGAAAAGTGTTTCAGCAGGAATCAACTTGTTTTGATCCAATACCAATTGAAATACAGCAGGATCAGGCTTGCGAAGACCTACTCGATGTGATAAATATACTTTATCAAAGAAAACTGCTAGACTAGGATAGCCACAAGTTTGTCTCAACACATCATTGAAAGCTTTTTCGTGAATTTCATTGGTATTGCTAAGCAAATAAATATTGTAATGCAATTGAAGTTGTTGAAGTATTTGTAATCGGCGAAGCGGGAAATCGAGTATAATACTATTCCATGCTCTAATGATTTCATCATAGGGGATATCGATGCCAGCTTTTTGCTTGATTTGTTGTACAAATTCTTTTTCTGTTAGTTGACCTGTTTCTAATTTGTCAAACAAATCGACTTGATTCTTCTTGGAATAAAATTCCCCTACATTTTTAATCCCTAATTTTTCAAATTCGACTTGAGGCCGTTTATAATCAATGTTTAAAATCACGCCACCTAGATCGAAAATGATATTTTTTATACCTTGCATTTTATTTTTTTTGAAGTTTTTTTCAAAAAAACAACATTTATCTTTACTTTCGCACTCCAAACGAAAATTCCTTGAGAATTTTCTGGACCTATAGCTCAGTTGGTTAGAGCACCTGACTCATAATCAGGTGGTCCTAGGTTCAAGTCCTAGTGGGTCCACGCAGTAGCAAAGGGTTTCAGACGATAGAGTTTGAAACCCTTTTTTCATTTGCATACTTTTTGCATATTATTTATAAATTCATTTTACTCCTTTTAAATTATAGGGGGATACCTGGAGGGGGTAATTTATATGGGGGTATTACTAGTACTGTACTTCTCCTTCATTAATTTACGTAGTTTGCTTATTGGAAAATAAATATTAAAATGGTATTGTAAAGTGGTATAAACTAAACAGAACATAGATAAGACCTGTATATCTGCCTATGTAATAAGCTTACATGAGGATAATACACCAAAGCCCTAAAAGGGCAATGGTGAAAGAAATAAGCCTCCCTTGGAGAAACGCCAAAGGAAAGAACCGCATGGAAGTGAATAAACTCTAACACGAGGATAAGGGCGGTAGAAAACGGGCTGACGTAGATAACAACGATAAGCAGCACGACGTACCGGCACGAGGCTAAAATGGGGTAAAAATGGGTGTAATAGCATATGAAATAATTTAGATGCATCTAATGGCATGGCGGTTTTAAAAAACAAAAGGAAACGAAATAAATGAAAGCTTTTGTGCGGTGGCTTCTGTGTTTATGTCGTAGTCTTTTGTTTTTTTAAAGGGAGGTTTTGTGCGGTTGCCCGCTGTGCCAACTTTGCAACTAAATTTATTTCATGCTTACACCCTTTACCCTTTACTTACGCTCATGAATACGTCAGATGTCTTCGTATCATAGCATGTTTTAGACTCTGAATTTCTGTCAGGTACATACGGATGCTTTTTTCTTTTTCATCAAGGAATCTAATTTTGTCAATGGTGTTTTTGAATTGATCCTTAATGGGCTCAATGGTACGAGACTGTTTAGAAATTTCTTTTTTAAAATCGTAAATGGTAATGAAAGGAATGGCTGTACCTTTATGGAAAGGATAAAAATGTTTGACTTTCCATAATCCGAAAATAAGCCAATAGTAAAAATCTTTTTGATGCTGGGAATTGCATTTACATACAAAGGAATTTGGACATGGTAAATCAAGTGGTTTGCCACTGTTGAGGCCTTTGCATAGAATGTAAAATTCGTGTTCGAAAGGCTTGTGATTGGGGTTGTAATAACTAAAAATTGGGTTTTGCATATGCTTCGTTTTAGGAATTTCTGCATGATGCTTTGTGTAAATTGGGCTTTGCGCAACAAAGAGCAAATTAAATTTTTGACAAAGAAAAAAACAGAAAAAAAAGAAAGCATATCCTGTGGGGGCGTGGCAGGGCTGTCAAGGTTTTTGGAATAAAAAATACGACCTGAAAACGTAGTGTAATTCTATGTGTGTGGAATGAACTTGAAGGTGGAGATTTTTTTTACAAAACCCGAAGGGCTCGACCTTTACTGCCATGTGGGGAGGCTTTGTGCAAGCTCCCTAATTTTGCTTTCCTTTTTATTCTTTTTCTTTGGCAAACTTTTATACCAAACATGCTATAAAACGAATTTTTTATATAATAGGGAATCGAAATTATTATACTGACCATACTTTTTTTTTAAGGGAAAATGAAACTATGAAACCACTGATCAATGAAATATGTGGACAATGGGAAAGGCTGGGTAATTAACGGAATGAAAAATAGGAACGTCAAGTAGGGTGGGACGAATGACACAGAAAATAAAGCTATACGAATGCTTATTGTGGGGAGGTGAAAAAGCAAGTGCAATACAACGAGGATAAACTAGGACTACCCAACATGGCTAAAGATGCGAATGGATTTGCAAGGGTAAGGAACTGTGATAAGGTGTAAATCTATTCGTATTTAGACACTACCGAAAAGATGTATAGAAACGAGATGGATTGCTCTTGCTGTGGGTTGCTCAGAAAGATGCTGAACTGAAATGACTGTGACATGGAATGAACAGGCATAAAGGAAGCTTCTTTGAGCAATAGCCTGTACGAAATGAAAGTTCTTTATTTTCTGCTACCATTGAAAAGGGCGGGTGGGTGCGAAGGTGCATTAGAAGCGGGGGTAGAAAAGACGGCTACAACCTTGCATAAAATATCAAATGAAACTTACTAATATACTTTTTTTTATGCAGGTATGCTATGGGGTTGGATACTTAACATAATGTATTTATAGGACTTTTTTTATTTAGAGCATAGCTGCCTATGAGGGTAGCAAAAAGTACTATAATACCACATTATGTATAAGTAGCTTCTGGCAGGTTTTAATACTGGCACAAATAGCACGAAGGGAGCGTTAGGGTGCTATGGCTTTTTGACGCTTTGCTTATGTTAAGGATGGCTTTTCCTGAAGCTTGCTGAAGGATAGGCCATAAAGCAGAGCAAGCAAAGGCTCAAAAAGAGTGACAGTTTAAAACTGCCTGCAACCCCATAGAGTGCTTTGAGCAGAGGCTTTGTGTAAAGGCAAAGCACAAGCCGTCTTTTCTGTGAGGATATAAGAGAAGCAAATTAAAATCGGATAAGGATAAAATTAATCTAAATTTGTACGATGAAAATAATATTACAGATTAACCAAAGTATGAAAAAAAGCATTAGTAACATAATTTATACTATACTTCTACTAAGTACATTGACAACAAATGCTCAAAATAATTTAGCAAAGAATATTTCTACGAATGCCGAAAATGAGTATGTGACTTTAAGAGTTGATAATGACTCCTATATTTATTACCATAAAAATATGAAACCTAGTGAATATAATAATTGTCTAATTGAGACTAACTCTCCGATACAATTATTTAATGTATATGAAAATATTTTAAGAAGGAACTTTAATATAAATACATTTTTCTACAAGGATATATTTACTGATAATAAGCAATATACTGAGACCGAAATAACAAAAATATTAGAAGAAAAAAATATTGATTTATTTATAAAAATAGGTTTTAATCAAGATGTCTACAATAAAGGAACAAGTGTAAAAGGAGCATCTATAGGAACACTAGTACCAGGAGTTGCGCTTCATGGAGGAAAATCAGTAAATACCCGTGGAAAAGTAGTTAATTTATATGTAGATTTCTATGATAAACAATTTGAAAATATTCCATTTATTAAAGTAGTAGGAATGAAATTTTCAAAAGATGAATATGAAATCGGAGTTACAAGAGTAATGTTCAGAGAGACAACTGAAAGAATGAAAAGATCAAAGCTGATTTATAAAAAGCCAGAAATAGAAAAAAGTAAGAAAAAATAAGATGCAACTATAATAAAAATTTAGATTTTATATTTAGCGCAATTGTGGCAACGATAGTAGTGGAAAGCGCGTACCATCCACCAATGGCGTGATGGACGTACTTGGAACGGATAGCGTGTGTGCCACCCAAATTAAATTATAAATAGTAACTAAGAATCTAAACGAGATGTTAGATAAAAATTAATAAAACAAGTATGAGCCTATTTTAAAATGAAACGGAAATATTTAAACCTAATGTTGGATTTACTTTTCCAATTGCATAATTATTAATTAATGTAGGTGAAATTTTTACATTAGAATTTAACTTGTTAATTTTTGAACTACATCTACCAGCTTTTACAAATGCAATAGGGATACGAGATATAATGAATAGTGAAAAAAGAGAAACAGCACCACCTGCATAAATGCCTAAGTTACTACCATCAGGGAATAAAAGTGGATCGTATTGAATTAATGCAACACCACCTGCTAAAATAAGCGGGCCAAGTATACTACAACCAATACCACCATTAATATAATGTCTTTTCAATTTTTCTAATTTAAGGATTTCTGTTTGCGGGTCAATATTTTTATTTTCAGATGTATTAGAAATTGTGTTTAGAGCTCTTCTTCTTTTGTCAGCTTGAAAAGCATTGAGTTCTTTGTTTTCATCAGTTATTGAATTATTAGAAATAGGTTGCTCGGCTGAAAAAACATCTTTAGTGCCATTAATATATTTTACCATAAAAACCTTATCCTTGGAAGTAGTGTAAGTAGGACCTTCAATATTATCCCACTTCTTATAAGAAATAATATCTTCTTTGATGTCTAATACTTTTGCTTTAAGCTCATCACCTGATTTAAATAAAATAATATCTTGGGAATAAGAGTGAATTGAAAAGGATAATAAAATAAAAAATAAAAGAATGTGTTTGCTTGTATTCATAAGTTTTGTTTAAGAGTATGAATTTTTAAATTAATAGGTTACAAATAATGAAATTATACAAAGAGAACATATTTAAGTGAAAGAAAATAATTTTATATAAAAAATAGTGAATATAATAAAATATTAATCTAATTCAACTTCATACGTTTTGCCATCTTCACCAAATACAGTACAAGTGCCGTTATCGTCTAATCCTGAGGGTGTAATATGGTCACTATCCAACCATCCACCATTTGGGAAATTAATTTGGATTACTTCACAGCTTTCAATTTCTACATCTAAAGTGTACGTATTAGAAAAACCGGTTTCTGGGTTTGTATAATATACAGTTGCAGAATGCACACCATCTTCATAGTTGCATTCATTTTCAGAACTAATATGATTAGGTGTTTGATTACTTGATTCTGAATTATCATTGTTTAAATGTGCATCATCACTAGAAGCTTCACTAACATCATCACTAGATGTTTCACTATTGTCGTATCTAGAAGAATTGTCAGAGCTATTATATAAATTATTATTGTTACTCGATTCTTTGCTATTACAAGATAATAGTTGAAATAATATTATAGCATAAAGGAATTTAATAATTATTTTCACTTTATGAATGATTTATAGACCATATACCTCGCTTATTTTTCCATTGTTATCAAAAATAAATCTAACTCGACTTTCTTTTGTAATCCTTTCCTGCTTTTTATTGCTATAATATTCAAAAGAAGAAATAAGATCGTATGTGTTATCTGTTATTTTATCAATTCTAAGTATTGTGTTTTTACTATCTGAGGTAATTCTCCAACTATACTCATATCTTTTCTTTAAATCGTCATATGTAGGATTATTTATATCCCAATACCTAACTATATTAGGTGAAAAATGACTAAAAATAGCATCAAAGTCACGACTGTCCTCTGCTTCTGTCATGCTTTGAATAATAGCTTTGTTATCAATAGAATTAGTACTACTTGGGCTTGATGATGTATTGTTGAAATTGTTAGAATTATCTTCCTGAGTATTGTTACTTGGCAATGATACTTTATCTTCTAAACTTTCTACTTGAGTTTTAGCATGTAAATCTTTTAAGAAAGAGGATGGGATGCCGAAGTTGAAACTTTGCTCTTCTGATACTTTAGCAAAGTTGATAGCTACTAATTCACCCCATTTATTGATTATTGGACTACCACTAGAACCATGTAATGATGGTATAGAATAAAGTACACTTTTTGAATCAGGGTCCTGTGTAATTTTGCCAGACGTAAACTGGGATTTAATACCGTCAGATGTTTCAGCTAATTTTATACCATAGTTAAATCCTATCATATGTACATCATCACCTAATTTGAGTTTGTGCCCTTTTTTTATATCTTTCAAACTGATAAATTCTTTGACTGATACAGGAGTTTTTTTATTTTTTAGTTGAATAATAGCTAAATCAATGTTTTCATCATTTGCTTTTTTAATTGGTACACATTCAATAAAATCTTTCGAATTAGTTACATGTGTATTGTCATACGCAATTCCTAATGACTTACGCTTCATCTTGATTTCTGTATTATTTGGATTGAAGTTTAGTGTAGAAAGTAATTCTTCCAATTCCACTATTGCATTCTTTTTTTCTAGATATGCATCTTTTAATGTATTGACATCATTAAAGTTGAGGTATGCGTTGTAACGTGCATAATAGGCTTCTATCTTACTGCTTTCTACATTTTTTTCATTAATTGCTTTTTGTAAGTCTCCGCGAAGGCTGTAGAAATATTTATTGATTGCTTCTCCTACTTTTTCTTGCGATTTTTCAGGAAAGATTACGTGCCTGTTTGTAGCAATTTCACCATTGTCTGAAATAAAAAAGCCAGTACCAAATGACGTAGATGCATTTTCAAGAGCTTCAGATTCATTGTCGTGCAATTTAGGTTGCCCATTTGGGCCAATAGTATAATAAAAGTCTAAACCATTGTCAAAATGTATTACAAAATAGAATTCATTTTTAATGAGTACTACACTTGATCTATATTTTTCATAAATTTTTTCGGGCGTTAGTGATTCACAAGAGGAGCTGAGTAAAATAATGAATAGCAATAAGTGTAATAACTTCATGTGAGCAAGTATTTATACGAAAATATAAAAGGAAAGTGATTGCAACAAGCAAACCAAAATTAAAATTTATTCATTTGCAGCTATAGGTAGATTATCTCCAAAACTAAATGGGTAGACATTCGTATTCAAATTGTCAGCTAGTAATTTAGCTTGAGCTATTACTGTCTCCGTAGCTTTGAGTTCCATATCTGGTGGGTAGCCATGTTTGCGTAAAATCTTTTTGACTGCAATACGCATTTTGGCTTGTACATTTTCTCTAATTGTCCAGTCATGCAAGGGAAGGTGTGTTAAAGAAATATTGGAAAACCTATAAAAAAACTAAGTGTGAGGGAATTACAAAGGCATAATAGCTCAAAAGTAAATTTAATGAAAATGCCACAACAGAAACATGTTGTGGCACTAACAAAGTTAGTAAACTTACTTCGTCGCATCAAGTTATCCCTTTCTGGTTGACATCCCCCAACGTCAGAGCCAAATCTGTTTCACTTGAATAAAACAAAGAAATATATTATTATTACAACAGCAAAACACAAGTATCTTATCCCCTTGTGGATAACGCCAAAAACGGTCAACCAAAATCAGGACGATACATTATCATAAGTAATGAATTACAAGCTCTTAGTCGTTTACGCATTTCTAATGCGTAATCTGTGTATAATATTAATCAATCTTCATCAAAACCCATTTTTTATCTTCCCTATTATATCCAAATTGGTATCTAGATTCTGGTTTGTTAGATTGGGCTGCAAGGTTGAAACTAAAATCTATTCCGAATATTAATAAATTGCCGTACTGATCGCTTCTTATACGTCGAGCTTTGTCCATTCCACGTGGACCAATGCCGTCTAAGCTTAATTCAATTGTTGGCTTCCCGTTGAATGTGCCATCTTTTGTTAGTTCAATTGAATAAATGTCTGATGTACGGGCATGGCCAAAATAAAGTTTTTTACTTCCAGTTGCACCACCTACAAATAATCCCAACGGATCATAACCTTTTAGTTGATCTATTATTTTTTTACTCGCTATATCAATGACATATATACTGCCATTTTCTTTTTCTTGTGTACTACCTCCTACAGAGGAAACATACATTTTTTTTCCATGACAATCATAATAGAGTCCTAAAATACCATATGGATTAACACCAGTTGTTGAATCGATTTTTGGTAACTCCATGAATAATTCCATTTTGCCATTTTCGTTATTGACTTTGTATATGGTATGGATTGTAGCGAGTGTATTATCCAATGTATTTACAAATGGTATTGGTGCAACATAAGCATTTCCATTATCGTCTGTAGTAATTGAACTCATGTATCCATATTGTGACCAACTTGAATCCTGATATACTTTTCGAATTGAATCACCACTAGCAGGAAGCTGAATCAATGCCAATCCTTTTATATTTTGTTCGGATGTACTAAATGCCGCTTTGCTTGGATCAAATCCAATTGTAGAAATAAATTTTGCAGGTTTTCGACATGGTTCTATGCCTATTCGTGCTATTTCATCTTCAGTCATTTTTTCTTCGCAAGCAACTAGTGATAACAAACTCGAAAATATGAAAGCATTTAAGATATAGTTTCTCATGATTATTTTTTAATAGGTACAAATAGTGGGCCAGCCATACAAGGGTAAACATGCGTTTTGTAAACACCGTGTTCTAAATAACTTTCAGCCCAGCAGTATTCTTTTCCCTTGGTGTCATCATTTTTCATTTGAGGCACATACCATATTACAATTCCAGTTGAATTGATATTTTCAGGTGTTGGTTCTATAAATTTTTCAGGTCCTTGATGGTAATCTGTATTGCAACATGGCCCAATACTTCCTAAGTCATTATCCCCTTCGTCTTTATCTAGATGTTGGGTGGTAATATACATGTAAGCAAAGTCGCCACGGCTACCATCCTTGAATTGTCCTCTGTTGGGTTCTATATAATAGCCTTGTTGTTGTTTATTTTCAATTTTATACAAATAACCTTCAGGCGTATATGTGTCTTGTTCTGATTGTAAATGCCACTGTTCTTTTGGCCATGTTGCCCAATTGTTTTTGCTAAATTGTGAAAAAGTATTTTCATTGCCTGCCATCGATATTCTAAATACGGGTCGATAGGTGCCGTTATTTCCACAGCCTCGTCCTAGGCTCGCACCCGCTACTCTAAATCGACCGTCATTGTAAAATTCAAATCGTTGCATATAATTATAATTGCAAGGCAATGGCCATTGTTCACTGCTAAAATATTGTTCAAGTGCAAAACCAATGGTAGTTCCATTCTCTATAATGTCACTTATAATTGGATCACTTACTGCTACCACAGCTGCTTGACTGAATTCAGGACAGCCTACAGCATCACTATATCCAAATCCATCTGTATTGCTATAGCTTACATGCCAATCCACTATTTTAGCATTGTTGATAATTAATTTGTCTTTGTATTTTACTTCGGATATTCTAAGACCATCACTCGTAGTGATTACATAATTTAAGTTCCAATCATTTTTTTCTATATTAGAAACTGCCTTGCAATAGCATTCCATAATTTTATCAAATTTCAATTTTTTTTCTGATATACGAACAGGTGTTTTTTGTTCAGTACCTGTATTCGTCCATCGTATACCCACTACTTTGTAATTAGTCAAATCGACTATCACCCACAATGCTTTATCTTTTATAGTAAAGGTAGGTGCAACACATAAATGCATACTACGTTCACATTTTGTATTGTTCAAGGCCGTTTTGGTATTCGACATCAAGGCATCTTGTTCACCAGGTTTATAACCAAGTGCTTTTATCACTGCTTCGTTGTTGATGGCTAGTTGTATCGCCAGATCTTTTAAATAGGTAGGTATGTCTGGTTGTGATTGAGGTAATGTATTTACCGAAATTACAGCATTGGATGTAATATCTACAAAGGCTGTCGTAGTCAAATTAAGGGCGTAGTTATACATTTCTATTTTGTATACATTGCCATTTTGATTGGCAGTCGATACTTCTTGTGGACGAGCTTTATAAATGTTGAAGATTTCATTTCGATAGGCTTCATGTGTTTTTTTATCAACTAAATTTTCAATAAATCGTTTGTCTTTTAATGCCAAGGATTGTGCTTTCGCTATAGAGCTATCATTCGATTGAAATAATATAATAGGTATAGGAAGTGATAGAGCGGCTTCAATGGTTTCATATCTTTTTTTTAAAAGAGGAAACAATACTGAAATTGAATCGGGTAAAATGAGTGATTCATTAATAAGTTTTTTTTCAGAATTTGAAGATGAGGACTTGGATGAATTAGAATCACATGAGGCTATAAATATAAAAGAAATGAGAATGTATAGAATGGAAATGAATCGCATGCGTTAATAAAAATATACTACGAAAGTACTCAAATTATTTATTTCTAAATGGGTTTAAATAATGCTCGTTTGATAAATAACTTGTATCAGTAAGTGAAGTTAAGAAATCTATCAATGCTCTTTTTTCTGTAGTGGAAAGTTCAAAACCTGAAATCAATGCGTGTTTGTAAATATTGTCTTTCCCATCACCAATGTATTCGCCTGTTTTACTATTTCTACCACCACGCGCATATATATCTATCACTTCTTCCAAAGTTGTAATACTCCCATCGTGCATGTAAGGTTGAGTCATGGCTACATTTCGTAGAGAGGGTATTTTGTATTTCCCTTGATCTTCTTTTTTGTTTGTGTAATTAAATAATCCATTATCGTCTGCAGGATATTCGTTTTTGTTATCAATATTATATAGCCCGATATTGACATAGACTTCGTTTAACTTTTGAGATGAGGATGCCACGGTAAAGGAAGGCGGTTTGTGACATTGAGCACAGGCAAGTTCCTTACTTTCAAATAAGTGTAATCCTTGTATGGCAGATGCACTCATGGCTTGTGTATTGCCATTTATATATTGATCGTAGGCCGATTGAGTTGAGTTTAGCGTTTTTACATAAGATGCTATGGCGAATTCTATGTGTTGTTTTGTCACAAGATTCTTTTCACTGGGAAATGAGGTAGAAAATAAACTACGATAAGTTGAGTCCGATGAAAGATACTCCGCCACTTCGTCCCAATGTAAATCTAATCCTAATTCAATCGGTTGATGATTATACAAAGGTCGTTGCATTTGTTTGATATAATCGGTGGCTGTTGGATTTGCCCAGTCATAAAAATTGTTTTCACTTGTATTTAAAAGTGATGGAGAATTATGCAACAAGTTTTCTCCCAATGGGCTCACACTGCGTCTATAGCCATCGGTAAAAGCAAATTGAGGTGCGTGGCAGCTGCCACAGGACTTAGTATGATTGATTGAAAGATACGTATCGTAAAAAAGATATCGGCCCAATGTCTCAATGGGTTTATAGGGTTGATTTTCAGACTTGTTTCTACATGCTAGTGTAAAAAGCATACCCCAAAAAATAAAACATATTTTGAACTGTTGCATTGATCTTGAAATGAAAATAGGGCTTTTTGAAATTACAATTTGATGTAAAATTCAAGTTGCCTCATTACCTTGCCACAAATTTAATAGGAATGAGCATAGAAAAATTAATTCTTGCATCTAAATCGCCTCGTCGAAAACA
This sequence comes from Chitinophagaceae bacterium, assembly GCA_044233655.1. Classification (GTDB taxonomy): domain Bacteria; phylum Bacteroidota; class Bacteroidia; order Chitinophagales; family Chitinophagaceae; genus OLB11. The sequence goes on along the minus strand of JBIIJQ010000059.1, from coordinate 4,112 downwards.
TTTGCTCGAATTGGCAGCGGTCGATTTTGAATTAATAACAAAGGATACTGATGAGTCATTTCCTGCTGAGATGCCTGTGGAACAAGTGCCAGAGTATATAGCATTACAAAAAGCCCTTGCTATACAAAAGGACTATCCTGACCGAATTATTTTAGCTGCCGATACTGTAGTTGTATTACACAATGAAATAATAGGCAAGCCAACCGATCGTGCAGATGCAATTCGAATATTGACCGCCCTCGAAGGACAAACTCATTCTGTCATTACGGGCGTCGTATTAGCAAGTAAAGACGAAATAGTCTCGTTTTCGGACACGACCGAAGTGCAATTTAATCCATTGACCTTGTCACAAATAGAGTTTTACATCGATCAATATAAGCCATACGACAAAGCAGGTGCTTATGCCATACAAGAATGGATAGGTGTTGTTGGTATTAAAAAAATCAATGGCTGCTTTTACAATGTAATGGGCTTGCCAATTAGTAAAGTACTTGCATATTATAACAAAAAATAAACCACTAATAAATTGAATGCAATATTCTAGTTGTAACTTTGCGTTCTTTAAAAAATTTGATAAATCAGTCATATGGCTATCACAGATTTTGACCCTAATTCGGTTGGTATTGCATCCAACAATATTTTTGGTCTTCCAACTACCGAAGACAATGCTAAATTAATTTTACTTCCTATTCCTTGGGAAGTAACTGTTTCTTATCGAAATGGAACTGCCAAAGGACCCGAAAAAATAGTAGAAGCTTCCTATCAAATCGATATGTGTGATTTGGATGCCATGAACTATTGGAAGGAAGGCTATTTTATGCCCGAAATGGACAAGACCATTATCAAAAAGAATGATTATTTGCGTCATTGTGCCGAGTTAATTATTTCCAACTTAAGTGAAGGAAACGAAACCTGTGATAATAATCAATTACAGAAAAAACTCGATGAAATCAATAAAGGTGGAGAAGACCTGAAAGTATGGATTTACAATAAAGCAATGGAACTATTTGCCAAAGATAAATATGTTGCATTGGTAGGGGGCGATCATAGTACACCGCTTGGATTGATGAAAGCAGCTGGGGAGCATTTTGGTGATTTTGGAATTTTACAAATTGATGCACATGCCGATTTGCGAAAAGCATACGAAGGATTTACCTATTCGCATGCCTCTATTATGTACAATGTATTGCAAGAGGTACCTCAAATGAAAAAATTAGTTCAAGTAGGTATTCGCGATTTCTGTGATGAGGAATATGACTTGATGCAATCGGAGCCTCGTATCAAAACATTCTTTGACAATCACATCAAAGCAAGAGAATATGAAGGAGAAACTTGGAAACAAATTTGCGATGATATCATTTCCCATTTGCCACAACAAGTTTATATTTCATTTGATATAGATGGATTAGATCCTAAGCTTTGCAAAAACACAGGTACGCCCGTTCAAGGTGGTTTTGAAACCGAACAAATTCAATACTTGTTTAAAAAAGTAGTGGAAAGTGGTCGACGTATAATCGCCTTCGATTTAAATGAAGTAAGCTGTGGTGAAGATTCGCAGGATTCGATCGATGCCAGTGTAGGTGCACGTATCTTATATAGAATGTGTAATCTGTTTATGAAATCAAACGAAAATGCATAAGCATTTTTATTTCAAACTTCATAAAGAAGACAATCCACGTCGCTATTTACAATCAAGAGCCATGCATGTAATGGCTGCTTTGTTTCTGTTGTTTTACGGAATGCAATATATAATTGCTGTTGAAACCAATTGGATTCAATTATTAGCGATTTTGCCTCCTTCCATTTTAATTATTGTGTTGGTCATTTTTAAGCGTAGCCTTTTCACAGATCCTAACAATAATCGAATATTTCGAATACTTGAAATAGGTTTTTTGATGATGGGGTGTATGCATTTTTTACAAAAAGACCATAATCTTGCGGCTTTGCTTTATGGGTTTGTAGCATCATTTATTTTATTAATTATGTGGATGGAAAATAGAATCTTTCACGATCAGTACATCGATTTTAAGGAAGAAAAAATAACGATCGAACTTCCATTGTACACTAAATCTATTTCATGGGATGCTGTGAAACAAGTTATGATTAAAAATCATTACTTAAGTGTTGAATATAAGGACTTATCTATGAGTCAATATAATATCATTGATTCATTAACTGTCGAAGAGAAGGAAGCTTTTTTTGAATTTTGTAAAATGAAATTGAAATAAGAGGAAGGTAAGTAAGTAATGTGTTTTTGTAAATTATGATTATTGTTTTTTAAAATATAATTGGATAAATGCGGCTATTAATTTATTCTTCATTTTAAATAGATTTATAGTAATTAATTATAGTGGTGTCTTTATGTTTAATTTGAATTTTAAATTGATTGAGGGATAATGTTCTAATTTCCCAATTTGCTGTATACGGATGATATAAATATGGTGCAAATGAAATAACTGTATCGGACTGAAAAGGTGTTGATTCCGAATAAAATGCTATGGCATCATATGATGTTGAGAAATAAAATTTAATATTTAATTGGGTTAAATTTTTTTCAGGTAGTATTTTCCCATTTCTATAGTATGCATTGAAGCTTTGTGATTTGAGCTCTTTACTCTCAATAAAGAATTTATATTCTCCAATATACAAATCAAGCGTATCTGTATAGTCCATGCCATTGAGCGAAACAGAATCGAGTATCCACCATTTATTACATAGTCTCTCAGGAGGTGTAAGGTAAGTATCTTCTGTATCTTCTGGGTATCGTACCGATAGCTCTTTTTTCTTACAACATGTAATAGTACCTAGTAATATGAATAATGTAATTAAAATGGTGTTTTTCAAATTAAATAGATTTATAGTAATTAATTATAGTTGTGTCTTTATGTTGAATTTGGATCTTTATTTGATCTTTTGATAACTTCCTTATTTCCCATAAAGAAGTATATGGGTGGTATAAATAAGGGGCATATGATATTACCGTATCAGATTGGAATGGAGTTGATGCAGGAGAAAAATTTATTTTTTGATAGGGCTCGTCAAAAAAAGCCATAATTCCAATTTCTGGAGCCCATTTGTCAGTTTCAATTTTTCCAATTCTGTATTTAATTGTAGTATTATGATATTCAATTTCTTCTGAATTAATATAGAACTTATATTCTCCAATATACAAATCAAGTGTATCAGTATAGTCCATGCCATTGAGCGAAACAGAGTCGAGTATCCACCATTTATTACACAATCGCTCAGGAGGTGTAAGGTAGGTATCTTCTGTATCTTCTGGATATCGTACCGAAAGTTGTTTTTTCTTACAACATGTAATAAATAATACGGAGGTTGCAAGTAATGCGATTAAGATTGTGTTTTTCATAGTTAAGCATTATTTATGAGATTCTAAATTACTTTTTATTTCTTAGAAAATCCAATCTGACTTCATCTTTGATGATACATAAAAAAAGGGAGCCCAATAGCTCCCTTCATTATTATTTTCCTTTTTTCATGCGTTCCGCATTTTGTTGTTGCATTTCTGCCATGCGCTTCATGAGTTTATTCTCTTTGGGTGGTTCGTTTTTCTTAGCTTGTATCTGTGCATGTATTTTTACAGGATCTATGATATAGTTCTGTATTACAAACTGTAAGCCTAAGGTAATGGCATTGGATACAAAGTAATAATAAGTCAACGAAGCTGGAAGTTTATTGAAGATACCTAAAAACATAATCGGCATGATGAAAGGTAGATATTTCATCATTGGGTTGTTCTGATCGGTAGCAGCCATATTGGTACTATACAATGCCATCAATAAACTAGTGATGACAAATAAGATAGTAAACAAACTTACATGATCACCATAGAATGGAATCGTAAATGGTAAGTTGAAAATAGAATCATATGTAGATAAATCTTTGGCCCAAAGGAAACTCGATTGCCTTAATTCTATTGCATTGGGGAAGAAGGAGAGGAGGGCAAAGAAAACCGGAAGTTGAAGCAAGGCGGGCAAGCATCCTCCGAGTGGATTTACTCCTGCTTGTCGGTACAATTTCATTTGCTCTACACCATAGGCTTGCTGATCGTCACCCAATTTAGCTTTCAATTCATCTAATTCTGGTTTCAA
>JBIIJQ010000058.1:0-19752 GCA_044233655.1 Chitinophagaceae bacterium | reverse complement strand
CCTTTGCCTTCAATGGCTTCTTTTTTTGCTTCATCAATATCTTGTTGTACAGAAAGTGGCAATTCATCCCACAAATCAATTTCCTTATTATGAACATCAATTAAGTGTTCCAACTGAAACAATAATTTTTTGTCTTTTATAGCAAGAACATTTTGTGTAAGTAGCAATTTTTGTTCTGCAATAGTCATATGAATAATTTTTGATAAAGATAAATTATGACTTTCATTTGAAAAAATATGTTTCAGTTAATAATTAACTTAAAAAAAGAGGAGCTCTCACTCCTCTATCTACATTTACCTTTTTACTTTACACTATTAAGAAAGTCCACTTATCTTACCATTGTTATCAATATCCATGTGCTCTGAAGCAGGCACAGCAGGCAAACCAGGCATACGCATCATATCACCTAAGATAGGTATGATAAATCCTGCACCAGCTGCAAATTCAAATTCACGTACATTGATTGTAAAACCTGTAGGTCTTCCTACAACGGTTTCTTTATCACTCAACGACTTTTGTGTTTTGGCCATACAAATTGGTAACTTGTCGTAACCCAACTCTTTAATTTGTTTTAATTGTGTTCTTGCTTTTGAGGAATACTCAACATCCAATGCACCATAGATTTCTGTAGCAATGGTTTTTATTTTTTCTTCCACCGATAATGACCAGTCGTATAATGGTTTGAAATTATTCACACCACTTTCAATTACATCGCATACCGTTTGAGCCAACTCTTTAGTTCCTTCACCACCTTTGGCAAAACCATACGATACGACAGCCTTCACACCATGTTTGGCACATTGTTCTTGTACATAGTTGATTTCTTCATCTGTATCGGCTGGGAAATAATTAATAGCTACCACCGGCGTAATACCAAACTTTTTACAGTTCTCTATATGTTTTTCTAAGTTGCCAAATCCTTTAGATACTCGTTCGATACTCGCTGTATTATACTCTTCTTTTTTAGCTCCTCCATGATGACGCAATGCACGTATTGTTGCAACTAACACAATAGCATCTGGTGATAAATTGCCATAGCCACATTTAATATCCATGAATTTCTCAGCACCTAGGTCTGCTCCAAATCCAGCTTCTGTCACTACATAATCTCCTAAACTCAATCCCATTTTAGTCGCTAAAATGGTATTAGTTCCTTGGGCAATATTAGCAAATGGACCTCCATGTAAGATAGCAGGATTTCCTTCTAAGGTTTGCACTAAATTGGGTTTGATTGCATCTTTCAACAACAATGCCATAGCGCCTTGCGCCTTTAAATCGTGTGCAAAAATTGGTTTTTTGTCAAATGTATATCCTACAAATATATTCCCTAATCGATGCTTTAAATCATCAATATCTTTACTCATACAAAGAATCGCCATTACTTCTGATGCGGGTGTAATATTAAATCCATCTTCACGTGGTATACCATTCAATGTTCCGCCGAGTCCTATGGTTATCTGACGCAATGCACGATCATTCATATCCATTACTCGCTTCCATTTTATGGTACGAGGATCAATGCCTAAATTGCCTACTTTGTTTTGAAGATTATTATCAATCAACGCAGCCAATAAATTATTCGCTTTTTCAATAGCTGCAAAATCGCCCGTGAAATGCAAATTAATATCTTCCATCGGTATTACTTGACTATAACCACCCCCAGCTGCACCTCCTTTGATACCGAATACGGGTCCTAAGCTAGGTTCACGAAGAACGACAACTGCTTTCTTTCCAATTTTATTCAAACCTTCATTTAATCCTATAGAAACAGTTGTTTTACCTTCTCCGGCAGGTGTCGGATTGATGGCTGAAACTAAGATTAATTTTGCTTTTTTAATTTTTTCATCATCAATTAAATCTAGTGGCAATTTTGCTTTATTTTTTCCATAGTACTGCAAATCATCTTCTGTGATACCAATTTTTGCAGCAATAGTTTTGATATGTTTTATTTCGGCGCTTTGCGCAATTTCTAGATCTGAAGGAAACGACATAACTTGTTATTAGTTTTTGAGTGATTAAATAAAATACAAGGTATAAATATAGAAAATTAATTCTCATTCATGCAACATTGTTACAAATCTATTGCATACAATTTCAAAATATAAACAGTATAGAATTTAAGCGAACGTTTTCAACTCTAATCTCTTTACATTTTATTTAACACATGCATTCATCTAAAAATGTATTTTTGCAAGAATGGAAGCTATTGAAAACAAAGTGGCAGAAAGTGGAATTATCACATTGAATTTGGAAGAATTTCTTCCCAAGGATGTTATGGTATTTGATTTAAAGCCATTCTTGTTTATGGAGTTGATATTAAAAGAAAAAGATTTCAGGGCAGCTTTATTAGCGTTTGATTGGTCTGAGTACGAAGGCAAAAATGTAATACTTACTTGCAGTGCTGATGCTATTATTCCTGTATGGGCATATATGATTGCATCTTCTTATCTTCAACCAGTAGCAAAAACATTGATACTGGGAGAACCCGACCAAACCAAAACCCAATTATTACTTAATGCAATCAACGAAATCAATACAGACGATTATATTGACAAGCGAGTGGTAATTAAAGGTTGTGGTGAAATACCCATTCCCGAAAGTGCTTATGCGGCCATCACATTTAAACTCCGACCAGTCGTAAAAAGTTTAATGTATGGCGAACCATGTAGCACAGTTCCTATTTATAAAAAGAAAACAACCTAATTTAATTTTAATGAAAAAAATTATCCTACTAACTTGGTTAGCATGTTATACTTTGTTGTTGCAAGCTCAAAATCAAAATCCCCGTTATATAAATACTGATGCTGATAATTTTGAAAAGCCTGTATCGAATCATGTGCCTGTCAATGTAACAGCACCTGAAGTGCCTAAAAGCTATACATTATTTGGCGAGAAAATTCCGTTAGAACAATGGGACATTCGCGAACGATTTGATCGTGAACTACTAGTGAATACTTATATGCAAGGCACTACATGTTATATTATAAAACTCATGGGACGTTATATGCCTATGATAGAAGAGCGCTTAAAAGCCAATAATGTACCCGATGATTTCAAATATTTATGTGTAGCAGAAAGTGCGTTACAGAATCAAATTTCAAAAGCCGGCGCTGTAGGTTTCTGGCAATTTATGAAAGGAACGGCCCCTAGCTTTGGATTACATATAGATGATGAAGTTGATGAACGTTACAATCCAGAAAAGGCAACCGATGCTGCATGTGCTTATCTCAAACAAGCATATAATAAATTTGGCAACTGGACTGCGGCTGCTGCTTCGTACAACTGTGGCATGGGTGGTTACAATGGTGCTATGACAGCGCAAGGTGAAAATAGTTTTTACAATTTATTATTGCCTGAAGAAACTATGCGATATATTTTCAGAATTGCTGCATTGAAATATATATTATCTAATCCAACTCGTTCAGGATTCAATTTAGATTATGATGATGTATATCATACAGTGAACCTCAAACGCGTTACAATTACATATGGCATTGGCGATTTGATACAATATGCCAAAAACAAAGGTACTAACTACAAAATGCTGAAATTGCTTAATCCTTGGATGAGAGAAAAACACTTGAATAATTCAAAAGGTAGAACCTATACCGTTTTATTACCTCAATAATAGAATTCGTTTTTGAAATCATTTTCAAAAAATACTTTTCGAAAATATTGCGATGAACTTCGACTGTCGCATGCATCTATTGCACGTATACATACTTCTCATTTGTATCCACCTTATTGGAAACGAGAAAATTGTTTTGAATCATTGTGTAAAACAATTATTGAACAACAAGTTTCATTGGCATCAGCCAAATCAAGTTTTGATAGGTTAAAAAAATATTGCACGAATATACTCCCTTCTAATCTTATTCAATTGACTGAAGAAGAATATAGAGCTTGTGGCATCACACGACAAAAAACTCGTTATATAAAGTTGCTGTCAGAGACTGTTTTAAACGAACCTGATTTTTTTATTACATTAGAAAAAAATGAATGACCATGATGCAAAAATCAAATTATGTTCGCTAAAAGGTATCGGAAACTGGACTTCCAATGTATATATATTGGTAGCATTAAATCGAATCAATATCTATCCCGATTATGATGTTGCTTTAATAGGCAGTATTGCCTACGAGGCTTTTGAAAATAAAAAAATTGACAATGAGCAAGCCAAAAAATTTATAGCACAATTTCATCCTTTGCAAAGTATTGCCTGTTGTTATTATTATCATGCATATATTATTCGTAAAAAAATAAAATTCATTCCTTAAGTAGAATGTACATTTACAATCATAAATGGATTATACACTTAAAAAATCGCTCGGTCAACATTTTTTACATGACGAATCTGTATGTGAAAAAATAGTTCAGGCATTGAGCCCAGCCATACAACAACTGCTCGAGATTGGCCCTGGTGGTGGTGCCCTTACAAAATATTTGATAGAACTCCCTATTCCTCATTATAAATGTATAGAACTTGATAAGGAAAAAGTAGATTATCTTATACGTACTTATCCCGTATTAAAAGACAAAATCGAGCATGATGATTTTTTACAAGCTGAAATTCCTTTTGAAGGTTCCTTTTCGGTGATAGGCAATTTTCCGTATAATATATCTACACAAATTATCTTCAAAGTTTTGGATTGGAGAGATCAAGTAGACGAAGTCGTGGGCATGTTTCAAAAAGAAGTGGCTTTGCGTATTGCCTCCAAACATGGTAGTAAGAATTATGGTATTATGAGTGTTGTTACACAATGCTTTTATGATATTGAATATTTATTTGATGTGCCTAATACATGTTTTACACCTCCACCAAACGTAGTATCAGGCGTTATTAAATTGAAAAAAAACAATAACCCTTATCAAATAGAAGATTATACTAAATTCAAATCTTTTGTCAAAATTGCATTTAGCCAACGAAGAAAAACACTACGGAATTGTTTTAAATCATATCTGCCAGCTGAAAAGTTGCACGAAGATGTGTTTAATAAACGTGCAGAACAATTGAGTGTTGCTGATTTTGTAGAATTCTATAATGCTACACGAATTTAACACATATAAGCTACTATGTATCCTCTAGGATAACTAAATTTGCATCGTGAGTTTAGTCCTTCTCTCTGCAAATATTTCCAAATCGTTTAAACAAAAATTAAGCGATCAAGGCTATGAATTTTTTATCATCGATAATGCATCACAAATCAGCAATGATCATTTTCAGGCTACAGTCGGTATTGTTACTTCAAATAAATTAATTTTAAATAAAGACACCTTGACAAAATTTCCACAACTTAAGTGGATTGCACGTCTAGGTTCTGGTATGGAAATAATTGACACATCATATTGCAACCTTCATGGTATACGATATTATAGCTCGCCCAATGGCATCGCTAACTCAGTTGCCGAACATACAATGGGTATGATTCTTGGACTATTGCATCATATACCAAGTTCAATGTACGAAATCAAGCATCGGCAATGGATACGTGAACCGAATAGAGGTATTGAACTTGAAAGCCTGAAAGTAGGCATTATTGGATATGGACATACAGGAAGTGCTTTGGCAAAAAAGCTGTCGGTATTTACTCCATCAATTATGGCCTATGACAAGTATAAATCGGGTTTTGGCAATGAAATAGTAAAAGAAGTAACACTCGAAGAAATAAAGCAAGAGGCTGATATAATCTCATTTCATGTTCCACTCAATAATGATACACTTCATTATTACGACAATGCCTTTTTGGAAAGTATACATAAAAATCATTATTTGATTAATACATCCAGAGGTGCTATTATCGATACGAGTGTAATTGTTGATGGATTAAAAAAAGGGAAAATAATTGGTGCCTGCCTTGATGTATTACAAGAAGAAAAAAACATACAAGAAGTTTTGTCGAGCGAGCATAATCCCATTACACAACTACTTCAATACAATGTGATTGTAACACCTCATATAGCAGGATACTCTATACATGCTATAGAAAAAATGAGCGAAGAATTAATGAATCAATTATTTTAATACACAATGCATCGTTATTCAATTGAATTAATTGTTGAAGAAAAACACCTAGATGAAAAATAGGCATGTCAATAATATTGTTTACTTAAATTGGGCTCAATACATATCTGGAGAACATTGGAAAAAGGTAGCAACCAAACAAATGCTACAAGAATATGCTTGGGTGGTATCGAGAAATGAAATTGATTATCTTAAACAACTCAAACTCAACGATCAAGTATGCATAACAACTTGGATTGAAAAGTGCGAGAAAGCAACAACTATTCGAGTAATTGAAATCTACAACAAACAAAAGATTGAATTAGCGGCTAAGGCCATTATTGTTTGGTATGCATTAAATCCTAAAACCCAAAAACCGCTAAGAATAGCTGAAGATCTAAAAAAATTATTTGGGGTCTAAGAATTTTCTTGTTTAAAATAGTAACAAAAATTTCATATAGAAATTTTCACTTGACTATTGTTTATTCCTTTGAGTTTACCAATTTATATTGACTAGATTTGTAGAACGTATGTCTCTAAAGGTAAAAAAATCAGCTATTGTAATTGGTGCAGGCTTTGCAGGCATATCGGCTGCTTGTTATTTGGCTAAAGAAGGCATAGATGTAACTATCCTTGAGAAAAATGAACAAGCCGGTGGGCGCGCTCGTAGCTATTCAGCTCAAGGTTTTACATTTGACATGGGTCCAAGTTGGTATTGGATGCCTGATGTGTTTGATGCTTTTTTCGATGATTTTGGAAAAAAAACAACTGATTATTATACTTTAAAACGACTATCTCCTTCTTATCAAGTGTATTTTGGTAAAGACGATGCACTTCAGATTCCATCTGATTTAAGTGAAATGCACACGCTGTTTGAATCTTTAGAAAAAGGAAGTAGCAAAAAACTAACTCTCTTTTTGCAAGAGGCCCAATATAAATATGAAGTAGGTATGCAAGACCTAGTTCAAAAACCGGGTGAATCAATCACTGAATTTATTGACAAAAGAGTTGTATTAGGTGTTTTTAAAATGCATTTGTTCCAGTCATTTCATTCTTACATACGAAAGTATTTTACCAATCCTAAGATCATTCAGCTACTTGAATTTCCGGTATTATTTCTTGGGGCTCAACCAAAAAACATACCCGCTCTGTATAGTTTAATGAACTACGCCGATATTACACTAGGAACATGGTATCCTGAAGGTGGTATGCATCAAATAGTCAAAGCAATGGTTTCATTAGCCACCGAATTAGGTGTAAAAATTAAATTGGGCGAACCCGTACATTCTATAGAATGCAAAGCCAAGCAAATAAAAAATGTAATCACAACTAAAGCAATCTATCAAGCAGACTTCATAGTAGGAGGTGCCGATTATCATCACATTGAACAAAATCTTTTACCAAAAGAATATCAACAATACAATGAAAAATATTGGAATAGTAGAATACTAGCTCCTTCAAGTATTTTATTCTATTTAGGTTTAAATATTAAATTGGATTCACTTTTACATCATAATCTATTTTTCGATGCCGACTTTGATAAACACGGTAATGAAATATACAAAAACCCAAGTTGGCCAAGCGATCCATTGTTTTATGTTTCGGTTACTAGTAAATCGGACCACACAGTTGCACCTGCAGGATGTGAAAATCTATTTATATTAATTCCTACTGCTCCAGGTTTAAAAGACACTATTGAGATTAAAGAATACTACTATCATTTGGTGATGAAACGATTAGAGTCGCATCTTGAAATACCTATATCAAATCATGTAATCTATCGAAAAGATTATGCATGCTCTAATTTTATTTCGGATTATAATTCATACAAAGGCAATGCCTATGGCTTAGCAAATACGCTTATGCAAACTGCTATTTTTAAACCGAAAATGAAAAGCAAAAAACTCAACAATTTATTTTATACAGGTCAACTTACCACACCAGGCCCAGGCGTTCCTCCTTCATTGATTTCTGGTAAAGTAGTCGCAACACAAATATTAAAAACTCAATCTTCATAACATGGCCACTAAATCACTTTTTGACAAACTATCTTATGAAACAAGCAAATTGACAACAGTTCGATACAGTACTTCTTTTTCAAGTGCTATCAAAGTGTTGAATAAGCGCTTTCATGAACCTATATATAACATATATGGATTTGTTCGTTTTGCAGATGAGATTGTTGACACCTTTCATGATTATAATAAAGCATATTTATTAGAAACTTTCATTAAAGAAACTTACGTTGCTATTGATCAACGAATAAGTTTAAATCCAATACTAAACAGCTTTCAAAAAACAGTACATCAATACAATATTAACGAAGAACTCATTTCAACTTTTTTAAAAAGTATGGAAATGGATTTGAATAAAAAAGAATATACCTCCGATGAATATAAAGAATATATTGTTGGATCAGCAGAGGTAGTAGGACTGATGTGTTTAAAAGTTTTTTGTGAAGGCGATGAAGCTCTTTATCAACAATTGAAGCCTTCAGCAATGCGATTAGGCAGTGCATTTCAAAAAATAAATTTCTTACGAGATCTATGTGAAGATTGCAACGAACTTAACAGAGTTTACTTTCCTAATTTAGATATAAATCAATTTGACAAGACAACTAAAAAAGAGATAGAACAAGATATAGCCAAAGACTTCAAAGCAGGATTTGAAGGTATACTTCAACTACCAAAGAGCGCTCGATTCGGAGTTTATCTTGCTTATATCTATTACAAATCATTGTTTAAAAAAATAATTAATACTAAACCAGAACGTATTCTTCATAACAGAATTCGAATACCTGATACCCAAAAATTATTTTTATTATTCAACTCATATCTAAGACATAACTTAAATTTGCTTTAATGATACCGTCCGAAATGCTCATACTCGTCAATGAACATGATCAGGAAACTGGTCTTATGGAAAAAATGCAAGTACATCAACAAGGATTATTGCATAGAGCATTTTCTATTTTAATATTTAATGAAAAAAATCAACTTTTGCTCCAACAACGAGCTTCCCATAAATATCATTCGGCTTTATTATGGACCAATACATGTTGTGGACATCCTAGAGCAAATGAAACTACACAAGAGGCTGCCAATCGTAGATTAAAAGAAGAAATGGGTTTTAGTGTCCCCTTGAAAAAATTATTTAGTTTCAAGTATGAGTCAGTCCTTGAAAATAACCTTATAGAACATGAGTTTGACCACGTGTTTGTTGGTCGATCAAATGAAGCACCTATTCCAAATGAAGAAGAAGTTTCTGATTGGAAATTTATCTCTATGGAGCAATTAATGAAGGAAATTCAATTACATACATCAAACTATACGACTTGGTTCAAATTAATTTTAAAGGAAACAGAAAAAATAAATCAATACTTAAATAATTAACCAATGACAATTCTAATCAATTTTATTGTATTTCTAAGTTTATTCATTTTGATGGAAGGCGTTGCTTGGTTTGCACATCGCTTTATCATGCATGGTTTTTTATGGAATCTGCATGCCGATCATCATTATAAAGGTGAAGATCAATTTTTTGAAAAAAATGATTACTTCTTTTTAATTTTTGCTACACCTGGCATTTTGCTTTTAGGATTTGGCACATACATTGGCTTACACCTCCCTTACTTTTGGGCTGGACTTGGCATTACAGCTTATGGATTCTCTTACTTTCTTATCCATGATGTATTTATTCATCAACGATTCAAATGGTTACGCAATGCAGATTCAATTTATTTTAGAGCCATTCGTAAGGCACACAAAGTGCATCACAAACACTTAGGAAAAGAAGATGGCGAATGCTTTGGCATGCTGTGGGTTCCAATGAAATACTTTAAAGAAGCCCAAAAAGCTGCATCAAAGTAGTCCAATTTTTTCTATGGAAAAATATACTTATCTTCTTGTCAATTTGTGCTCGGTCCTAGTACCTTTCCTATTTTCATTTCATCCAAAATTGCAGTTTTACAAGCGCTGGAAATATTATTTACCAGCAACTATTCTTACTGCAAGTTTTTTTATTTTATGGGATATCTTATACACTCATCTGGGTGTTTGGAGTTTTAATACTCGATACATTTTAGGTTTCAAAATCGCTGGCTTACCAATTGAAGAAATCTTATTTTTTATTTGCATTCCTTATGCATCTATATTCTCCTATCATTGTTTTAAAATATTAATAAAAAAGGATTTCTTTAAAGCATATCAACTTACTATTTCATCTATACTCGTTTCGATATTATTAATAGCTAGTTTTTTTTACGCTCCAAAATTATATACTTCTGTAACCTTTTTTTTGACTGCTATTTTCATTTTATTGATTCGTAATAAAGGATGGTTGAGTCGATTTTATTTTAGCTATTTAATACTTCTAATTCCATTTATGATTGTGAATGGAATATTGACTGGTACTGGACTTGAAGAACCCGTAGTTATATATAATTCTGCCGAGATAATTAATATTAGATTATTGACTATACCCATAGAAGATACAATGTACGGTTTATTGCTGCTTGGTCTTAATGCATATTTTTATGAATTGTTTTCGAGTAAATACTCGTCAAATAATATTTAACTCCCCCAATTTTCTCTATCCAAACTTCTATATTGAATAGCTTCTGCTAGGTGTTCTATTTTAATATCAGGACTATCGGCTAGATCTGCAATAGTGCGCGATACTTTTAATATACGATCATAGGCTCGGGCTGAAAGATTCAAACGCTCCATGGCATTTTTCAATAAATTTTGCCCTGCAGTATTTAGAATGCAAATTTCTTGCAATTGTTTGCTGCTAATTTGTGCATTAGCATAAACACCTTCTTGCTCTTTGTATCGTTCGCCTTGTATCGCTCTTGCTTTCAATACTCGTTCTCTTATTGACTCACTTTTTTCTTGTGTACTGGTTTGAATATTGGACAAATCAGTAAATGAAACAGGCGTCACTTCTACATGCAAATCGATACGGTCTAGCAAAGGTCCAGATATTTTATTTAAATATTTTTGTACAGCACCAGGAGGGCAGCTACATGTTTTTTCGGGATGATTAAAATAACCACAAGGACAAGGATTCATGGAAGCCACCAACATAAAATTGGCAGGATAATCAATACTCATTTTGGCTCGCGAAATAGTCACTCTGCGCTCTTCCATAGGTTGTCGCATTACTTCCAATACAGTCCGTTTGAATTCGGGTAATTCATCTAAAAATAATACGCCATTGTGCGCCAATGATATCTCGCCCGGTTGTGGATTGCCACCACCTCCTACTAAGGCTACATCACTCACAGTATGATGGGGTGATCGAAAAGGTCTTTTTGAAACCAATGTAGCTCCTTCTGCTAATTTACCTGCAACTGAATGAATCTTCGTCGTTTCCAATGCTTCTTGCAAACTCAACGGAGGTAAGATAGATGGTAAGCGTTTGGCCAACATGGTTTTACCTGCACCTGGCGGTCCTATCAATATTACATTATGTCCACCTGCTGCTGATATTTCCAAAGCTCGTTTGATGTTGGCTTGGCCTTTCACATCACAAAAATCATGTTCGAAATCATATTGTGAATGAAAAAACTCATCACGTGTATCAACTTTAACTGGCTCTAACTGATTGGTTCCATTTAAAAAATCAATTATCTCGTTGATATGCGAAATGCCATATACATTTAAATTATTTACTAAACCAGCTTCTCGTTCATTTTGCTTCGGTACAAACAAGGCTTCGAAACCTTCTTTGCGTGCTTGTATGGCAATAGGCAAAGCTCCTTTGATTGGAAGTATGGTTCCATCCAACGACAGTTCACCCATAATAACGCATTTATCTAGTTTATCTTTATTTACCTGCTCTGTAGCCGCCAAGATTCCAATAGCTATAGGAAGGTCAAATGCACTGCCCGATTTTCGAATATCAGCAGGCGATAAATTCACTACTACCTTGATACGAGGAAAACGGTAATGATTATTTTTGATAGCACTTTCTACCCGATGCTGACTTTCTTTCACTGCATTGTCGGGCAAGCCAACAACAAAAAACTTTAACCCGTCGAGAACGTCCACTTCTGTAGTGATAGTGATAGCTTCTACGCCATACACCGCACTAGCAAACAATTTTACCATCATATAATTTAGTAGATTATTGAGGGGTAAATATACGACGAAAGCCTGTTTTAAAATAAATCAAACGAATTATTTCCTATCAAATGTCAATCGCATACCGACAGTACCCTCTTGTATTTTTCCTTCGCTGAATACCAAATTTCCGCTAACAAATGTTTTTTCAATTGAAGCAGGAAATGTATGCCCTTCAAACGGACTCCACCCACACTTATACAGAAGATTTTGTTTACTCACCGTAGTTGATTTATTCAAATCGACTAATACAGCATCTGCAAAATAACCCTCACGTATATAACCTCTGTCTTTAATCTGGAAACAATCTGCGGGTGCATGGCAAGCTTTTTCTACAATTTTTTCTAGTGAAATACGACCTTCTTTGTATGCTTCTATTAACATCAATAAGCTATGTTGTACCAATGGAACCCCAGCAGGAGCACTTAAATAATCTTGTTGCTTTTCGTCCCAAGTATGTGGCGCATGATCGGTAGCTATAATATCCAAGCGATCGTCTAATAAGGCTTTCCATAAAGCTTCTTTGTTTTCTTTGGCTTTAATAGCAGGATTGCATTTTATCAGATTGCCATATTTGTCATAATCATCCGCAGTGAAATACAAATGATGTACACACACTTCAGAGGTAATACGTTTATCCTTGAGCGGTAACATATTGCTAAACAACTGCAACTCTTTTTCGGTAGAAATATGTAAAATGTGTAAACGAGTATCGAACTTCATTGCCATTTGTATAGCAGAAACAGACATTTCATAACAAGTATCGACATCCCTAATTATAGGATGAAATCGAGCATGATCTATGATGACTCCTTCGTCAAGAAGGCGTTGTTTGTTAGCTTTCGCTATACCTTCATGTTCACTATGTATTGCAATTAACACCTCACTGTTAGAGAATATATTCTCTAATGTAACTACATTATCTACTAGCATATTGCCTGTACTAGAACCCATAAATATCTTAAGGCCACAAATATCATTTTTATGTTGATTGATCATCAATGCTTGTTCTGCATTGTCATTCGAAACGCCCATGAAAAAACTATAGTTCGCTGGCGAACATTGACTAGCACGTGTATACTTTTGCTCCAACAATTCTAAATTGAGCGAAGGTGGATTTACATTCGGCATTTCCATATAACTAGTTACACCTCCTGCTACAGCAGCTCTTGATTCAGTTGCAATTTCTGCTTTATGTGTTAAACCTGGTTCTCTAAAATGAACTTGATCATCGATTAATCCGGGGGTTAAGTACAAACCATCTCCATTTAATTCTATAACTCGCTCTTGTATATTCAGTTGGTTATCAATTTTTTCAAATCGGCCATTTTTAATATACACGTCCTTGGTTTGTATTATTCCGTCATTCACGACCTGAACCGATTTGATAATGTAATTTTCCATTTCAATTTGCTTTGTACAAAGGTAAAATGAATTACCTTTATCCGCAATTAATACATTGAAAATGAAAAAAATTAAACTACTGTTATTCATTTATTCTTTAGTTACTCTAAATTCTTTTGGGCAATCTTCTTATTTAAAAAGATCAATGGATGACAGTTATTTAATCGAACGATTTGACATATTAAGTAAACATGTATCTGACTCGTTACACACCTCTTTAAATCCAATGAGTCGAAAAGATGCAGTTGAGTTTCTACAACAATATTCAGCACAAAATGAAGCAACATTGACTGAAATTGAAAAAAAGGATATCGCAGAAATGATTTCAAAAAATAGTGAATGGGCTGAAAGTGGAGATGGTGCTATGGACTCAAAACGTCCAATATTCGATATTTTTTATAAAAAGAAGCCTGATTTAATTCATTACAACAAAAATGGAAATTCTATAATATTAAACCCCATTATCTATTATCAACAAATGGTTGAGAGTAAAAATACATCACAAAACATTTTCTTCAATTCAAGAGGTATAGAGGCTCGTGGTACATTGAAAAATAAAATTAGCTTTTACACTATCTTTACAGATAATCAAGAGCGTGGCCCTTTACATCATCAAAATTATGTGAAACGATTTGACGCTGTACCCGGTGCCACTTATTATAAAATATTTAAACCAGAAAAGGCGGGCTTTGCGAATGATTACTTGTACGCTGCAGGATATGTAGACGCCTCTATAGTTAAAAATTCAATGAACGTTACATTTGGCCACGATCGTTTTCATTTAGGTGATGGATATCGTAGTTTATTTTTGAGTGACAATGGTAGCAATTATTTATTTTTAAAATTGAACACCCGCTTATGGAAATTCAATTATCAAAATTTATTTATGGAATTGACACCACAATATTTTAGAAACAGCGATATACTATTACCAAAAAAATATGCTGCAATGCATCATTTAAGTGTCAACCCTACTAAGTGGCTTAACATAGGCGTTTTTGAAAGCATCGTATTTGGACGCAGGGATCATTTTGATTTCACTTATTTAAATCCTATAATTTTATATCGTAGTGTAGAACAATCCAATGGGAGCCCCGACAATGCCTTACTAGGCATGAACTTTAAAATCAACACAAAAGCAAAAGCTCTTATTTATGGTCAGGTGCTTTTGGATGAATTCAAATTTTCGGAAATAAAAGCCGGCAATGGATGGTGGGCAAACAAATATGGTTTCCAATTAGGTGTAAAAGTAGCTGATTTGTTTGGAGTGAAAAATCTATTA
Source organism: Chitinophagaceae bacterium (assembly GCA_044233655.1). GTDB lineage: Bacteria > Bacteroidota > Bacteroidia > Chitinophagales > Chitinophagaceae > OLB11. Next base: position 4,940 of record JBIIJQ010000058.1, on the reverse strand, counting down.
GTTCAAACAGAATTGAATATGGTAAGACCGTTTATGTATTCAAGAGATTCTGTATCTAATTACTCTCATTATAACCAACCACTTGCACATCCATATGGAGCTAATTTTATGGAAGCATCCCTTATTGTAAGGTATAAACCTGCACAAAAATTGTATCTTACTGCGAAGGCATTTTACAACAAACAAGGCAGAGATACTGCTTCTGCAGTTGCATTTGGAGGTGACGTTTTTGATGCTTATAGAAATAAAAATGCGGAGTATGGCATTCGATTATTTAATGGGTTCCCATCTGAGGTCTTATTTGGCAACTTTAATGCATCTTACGAAATCAAGCAAAATTTATACTTCGACCTAGGTGCAAATTTCAGATATGAAAAGGCGACTCATCCGATAAATCCAAGTTATCAAAGCTTTCAAGTATATACTGGGTTGAGATTGAATGCTGTTAGGAAGCAGTATGATTATTAAGACTCAAGAATTCCTATCCTTTTAAGGCGGGCTATTATTGCTCCTTTTGTTCTTTCGAAATGGATTGCCATTTCTTGATACGATTTTCCATTGTCGAACATTCCTTCAAGTTCTCGATCCATTTCCCATGACCATGGTTGGTATGCTGATGGATTCTTTTCTTTAGCCTTTATATAATTTGACTCTTTTTGAGAATGTAAGTGTTTGTTATTTCTAGAAGAGTAATCTGTGAGTATAATATCATTTTTAACGGGTAGTTTAGGTTTTGAAATAAGCTGAATGGTAGCGTCTACTTGAAACGCCTTGGGAATTAATTCCTCAGGAATTTTCAGCAATGATTTTGAACGAGTAATAGCTACATATAACAAATTAATTTCTTCCACCAATTTGTTTTGCAGAATTTTAAAATCTTCACTCTTGATTGTTTTTTCAATTTTTTCTTCGTTGATAAAATCATTTGCTAATTCTACTACATCGTATTCCATACCCTTGCACCGATGTACTGTACTAAATATAATTTCTGCTTTATGTTTATTTGCATCATCTACATGCAAATCTTTGATTTTTTTTATTAAAAAAGGAATTTGATTGTCATATTCTTTAACAATTTCAAGCATCATTTGTAGTTGCTTGTCTTCTGTTTTTTCAATATAATCTTCAAGATCCTTTATATCATTCATTGATTTTAGCATCGCATCTCGGATCAAAAAATGTTTCTTATTATACAAATTGAGAATATCATACAGCGATGCACCCTCGTCAGCATAAGTATAGGAACTATAGTTTCCCTCAAAATAAATGCTTTTAATGCTTCTATGTTCAGTTATGTAATTGATTGCTTTAATCAATAATCCAATGTTTGTTCTTCCGATAATAGCTTTCGAGATCTTAGATTTTGAATGACCTGCTCCTTGCAAATATTGATACTCTTGTTCTAGCCATTTGGACTTATATTGTATGACACTATTTGCCAAACTTGCAACTTTGGGACCAAATCGAAAGCTTGTATTCAGGTTATATGATTTAAAATTTACTTGCTCTAAGGAATTAATTGCATAACGCCAACTATAGATCTGCTGATGTGTATCACCCACTATTACCTTGATAGCTTTCTGATTTAAAAATACATCTAACATAGCAGGGGAAGCATCTTGGCCTTCATCAAATAAAATATAATCATAGTTTAATACAGGCTTAGATAACTGAAATTTTTTTAAATAAAAATCATGTGTTATCTCTATCTCACCACTATTCATTTTGGCCAAAAATTCGCGTGTATGCTGCTCTATGTATTTGTAATGAACTTTTACAAATGCTTTTGCCTTAACATCTATAATTGTTTTGAGATAATCTAATTCTTGCACTTTTGCCACATGGCTATTACAAAAATAAGAAGCCATTTTTTGAATATGATTGGCTAAAACGTAGATTTCATGGTTTTCGGTTGAACCCGACAAGTTTAGGAGCATTACCAACTCATAAGGTTTGTAGTCAGTCTGTTTTATTTTAAAATAAGAACCCGCAACTATGTATTTGTAGGCTAATGAGTGAGCTGTTTCGATTGTTATATTTGAAACGTTCGAAATTGAAAACTTATTTTCTGCCTCTATTCTGACCGACTTATTAAATGCAATATATAAAATTCTACAAGGTTGAGACCTTGTACGAGCATATTCAATTAAAGTAGTTGTTTTGCCTGAGCCTGCCACTGCATTAATAAGTAAATCACCTTTGGATTGAATAATAGCTTCTTGTTCGTGAGTCAATTTCATTGATTGCTAAGGTATGGCAATTTAAAGAAAAATAATTCAACCTAAATGACTTATGAAAGAATGGAATAAAATATTCAGATAAATAATTTACTTTCGTTATACAATTTTATATTATGTCATTTAATATCAGTGAACTTTCGGGCAGAAAAGGATTAACCGACAATTTATTCGAAAAGCTTGGACAAGCCGCACAAGCAACTGGTGCCGTTTCTGTAGAAGAGACAGAACGACTCGCTAAAGAATTTCTAATAGGCAAAGCAAATACATACGGCAGTGCTACATTCTACGATTTTACTCGACCAGAAAATAAAGGAAAAAAAGTATATGTATGTGAGGGTAGTGCCTGTATGTGTGCTGGCACGCAAGATGGATTGAGAACTGAATTGAAAAATCATTTTAAAGAAGAAGAAATAGGTTCGATGTATTGCCTTGGTAGATGTCATGAAAACAACGCTTTTTTTTATAATGGAAAAAATTATTCTGGAAATGCAATTGAACAGTTGACAGTTGGCAATTTGAAGTTGGCAGAAAATGCAAATCATGACAACTATTATGTAGGGTATCATGGAACACAAGTTTTGACAAAACCTTTTTCGACAATAGAATCTTATTATGAATTACTCAAAACATCATTGACTAAAACACCACAAGCATTATTAGCTGAATTAAAAACGAGTGGCTTAAGAGGTAGAGGTGGTGCTGGTTTTCCTACTGCATTCAAATTTGAAAGTTGCAAAAACACACCAAGCGAAACTAAATTTGTAGTTTGTAATGCCGACGAAGGCGATCCAGGTGCTTATAGTGATCGATATCTTTTGGAACAACAACCTCATGCTGTTTTATTAGGCATGATGTTGGCCGGTTATATGATTGGCGCTAGTTGGGGAGTACTTTACATTCGTGGCGAATATCCTGAAAGCATTGCTATTTGCGAAGCTGAAATAAAAAAACTATATGATCTTAAGTTATTAGGTTCTAACATTTTGGGCACCGACTTCTCGTTTGATTTCAAAGTCATTCATGCACAAGGCGCTTATATCTGTGGTGAAGAAACAGCGTTGCTTTCGAGTATTGAAGGTCAACGACCAGAAGTACGTGTGCGTCCTCCGTATCCGGCACAGGTTGGATTATTCAACAAACCAACTGTTGTAAATAATGTAGAAACCTTGGCATGTATTCCGTTTATACTCACTGAAGGCGGAGAGAAATTTGCATCAATCGGAATAGGAAAATCAACTGGAACAAAATTAGTTTCATTGGATAGTTTTTTCAATCGACCAGGTATCTATGAAGTGGATATGGGCACTCCGTTAAAAACTGTTATTGAAGAATTAGGTCAAGGTTTTAAAGCTGACATCAAAGCTATGCATATTGGAGGACCATTAGGCGGACTAGTTCCTGTTTCAAAAATAAATGATTTAAATATCACCTTTGAGTCATTTCAAGAAAACGGATTTTTGTTAGGGCATGCCTCAGTAGTTTGTATTCCTCAATCGTTTCCATTGGTTAATTATTTACATCACCTATTTGAATTTACAGCACATGAAAGTTGTGGTAAATGTTTTCCATGCAGACTAGGTTCTACACGAGGTGCAGAGATGCTTCATAAAGCTATCCATGAAGATTATAAAATTGACAAAACACTTTTGACCGACTTGTTAGAAACAATGGAGATTGGTTCATTGTGTGCATTGGGTGGAGGCTTGCCTTTGCCAATAAAAAATGCATTAATGTATTTTGAAGAAGAGTTGAGAGCATTTATGCAATAAATAATATTTCCAATGATTTCTAAAGAACATCCTATTCGAAAAATTATCACCAAACATTTGTTTGATTTTTTCATGTTATTTCTGGCAGTCTCATTGGGATTTATAGTAGATAATTATCGAGAACAACGTGATTCAGATAAACTAGCTTTTGACTTAAGCAATGATTTAATCCTAGACGTTCAGCAAGATTCAATTGCTATTCAAACGATGCAATTCCATTGTAATTTAAAAAAATTAAGACTGGATAGTTTATCAAAATTAATTGATGATAATGCAAAAGAGTACAATGACTCATTGATATATTACTACACAGCATTTGCTTTGAAAAGACCATGGTTTGAAAAGCATGGCAGTACGTTTGCTTTACTTGTGAATGCTGGATACCTTGATAACCTAAGCAAAGAAGCTAGTGCTGCTATTACTAGTTATGAAAAAGAATGCAGTAAATTAATTTATAATCTTGAACTAGAAAATCAAATTATACAAACCAAAATTAATCCTTTTATTCAGCAAAAATTTAATACTGAATATTTTGATTCCATTACTAACGCAAGAACTTTTACAACTAAACTAGAACTCCATAATTGGGATAACGAGACTAGATGGTTATTACATAACTATGTTTCAGAATTAATTAACTTAAATAATACGATTACCAATCATTATATTCATTTAAGTGTGAAAGCAAATATCACCTTAACTATTTTGAAAAAAGAATACAATTAATCTATCACATCAATCGACCTCATGTTAATTATAGTGAAAAGATTGCAAAAGCAATTTTGAATGGGTAGATTTACTCTAACTAAATTATCAAATTGCATATCCGTATGTTTACCCATAGTTTTTTGCAATTGCTAGCGTTAACCTATCAAAGAGTCTGTTACCAAAGTATCTTCTGTTAAGTTTGTAACAAAATTCGTTTAGATAG
>JBIIJQ010000057.1:0-19862 GCA_044233655.1 Chitinophagaceae bacterium | reverse complement strand
TACCTCAAACGTTCAACTTGCAAAGCCCGAGATGTTGAAATCATACGTAGGTAGTTTTGAGGCAGAAAAAGTTAGAGAAAATGCCAAAAGTCCTACTTACGCCAATAAAATCAACTTAAGTGTAACGTCGCTTAAAGATGGTAAAATATCTGGGTACAGTTTGATTGCAGGAACACAACAAACATTTGAAGGGACCTACGCAGTCAAGGCAGGTCAATTTGAAGTGCAAGCCAAAGAGCCCGGTACAGACAAGCATGATGGTCGATTTGAATTTACTTTGGATACAATTGGTAAAAAGGCATCGGGTAAATGGTATTGTTTTGATACTATGATCGATGTACCTGTTAGGGCATTTGTATTAGAAGAAAAAACATTCGCCTATGATGCCAATGCAAGCTTGCCCGAAGATTTAGTTGGTATGCCTTTTTATGATCCTAAATTTCAAGATGAAATGGGTGGAGTAGGTGAAATGGTTACAAAAGATATCTTGAAAGTAAATCCATCTTCAACTGAATTGAAAAAATCACAAGTAGAAAATATGTTTAAAGGGGATTTGGAAGTATTGCGTAATAGTATCTATGCTCGTCATGGATATTCGTTTAGGAATCGCAAAATGCGCTATATCTTCGATAATTATACCGAATGGTATATGCCTGTATCATTGAATGTAGAAAAAGAATTGACCGAAATAGAAAAGAAAAATATTGATTTGCTCAAGCGATACGAAAATCATGCAGCGAAATACTATGATGAGTTTGGGAGATAGATATTATTGAAATCTGAAACTCTGTGCGAGAATGAAGTAAAAAAAACAGCGTTCAACTTTTTCAGTGAGCTTTCGCTCTCTTCACTCATATGTATTTATAATTTAGTTTCGAGTTTTTTAATCATTGCAAAAAGAATTCTAGATAACTCGTCTGCTGCATATAGATGTTTTTGGAATTCATCGTACTGAATTTTTGTTTCATCATGTAATACCAATTGTAATTATAATTTAGTCCAAAGACTAAATTGTAATTTTACTACGGTAAATGCCGATATAAAATATTCATAGTTCAAAGGAGCGCAGTGAAATTTGGACTATAGAATATTTATAATCGGTATAAAATATCTAAAATAGCAACACATTCAAATACTGAACCTCTTGCGGTTGTAAAATAATTTTTTCGATCTGGTTTAGAAAATTTAGCTGATCCTTCTGCTATATTTAGTGCAATGCTAAAAGAAGCTCTGCCTAATTGGTCATTGATATACTTGTCAAATTTTGAATTGTTGATTAGCATTCGCATTTCTTTGTGAAAGCCTTTCGCTTTTTTGTAAACTTCTAATTTTTGAAAATCAAACATTATTAACATGTCTAAGAGTGAGAAGCAGTGTGAGAATGAAGTAAAAAAAACAGAGTGAGAACTTGTTCAGTGAGCTTTCGCTCTCTTTACTCATTCTCACTCTGTTTTTTTAGTACCACGTACGAGAGTCGAACTCGTCATTCCTCCGTGAAAGGGAGGCGTCTTAACCGATTGACCAACGCGGCGTTTTCTTTAAGGGAGTGCAAATGTAAAAGGTTTTTTTCTATTTTACAAAATTTTATCATTGAAAATCTTGTACTTAATTGCTAATACCATTTCAAAGCACTAATTTTGCCCACTTTCTAATCAAAAAATAAAAAATAAAGAAAATGAGTACAATTAAAGTCGCTATTAATGGTTTCGGACGTATCGGTCGCCTCGTTTACCGTCAAATTTACAACATGCAAGGAATTGATGTAGTCGCTATCAATGATTTGACTAGCCCTGCTACACTTGCACATTTATTAAAATACGATTCTGCACAAGGGCGTTTTGACAAGAAAGTGACTGCTACTGAAGATTCAATTATAGTAGAAAATGATACTGTGAAAATATATGCTCAAAAAGATCCTGCTCAAATACCTTGGGGAGCACACAATGTAGATGTTGTACTTGAGTGTACTGGTTTTTTTACAGATAAAGACAAAGCAATGGCGCATATCACTGCGGGCGCAAAGCGTGTTGTGATTTCTGCACCAGCAACGGGCGATTTGAAAACAGTTGTTTTCAACGTAAACCATGAGATTTTAGATGGAACTGAAACAGTTATTTCTTGTGCGTCATGTACAACTAACTGCTTGGCTCCTATGGCAAAAGTGTTGAATGATCAATATGGAATCGTAACAGGTATCATGACTACCATTCATGCATATACCAACGATCAAAATACATTAGACGCACCTCATCCTAAAAACGACTTACGTCGTGGACGTGCAGCTGCTGCGAATATAGTACCTAACTCAACAGGTGCTGCCAAAGCAATTGGTTTAGTTTTGCCAGAGTTGAAAGGTAAATTGGATGGTAGCGCTCAACGTGTACCTACTATCACAGGTTCGTTGACTGAGTTGACAACTATTTTATCTAAAAAAGTAACAGCTGAAGAAATCAATGCAGCTATGCAAGCAGCTTCAAATGAAAGTTTTGGATACACTGAAGATGAAATTGTAAGCACGGACGTAATAGGAACAATGTTTGGTTCATTATTCGATGCGACTCAAACTAAAGTAATGACTGTAGGTGATACTCAAATGGTAAAAACTGTGAGTTGGTACGATAATGAAAACAGCTATGTAAGTCAATTGGTGCGCACGTTGCATTATTTCGCTAACAAAATGGCTTAATTCATTTTATAAGAATAGTTCAAAATCCCTTTCAGCAATGAAAGGGATTTTTTTTGTTTTAGTTAAATGACTATTAACCTATTGTTTAATTACTTTAATATACTTATAAAGTTAAAATGAATCAATTATATTACATTTGAATTCAATAATTTCACATATGAAAAAACTTTTCTTTTTAATTATAATTGTAACAGCTACAATAGTTTCTCAAGCACAAGACAAAGCGAAGAAAACCCCAGAGGATAAGGCTCACAAGAAAACTACTGAAATGGTGACAGCACTAAAGTTGACCAAGGAACAAGAAAAAATGTTGTATTCTACTAACCTGAAAGCATATCAAAGCATAGCTGCCTATGAAGCTAAAAAGCCAAGTAAGAAGTTGAAGAAGAAACAAAAAGATGTAGTTCAAAAATTGAGAAACGATGAGTTTAAAAAAATATTAACTCCCGCTCAGTATAAGGAGTATCAGCGTCTGGATGATGAAGAGGATAAAAAGAAAGATGCCGAGAAGAAAGCTGAAAAGCAAGAAAAAAAGAAGACAGAAGAGTCTAAGCCTAAGGAAAATAAGAAGAAAAAATAGAAATGTCTAAGTGCTTTGAATAGTTAATTCTATGAAAGCTCATTATCTTCGCAAATTAACTTTTAATAAATCATGTCAAAATTCACATCATTCAATTTCAATGGCAAAAAAGCATTAGTTCGTGTAGACTTCAATGTGCCACTTAATGCAGATTTTCAAATTACAGATGATACACGTATGCGTGCAGCTGTACCTTCGATCACTAAAATATTAAACGATGGCGGTAGTGTGATTTTGATGTCACATCTTGGCCGCCCGAAGGAAGGTCCAGCAGATAAATATTCATTACGTCATGTATTGCCTCATTTGATAGGTTTATTGAATGGTGCTACAGTGAAGTTTGCAAGCGATTGCATTGGCGAAGAAGCCATTAAAGATGCTGCCAATTTGCAAGCGGGTGAGGTGTTGATATTAGAAAATCTTCGATTCTACAAGGAAGAAGAAAAAGGTGATATGGATTTTGCAAAAAAATTAGCAGCGTTGGGTGATGTCTATGTCAATGATGCTTTTGGTACTGCACATAGAGCGCATGCTTCTACTGCAATTATTGCTCAGTATTTTCCTGCTGAAAATAAAATGTTTGGAATGCTGATGGATGCAGAAGTAGCGAATGCAGAAAAAGTAATGCATAGTGCCGAGCGTCCGTTTACAGCTATATTAGGTGGTGCTAAAGTGAGTGATAAAATATTAATCATTGAAATGCTTCTTGATCGCGCAGATAATATAATTATTGGAGGAGGAATGGCTTATACATTCTTGAAAGCAGCTGGTAATCAAGTTGGTTCTTCACTATGTGAAGATGATCGACTAGACTTAGCAAATGAATTGGTAAAAAAAGCAGCAGCCAAAGGAGTAAAATTATTGATTCCAACGGATAGTGTCATCGCAGATAAATTCGCCGCAGATGCTAATACTCAAACGGTAGATAATACTAACATTCCTGTAGGTTGGATGGGTTTAGATATTGCAGAAAAATCAATAGCTACGTTTAGTGACGTTATCATGAATTCAAAAACAATCCTATGGAATGGACCTATGGGTGTATTCGAAATGGAGAAGTTTCAAGGTGGTACAAAAGCAATTGCATTGGCCATTGCAGAAGCAACTAAACAAGGTGCCTTTTCTTTAATAGGAGGTGGTGACTCAGTAGCTGCAATTAATAAATTCGAATTGGCCGATCAAGTATCTTATGTAAGTACCGGTGGAGGTGCTTTGCTCGAATATTTCGAAGGAAAAGAATTGCCTGGAATAAAAGCTATACGAGAAGCTTAATATGAGGATATTATTCGTTTTCTTTTTACTGATCCCAATTCTCTTTTATTCTTGTAAGGAAAAAGAAAAACAAGTAGCGGTAAAAAAGTAGTCAACGAATAGTCCCTTTGCTATTAACTCAAAAATTCGAATCAGCCACAGCTGACTAACGTTGAATGAAGATTCATTAAAATTGAAAGGTGTAAAATCGTATACAGCTACTCAAGTATATGAAGGAAGTAAAAAAACTAAATTGTATTTCCATTCGTTGCAAACAAAAGCTGGGCAATTAATATTGGCTGAGTTAAGTGGAAAAGACACTGTCATTTCTGAGCGAATAATAGATGTTAAAAATGGCATTGTGAGTAGTGTGAAAAAATGGCATCAGATTAATCGAAAAGTGATCATGAAAAATTTTGATAATCAAAATGGCCATTATCAAGTTGAAATAGATAATAACTTATCTGACACTATTAAAACAATTACTAAAAACAACAAGGTTAAACGAATTGATTTTTTAAATAGAGGTGAATTCGAATTTTACAATTATCCCAAAGAAGACATTGAAATAGTATCATATGTCAAAAAGAATAAAGACACTCTTTACAAGTATTTCAATACGATTTCAAATGGAAGACATATAGGTATAAATTTTACAAAAGGGTTATCACATATCTATCAATACGAATATTCAAACAATGATATGCGTAAACTAATCCGTTGGAAGGAGAATCAAGAAAAAATAAATGCAACAATTCGTTTTGAGTATGATGAAAAAGGAATGCTTAAAAGTCGATCAATAAAATCTGGTATAAAAGCATTTGGGAATTCAGAAACTACCTATTCGTTTATTAAATAAAAGATTTATTTCATTTTGCCAATCAACATGTAATGATCAAAGAAAAATTCATGTTTGAGCTGAATGGACTCAACGATTTCACAGCCTCGATAGGTCATTAGTTGTTTGTATTCCGATAAGTCATATTGATGAGGGTGCAAAATATCACCTGGTAGTAATCGAAAGAGGTGTTTGAAAAATGAATGATTGTGTGCATCAATTGTAATTATAACATAAGCACCTTGTTCGGCATGAGCAAATAAGTTGTCATAACTTAATTGAATGTCATGTACATGGTTAATCGCATTCATACAAAATATAACATTGAATTTAGATGAATACGAAAAGTCTTCTAGTCCCGATTTTATAAATTGAGTGCTAGGATACATGCTTTTTTTAAAGTGGGGCAAATCAAGTTCATATGTATCTATCAATGGGTCAAATGCAACAGTTTTGTTTTCTGGAAATAACATAAACATACCTGCAGGACCACATCCAGCATCTAATATTGTATCATTCTTATTGATTGAAATATGTTGAAGACATTGATTTAATAAATTTTGCCAATAATTTTTTTTCCATTGTAAATACTCATTGACATCTTTATTCTTTAAATAATTCTGCCACCATTTCCGTTCGGCAAATTGAGCAGTATTCCAGCGCCATTTTCCACTCATAGGACTTAACTTTGTGCAAACGTACTTCAATAAATATGAAATTTTCAATAGGTGACCCGGTATATATTAAAAGTAACAATGAGGAAGGTGTAATACTAGAGTTTATTGGAAATGATATGGCTGCCGTAAAAGTAGACTCAAAAACGTATCATGTATTTCTAGATGATATTGATCATCCTTATTTACGATGGTTTTCCAAAAAGACGTTTGACAAACCAAAGAATATCAAATACGTTGATCAACTCCAAAAAGAAAAAGGATATACTAGAGAAAGAGCTTTGCCACAGGGACTATATCTAGTAATCATGCCCGTTTTCAAATTTGATGGGTTTGATGATGTGGTAGAAAAATTGAAAGTGTATATTTACAATGAAACTTGGAGTGATTATAAATTATTTTATAACTGTTCAGTTCAAAAAGAACAGGTTTTTTCGTTTGAAACAGAATTAGCCTCTGAATCAGAATTTTATTTACATGATTTGTCTTTTGATGAAGCTGCCCAAAATCCATTTTTTAGCTATCGATTTATCGATAAAACAGATCCTAAACTAGATTTTGATGATACTTTTACCTTGAAATCAAAGAAATTACATGAAAAATTAAACGAAGTCAAGTATGACAATAAAGCTTTTTTTCATTTTTTACTCATCGATCAGATAAAACCAAAGCCTAAAAAAGAGGTAGTAAAAACAGCTTTTTCGTCTCCGCCATCATTTGTAAAACCAGAAAATCATTTTGATTTCGAGAAAGCATTAAAAAAATCTAAATATGAAGTGGATTTACATATTGAAAAGTTATACCCAAATTATCGAGGTTTAGGGGCTTCGGAAATTAAACAAATTCAGCTCAGAGAGTGTCAAAAAGCCCTAGATTTAGCAGTTGCAACGCATCAGCAGGCCTTAGTATTAATCCATGGAATCGGAAATGGCTCATTAAAAAATGAAATTCATTTGATACTTGACCAAACCAAATGGGTACGTAAATACGTCAATCATTATGACAGTCGGTATGGATATGGAGCCACTGAGGTTTTTTTCCAATATTAAATGTCATTTTTTTAAAATTTATTTTATACTTTTAAGCCTTATATTCAACTATATGAAGAAAATATTCACGCTCGTATTGCTCATTACATCGTTTGTTCTTTCAAGTAAAGAATCAAAAGCATCACATGCTGCTGGTGGAGAGTTAGTATACTCTGTAGTAAATGCTGCAACAAATACTTATAAATTTACGTTTAAATTTTATCGTGATTGTAGTGGAACACAAGAGCCTGCGACTTTCCAATTGTGTGGAAGTCCTAGCAATGCTGCTTGTGCCGCACCTTTGACTATTACTCTTAATAAAGTAATTGGTCTTTTACCCAATGGGAGTCAAAATGGTGATCCAGTAACAACTGGGTGTCCAGGTTATCCTACCAATTGCAATGGCGGAACTATACCAGGGTATCGCGAATGGTGGTACGAAGGAAATGTAACTATACCTACTACTTGTAATATTTGGCGTTTTTACGTACAATTGTGTTGCAGAAATACAGGTATCAATAACCTAACTAACTCGGCTTCTCAAAATATCTTCATTGAAACTCATTTTGATAATACAATTACACCAAACAATAGTTCGCCTTACTTCTCTAATCCACCTATTGCTTATTTCTGTATTAATCAACAAGCGAATGTAAATTATGCTGCGATTGATCCCGATGGAGATTCGGTTGTTTATGAATCAATCGAACCACGTACCAATGCAAGTTGTACGTATGCACCTAATATCATTTTTGCTGCTGGATATAATACGATTCAACCTTTCCCAACAGGAAATACATTTACATTGAATACTTCTACTGGAGCAATTTCATTCATACCTACAGTAGCAGGTAAATGGGTATTTACAGTTAAAGTAAAAGAATATCGAAATGGGCAGTATTTAGGATTTATCATGCGTGATATTCAAATTGTAGTTGATAATTGTAACACCCCATCACCTGTTTTGAATATAGATACGCTAACTGTAGTCGGAGGTCAAGTTTTAAATAATGTTGTACAAGGTTGCGCTGGCGATACACTCAATTTCTGTTTCGATTTAACATCAACCAATCCGATAGCAGTATTAGTACCAAATGATAATAGTACTGTTTCTACACCTGGTGCTGTCATCACCTATCAAAATACCTTAACAGACTCTATCCGTGCTTGTTTTTCTTGGGGTACGACTGTATTGGATACAGGATTACACGTATTGACTATCACTGTAAAAGATTCAAGTTGCGCACCTCCAGGATTTTTAATTACAAATACATTCTCTATACCTATTAATATTAATCCTATTACTCAGGCATTTGGTGATACAGCCATTTGCGTAGGAGAAACGGCTCCATTGACAGTATATGGAGGATCTGCATTCACATGGACTGTACTGCCGGGAGGCTCGCCAATTGGCTCACTTTCTTGTACCAATTGTAACAATCCTATTGCATCTCCTACGGTCACCACCTCTTATGTAGTCACGAGTAACTTAGCTTCTATTTGTAATCAAAGTGTTGATACGGTTGTGGTACAAGTTGCCACCGGTCCTACACTAACTATTACGCCTGATACCACTACTTGTATCAATGCACAACTGCAACTACAAGTAACAGCCACTCCAGTTGGACAAGCTTATAATTATACATGGGCACCAGCTGCCAATTTAAATAATACTAACATCGCAAACCCAATAGTATCTAACTTGGGTGTAAATACAACATTTACAGTAACCGTTGTTCCACAAGGTATTTTAGCATGTCAGTCTATAGCAACAGTGAATGTTGAAACTTTGTTAGGTTTTGATATTGCAAATGGAGATACTGCAATTTGCTTAGGTGATGCTGTTCAAATTATACCTGTAGGTGGAAATCCTAAGTACACATACACTTGGACACCAGCTACCAATGTAAGTGATCCTACAATTTTAGGACCTGTAATTACTCCAGCTCCTCCAGGTGTGTATCCTTATACTATTACTGCTAGTTACCCAGGTTGCCCAGATTCATCTCAGTCATTAACGATTACAGTCGATCCAATACCTGCCGTTAATGCGGGTGCAGATAGAGAGATTTGTTTGGGAGACACAGTACATTTATCAGGATCAGTATTACCTGCAGGAACTGTTTATACCTATCAATGGGCACCTGCTGCTGATTTGAATAATGCAACTGTAATTGACCCGGTATTTGATGGTTATGCTTCTACTGCGTTGACTTTAACTGCAACATCACCCAATGGATGTGTTGGTACAGATAACATGCTTATAAGTGTAATACCAGTAAATTTCCTAGCGTTAGATGGAGATAGAGAAATATGTCCAAATGATACAGCACAACTACATGTATCAGGAGGTGTTAAATATATATGGGATCCTGCTTATTTAGTTTCAGATAGCACTGGGTTGGATGTGATAGTTAAACCTGTCACAACAACCACCTTTTATGTTTATGGTTTTGATGCCAAAGGTTGTAAAGATACTGTAAAAGCTACCGTAGTAGTGAATCCAGGCGCTGTCCTTGATGCTGGTGATACACATACAATTTACCCTGGCGAAAGCGCACAACTATATGCCGATGGTAATTGTAGCTTCTTTACTTGGTATCCACCAAATGGTTTAACCTCTACGACAGTTCGAAACCCAATGGCTTCACCTTCTGTATCAACTCGTTATTTTGTAACAGCTACTACCGAAAAAGGATGTAGTGGTTTAGATTCTGTAGATGTGTTGGTAAGTCCTGAGTCATTAATTGAATTGCCGAATGCCTTTAGTCCAGGAACTGGTACGAGTGTGAATGATGAATTGAGAATCATTGTACGAGGAGTTGCCAAATTAAATTCATTTAGAATATTCAATCGATGGGGACAAGAAGTATTTATGACCACCGATTTGAACAAAGGTTGGAATGGCCAATACAATGGTAAGCCGCAACCAATGGGAGCTTATGTATATGTATTTGATGCAGTAACATCCACAGGTAAACGTTTCTATAAACAAGGAAATGTGACCTTAATTCGATAATAATTATTATTAAACTTTATATTTAAAAAGAGCTTCAAATAGAGAAGCTCTTTTTTTATCAAAATGTGTATTATTCATTTCAATCTCGTTTGTATATATAAAAATTGAGAATTACATTTGCATTAATTAAAAATAGATTTCAAGATGCCTCAAAATATTCCAACATCAAAGCAGAAAAGTACATTTATGTTACATACGATTGTATTCATCTTAGCGAATGCAGGTATATGGGCTTATTGGTATTTTGTACAAGGCGCTAATCATCAATGGGTATATCCTTGGGGTATCTGGATTACAGCTGCTTGGGGATTGTCACTTATAGGACATTGGGCTGCAATCTTTACAAGTAATGAAGATAAAGGGAATCAAGAATACCTTCGTCAAAAGAATAATTAAGTTTAAAATAAATAATATTCAATTCCAAAAATAGTTGCTTGTTTTTGGGATTTTTTTTATCTTTAACTCATGAATAAACTAAAAGTTGTCAGCGGAACGATTGCATTCGTATTTCTTTGCTTTGGATTGGTGCTTATAAGCTCATGTAAGAAAAAAGCGGTGAAATATAATGATACCACCAATGTACGACCTTGTGAAAATGTAATCTGTTTAAACGGAGGTAGTTGTAGCGATGGATATTGTCAATGTCCTACAGGCTATGAGGGATTGAAATGTGAAAAAAAATGGAGTGACAAATTTCTTGGAACCTACATTACATCTGATGAGTGTTATACTGGTCCTAACGGCTTTTATGATGTAACAATTGTTGCAGATCAAAGTCAAACGACTAAAATAATTTTTTACAATCTGGGTACTACATGCTCTTCATCCCCGATAGAAGCTGTTATTAATCCTGAACGAACTTCATTTATATTTCCTATGCAAAATGCTTGTGGTAATAATTACATTAGCGGATATGGCAATATCAATACCAACGGAAATTATATCAATGTGTATCTTAAATCACGTGATTCTGCTAATCATACTTCGCTGAATTGTAGTATGATTTTGAATAAAAAACCATAAAATTATAAAATAATATATTTTTCCAACGCTGATTTAAATCAATAAGTTAGCGTTGTTTTATTTTATAAAAGGTTGTAAATTTGTATTCTAAATTTAATACCATGAAAAACAAATTAAAAATGCTCGGCTTATTGGCCTTAGTAGCAACAGGAAGTTTATTGACTTTTAATGCATGTGATAAAGTTATCGCAATTAATGTAAGTAAAGATTATGCCAACATTGATTTATTAATTACAGCACCTCAAGCTGCAGGTACTATTTCTTTCAACAAAGATGTAACTTCGGATCTAGAAGCATTGGCATCAAGTAAAGGCTTTAGTATTGATAAAATTGAAAGTGCTACTATCAATTCAATTACCATTAAAATCAATGACACAGATCCTAATCCAATTACCACATCTATCATTCAAAGTGCAAAAGTATATTTAACTGCAGACAATGTAGCAACAACAGAAGTAGGTAGTGATGATAATGCACACACGAGTCCTACACAAATGGATTTGGATATGAAAGGAATTGATGCTGCACCTTATATCAAATCAAGCAAATTCAATGTGAAGGCTGAATTAGTTACAAATCAAGCTATCAATCATGATGTGCCTATCAACATCAGTATGAGTTGCACATTTAAAGTAAAACCATTGAGTAAGTAATTATTTAAAAAAAATAAGCTAAAAAACATCTTCAATAGAAGGTGTTTTTTTTATGCATTAATTTGAATCCAATAGGAACCACCGTGTCGTTCAATATTTTTTGTAGAGGCAGTATCCCAGATAGATTCTATATGACTCGATAATTCTTTATCTTCTGAAATAAAATAATTGGGTAGAAGTGTTTTATACTTAGTCGGATTTGCTAACAAATACATGGCTAATCCATATTGCTCTGAATAAAAACGATCGCACATAAACTGAGGATAATCGTATGGAATGTAAATGTCATGAATATGTACAATCACGCCCTTTTTTAATCGAGGCAATATTTCCATATAGAAAACCATCGAATCGGAATTGGGTAAAATACGATGTGAATTATCGACAAATAAAATATCATTTTCTTTTAAGTCATACAGAAAACTAAAATCAATATTTTCAAAAGGTTTTCGAATGAGTTTATCAGTCAATGCATCTATTTCGGCACGCGGCATAGGATCTATTGATACTATTTTTGTATTCAATTGTTGATCTTGTTTTGCTTTGTAGGCCACTTTGGTCGAATTGCCCGAGCCTATTTCTACATAGGTGCTTGGTTTGTATTCTGCCAACATGGTATAGATACCTACAACATCAAGCCCTGGTAAAAATCCATTGTTCCATGTAGGTTTTGTGGTGTCTGTTTCATGTTGTTGATCCTTGATTTCAGCAAAGCGATTTGAATAACTGATTGCTTTAGTGAGGAGTTCTTTATACTCATGTCTATGTTCGTTTACGATGGCATACAATTCAGGATGCGGGGCAAGTCCATGTCCATAGCGTGGTTTGAATTCTACTGGGTAATCCAAAAATAATGTTTGAATTTTAGGATGTAGGAATCGGTATAGCTTCTTAATCATAATCTGTAGACAAAGGTAGTAAATTCTATATTGTAAATATTAGCGATTAGGATATACTCTATCTCCTTGAAGATACGTTGCAATCACTTTTGTATTGTAAATGCTGTCAGGTGTATCATGCATTAAGTCTGTAGGTAGCATTACAAAATCAGCTTGCTTACCCACCTCGATACTGCCTCTTTCTTTCTCATCAAACGTAGATTTGGCAGCCCATATCGTGATACCTCGCAATGCATCTTTTCTTGATAATGCATTTTCGGGTTGAAAGCCATTGGTAGGGAAATGTTTTTTATCCATTCTAAATACTGCTGCGTAAAATGTATACAATGGGTTTAAATGCTCAACGGGAAAATCAGTTCCCAATGGAAGCCAATTGTTTTGTTTTAATAAATCATTGTAAGCATAAGCACTTTTAATGCGAGGTTCGCCTAAGCGATCGCCTGCCCAATACATATCGCTTGTTGCATGTGTAGGTTGTACCGATGGTATGATTGAAAAAGTACCAAATAGATTAAAATCGGCAGGGTCTATTACTTGTGCATGTTCTAATCGCCAACGTCGATCATTTTTACCTTGCAATGCTTCAGCATATATTTTCAATACTTCTCTACTTGCGCCATCTCCAATGGAATGTACACTTAATTGATAATCAGTTTTTATTAACTGCTGTGCAATATATCTGAGGCTATCCATGGATTTGAGTAACATACCTCGGTGACCATGGCGATCGTTGTAATCGGAAAGCAAATAGGCACCACGTGAACCCAATGCACCATCGGCATATATTTTGTAGCCAACTATTTTTACTCGCGCACCTTTGTATGGTTTTTGATGTAAATAGTCATCATAGTTTGCCTTTTCGTCTTCCAGAAAAATAGCCAAACGAATGTTTAATTTATTTTTTTCGCCAGCATCAATCAGCCATTTTACAATATAGTTTTTTATTCCACATTCTGCCAATGAAGTAAGTCCCAAGGCAAAGCAATCTTCTTGAGCAGAAATGAAATCCTTCGTCACTTCTTCTTGTGTTCGTTTGGGTATTATTTTTTTTACAAGATCCAAGGCATTATCAATGAGTAAACCTGTTAGTTTGCCATCTTTTAAAACTACCTCTCCACCTTCTATTTTCGTATTGGTATTGATGCCTGCTAGGTCCAATGCTTTCTGATTACAAAGTATAGCATGTCCATCAATACGCATTAGTAAGATTGGAGTCGTTGGAAATAACTTATCCAAGGTGTCCTTTGTTGGAAATTCCTTGATAGTCCAATCGTTTTGATCCCATCCTCTTCCTTCAATCCATGTTCGTTTGTTGGTACGTGCGTAATCAACTACTTTGCCTATAACTTCTTGAAATGATTTTGTGTTGAACAATTCAAGTTTGTATTTGTCCATGGCATAGCCACTAAAGTGACAATGGGCATCTATAAATCCTGGATAAATATAGTTGCCATTGGCATTGAGTGTATTGACAGCATGATAATGATTGAGTAATTCATCTCCACCCACTGCAAGAAATTTTCCATCTTTAATCACAAGTACCTTGGCTGTATCAAACTGTTCGTTGACAGTATAAATATGCGCGTTTCTAATAATGAAATCAGCATTATTGGGTTTGCAACTAGCAACTAAAATAAATAATGAGAGTATGTACATCGTATGCTTCATGATGCATAGTTACGACTCAATTCAAAATAGTCATAATCTGTTTACTATTTTCATTAAAAATCAGTTACTTTGAGATATGATATTGAGAAGAATGATGGTCCCAACTAGTACAATACGTAAAGCAGTTTGCTTGATGGTCGTTGTATTGTTGATTGGATTGAAATCTTTTACACAGCAAAAAGTAGATCAACTTATTCCAAATGAAGATAAGCGTAAGGTAGAACATGCTCGTAAACTCTTTAATAAGTATAAAGTATACGAAGGAGAAATGATTTTGAAAGACTTGATCAAACTTCATCCTGAGAATCCTTATTATCATGAAGCGTTGGTGCAACTGCAACAGCAAGTACTCGATCGTATAAAAGATGCAGGTGTGCTATTGGAAGAATTAAATCCTCAACATTTGTCGATTGATAGCACCGATGATGATAGTTCGGATGTGGCTATGAGTGCTCGAAGAGATTCGCTAAAACTTAAATCAAACGAACAATTGCTCGAATGGAATGGACTCGATCGTAGTAGCAAGGATACTGTAAAAATGAGTAAAAAGGAAAAGCGTAAAATAAAAAGAGAACTTGAAGAAGCTTTGGACGCTCCTTTACAGGATGCAGTTGTAACTATTGATTCATCGTTGGTGTCACATCCTTTAGATGAGGAAGAAGAGAGTGGGAATGCGGATGTATTTGTAAAAAGAGATAGAGATGATCATGAACGGAAAAAACAATTGAAACTATTGACAGACCTCGCGCAAATACCCTATGAATCCTATAAACAAAATCTAATACTCAATGCACGAAATGCCACGCGCATGTCGCAATCTTGTGACTCAGCATCGCATTACTTGCGTATGATGATGGTAGATACCCTGAACCCAGATATCAATGCTGGCGAACCTGCCCTTGAAGCTTATACAAATGGATTAGATGAATATGCAACTAACAATACAGTATTGGCTGCCAAATTTTTTGAAAAGGCAATAGAATTGTATCCATTATTTTATATGGCACATCTCAAGTTAGGTGATTGCTATTATCTTATGAGTAAGGATACGGCTGCAGTAAGAAAGTATCAGCAAGCATCCTTTATTGAAATCAATCGTCCAGAGGCTTTTGCAAAACTAGCCATGGTGCATTACAACAGAGGCAAATATGTGGATGCTGCAACGGCTATACTCGATGCATTGATGATTTATCCCGAACATCAATATATGAGTTTGCTGAAACGGATCATGCTCAAAAGTGGGAAGGAAATGAATACTCAATGGATTATGCGCGAAGTGTATCCATTGACTACGTCACATGTGTATGAAGAAATCATAGCAAAAGAAAAAACACCATGGTGGCATTATCAAGCAGCGAAAGGAGATGTATATAGTTATTTTGATACGGTAGGTATCGTACGACCCAATGATAAAACAAGTGAACGATACCTAGAGGTATATGGATGGAAGCAAATGCTCAATAAAAGTGGACTGGATAAATTTCCGTTTGCTCGTGTGATGGATGATATGGGTTATTTGGATTGTTATGTACTCATAACCTTATTTCATCAGGATGTATATGGGCAGTTTGCCGACCTTATGAAGCGTGAACCCGAAAAGGTGAGAAAATATTGGTATTTGATATTGAATTGGGATGATAAAAAATTTGATCCCTTGCGTGAGAAAATGAAATCGAGGGAAAAGAAAGTGACAAGTGAAAAGAAAGAGATAAAGAAAGAGGAGAAGAAATAAGGAAAATGAAATAGGTGTAATCTTTTCAATGTTATGAAATTGTCTTATTAGTAGTATTTTTGGTGATAACACCAATAATGGCAGAAAATGGAAAAATAACACTTGACTTGCTAACAAACGATATGCCATCGGGTGTCTATACCTATAAATGTGAATTTGATGGATGTGAGAATAAGTTTGGTAAATTTTCAATCATACGATAATGAGAAATATAATCATATGTATGCTATTGATAATAGCAACAGCGTTGTGTAATGCACAAAACAAAAGTGGCTATACTTGGATAGTGGGCGTAAATGGGTCCTATGGACTGTTTGATGGGAGCAGTAATAAACCGCAAGTAGGTCAAATGTATAATAATACCTTTCCAGAATTTCCATATATATATGCTGGAGGACATAGTAATATCTGTGACAGTGTAAGTGGCAAACTACTATTTACTTGCAATGCCATGATAATGTATGATACCACTGGTAATATAATGCAGAATGGCGATAGCCTGATGCCCTCTAAAATATACACACAGAATGCATACCCAGGATCAGACCTTACTCAAAACTCACTGATTCTCCCTAAAGGAACAAATGGACAGTATTATGTATTTATACCTACTATCAGCGATAGCTCGTATACCTTCTTTGTAACCAATGTAGGAGGGGGGGGGGTAGTGCCATACGACTTACTACGGTATAATGTGGTGGATATGCAAGCAAATGGGGGGCTGGGGAGTGTGGTGGTGAAAAATAAGGTATTGCTGAAAGATGCCGAACTGATGAAGGTAGGAATGCAAGCATGTAAACATGCGAATGGAAGAGACTGGTGGCTGGTGAAACAAGGAGGGTATGGTAAAAATGAATTGATCAAATACCTGGTAACGAAAGACAGTATCTATGGACCTTATACACAAACCTTTGCAGAACCTGCGTTTGAATACTTTGATTTGAATGGGCAAATAGCCTTTAGTCCAGATGGTAAAAAATTTGCATCAGCTATCAGTAAGAATCGGCAACTTTTCTTAGCCGACTTTGACCGATGTAGTGGAGAGTTTTCGAATCCAAAAGTTAAGTATGTACCACTGGATAGCACTACAATTCCTAATCCATTGCCTCAATATATAATAGATAGTGGTATGAATGGTGTATGCTTCTCACCCAATGGAAATTATATATATATTACAAGACGCTATAATATATATCAATATGAATATGGGATGAGTGATAGTAGCCTAGCATGGGTGAGGGTACAACATGGTCCTGATACTACATATAATAAATTTCAATATTATGGTCATCTATACAGAGGACCGGATACTAGAATTTATATTGGTTGTGAGGGAGGGTCGGGGAAGCAATTCAGTGTACTAGACTACCCCAATAGCAAGGGGCTCGCCTGTGGATTTTGTAGAAAGTGCTTTCGAATAGATACAGCAGGTGGTGGGTTAACTTCCCCCCCAAATATGCCCGATTATACGCTGGGGGCTGATATGAGTAAGGTGTGCTGGCCGCTGTCAATGAGTGAATTTGAAAATTTGAAAATGAGCGAATTAGTAGTATATCCGAATCCGAGTAATACTAAAATTTATATTAGCTACTCGAGTAGTACTCAAAATCAGACTGCTTCGTTCCTCGCAGTGACGAAAAAGGAATTGTATAATAGTGTGGGGCAAATGGTATTGAGTACTAAGGAGAATGAAATCGATGTGAGTCATTTAGCAAATGGAGTATATTATTTGAAGTGCGGGATTTATACAAGGAAGGTAATAGTAGAATGATGAATGTGTCTGAACATGAGGTAAATAAGCTAAGGCTGAAACTGATAAGCGGGCTGATAGATACAATAGGCTATGATACTGTGTATTATGATAGTATAAACTACGTAATGAAGCCGATACTGGATGTATATACTGTGAGTGAAAAAGAATGGCTAGAGGAACTGGCGTATACCTGCCCCTTTGTTGGAGGAAACGCAGTGTATAAAGCCCGCACGCTGTGGAGTATGTATGAGGCTGATGCTAAGTATGATGACCGTATGCTGTGTATGAATGCGCATAATAAAGGAGGAGACAAAATAAGTGATATAGATAGCTTCTTAAATAACCAATTGAAAGAAACTATACAAACTAATGGAATGACTATAGGACAACAACCAATTATAAAAACAATGAAGGCTGTATTGGAAAATGGAGATATAGAAATATACCCGAACCCTGCGAATACACAAATCAATATAGAATATAAGTGCAATTCAATTGGAGAGTTTACTTTATATAATAATCTAGGTCAATTGGTACTAAAAAGTGAATTAGGCGCTGGAAATAAAAAGGTAAGTCTACTAACGAATGAACTAGTAACTGGTGTCTATACTTATAAATGTACGTTTGATGGATGTGCAGATAAGTATGGAAAATTAACAGTAATAAAGTAGATTATGAGAAAAGTATTGTTTTTGGTAATTGTGATGATTATTACCAAATGTGTAAACTCACAAAATAAGATGGGGAATATATGGGTAACAGGTAATAGACTATTATTAACTGCAGAATTTAACGGAATTGCAAGACCCACTATTCAAATTAGGAATGATTCGTTGGGGGGGGGGTTCCCGTATTATTTTGCTTCATCGGGAAGTAATATATGTGATAGTGCAAGTGGTAAATTATTGTTTATGAGTAATGCAATGCGAATATGGGATAGCTCTGGTAATATAATGTTGAATGGTGATAGCCTTCAGCCTCTGAAAATATATACTCAAAATACCCCCCCACTTCAAGGTCAAACACAAGGTTCTCTTATATTGCCAAAAGGAATAAATGGACAGTTTTATGTATTTATTTCTACTGTGAGTGATAGCTTATATGATTTATATTGGACGCCACAAATAAAAACACCTTTTGATCAATTGAGATATAATATAATAGATATGCAGACGAACGGAGGCAAGGGGAGTGTAATAGAGAAAAATAAATTATTGCTAAAAAATACAGAAATGGTAAGAACTGAAATGCAGGCTTGTAGGCATGCTAATGGTAGAGACTGGTGGTTGATAAAACAAATTAGTTATGGTGAAAATATTTTAGCAAAATTTTTGGTAACAAAGGATAGTATCTACGGACCATATATACAACAATTTGCTGAACCTAATTGGGGACAGTTTGATGCAACTGGTCAAATCTGTTTTAGTTCAGATGGTAAAAAATTTGCATCTTTAATGGGTAAAAGCAATCAGCTCTTCATAGCTGACTTTGACCGATGTAGTGGAGAGTTTTCAAATCCTCAGGTAAAGTATATACCAATAGACAGTAGTACAATACCTAACCCATTGCCCCAATATATAATGGATAGTGCTGTGAATGGCGTATGCTTCTCACCCAATGGGAATTATATATATATTACTAGACGCTATAATATATATCAATATGAATATGGACTGAGCGATAGTAGCCTAGCATGGGTGAGGGTACAACATGGACCTGATACTACGTATAATAAATTTCAGTATTATGGACATTTGTATAGAGGACCTGATGATAGAATGTATATAGGAAATTGGGGAGGTACAGCGAAACAATTCAGTGTACTAGATTACCCCAATAGCAAGGGGCTTGCCTGTGGATTTTGTAGAAAATGCTTTCGATTGGATACTAGTGCCTTCTTTGCAGTTTCTGCCCCTCCCAATATGCCCGACTATACGCTGGGGGCTGATATGAGTAAGGTGTGCTGGCCGCTATCCAGTCAGCAATATGAAGTAGGCAGTGAGCATGTGGTGGTGTGGCCGAATCCTACCTCTGGTAAGTTGTATATAAAGTATGAGA
>JBIIJQ010000056.1:0-20474 GCA_044233655.1 Chitinophagaceae bacterium | reverse complement strand
TCGTTGGCTTGGTAGGCCGTTACCCTACCAACTACCTAATCAGCCGCACGCCCATCTCAAAGTGCCGGAGCTTTAATCGTCTTCAGATGCCATCTGACGATACTATGGGGTATTAATCTCTCTTTCGAGAGGCTATTCCCCGCTCTGAGGAAGGTTGCGTACGTGTTCCGCACCCGTTTGCCGGTCGCCGCCAGAGTATTGCTACCCCGCGCTGCCCCACGACTTGCATGTGTTAAGCCTGCCGCTAGCGTTCATCCTGAGCCAGGATCAAACTCTCCATTGTAAATGAGTTGTTGATTCTGACTAATTTCTTCAAAGAAATTAGCGATCTAATTTTTATTTTCGCTAAGAATTACCTGTTTAAAAACTTACGTTTTTATTTTCTGTTGTTTCCGTCTTTCAAAGATCTTGTTTAAATTTTGTTTCCGTTATTTCTAGCGGAGTGCAAAGGTACGATTTAATTTTAAACTTCCAAATTTTTCTTTCTTTTTTTTCAGATTTCTTTCGAATTCTTTTCTAAAAGTTTTTCGCTTTTTTGATATTCATACCACCTATCTAAAGAGCTGTTTTTATTGGGAGTGCAAAGGTAAGAGATTCTTTTTAATTTCCAAATTTTTGTCGACTTTTTTAAAAGTTTTTTTTCAAAATCTTTTTTCAAAAATCAATTCATTTTTGCATCTAATAACTTCGTTTTTAAGAACTGTTTCCCTGTTTGGGAGTGCAAAGGTAATCAAGTATACTTAGCTTCCAAATTTATTTAATTATTATTTTAATATTAATAAAAAATTATGCGCTGTTATCTTCTATAAGCCTTTATTGATAAGCGTTATAGCTATTTGTAAATAATATGTAATTTTAAATACTTAATTGATGCATACATTCTATTGGATTTGAATAATTGTCAATGAATTGCTATTAAAATAAGTTAAATCAGACATAGCTTAGCTTGTCTATATAGCGTAAACTCAATGCCTACTTTAGTTTCGCTACCTTTCTGTCATTTATGCATACTTTTATCAATCTAAGTTGTATTGAATTATCAATAAATATAAATGATGATAATAAATGATATTACATTGAAGCAAGTATAATTATCTACCTAACATTCGTTCATTTAAAGAATGCTGTACACTAGTATTTTGCTAATAAAGTTTCAATTTGTTTTTTAAAGGCGTTAAAATCCCAAGAGGGGAATGATTCAAAGCATTGTGAATCAAATTGAGCTATTATAGATTCTATGTTTATATTATGTTGGCTTGACTTTAAAAACCATTTTTTATTGCTTAAATATTCTACTAAATACTCTTGCTCTGTTTGACCTGGTGTTGCAACTAATGCTGCATGCTTATTTAGTTTTACCAAATCCATAAGGGTAGAATAACCAGATCGACATATAATTATACCTGATTCCAATATAACTTGTTCTAATTCCGTAGCTTTTAAATGATCTATCACATCTATATATTGGTTTAAAGATCTACAGTCTGTATTTGAAGGCTTTCCTCTAATAATTAGAGATTTTAATTTTAATGGAATTAATTGCTTTGTCAGTTTATCTTCTAATATTGAACGTTGTGGCTCGGGGCCTGATAATAATACCAATATCTTGTATTTAGTATCAACTTGCTCGTTTAAACTTGCCCTGAATCTCGAAATATTTCCTATGTATTCTACATTATTGTAGCCATTACAATCAGACAATTCACCAGCTAATGGATTTTGATTATAATCAGGAACCCAACAAATATCATATTTATTGATAAATCGAGTATTAATTTTTTTTACAACCCATTGCAAAATGCTTGATTGAGGCACTTTTATTTGTAATTGATGGGTAATAAAGACAGATGGTATTTTAGTAGAGTATAGTCCGTATCTATTATCTGATATAATTACATCAATATTGTATTGTTGAATTATTGAATTCAACCATTTATGTTCTGATTGAATTGCTGCTAGAATTTTGGGTAATTGCTTTAATATGACCCAAGGTAATTGCCATTTTTTCAATGAATAGCTAATTTCATACCCCTTTAGATAAATATATTGTAATTCAGGAAATTCTTTTTCTATCAGTGTATTCGTATTGTTGTTGCCAGCTACAATTACCTCACATCCCATTATTATAAGCTCTCTGATAATGGGAATACAACGAGTAGCATGACCCAATCCCCAGTCAAGTGGTGCAATTAATATTTTTTTCGATTTGCTCACTGAAATGCCAAATTACGTATATTTACAAAATATCTGATTAATATTTTCATGATCAAAAAAACTTTATTGATATGTTCGCTACTTTTTGTAGTTACCATATTACTCTCATCGTGTGTTACGCAAAAGAAAGGGTGTGGATGTGGCAATAATTTAAATTATTATAAACCTCGTAAATTCAATAAATAATGTCTCGTAAACAAAATAAAGATATTATGTATAGTTTTAATGGAACGTATTGTTCAGAGAATGATATGATGTCTTTATCACTTTTTTTTGAAAACTTAACTTTAAAATTTGCTCAATGCGAAGTATCAGAACTCATTGATTTAAATAATTATAAGATAAAACGAGATACACAAAAAATTAAATCTCTTTTGAAAGGCAGGCAAGAAAAACCGTTCATGTTTATTAATTGTTTAAATTAAGTAAGCCCTACTCCATTCTATCAGTTTCATTAAAAGTACATTTGTAGCATGATATTTTCATCATCACTTATTGAGAATGCTGTAAATGAATTTGCAAGATTACCTGGAATTGGTAAAAAGACTGCATTAAGACTCGTCTTGCATTTATTAAAACAAGATAAAAGTGTAGTAAGCCAATTTAGCCAAGTAATTCAAAAAATGCGGGATGAAATTCAATTCTGCAGCAAATGTCACAATGTATCAGATCATATAATATGTAAAATATGTAGTGACTTTACAAGAAAAAAAACTCAATTATGTGTTGTTGAATCTATTAGAGACGTAATGGCCGTCGAAGCTACTCAACAGTTTAGTGGATTATATCATGTATTGGGTGGAATTATTTCTCCTCTCGATGGGATAGGACCTGATTCTCTTACGATATCTTCATTAATTAAACGTGTTGAAGAAGATCAAATAGATGAAATCATTATGGCTTTGAGTCCAACATTGGAAGGAGATACAACAACTTACTATATTACTAAAAAATTATCGCATACACCTGTTTCTATTACTACTTTATCAAGAGGCGTTGCTTTTGGCGGCGAACTTGAATATGCAGATGAACTTACATTGGCTAGATCTATTCAAAATAGACTACCAATTGAAAAAATCGTGCATGGCACGAATTAATTATTTCTTTTTTTTATTGTTCGCAACTACATTTGTAATTATATGAAAGTTACCGAGCACATAAAACAAGCAAAAGGAAAGACCTTATTCTCATTTGAAATTCTACCGCCAGTAAAAGGAAAAAGTATAGACTCTATATTTAAAGTACTCGATCCATTGATGGAATACAAACCTTCATTTATTAATGTTACCTATCATCGATCTGAGCAATTTTTCAAACGAAAAACCGATGGTACATTTGACATGGTTGATATTCGTAAAAGACCAGGTACAGTTGGCATTTGTGCTGCTTTAATGAATCACTATAAAGTAGATGCAGTTCCTCATTTAATTTGCGGAGGATTTTCGAAAGATGAAACCGAAAATGCGTTGATTGATTTAAATTTTCTTGGAATTGATAATGTATTGGCATTAAGAGGCGATCCGCCTAAGAATGAAAAATATTTCCAGCCAGATATGAATGGGCACCACTATGCTATTGATTTAGTGCAGCAAATTGAGAAACTGAATAGAGGAATTTACATTGAAGATGAAATTGCCGATGGTGTAAATACAGACTTTTGCATAGGAGTAGCTGGCTATCCAGAAAAACATTATGAAAGCCCTAATCCTGATTTAGATTTGATGTTTCTGAAAAACAAAATTGATGCAGGTGCAGATTATGTTACAACACAAATGTTTTTTGATAATGAAAAGTACCATCGTTTTGTTGCAAAATGCCGTGAAAGTAGTATTAACGTTCCTATTATTCCGGGTTTAAAACCGATTACGAGTAAAAAACAATTATCGGGCATCCCTTCTATTTTCCATGTAGATATACCCAATGACTTGGCGATGGAAATGATGAAATGTAAAAATGAAAAAGATGCTGAAAAGGTAGGTGAAGAGTGGCTTTTGCATCAAACTCGTGATTTAATCAAATCAGGTGCACCAGTTATACATTTCTATACATTAGGAAAACCTCATGTAATAGATAATGTGATGAAACAGATTTTATAAACCCTATTATTTTACCTAAGTAATCCTTGTACCTTGATGATATTAGTATCTTTAGGGTCTAATTGATAAGCCTTCGTCCAAGCTTCTTTTGCTTTTACAAAGTCTTGTGAATTAAAGCAAAAGCCCCCTAGGTCATACCAATATTTAGCATTATCTGGATTAATTTCTACAGCTTTCAATAAGTAAGCTTTTCCTTCAACCCATTTTTGCTGGCCTCCTAGATTATACCCTTTTGAATAATAGGTGTTGGCTAATAAATCATAATACACTTTTTTATTAGGATGACTTGGATATATTTTAAATGCCATGTCCCAACAGTTTTTTGCACTATCAAATTGCTCTATTTTAGCATAGGCTAATCCAAGGTTCATATAACCATTTACAAAGCCAGGATGTAATTTAAGCGCTTTTTTACCATACTGAATTGACTTTTCTAAAAGTTCTTTCTCTTTGGGTTTATTCTTAGGCCATTCTGATAAATCAATATATCGTGATGCGGCATTACCATTAAGCGAAGTACTTTCTGGCATTATTTCTACATCAGTCAATGCAAGGGTAATATCATTCTCCCATGCTTTGTTTCTTGAAATAGTTTTAATAGAGTAAAGAATCAAGATTGGTAATAATATAAAGATAGCCAGTTGCTTGTTTTTCAATTTTTCAGCTAACCAATATAACCCAAAACCTAAAACCATACAATAACCTAATGATGAGTGGAATACCAATCGTTCGCCCATGGTAGCACCTACATTGAATATTAAATTGGTTACTAATAAAATAGTCAACATATAAAATGCAATCGCAAATGCAATCCAATGTTTTTTGTATAAAGCATACATACCACCAACTACAAATCCTATTAAAGCTAGTATACTCAACCATACCAAAGGATCACTAAAGTCTTTGTAAGGAATACTATTATACCCATAATCAGAACTCAAGGGATGAGGAACTACTATAGTCATAAGATACTTTAAGAAAATATATAATTTAGTAGCTAACTGTTGTGTCTCTGTAGCTAACAAATAAGGATTATTAAGCAGCTCTTTGTCTTGCAAATTAGATTTCCCGATAACTATTCCTGAACGAATACCATAATAGATTCCAAACATTACTACCATACCAATCATTATAGAAACAAATTGAGGCCCAAATTTATTCGCTTTTTTATCTGCAGGAAACAAATAAAGTGAAAGTGGAACTAAAATTAATAAGGTGGCTCCATATTCTTTGGATAACAAAGCGCAGAAAAATGACATACAAGTAAAGACTACATACTTTAATTGTCTATTTACATCATATTGATGTGCTAAATACAGCGTAAGCATCATAAAGAGAAAAGAGAAAATTTCATCTCTACTTTTTACATTGGCTACTACTTCTGTGTGAATAGGATGTGCTAGGAATAGCAATGAAATAATAAATGCAAGTAACTTATTTTCTTTAAAAACAACTGTACTTAAAAATAAAAACAACATACAACAAGCAAAACCATAAAAAAGCATATTGTCAAAATGTCGAAGCATAAATCCCTTTGATCGATAATCTTTATCATTGTATATACCATCACCATTTACATCTTCATTCAAGTCTTGTTTACCATTTTTATTAAAATCCCAACTATCTGCTTCAAATTTAGCATCTTCTCTCGTGCCAATAAATTCTTGTTCAATTGCAAAACTTGCAACCGACAAAGGTCTATAACGACCACCAGAAAGCTGGGCAGTGGTATTCATTTGTTTGTAAAAACTATCAAATAAGTCTTTACTAAAAATTCCTGACATACCCCCAAAGCCTTGCAATACATACTCATTTTTACATATGACAATGTCATCATCTAATGCAAATTGATGATTTAATGTATTGGCATATAACAATACACTCATTACTAAAATCACAATATAAGGAATAAATCCATTGGTCAATTTATCTAACCAACTTTGAGAATGCGGTTCAGTATGTATGATAGGAGTAGGAATGTTTACTTCCTGTACATTCGACAATTCGGACTTTTTAATTTTATTCAACTTTTTCTTAGACATATGTATACTGATTGAAATAGATGGGTAAAAATAGTAAACACCCGTTACTTTTCAATATAAAATTAAAGTTTCAAATACTTATAAGCATCTGCTAGTATATAAAAGCTCCCAGTTACTAATATCAAATCATTTTGATTTGCTTTGTTCATAGCCAGTTCTAATGCAGTTTCAATATTGATACATGCCTCCCCTATTAAATGTCCTGCCGAACCTATCGCTTCTAATTCATGATAAGGCATCGCTCTTGGTATTTGAGCCTGAGTATAATAATAGTAGGCTTCTTTGGGAAATAATTTGATTGCTTTAGCTACTTCTTTGTCTTTAACAAATCCTGTTATTATATATAGTTGATTGAAATTCATTGAATCGATCTGACGAAATAATTCTGTCAATCCTGCTTCATTGTGAGATACATCTAAGATTATCATTGGCGATTCTCGAACTATTTCAAACCTTCCTCTAATCCCAGAATTTTTTTTCACTTCTTCTAAGCCAGCTAGTATATGCTTCTCTTCAATGTTCCAGTTATGGCTTCGTAATATATCTATTGTAGTTAATACTGTTTTACAATTTTTATATTGATATGCACCCGTAAGGTCCAATATGATATCAGATGCATGCATTGAAGATTTATTTAATAATGTCATATGCATTTTTCCATCTTTCAATTTACTATTGACCATTTCGTAAATTGCATCAGCATAAAATAATTGGCTTTTGTGTTTAATGGCATTTCCAAAAAATATATTTTGCAATTCGGGTTGACTTTCACCAATTACACAAGAGATATGATCTTTTATAATACCAGCTTTTTGAATGGCTATTTCTTGTAATGTTTGACCTAGTAAGCTCATATGGTCATAGCTAATATTTGTAATAACCGAAATCTCAGGTATCAGAATGTTTGTACTATCTAATAACCCTCCTAGTCCTACTTCTATGATAGCTATATCAACATCTTGTTTAGCAAAATAATCAAAAGCCATTGCAACTGTTATTTCAAAAAAAGAAGGTTTAATTTCTTCAATTATTGTTTTTTGTTGTTCTATAAACTCAATTACGTCAGTTTCAGCAATTTCAATTCCATTTATTTTTATACGCTCTCTAAAATCTATAATGTGTGGACTTGTATATAATCCTGTTCTGTAACCAGCGGTTTGCAATATTGAAGCTAGCATATGACTTGTACTACCTTTTCCATTAGTCCCTGCAATATGTATTGACTTAAATTTAGTTTGAGGATTACCCAACGATTCACATAAGCGAATCGTATTATTCAAATCTGCTTTGTATGCTGCTTCGCCAATACGTGTAAACATAGGCAATTGGTCATACATATAATTTAATGTTTCTTGGTATGCTTGATTCATCTAAATTGAAGTTAGTATTACAAAGGTACAAAACAAACAAACTTGTTTATAACTGTAGCTTGGATTCAGTTTTGTTATATTTGCAACATGACATGGGTTATTCTGAGCATCTTTTTTATTGGCTATCTTTTTATTATCATTGAACATGGCATCAAACTTGACAAAGCTGCTACTGCCCTTATTACTGGTGTTTTATGTTGGGTGGCTTATACATTTGTTGAAAAAAATCCTGAAACTGTCAATCATCAACTATACGAACAGATTTCACAAATAGCTGGTATACTATTTTTTTTAATAGGAGCCATGACTATTGTGGAACTCATTGATTTGTATGATGGATTCCAAATCATTATAGACAAAATAAAAACAACTAACAAACGTACCCTTTTAATTATCATTACAATACTCAGCTTTTTATTATCTGCTCTACTAGATAATTTGACAACATCAATTGTAATGACTTCGTTGGTGACTAAAATATTGTCAGATAAACAAGACAGAATGATAACAATAGGAATGATCATTATAGCCGCCAACACTGGTGGTGCGTGGAGTCCTATTGGTGATGTAACCACGACTATGCTATGGATTGGAAACCAAATTACAACGCAAAGTATAATACGAACAGTTACAATTCCAAGCGTAGTGGCAACGGTCATCCCATTAATTTTTCTAATTTTTAAATTAAAAGGATCATTTGTACCTATACAAATTGTCAAAAATAATTTAGTAACCGATTTTGAACGAAATGCAATTTTCTTTTCTGGGATTGGGTTACTGATTTTCGTACCTATATTTAAGTTATTCACTCATTTACCTCCATTTATGGGTATGATGTTAGCAGTTGGAATTTTATGGCTTATCAGTGAAGTTTTACATAAAAAAAAAGGGAAAGCAACAATTCAAAACTCCATTTTCTCAGCATTAGAACGTATCGATATGCCTAGTATTTTATTCTTTTTTGGAATATTATTAGCTGTAGGATCATTGCAAGTATCTGGCATGCTGCTATCAGCAGCTGATTTTTTATCTACAACAGTCAAGAATGACATTGCTGTTGTCTCTAGCATTGGACTATTATCTGCTATTTTTGACAATGTTCCGTTGGTAGCAGCCGTTCAAGGGATGTATGATCTTAATCAATATCCAAGTGGAGATTTCTTTTGGAATTTCCTGGCTTTTTGTTCAGGTACAGGTGGAAGTATTTTAATCATTGGCTCTGCAGCCGGCGTTGCAGCTATGGGTATTGAAAATATTAGCTTCTTTTGGTATTTACGAAATATTTCATTGGCTGCACTAGCAGGCTATATCGCTGGGGCTGCTACTTGTGTGCTTCTTGGCTAGCTTGAAGCATTCTCATATTTTTTGCATCTTGTAAAAATTCTGAAGCAAAAATAAAATCATTCAAATACTGATCATTACTGAATATAATATCTTTATTACTTCCCTCCCATTGTTTTAAGCCTTTGTAAAGGTATATGATATGATCTCCACTTTCCATCACGGTATTCATATCATGGGTATTCATTACAGTTGTTATATTGAACTCTTTTGTAATTTCCAATATCAATCGATCGATTACTAAAGAAGTTTGAGGATCTAAGCCAGAATTGGGCTCATCACAAAAAAGATATTTTGGATTTAAAACAATTGCTCTCGCTAAAGCAACTCTTTTTTTCATACCACCGCTTAACTCTGCTGGAAATTTCATATTTGTATCTTTTAAGTTGACCCGATCAAGCACTTCATTGACTCTTTTTCTTTTTTGTGACAATGTTTGTTTGGTAAACATATCCAATGGAAACATTACATTTTGCTCAACATTCAAGCTATCAAATAAGGCAGACCCTTGAAATAACATACCAATTTGTGTACGCAATTCTTTACGATCATTTTGTGCCATATTTACAAAATCTACACCTTCGTATTTAATTTCTCCTGCATCTACGTCTACTAGTCCTACTATACATTTAATAAAAACTGTTTTTCCACTTCCACTTGAACCAATGATAAGATTTACTTTACCACTCTCCATTTTACAAGAAACATCATTCAATACGACCTTATCTCCAAACGATTTTTTAATATTAATTACTTCAATCATCTCACTTATATTATTACAAATTTATGTTTTTTAATTCAATTCATATGTTGAACACAAAAAAAACCACTTCACGAAGAAGTGGTTTTATTAAAAATCAATTTAAGACTAGCGAACTAAGGTAAAGTCGCCCGTATAGGTTTCTACAGAATTACCTCTGAATTTAACTTTTACAACATACTGATAAGTTCCCATATCAGCTTTTTTCCCTTTATATAATCCATCCCATCCATCATTCATTTTAGTAGAATGAAATACTTCTGCACCCCATCGATCAAACAATGTAACATCAATACCTATAGCATCTATACCTAAGCGCACATTGAATAAGTCATTTTTACCATCGCCATTAGGTGAGAAAGCATTTGGAATGAATACATCCTTCACTACACCTGTCAAAGTTGGCAATGGTGGTGGTGGTGGTGGTGGTGGTACATATTCAAAATTAGCAACAACCACTTCTTTATCTAAATAATTCAATGTTGCATTTTTATTATTGATTGGAGTGATAGTTGTAGTAGCATTGTTTTTACTCCAATTGATAAATTTATAGCTAGTAGAAGCATTCCCGAAAAGTGAATATGCTAATCGTCTATCCAATGTTAAAGTAGTAGGATAAGATGATATTGTATTGCCATTGACTGCTATTGTTCCAGTTCCTGGAGGATTTACATCAAATGTAACTTCCACAGAATCATAATTGAAATATTTGAAAAATGCAATAACAGAATCTTTCTTTTTATAATCAAATTGAACTAAATCAGTCGTCATATTAGGATTCATAGTGTTTGTTGGTTCTTGCTTTTCCCAATGATCAAAAGCCCAATATTGACCTCCTGTAGGTGTTGCTTTCAAAGTATAAATAGAATCACCTTCTATTAATCTTGACCAAACATAGGGAGCTTTAATATCACCATCTAATGCAATGGTTCCTGATCCTGGAGGACTCACATTTAATTTTAACTCTTGTGGATTTAAATCAAGACAAGTATCCAGTTTTGAATTGATCACAGTACATCTTGCCTGAAGAAATGACCTTACCGAATCGACATTTGCCTGCCAATTAGCTAAAGATCCGCCCCATCTTACTGCTTGACGTGTCATTTCTGGAGTAAGTATATTCTCGATTGAATCTAAATGAGCTATGATATTTTTACACTCAAATGGTCCATTTAGCATTAACAGCCAATTATCTTTATATGCTTGACTAAATTCTGCATTATCTAATAAATTAGTCAACATATCTGTATGCTTAATTGTAGAATTATTTTGAAATAAATTCTCAGGTTCACATGGGTTATTATTTGCTGTAGTATTTGACAAACCAGTATAATTGGGTTGATCTAATAGACAGATTGCATCCATATCCCACATAGCATAACGCCATTTGATAGGGTTATTGTTTCCTCTACCTCTCCACCACATAGTATTCCAATTCAACCAATCTTTATTAACTAGGTATGAGTTTATGATAAAATACTGACAAAAACTATTGACATTTAAGTATTGTTTTACATGATTATAATTTGCAGGAACTGCCATATTATTAGATGTAATATATGTATATAAGTTATTCCAACCTGTATCACTTCCCATCCGAATATTCAATCCACCCCAATAAGATAAATGATCTACTTTACTTCTATCTTTCCCATAATAATATTCAAAATAATCAGCATCAACTCGTTCTCTCATGTCGTATACACCCCAATACTGACCATTAATAAATACTAACACTGGATGCCATCGTCTGAAATCCATATCTAAATTATACTTCTCTCCCAATGTTTGTGCAAATACATCTCTAAGATGTGCGCCATTGTCTGGACCAGGATTACCAGGTTGATTATTCCAATAATTATCAGAACCAGCAGCCTTTAACATGATTCGATCAAATTTATCTCGTAATGATGTTCCAAATAATTTATGATAGAAGGCATCTTTATCACCACTTTCATCCATAGCCTCAAAATCCATTCCTTTTTGAGGGTAAGCCCACGAATCATTTCCATGTCTACTTGCACGACCACCTTCCATTTCTAAAATTTGAGTTCCAGTATTCGTAAAATATTCAAACGAACTATAAATGTTAGTAGAATTATTAAATAAACTACCTGCTCCTTGATAAGTTCCGCAAAGGGAAACAATATCCATTGTTGAGGTCTCATTGATAAAATAAGTATTTGTTTCAATCATACTATTTAAAATAGATGTATTGTTGTGTATTGCAATGGCGCGAATGGCAGTAGTAGCTGCAACAGCAATTGGTCCAGTATACAAGGTAGATGCAACAGTTGGAGCAGCTCCGTTAATTGTATATCGGATTGTTACATTCGGATCAGGACAAGTCAATGTAATATTTTGTGTACCTGCATAAAAACCTGCTGCTTGACTAAACACTACTTTAGGAGCATAGGATACATATGTTTGCTGTGCGTTGTTTGTAGTATTAGGGGTAGGTACATTAAACAAGCCCCAATTAGGACTTGCATCAATTTCTCTTCCCCATGAATGATTTCGTTGAGTTATCTTCAATTTAAATGAATCTACAACACTGCCAGCAGGATCCGATAAAATAACCCAATCACCTATTGTTTGACGGAGTTTAAAATCAGGATGTATTTGTCCGGTACCAGCATGTACAACACCTCTTCCGCTAAAATAAACCATTTTACGTGCTGCAGGATTCATTACCGTAACTGCAGGAATTTGCCATTTCATTAAATTAGATGGATCATCTGATAAATAATACCCTGTAAGATTAACACCTACAGCGCCTGCATTGTACAATTCCATCCAATCACTTCGCTGATTGTA
Organism: Chitinophagaceae bacterium; assembly: GCA_044233655.1. Classification (GTDB taxonomy): domain Bacteria; phylum Bacteroidota; class Bacteroidia; order Chitinophagales; family Chitinophagaceae; genus OLB11. Next base: position 7,834 of record JBIIJQ010000056.1, on the reverse strand, counting down.
AGCATCCAATACAGTGGTTATGTTTGAGCATGAATACTCATTAATCAATACTTGTGCATTCGATTTCACAAGTTGAACTACTAGAAATAAAACAAGAATAGAAATTTTTTTCATATTAAAAATTTGTGTCAAAACCTCTTGACTTTTTGTTAAGACGATAAGATTGACGATAAAGTTAGAAACAAATGTCAATAGAAACAATTCATTGACCGAAAAATCCTTGAAACAATCAATTTTATCTGTAAATTGCATATTATTAAATTATTAAATTCTTATGAATCTATCTAAAAGAGCATTTTTTTCATTAATTGTGATATTTAGCACATTTCAAACCCGCGCTCAATTAACCACAACAAATCTACCTATTGTAATCATTACATCTGTCAATCCAGTGGATTCGGTTCAAGCACAAGCAAGTCTGTCTATTGTGGATAACATTTCTGGAACAAATAATATTACAGACCCACCAACATTCACAGGAATGATAGGGATTAATACAAGGGGAAATTCTTCTTATAATAAAAAGTCTTATACAGTTGAAACATGGAGTGCACCTACTGTCAGTCAAAATGTACCCATTTTGGGCATGCCAGCTGAGAATGATTGGGTATTGCTTGCAGCATATCCTGATCGTTCGTTACTCAGAAATTCAATTACAATGAATCTTCATGAGAAAATGGGACGTTATGCCCCACGAATGAAGCATTGTGAAGTATTGGTCAATGGCCAATACATGGGTATTTATTTATTTGGTGAAAAAATCAAACGAGATTCACTAAGACTTGATTTAGCTAAATTGACCAACCTTGATAATTTCGGAGAAAATATGACTGGGGGCTATATTCTAAAAGTGAATGAAGGCGCTGGTAATGGCTGGGTTAGCATGATAGCACCACCTTATGCAACAACCCAACAAATAAAATTTAATATTGACTATCCTGATCCATCTGACATAACACCGTCACAAAAAGCATACATACAGTCGTATATCGACAGCTTTGAAAATGCCATGAATGCTGCTAACTTTCAAGACACCACGCTTGGCTGGAGAAGATTTGGTGCTGTCAATGGATTTGCCGATTTTATGATTATGAATGAAGTAAGTAGAAACAATGAAGCCTATCGAAAAAACATGTATATGTTTAAAGATAAGTCTAAAAAACTACGCCCTGGTCCATTGTGGGCATTTGATATTGCATGGAATAACACACAATCTTGTGCAGGCAGTAAAGATACAGGCTGGACCTTCAACTTAGGTGGCACTTGTCCCCTTGAAAGTGATTTAGCCCCCTTTTGGTTTTCAAAATTGTTAACAGACACTTCATTTGTAAAAGATTTAAGATGCCTTTATACAGATTATCGAAAACCAGGTAATGTTTTAGATACTGCTAAAATTTTCTTTAATATTGACTCAATCAATACACGATTAAATGCACAAGGAGCTGTAGCTAGAAATTTTACACAATGGCCTATATGGGGTGTTCCTATTGTAAATGAACCTACACCGATGGCTGCAAATTATGCTGAAGAAGTAGCTAACTTAAAGCAATTTATACGCAAAAGAATCATTTGGCTTGATTCAAAATGGATATTAAACACAGGTTGTCCTGCTCCATTGGCGGTAAGTGATATTGACCTTACAAATCAATTTGCGATTTATCCAAATCCAGTCAACGATATAGTAAATATTTCTTTTTCTGGAAAGTCTAAAAATGGTTATAATGTTTCCGTTTATTCAATACAAGGTAGTAAAATATACTCAAGCTATAGTAAAGAAAGAAGTACATCGATTAATATTTCAACTTTACCTAAAGGGATGTACCTTCTTAATATTACATCAGATAAAGGCTCAATGACACGTAAAATAGTGAAAGAATAAATTTCATTTCTCTTGATTACTTATCATAAAAATTTATTGATTCAAGGAAGCATCAGTCGCCCCATGGCGACTGATGTTATGTTTGATACCAATGGAATTCAAAAACCTATAATCATTTATATCCACGGATTCAATGGTTTTAAAGATTGGGGTAACTTTGAAATGGTGGCAAGGGAATTTGCTCAAGCGGGTTATTTTTTCATTAAATCAAACTTATCACACAATGGCACTACCCCTTCTCATCCTAGTGATTTTGTAGATTTAGAGGCCTATGGTCAAAATAATTACTCTAAAGAGATTTATGATACCAACGCTATCATAGATTGGGTACTCAATATTGACAATGTTTACAAAAACGAATTTGATACTTCCAAAATAAGTTTATTCGGTCACAGTAGAGGTGGTGGAATATGTATTTTGACAGCCACAAAAAATAAATCAGTCAAAGGCATTATAACCTGGGCTTCCATTGCAGAATGTAAAACGCCATGGGGTAATTGGTCTGATGAAAAACTTACTGAATGGAAAAAAAACGGTGTACAAAATTATTCAAATAAACGAACAAATCAGGAAATGCCCTTACTATATCAGTTGTATGAAGATTATATCCATAATAAACAAGAACTCGATATTCAACAAGCTATATCAAATTTGCAAATTCCAATTTTACTTTGTCATGGCACAAAAGATGAAGCTGTACCATATCAAAAAGCTTTGCAATTAAAGGCATGGCAACCTTCCGCAACGCTTTTCACTCTTGAATCTGACCATGTATTTGGGCGTAAACATCCATGGGATTCAATTAGCTTGCCCAAAGCTACTCAACAAGCCATTTCCGAGAGTATTTCGTTTCTAAATTCAACTTTTTTGTAAGCATATCAATTCTCTATTTCATTTATCAGCTTTTTTAACGAAATTTGCTGACCAAAATTTTTAAAACACATCATGATTGAGATTAAAGTACCAACTGTAGGAGAAAGTATCAACGAAGTGACCCTAGTAAAATGGAATAAGCCCGACGGGTCATGGGTAGAGCGCGACGAAGTACTATGCGAATTGGAAAGTGAAAAAGCAACATTCGAATTGAATGCAGAACAAGCTGGTATTCTTAAACATGTGGCCAAGGATGGCGATACTTTATTGATCGGCGATATGGCTTGTACTATCGACGACAAAGCAGAACGACCGGCAGATGCTCCAAAAGCTGATGTAGCTCCAACTGCACCACCTAAGATAGAAACCAAAGCACCTTCTACTCCTTCAACATCAGATAAAGATATAAAAGCTACACCAGTGGCTGCTCAAATGATTGCTGATAAAAAAGTAGACACTTCTCATATTCATGGCTCAGGCCCTATGGGTAAAATCACTAAAAACGATGTACTGTCTGCTTTAGAAAAACCAGGTACATTGCCAGGTGCTACCCTATTTGCTCGCGATGATAAACGAGAAAAAATGAGTAATCTCAGAAGAACAGTTAGTCGCAGATTAGTAGAAGCTAAAAACACCACTGCCATGTTAACGACCTTCAATGAAGTTGATATGACAGCCATCATGGAAACAAGAACAAAGTATAAAGACGCCTTTAAAGAAAAACATGGTGTTGGATTAGGCTTTATGAGTTTCTTTACAAAAGCATGTACCATCGCTTTACAAGAATGGAAATCGGTGAATGCCTATATTGATGGGGATGAAATTATCTATCATAACTACTGCGATATTTCAATAGCAGTAAGTGCACCTAAAGGATTAGTGGTACCTGTAATACGCAGTGCAGAAAGCTTGAGCATGGCAGAAATAGAAGCAGAAGTAGTTAAATTGGCTACCAAAGCTCGTGATAATAAATTAAGTATAGAAGAAATGACTGGAGGTACATTTACAATCACCAATGGTGGTGTATTTGGTTCTCTTATGAGCACCCCTATCATCAATATTCCACAGTCTGCTATACTTGGCATGCACAAAATACAAGACCGACCTATGGCTATCAATGGTCAGGTAGTGATTCGACCTATGATGTATTTGGCATTGAGTTACGATCATCGCATCATTGATGGTCGTGAGAGTGTAGGATTTTTGGTACGTGTAAAAGAATTGCTAGAAAACCCAATGTTGCTGCTTGCAGGTAGTGATCCTGCTAAGTTGCTTCTTGAATTGTAAATCGAATGTTTGTAGAATCATATCTTCAAGCTGCTAGCGACCTTATACAGCAATACGAATTACAACAGCCACTTCATCTTTATCTTAAAGCCTATTTCAAACAAAATAAAAAATATGGCTCTCGAGATCGAAAATACATAGCAGAACTTGTGTATGCATTATATCGAATGGGCAAACAAACTATTGACCTATCAACTCGTGAACTTCTATTAATTGCTGCATTTTTAAAAAGCGAATTACCACTTTTATTTTTCGAAAAAACATCTACAACACTTGCCGCAAACTTTCATTTATCCTTGGCTGAAAAAATCAATTGGGCAAAACAACAATACGACATTTCATTTTCAATTCCTTATGAATTGAGCAATGAGTTATCAGATGATTTTTTTACTGAATTACGATATTCAACACCTCGAGTATTTATACGATTGAGAAAAAATAAGGCTGAAGTGATTCAACTTTTGAAAAAAAATCAAATAGAATTTAAAGATGAAAATGAACATTGCATTTCATTCAATTCAAATGTAAAATTAGATGATTTACTTACACCAGCTGATTATGTAATTCAAGATTATGCTTCTCAAAAAACGGGCGAGTACTTTGATCCACATGCAAAAGAACGATGGTGGGACTGCTGTACTGCCAGTGGTGGCAAGTCAATCATGCTGCTAGATAAGCAACCCAATATTCAACTTACTGTAAGTGATGTGCGAGATTCAATTCTTAAAAATTTACATCATCGATTTAGTATGTATAATTACCAAAGTAAATATGTATCACATTCAATAGATTTACTTCAACCGGTGACTCAATTTCCTTCGAATCATTTTGATCAAATCATATGTGATGTACCTTGCAGTGGTTCAGGTACATGGGCTCGATCACCTGAGCAATATTATTTTTTTACAGAAGAAAAATTAAATGATTTTCATCAAAAACAATTAACTATTTCAAAAGAAGCACTACAAAAATTAAAGCCTGGAGGTATATTGTATTATATAACTTGTTCTGTGTTCAAACAAGAAAATGAAGCCATTCTAAAACAATTATTGCAACAGAATTGCACACTCGTCACGTCAAAATTAATTTGTGAGACAACTAAAGGCGGTGATTGTTTGTATATCGCTGTCTTAAAAAAGGATAACTAATTTTTGAGTTTTACTTGATTTTATTAATTTTGATTCTCAATTCGGGATGTGGCGCAGCCCGGGGTAGTAGTTCGTTTAGAGGTACGAAAAACAGAACTACAAGTCCCGATTTATCGGGATTAGCGTTAAGATGACAACTTGATACAGTCAATATTCGGGATGTGGCGCAGCCCGGTTAGCGTACACGTCTGGGGGGCGTGTGGTCGCTGGTTCGAATCCAGTCATCCCGACATTTGATAAGTCGTTCAGATGAACGACTTTTTTAGTATAACTTCAATTTACCCAATCGATCCATTTCTTTCAAAATGATTTGTTTCAGAGCAGTTTGTTTTGCTTCTTTATTTTTATAAATCAAGCGGTGATCTAACACTGAAACAGCGATATCATTTACATCATCTTCAATAACAAACGAACGACCATTGACTAATGCATACGCTTTCAAACATTTCAAAAATGCAATGCCACTTCGAGTAGAAGCGCCTAAACTGATTCCTTCGTTTACACGTGTTGCTCTTACAATGTTAGTGACTGCTTTAATTATTTCTTCGTGTATAAATACAGCTTCGGCTTCCACTTGCAATGCCAATACTTCTTGTAAACTAAGGACTTGCTTTATAGTATCCAAGCTTGAACTTATGTTAAGATAATTTTTATAAATATCCAATTCGGTAGATTCATCGACATACCCAAAATAAATCTTCATGTAAAAACGGTCGAGCTGAGCAGCAGGCAATGGATAAGTACCTTCCATTTCAATCGGGTTTTGAGTCGCTATGGTATAAAATAGTTTTTCTAATTTATACGTCATATCCCCCATCGTAATTTGATTTTCGGCCATACATTCAAGTAAAGCACTTTGTACTTTGGGAGATGCGCGATTGATTTCATCGGCTAATAATACATTGCAAAACAAAGGTCCTTTCTTGAAAATAAATTCTTTTTTCACATCATCAAATACATGAGTACCCAATAAATCCATTGGTAATAAATCAGGCGTAAACTGGACACGTTTAAATGATGCATTATGATGGCCATCACCCGAAATAGAACCGGCCAACGTACGCGCCAGCACTGTTTTTCCGGTTCCTGGATTATCTTCCATCAGGATATGCCCTTTAGCCAAGAGACAGGTTATTACTTGTTTTATTTGTTCACGTTTCCCTTTGATGACTTGTTCCATATTCTGGACCAGTGCATTTATTTTTTCTTGCGTATTCAAATGAGCATTTGATTCTGATTGCATTTCTTCTAGCATAGTTTAAAAACGATTATGACTCCGTATCGGGGTCGGGTAAGGAATAATATTTTACAAAAGTATTAAAATTTAAAAAGGAAAGACTACGTTGATACCAACTATAATGTGATTTCACTTTTTGTTCGAATGGTTTAAAAAATTGAACCAACCTATTTTGTTCAGATGCAGACAATGATTGATTGGCGTATTTAAGTTTTAAATATAAATTCATAAACATAGCATATTCAGTACCGAATTTTTGATCTACTACATTTTTAGCAAATTGCCATTGTGTTAATGTTGAGCGATCTACCTTTAACATATGCAATAACAAGGTAGAGGCTTTATAATTGTAATATGCTTTAGCATCGTTATTAGATGTATTGTTTAATTTAAACTTAAACCAATTATACAATATCGTTGGGATTAAAAAGGTTAGGAATATTAAACCAAGTAATATCGAACATGCCCATATTAAATAGGTTTTCAACGGTCGTTGCTCTGCATTTTCTTTCGCTGATTCTTTTTGATTTTCTTTCTCTAAATCTTTGATATAGACTTCGTCTGTAGGTAATTGATCAGGTAGTTTTTTAAGAAGTTGTTGAATGGTAGGTTCTGGGCTAAATGCCTTTAACTTATCAGCGTATGAAACAGCCATTACATCACTGCCTTTATGCAAATACGATAACCCAACTTGAATACTGTCTTTCCATACACGAGCAACTTTCATATCAAGCGTGATATTTTCATTGATGGCTGGATACTCTACATCTTTAAAAATAAGATTATTGATATGTAGTGTAGCCAACTTGCGTGTAGTATCTACTGAAAGTACATTACCAGCGGCAGCCATCACAGGTTTAGGTGGCTCCATAGGTGGTGTGCCATCAGGTGTAGGTGACTGTTCAGCTTCATCGTTTCCTACAGTAGTATCAAAATCAATCCATCCATACTCAGGAAAATATACTTGTACCCATCCATGTGATTGATCTTCGTAAAACCAATACCAACCTTTATTTTTATCACTACGATCTACCGTAAGAAATCCAGTAACAACTCTACACGGAATTTTCATCGACCGAAGAATTGCAACAGTAGCAGCGGCATAGTATGCACAATATCCTTTTTTACTTTCAAATAAAAAATATAACAATTTAGATGCCCCAGGTAAGCCAGGAACACCGGGATTATCAGTATAAGTATATATTCGTTCATTCAATTCGTTTCGAGCTAAAAAATAATCCCTCACAGCCAAAATTTTATCGATCGCCGTTGATTTACCATTGGATAAACTATCAGCTAATTGTTTGACAGGTTGATACTGACCTTTAGTAGGAAAGAATGTATAATAATTAAAAAAATCTTGATTAACACTACTGTAATTCTTGGCTTTACGCAAAACATCAAAGCGTT
>JBIIJQ010000054.1:0-20730 GCA_044233655.1 Chitinophagaceae bacterium | reverse complement strand
GTTACGAACTTATTTTCAAGAATGGATTCACACAGCCAATCGAACATTGTTTGAAGAAAAACCACATGAAAAAATTATCGAAATTACCACCTTGCTCGAAAAATGGATTAAAGATAGTTTCAATAAAACAGTCATTGAATTGGTCGAAAATGTCATGATAGAAGGGCATTTTTTAGCCTTTGCATTAAATGACCCTCATCACAAATTATGGAATCTTGAAGTATTAAGAGCTTTAATGGATTTCATAAAAGAAGAAACACATCGAAATCCAGATTACACCTTAGCTTCCTTAATAGAAGTGATAGACCTCATGCAAGAACAAGATATAAGGCTTCCACTCAATCGAGTTTACGGGAACGAAAATGGCGTGAATTTATTAACAGCACATGGTTCCAAAGGACTGGAATTTGAATATGTGTTTTTGATCAATGCCACCTCCTCAACTTGGGAAGGAAAGAAAGTACCTAATTTCAATTACCGAATGCCTGATACTGTTTTTCATACGATCCATACCAATGATAAAAATATAAAGGAAGAAGAACAACGCCGATTATTTTTTGTTGCAGTTACTCGAGCCGAAGAGCACTTATTTATATCATGGAGTAAAAAGGATGATAAAGAAAAACCGTTGGAACCTTCTCAATTCATTGCAGAGATTACAGATAAGATTCCAATAGAACGAAACCCTATTTCAATAAGTAAAGATGATACCACTGACTTTTTAAGTATCTATCTTCTTCGTAACAAGCAACCTATAATTGAAAAAAGCGAACGATTATTTATTGAAACATTAGTCAGTAAATTTGAAATGAATGCGACAGCACTCAATAATTATTTAAAATGCCCCTTGCGTTTTTATTATCAAAATTTAATAAAAGTGCCAAGCGGTAGAAATGAAAATACCACATTTGGTAGTGCGGTACATCACGCATTGGAAAAGCTTTTTGACAAAATGAAAAAGAACAATAATGTATTTCCGACATTGGATGTTTTTATTCAAGATTTCAAGTGGTATATGCATCGATATCGCGAAAGCTTTACAAAAGAAGCCATGAAACGACGACTAGACTATGGCAATCAAATTCTAACTGCCTTGTATGAAAAAAATATCAATTCATGGGAAAAGATCGTAATGATTGAACGAAGTTTTAAAAATATAGTAATTGACAAAGTACCTGTAAAAGGAATGCTTGACAAATTGGAATTTAACTACAATGATGTAACTATAGTAGACTACAAAACTGGCAATCCCGAAAATTCAAAAAGCAAATTAAAACCACCCACTGCAGCCGAACCATTAGGCGGAGATTATTGGAGACAAGCTGTCTTCTACAAATTATTATTAGAAAACTATAAATTAAAAGATTATAAGGTTGTGAAAACTATTTTCCAATTTGTAGAACCCGATGATGAAGGAAATTATCATTCCCATGATATACTTGCTACTGATGATGACTTAAGCACTGTTCGATTTCAAATTAGCGACACTTGGCGCAAAATTCAACAACATGATTTCTATACAGGTTGTGGTGATGAAAAATGCCAATGGTGTAATTTCGTAAAAGGAAACAGTCAGTATATCGATTTAAAAGAAATGAACGAAGATGATTTCATTTCATTAGAATAATATAAGCATATTAAAAACTACCTTACTTCATCTTTATTTTAAAAAAATCAGCAATACTCATTCACTCACATTCTATAAGTTTTATTCGTCTTATAAAAAATATTAACAATGTTAAAAAAAGGAATTTCATTACTTGCCATTATCTTCTTACTCCAACATACAATAGTAAGCTGTTTTAGAGAATCGCAACATTGCAAAGGAAGATTGCTTTATTCAAAAATTTCAATTGCCAATAATTTACCCTATCCTACTTTTTCTACGTTCAAGGATTCTATCAACAAAACAATCCATTATGATAGTCTTACCATACAAAACAATTTAGACGGTGAAACTTTTGATTGCTATTACGCACAAATCCGATCGGCTATCGTAAAATCGGCTTATGCTTTTAAACCTGCACCACCTCAAGTTACCATGGTTGATCGCATTGATTCAATTCGATTCATTACACTGCAGGATTACAACGCAACTCATTTAGCAGGAAGTAATATCGGTGATATACTTTATCATACATTGGGCAATACAAATAATTGGACAGGAACGGGTATTCCTACTTCATTACTGGTAAGTGAACTAAACAATGACTTATCTTCTGGCACCCATATCTATGCAGCCACCGGTCATGCGAGTCGGCTTTCTCAAAAGCCAACATCGAGTGGTGATACTGTTCAATTTGTATTTGAGTATTATCTTTCCAATGGCAAACTATTAAGTGATACAACTGTATTATTCAACATTAGGTTCTAATCCTTATTTCATTTCAATTCGCATTGTTCTTGAAGAAATAATATTCAATTCTTGAAGAAATATTTTATATATTTTTGCAAGATGCTAAGATTCAATACAATAAAAAAAATCGTACTCCAAACCTTGTTGATATGCATAGTATCTTATGTAAATGGACAAGTCGTAATCAATGAAGGTAGTAATAAAAACTATTCAAGCATTGTGGATGAAGAAGGTGAATACGATGATTGGATTGAGCTATACAATCCTACAGCATTAACAATAGATCTGTATAATTACAAATTGACTGACACTACGAGCCAACCAACACAATGGACTTTTCCTCATTTTAATTTACCCGCTGGCGCTTTTGAAATAATATATTGCAGCGGAAAAAATTACATGGCAACTGCTCCTTTTACTCCTGTAGCAAATGTTAGTACTTTTTCTCCTGCAAATGGGTGGAATACACATGCTTTCACAACCCCTTTTTATTGGGATGGCATTAGCAATGTGCTGATTAATGTATGTAGTTATAGTTCAGCTGGCTATACTGTAAATTCAGTTTTCAATCAAACGTCCACACCTTTTGCATCTTCATTATACACCTATCAAGATGGCAATTCAGCTGCTTGTAGTTTTATATATGGCACAAAAGTAAACCAACGACCAAATATTAAAATCAATGGCGCAACAATAGGTAGTGGCACCGTTCAAAATGGAAACACAGATTATCCTGCTCCCTATGGCAATTGGTATTGGGGTGCAAGAAATCAATTCCTTATTTTAGCCAGCGAATTAACTTCTGCAGGATTAACGGCTGGCAATTTTAACTCACTTGCCTTCGACGTTGTAACAGCAGACCCAGCAATTTATGATTATATTGACATCAGCATGAATTCAACTTCACAAGTTGAACTGACCAACAAATTCATTCCTATTTCAGGGTATAACTTTCATACCAATTTTAAATTATCAAACAATGGTGAAACAGTCTCGCTATTCAATTCATCCAATGTATTGCAAAGTAACCTCTATGTGTATTGCAATGGAATAGATGATAGTAAAGGACGGCTTCCCAATGCGTCGGGAAACATCACATCCTTTTCACCTCCTACGCCTGGGACTAGCAACAATGGCTCCATTGGTTTAAATGGGATTGCAATCGCGCCTACATTTTCCTTGCAAGCAGGTATATATACAAATCCCATTTCAGTAACTATTACAAATCCAAATGCGGCAGGCTCATTGGTCTACTATACCTTGGATGGCAAAGACCCTACTACTTCTTCGTTGTTATACAATGGAAATCCTATTTATATTTTTCAAAATACACCATTGAAAGCAAAAGCATTTATGAATGGTAAAATACCAAGTTCAATTACAAATGCTTCCTATTTATTTGGACTGAATCACATTACACCAATTTTATCGGTGATAACAGATAGTGCCAATTTATTTGGTCCAACTGGCAATTTTGACAATCCACTCAATGATTGGTTGAAAGCAGCCTATGTTGATTGTTTTGATTCCACCTCTGCACATCAACTTATCTTTTCCCAACATACTGGTATGATACAAGATGGTGGTGCTGGAGGTAGCAGAACCTCGCCTCAACGATCGTTCAAACTAGAACTCAGTCATCCGGTGGTTGGAGATGGTGCGGTTAACTATCCTATTATTCCAGACAGACCCTATCGAAATAAATACAGTAAAATGTATTTACGCAATGGTAGCAATCAATTTTTAGAATTGCCATACAAAGACGCAGCTCAAGTAAAAATGATGGCTGGAGAAACAAATAATTATTATTCAGCATGGAGGCCAATTAGTGTTTACATCAATGGCCAATATTGGGGTTTGTATGAATTACGCGAAAAATTTGATGATGAATATTTCAAATTTCAAGACACTGCATCGGCCAGTACAGTTGACATTTTATCTCAAAGTTATTTTTACCAAAGTGTTTTACGATCAGTGAGCGGAAATCCAGTAGATACCTTTTATAAACTATATGATGAGTTTAATGCACTCAATGAAGCAAGTACTAACTATTGGGATAGTGCCGATCATTATTTTGACATGACCTATTACATCGATTATATTATTGGGCAATCGTGGATGGGAAATACAGATTGGCCACAAAATAATATTAAAATTTATCGTTCCGATAAAACAAACAACCGATATCGTTTTTGTATTATTGATCAAGAACTTGCTTTAAAACCAAATGGATGGATTGATTGCACCTATGATCATATTGATTATATGCTCAATCAAAGTCCCAATAATCCATACATCAATATTTGGCTAAAGAGTATGCAGAATAATCGATTTAAAAATTATTTTATCAATCGTTTTGCCGACTTGATGAATACAAGCTACGATACTTCGAGGTTGAGAGCTATTAATACATTTATGTTTGATCAGACAGTAACAGAAATGCCCAATGAATACAATCGATGGGGTGGTGGAAATATACCTGCTCAAATGAATGATTTTTACAACAACTATTTAAGTCTAGACAGTGAACTTGTATGTCGTACGAGCAATGTAAGAGACCATATCGAAACTCGATTTAATTTGCCCAAACAAGTCGACCTTACATTGGATGTATTCCCAATAGGTGCTGGTAAAATACACATTAGCACTATAACCCCTGATGATTATCCTTGGAAAGGTGTTTATTTTGATGGTGTTCCAATTAAAATGGAAGCAATAGCCAATCCAGGGTATAGCTTTTTGCATTGGGGTGCCAATGCCATTCTTACAGACACATTGAATCCTGTTTTTTTAGACACATTAAATTCAAATCTTACGTTTAAAGCCTATTTCAAGGCCTTACCAAACTACATTCCAACGATTGATGATTTCAAATCCAATTTTATACTTTATCCATCACCAGCATACGAAACCATTACGTTGAAAAATCAGCAACAAGCAATATTCAACGAAAGCTATTTTGAGATCATGAGTATGGAAGGTGTAATATTAAAAAGTGGCGAACTCAATAACACAATTCAAGAAACAACTATTTCTATTTCAAATCTCACACCCGGTGTATATATGTTCAATGTAATCGATCTCAAAAAAGGTTTGAAAAATCAAATTCGATTTATAAAAATGTAATACCGATATAAACTGGCTGGCAAACCAATACATATACTATGCGGCATAAATGATTCTAGAAAAATAACATTTGAAAGGGGAATTAACAAAATACAATATTTCAAAAATCCTATTCTATATAAATTAATCAACTCTAAATAAAACTATCAATAATATAATTATATAGAATGTAATATATTTGAAAATACATGGATATACCTCAGCATTCTATATTACCTATCAACAATTTAGCAAGTAGTTTGAAAAACACATCAGCAACTTATAAATATTATTGGCTGTTATCCATATTAGAAGAAATTGAAAATGACCAAACAACTATTTCAAAGCATCGATTATTTACCAAAATGGTTACGAATTCATGGTATACAGTAAATTATTTTAAGCTATCATTTGGTAAACAAGATTTAATTCATGATGCAGTTGAATCAATAAAGGATTTTGAAAAAATTACGATTGATGAAAAAAGAGAAGTGTTAAATATAAAAATTGGCAATTCATTTAATGCTAGTACAAAAAATGTACTTAGTCATTTTGATAAAAATGTACCCCACTGGTTTTTAAGTCCTTGGTTCCCTAAATTAAAAAACGAATCTGACAATCAACAAAAAAATAGAATTTATGAAAACTCACAAAAATTTGAAAATCACACTTTATATTCATTATATAAAAATGAGATTATAATAAATCCAGCTTGGACTGATTATTTAAAAATAAATGCCAAATTGATTAAAGATTTTTGCTATTGGAATCTAGCATTATTTCTTCAAAGTAGAAATCCTAACGTACCCGACATTCCAAATAAATTAATAAAACCCGCTACTAGAAATCCATTAACAGACCAACGTAATAAATATTGGAAAAATGTTTTTCAACATGATGGATTTGTAGAATGTATTTTTACAAATACTAAATTATACTTTAATGAAAGCAAATATGCATTAGATCATTTTGTACCTCATGCATTTGTTTCACACGATTTAATATGGAACTTAATACCTATAGAAAAATCATACAATTTAATTAAAAGTGATAAACTTCCTTCAATTGAATTGTATTTAGATAAATTTATAAAACTCCAACAAAATGCATTTGATATAAATAAAAATCTAAACCCAAAAAGTAAATATTTAGAAGAGTACCTAACAATTTTCCCATCAGAATCAAATTTTTCTTCCGAGAAACTCAAAGACACTATTATTCCATTAATTTCTATTGCATGTAATAATGGATTCCAATATTTAAATGAATAATATGAATCACAATTCACACTTTACCGCCAAAGAAAGAGATTCACTTTCATTTCCTGCAAAAGTAATTTTGAATAAAAAACTATTGCAAGGCGACATACTTGATTATGGCTGTGGCTTCGGTTCTGATGTTCAATTTCTCAAAGAAAAAGGTTTATTGATAGAAGGTTATGACCCTCATTACTTTCCTCATTTCCCTTCTAAAAAATTTGATACTATTATCTGCTTTTATGTACTAAATGTTTTACTCCCAGAAGAACAAGCAGAAGTTATTATGAATATTTCCTCTTTACTAAAGCCAAATGGCAAAGCCTATTTTGCAGTGCGAAGAGATTTGCAATTTGAAGGATATCGGATGCACAAATTACATAAAGTTCAAACTTACCAATGCACAATCAAATTACCATTTGAAAGCATTTTCAAAAATGATAGTTGTGAAATATATTCATATCAACATTATACAACATTACATCAAGGAAAAGGTGCTATCAGTCCTTTTTTAGCAACAGATAAAACAAGGGAATTAATTGTAGAAACAGCAACTGCATTTTCGTTTTATGATAAATATCCAGTGAACAATGGACATGCATTAGTAGTTCCCAAAAGAGTTGTTGCCAATTATTTTGAATTATCAGTAAAAGAGCAAACTGCGTGTTGGCTCATTGTCAATAAAGTAAAACAAATCTTACAAGAAAAATTTAATCCAGACGGATTTAATATTGGAATAAACATCAATGAGGCTGCTGGTCAAACTGTTCCACATGCTCATATCCATATAATACCTCGATATATTGGTGATGTTGAAAAACCGCGTGGCGGAGTAAGGGGTGTAATCCCTTCAAAAAAAGAATATTAAATTACTACTGCTGTAAAAGGAATTTCTGTATCGTGAACGATGTATTGAAAGCCAATATTATCTTCTACATAATTAGAAAATCTTACAATTAAAGAATTGCTTTTCACTTCTTGAATTTCGCCATTATAATGAAATTGGCTTTCGAAATAAGGAACTGTAAAGCTAATCTGTTGACCAATTTGAAACATCTTTTGCATACTCAAATTTAGTATTTTAATTTTTTTTGAGAAAAGAATTTATTTACTCCAATGCCATAGCCCCGATAGTAGTGGAAATCCTTTTGATTGCCTGCTTTGAGGCGAGCAAAAGATTGGAACGGATAGCGGGATTAGCTCCAAAAAAAATGAATATTTCTATTTATCAAAAACCTTGAAGGTTTACGAGCGAAGTGCTGATAAACCTTCAAGGTTTTGATATTCTCTGAATGAGACTATTTTTAATTTTTATAAAATCCTAATCATCAATGTGTCCACCTTGGAAGCCATTGGTTTCTTCGTGGTATTTGAAGGCTTCGGAACTGTGGTTCATTTCCCAAAAGAATTTGCCACGCGGTTTGGGGTTGTTGCCTATTTCGTTCATGGTTTCGGCATCGTATAAACGACCGTTGACCATGGTATAGCGGATAGATTCGGTATTGCGGATATTGTCTAATGGATTGGCATCCAAAACGATCAAGTCGGCCAATTTGCCTTCTTCTAATGAGCCAATCGATTTGTCTAAACCTAAGCTGATAGCCGGATTGATGGTGGCTGTTTTTAAGGCTTCGAAATTGGTCATGCCTCCTTGCTGCATCATCCACAGTTCCCAATGCGCACCTATGCCTTGTATTTGTCCGTGTGCGCCCAAGTTGATGAGTGTACCTACGTCATTTAATTTTTTTAAACTT
The DNA here is from genome assembly GCA_044233655.1 of Chitinophagaceae bacterium. Taxonomy (GTDB): domain Bacteria; phylum Bacteroidota; class Bacteroidia; order Chitinophagales; family Chitinophagaceae; genus OLB11. The sequence continues at coordinate 12,259 of JBIIJQ010000054.1, read as the reverse complement.
TTGGATACTAGGATATGTCCATTCTCGTATTCTTCTTCGGGCAACATGGTACGGAAGCGACTGCGGGAATCGATGATACCGCGTGGTGTAAAACGAAGCAAGCGTTCTTTTTCCCACACATTGGTATGCTGATACCAATAGTATTCGCCATTGGGCGCACCATAGCAAACGATGAGTGTTGGCGTAATGGCCGTTTTGGATTGTTTGCACAGATTGATGACATCGTTGTACAAGGTAGCTACAGGCAAGTTGTGTTCGATGGTGGTATGTCCGTCAAATATCATTCCGAGGTTGTGGTAAAAGAATGAACCGCCTTCGGGTACGACTTCTATTTTTTGTTCGCGTGCGGCTTGTAAGATTTGTTGGTTTTGTTCGCGGCGTGGTTGGTTGTAACTTTTGACACTCCACGCACCATAGGCACTTGTACGACGAAGTGAGGAACGTGCATCGTCTAAGGAATTGATGACAGCTTTGAAATCGCCATCGGCGCCATACAAAATAGTACCGGTAGAGAATACGCGTGGTCCGACCATCAAACCTGCTTTGACCAATTCGCTTTGTGCAAATACCATTTCGCTATTGGCCGAAGGGTCGTGCATGGTAGTGACACCATAAGCAAGATTGGCGTAGTATGGCCAATGTTTTTGGGGTATAATGCCGTATCTAAAATGGTTGGCATGTGCATGTGCATCGATGAATCCTGGCATGATGGTTTTGCCTTTGCAATCGATTACTTTTGTATTGGCAGGCGTTGTCATTTCACTTGTTTTCCCAATAGCAAAGATTTTATTTCCTTCGATTATAATCTCCCCATCTTCAATTATTTCGGTGCCATTCATGGTGATGATACGGGCATTTGTAAGTGCCAAAAATCCTTCTGGCTTGTCGGTTTGCAAACTGAGATTCATAGATATGCCACGCTCAGGTTCTTTGAATAATGAATCTGCTTTGCCAGCTACAAACTCAAAACGCTCGTCGAGATTGATGGAATAATATTGATCGCCCATGGTATAATGCAATACTTTGCTATCGGCACTCCAATGCAAATTGATGCCTGCATCTTTGGATACTTTTTTGACCGGTACGGAGGATGTACCTGCGGTCATATCGATGGTTTTGCCAATGGCAGGAAACGCACCGATATAGACTTGATGCAAATCGACAAAGCCAACCCATCGACCATCGGGCGAAACGGTATAGCGCGAACCATAGGTGCTTTTGAAGAGTGTGCGTTCGTCGGTACCATCGAGTTTGTAGGACGAAAAATTGTTGCCCGTCTGTACATAAATACGATCGCCGGTATGATTGAAAGTAGGTACCGAACCATTGTCGCTGACCTTGGTAGCGTCTCCACCATTGGACGACATGGTATAGATACCAGGATTGACGGTATAGCTATGTCCCATCACTTCGTTGCCGTCTTCTTTTTCAAATACGATGGTTTTGCCATCGGGCGAAAAACTTGGGTTGCGGTAAATGCCTTTTTGTGTGGTGAGTTTGACAGGTGATGTCTCGGCTTTCATATCGAGTTTGTAAATAGCACCTGCAGCGGTATCGTTCCATGTGATATACACCAATGAATTTCCATCGGGTGAAAAGCTAGGTTCAAATTCAAAATCGGTTCCCTTGGTCAATCGTTCTGGCTTGCCATTGGGCAAACGTTTTTGCCACAAATAACCTACTGCATTGAACACTACATATTGACCATCGGGCGAAGTAGTTGCCTGCCGAATCACATTGGCCGTAAATGCATCGGTATTGATATTTTGCTGAAAGCGAACCGCATCGGCTATTCTGTTTTTCACCTCACAACGAAATGGAATAACTGTCGACTGATTCGTTTTATTGATATCGATTTGATGTAGTTTGCCCATACTCCAAATCACTATTTTTTGATCGCCTGGCATCCACGCAAATCCAGTATAGACACCGAAGGTTGTCCATGCTTCTTGTTGGTCTTTGCTGAGTCCATCGTAGATGGGCCACTCCTCTCCATTGTCTACATTGCGGAGATACAAGACTGTTTTGGTACGAACACGTTTTAAGAATGCAAGTGTTTTGCCATCATGTGAAATCTGTGGACGAAAGGCACCGCCTGGTCCACCTGTGACTTGTTCAGAAATACCCTTTTCCCTATCGTAGCGTTTGATGACAAAAATTTGATTGTTGGGGTCTTTATTATATTGAAAAAATCCCCCCGGATACATATCCTCGCTATAATACACATATCGACCATCGGCACTGCAACTTGGTTCGTTGAGATCTTGTTGATCGTTTTTGCGTGGGGTTAATTGTAAGCCATCACCACCGGACATGTGGTATATCCAAAGCTCGCCTGCACCCAAGGACCGACCAGATGTGAAATGTTTTCGTGCTATGATATATTCACCATCTGGACACCAAACGCCATTGTTTAAGAGTCTAAAATTTTCTTTTGTGATTTGTTTGGCGTTTGTGCCATCCACATTCATACGCCAAATATTGTCGCCACCTCCTGCATCGGATGTAAACAATAGTTGTTCACCATCGGGGCTAAAGCGTGGTTGTACTTCCATAGCCAATCCACTGCGAATGCAAGTAGCTTGCCCACCTTCGATCGGCATGGTATAAATATCGCCGAGCAAATCAAAGGCCAACAATTTGCCATCGGGTGATACATCGACATTCATCCATGTACCCTCATCGACTGTAAATGCAAATGGCTTGTAAGGACCTTCTGGATTGTTGACATCCCACTTTTTTTTGTCTTGGGCAAAAAGTTGAGTTGTAAAAAATAATGCAAGTAAAATAGAATATTTCATTGAAGAAAAAATTGAGAGGATGAAGATAATGCAAAAAATGAGATTGAAATTGGAGAAAGTAAAAAACCACCTCGATTGAGGTGGTTAGTTTTTCATAGGTTCTAGTATTTTATTTAGACGGTGCTAAATTTCCATTAGTACCTTTTGTTGTATTTTTTGGAGATTCTTGTTGTTTCCAATTTTTTTCAGCTTCTTGTTGTTTTTGAAGATGCTCAAGTTCATTTCTTTTTTTATCTTCCATTGCTTTTTTGTGATCTTCAGCAGAAGGTAATAAGTGACGTTCTGCAGTCGGATTTCCTTTTGGACCTACAGTTTGTGTAGCTGGAGCACCAAATAATTCTGGGTGAATATAATAACCTTTATCTTCAGGTGCTTTGTCTACTACATCTACGATTCTGTGTGCATTGGCATAAGCATCTTGACGCACACCAGTTACTTGCCAACTTACTTCTACATTGGGTTTACTGGTTTTGATTTTAAAGGTATTGTTAGAAACTTTCTCACTTACCTTAGCCATGATAAAATCGGCACTATTGTCTACCACGGTCAATTGATATTTGAAATCTTTGTTTTCTGCTTCAAAATATGATGGCAAACTAACTGTAGCAATTCCGTTTGCATCAGTAGTGATATTACCATTGTATACATTCATCATATCAGGGCTTTCTACAAAGCTATGAATCAAATACTTATTTGCCGGATCTTGAGGATGATCTATTTTGAAGGTACCGCTTGACTTGGCTAAGTTACCAGCAATATCTACGTTACCATTAAAATATCCAGCAAAACTATTAGCAACTGCTGGAGCATATCCAACAATAGCTGCATTATAACCAGTACCATTCATTGCCTCCCCATAAACACCAAAGTTTCTAAACATCCCTGAGTTTGTTGAACTACCAGCAACACCTACATTTTGAGAATTGATTGATGATGAAGAAGCATTACCAACTCCAAAAACACCAATAGCTTCTTTATTTCCATAAGTAAGCCCCCATTGTGTAGTTTGATTTGCACTTGCACTATCTGCTTGTCCGTATACACCTGTTTGTTTACCTAAAGCATATACACCTGTACCATTTCCAGCTGAAAATGAAGGAACAGTTGAATACAAACCATAATTGTTAGTTCCTCCAGTAGCCTGTGTATATGTACCATATTTATTGCCACCAAGCGTACCATTATCACCAGCATAGCCCGTTAATCCATACGATGAACCATTGCTAATTGCAGTTCCGCTCGCACCATAATTGCCAGATCCAGTAATTACTGAGTAACCTTGTACTCCATAATATCCTCCTACACCGCTTACACCAATACCATAGTTTGTTGTAACATTAGGTACCGATTTTCCATAAACTGCCACATGATCAAACACATTGGTATTTGTATACTCAGCACGTAAAATACCATTGTAAAGTCCATTCGTACTTGAAGAAGTGAAATGCCCTGCAGTGTCGTAGTTAGTATTTATATTAAAATGAGCATTACCTAATGCGGTATTTCCCATTTTACCATTTTGCAATTGTACATACATTCCATTATTGTTTGAGGATCCCATGAATACAGTATTTTGTCCAAAACCGGGTTTATAGAATGCTCCAACAGAGTCCCCTGCAGACGATGATACAGCGAACCATCGGTTCACAGTGCTACTATCACCCAATATCATCCCAAGATAACCTGATCCAGTGCTGTTATTAGTCATCGTAATATAATTGTGATATGAATTAGGTTGATGAATATTATAGAACGAATTATAATAAGCCGAACCAACCGGAATATTATAGTGATAATTATAAAAACCTGAAGGCAAGGCTGCTGCATTATACATCAATCCGTAGGTAGTACTGTCTTTTAAAGCACTATTCCCTAACGTAGTTCCATTAGGTGTATACTTAGGAATATAATTTGTAGTTCCACCTACGCTCGTTATACTTGGTGTAGTCCATGTAGCTAGTCCAGTTGCATCTGAAGTTAATACTTTACCAGCTCCAGGTGCGCCACCTGCAATTTTGATTTGATTCGCCAACTCCACATTACCAGTAGCAGTCACTGTCATTCGTGTGGTATTGTTAGTTCCTATGGTCAAGGGCGCATTTTCTCTATTATTGATTGATGCGTTATTGCCAGACATTGCAATGCTCATACCATCTGTTGCTGTATGCAATGTAGTCGTATTCGTTAAACGAAGATCCATCGAAGTGCCATCTGTATTGTTCAAATGTACTCGTGATACAGGTGCCGCATTGCCACCTATACCTACATTCTCTGTGGCATAATCGGCATGGAATTTCAATTTACTTGTGCCACCTTTGAAAATACTAAGACCGATATTACCACCGTTTGAGATTAAGAATCGCCCCAGGCCGTCATCAGCAACTACACCATTATTACCAAAGGCTAATAAGTTGGCATAGGGATATAATGCAGGAATTCCAGGGTATCCACTTGCATAGGCTGTACCATATTTACTGAAGGTAGCATATGATAATGTACCATCATTATCCATTCTAAAACGACCAGCTCCCGTTGCACTTGCATTCTGCATACGTATATGTTGTTGTACGCCCGCTACGTTTGAATATAGATGCAGTCTGGCAGCAGGCGAGGTTGTTCCGATACCTATATTGGTTCCATTGTCAAACAATTGTGAATTATATATTGTATTTGCTGCGGTAAATTTTGTCAAGTAATTTACAGTTCCTGTACCTGATGCAGAGGTGCTGACTGCACCTAGGCGATCGCCTCCACCTGTATTTTTAGCTGTGCCTGCTTTGTCAGCATAGATAGCGTAAGGTACAGAGAGCAATTGATTCGTACCTGCATCTACAAAGTCGTTGCCTCCTTTAGGATCAATAGCTACTTTGATATACTTGTTACCTGTTTCCCATTTCACGGCTTTCATTTCACCATTTAAGGGTGTGCCATTACCGATTTGTAAGGTATACAATCCAAATTCATTGGTAGTAACCGTTTGAATTTCTTCGTATTCTCCAGTAGTCGCATCGGCTGTTGGCAATACGGTTAGTTTCAAGGTCATGCGTTGCTGCGCCATTGGGTTCCCTTTGGTATCGCGCGCTATACCTTGATAATTAAATTTCTGAGGCACTTGTGCAAACAAGGTACCGCTGATGGCCAATGCCATCATGAAGGCGGATAATTTTTTGAATGTTTGTTTCATGTTATTAAGATTTGAGTGTTAGTTTAATTTTTGTATTTTGAATGAATAATTTTCTAATTGTCCTTTAGGATTTGGCTTGCGTAGCATAAGATAATACGTACCAGCTGCCAAGCTTTGTAAATCAAGTTCAAACTTGTTGAGGCCTAGTTGTGTTTGACCTTCTTTGTTTAATACTACTTTTCCTAAGCCGTCCATTAACTGATAGCTATAATCAGCTACTTGAGTTTCGTAGGTTTCTACAAATAAAATGTTCTGTGTAGGATTAGGATATACCTTGATGTTATCCGACAAGTCGGATAAGGTGGTATTGCTTGGTGCATCGTTGGCTACGCTCCCCGAGCCCTGGGGTTGTAACAAACCTTGTGTTACGATTAAATTGGCATTGCGTTCAGTGCTTACAATAGTCATTTCTCCTATCGAATAATCGAAGGTCATTCCATTGATCTTTGCTGAGTTACCAGCTACATTCAAGGTTTGTTGTGAAAATACATCTGAAGCAAAGAATGTAAAACCGAGCAGTAAGGCTGTTTTTAAAATTGGTTTTTGCATAGTTAAAAAGTTTTAACAAATCTATATTCATATGGATTATTAAAGTGTCCCATTTAGTAATTGGTAGTTTTAGTTGAGTATTTGGTCGATATTTGGCTTTAAGTGGTAAAGATGTTTAAACAACTAAAAGCATCATAAGCTTGTACAAATGATTATCCATTTAAAATATAGATAGCCCTTTTAGTATTAAGTCAACATATTGCCGTTTATAAAAGCCTAATGGAAAACAATGAGTATAATGGTTTTCTCTCAATAGTTTGTGTAAACGGGTATTGCTTTACTCGGGTTTAAATTTTAAACATAAAAAAACTGCATTCAATGTAAAGTTGAATGCAGTTTATAAACCTCGAAGTAAAAAATTACCAAGTGGAACAAGCGCCTGGAGCAGTAATTACTGCATCAACAGTTCCACGCAAATCACATCCAGTTCTGAAATCAATTTCATATTGCGCTTGTATGTTGATATTGGCAGTAGGATTGGTTGTATAGTTGCCCGAAGTAATAAATGGATTTACGTTAAAACCTGCTTTTATATACAATCCTTTATGCGTATCAGTTGTTGATTGGGTAAGATTTTGCAAGTAAGTTGTACCTGCCATTTTCACGGCAGCTTCAGCATCAATGAGTCCATAACCCATTTGGCTATTCCAAGTACCATTGCTTCGACCTGCTGTAGTTACATACGAATATCCTCCTACTTTTTGAGCTGTACGTTCAATAATGTTATTCACTTGAATTCTTGTAAGACAAGGATTCGCAGACAACATCAATCCGCATAATGCAGCAACATGTGGTGTAGCCGAGGAAGTACCATTGAATGTTTGGGTATAATTACCAGCAGTACCAGCCGCTGTATTGTAACCATTTGAACCTTGTCGGTCAGTAGTAGGAATTAATACCCCAGGTGCCACTACATCCAATTGCGTACCATAATTACTACCCCAACCTTCACCATCACATGAAGCAGGATTTTTGCGTTCACCACAGGGACTCATAGCACCAACAGCCAATATACCTGTCATAGCATTTGCAGGATAACCCACCGTTGATAAATTGTCATTGCCTGTAGCAAATACAACACATGTGCCTAATCCACTTCTACCCAATGTAAGCGCATCAGCTATGGCATCATCAATTACTTGATGCTGTGTAGCTGAACCCCAAGAATTACTTATTACAGCAGCTCCATTGAGATAAGACCAATTAATCCCATCTGCGCGTTTTACCCTTGAATTAGTATTACCTAAAAGAGAATTACTTACACTCATCAATCTACAATTGGGGGCTACACCAGAAACGCCTATAGAATTATTATCTATTGCTGCTACAATACCTCCACATGCAGTACCGTGACTACCCAGAACCTGAGAGGGCGAGGTGCCACTTTCGGTATCGAATCCAGTTCCAAAAATATTGGCTTGTAAATCAGGATGATTCATTTCTATCCCTTCATCTAAAACACTAATGATTATTGAAGATACACCCTTGGTGATAGACCATGCTTCGCAAGCATTGATATCAATACCAGCGGTACCAGGCCCCTGTCCTGTATTGAGATGTCCCCATTGATTATTAAAGGAGGCATCGTTTACACATTTTGGACCATCATCGGTCATTAAATCTGGTTCAGATGCTTCAAAAAAACCCGTTTCAAAAAGTGTATTTGCAGCTTGTAATGCATTAATACCTGATACCTTAGAGCATGACAATGTATACCATAACGGCATGTATTTATTCTGCCCTTCAATAGTCAATTTATACTGATCTGCCACTTGTTTTAACAACGAATAATCATTCGTATTTTTCAATTTTACATTCAGGTATTGTGATAATCCTATTTTAGCTGCCACTTGATTTTTGAAATAAGGTGAAACTAAAATCACATCAGCATTCGATGATAATTCACTAATAATTTTAGTGATGCCTTCGGAAGTTTGAGGATTTGAAAACTTAACCTCTGCCCAATAAGTAATCGTATTACTAGTATTTATTTTTTGAAGGGTCGATGTTCCATTGTCTTTCATAAACTTATTGAAAACAACATCCTGATTGAACAATTTTCTCAAATCGCCTTGATCTGGATTTTGTGTTAAAACAAAAACCGTACTCGTATTCTCCTCCAAGATTACTTTTTGATTTTTATAATAATAGAAAGGATTCGCTGTAACATTCAATGTTAGGATTCCAACAAAAAAAAGAAGTATGTATTTCATATAAAAATAATTTTAAACAACTTTCTATTTTTTAAATAAACAGTCGTGATTCGTAAATAATTTTACCAAGTACTACATGATCCAGGGCTCGTGATTACAGCATCCACAGTTCCACGCAAATCACATCCAGTTCTGAAATCAATTTCATATTGAGCTTGAATGTTGATAATGGCAGTAGGATTGGTTGTATAGTTGCCATTGGTTAAAAAAGGATTTACATTAAATCCAGCTTTTACAAACCATCCTTTGTGCGTATTACTTCCAGACTCTGTTAAATTTTGCAAGTAGTTTGTACTTGCCATAATTACAGCTGCTTCTGCATCTAATAAGCCATGTCCCATTTCGGTATTCCAGCTACCATCTACTAATACACCTCCATAAACATAAGCACCTACCTTGCGAGATGTGCGCTTCATGATTTGTTCAACTTGTGCTTGAGTAAGACATGGATTAGCAGACAAAATTAACGCTGCTACACCAGCTGCATGTGGGCAAGCCGAAGAAGTTCCATTAAACCCTCCGGTATAATTTCCTGCAACACCAGCAGAAGTGTTATAACCAGCTGTACCTTGTCTATCAGTTGTAGAGATTATTACACCCGGTGCCATTACATCAAGCCCAGCTCCTCTATTACTTCCCCACCATGATTCACCATCACATGAAGTTGGACTTTTACGCTCAGTACATGGACTCATTGCACCTACAACAACAAGCGCAGGATTTGAATTTTTAGGATAAATCAAGGCCGTTAAATTATCATTTCCAGCAGAAAATAACACAACACATCCAAGACCTCCTCGACCAAGTGTAACTGCATTGGTTACTGCAGCATCGAACAATGCACTTGGATTATTCCAACCCCATGAATTGCTTAAAATTTCTGCACCATTCAGTCTTGCCCAGTTAAATCCATCTGACATTTGAGCCCATGTAAATGAATTAAAATCAACAGAAACAGAAAACCAGTCGGCATTATAAGCAACACCAGTTACCCCTAAACTATTGTTTCCTTCTGCTGCAGCAATACCGGCGCATGAAGTACCATGAGATCCATAAACTACAGAAGGTGAAGTGCCAGTCATTGTATTGTAACCAGTATTTTGAAGATTACCATCCAAATCGGGATGATTCGCTTCTACCCCTTCGTCTATAATAGCAATATCCACTGCATTCGACCCTGTAGTATAATTCCATGCCCCACATACACGCGTATCCGATCCAACAGTACCACCGTTTTGACCTGTATTACTTAAGCCCCATTGATTGGCAAATAAAGGATCATTGGTACAATCATGTTTAGCATTCCCTAACAATTCAGGTTCTACAGCTGCAAACATGCCTGTTTCGAATAATACATTGGATGCTGCAACTTGATTCAACTGAGCATTTTCTTCAGGGCAAAGCATGACCCATTCAGGCATAAATGGATTTTGTCCCACAATACTGAAATTAATTTTGGATGCTTCTGAGGATAGTTTCATTATATCCATTTCATTTTTCAATCCTACCCAAATATAATTTGTAACTGCAACCAAATCATTGTCGGTATTGTTGTAACAATTTGAAACTGATACAATGCTAGGATCATTTTTTAAAGCTTGCAATTCCTTCTTAAATTCATTCATTGATAGTATGTTATTGAATTTTATTTCTGCAAAATAATTGGATGTATTGGCCATTCGATCAGAACTATTTCTAAACGTTTTTATTAATCGTTGCTGATATAAATCCTGTGAAAATTTCACTACACTTGCTTTCCCCTGCAACTTTTTATTTAGATCAACTTCCGAGGAAAGTGTTGTCAAAATATAAGCATGTTGGGTGTTCAGTTGCAATGGAATTTTTTGATCTTTGTAGTAATAGAAGTTATCCTGTGCAAATGAATGCAACGAAAACATCATCACTAGTCCTATTAATACTTTTTTCATAGAACTTATTTTTTAAGATTCGCTTTAAATGCTTCGTTCTCTTTTTTCAATGTATTGATTTCTTTTTTCATATCAATCATATACAATGTAAGTTCTTCTATTTTCTCCATCAATTTAGCATCAACTGTTGCTACATCGATGCCTGTTTCCACCATTTTATCGGCTGAAGGAACATTAGGCAAATGCTTATTTTCTTTTACAAAAGCTTCCACATCTTCCAACGGCATTAATTTGTAGTCAGGAGCAAATACATAGTCAGCCCAGTTTGCAGTTCCACTTACTGCAACTTTCAGACGCTCGGTCAATATACCATCTTCTACATATAATTTATATCCGCTTGGAGTAGATGATACGTTTCCAATAGTAAGTCTTCCGCCAACATCATCCAAAATCATATAAGGTGTAGCTGTAGAACTTGTAGTATTAGGGATAAATAATAATCGACCATTTGAATCCAATGATATATTAAATAAATTCCCATTTACAGTATCGCTCCATGCATAACTACCGCCATTATTTTGAACAAATTTATTCAATCCAGTACCTCCTTGACTTAATAGTGAATTGCCTACTTGAGTTCCAGAAGGTGTAAACATAGAAATTCTATTTGTTGTACCAGATCCAGAAAGGTACGATGGTGTAACCCAACTTGCGTCACCATCTGCATTTGATTGCATTATTTTACCTACACCTTGAGTACCATCTGTCACTCTCAATTTACCATTGCTCCATACACCAATATTTCCTGAAGAGCCATACACTCCAACATCCATTGAATCGGGCGCAATACCTCCAGCCCAACCAATACCTGCAATTCCGACTCCGTACATTGAAGTATTATAAGTACCTAATACCCCAATTTGACTATAACTTGAATTTGAAGAAGATGCATAAATAGCGGTATCAGAAACACTACTTATAACATGAAGACCCGCATTAGGTGAAGTTGAACCAACTCCAACTTTTCCATCAGCTTGTATTTTAATTCTATTAGTCCCATTGGTTCCTAAGTTCAAATCAGCATTTTCATTATTCATAACAGCTGCTGCATTCCCAACCGTTCTTATTTCTAATCCATCTGAAGCAGTATGACCTGTGGTATTATTTGTTAATCGCAAATCCATCGTAGTACCATCTGTATTGTTCAAATGCACACGTGATACAGGAGCTATATTACCACCAATACCTACATTCTCAGTCGCATAATCCGCATGGAATTTCAATTTACTTGTGCCACCTTTGAAAATACTAAGACCGATATTACCACCATTTGAGATTAAGAATCGACCTAAGCCATCATCGGCTGCTAAACCATTGTTACCAAAAGCTAATAAATTGGCATAAGGATACAAAGCAGGAATTCCAGGATATCCACTTGCATAGGCTGTACCATATTTACTGAACGTAGCATATGATAATGTACCATCATTATCCATCCTAAAACGACTTGCTCCAGTAGTACTTGCATTCTGCATACGTATTTGTTGTTGCACTCCTGCTACGTTTGAAAATAGATGCAGTCTTGCTGCAGGTGAGGTTGTCCCGATACCTATATTGGTTCCATTGTCAAACAATTGTGAATTA
>JBIIJQ010000053.1:0-20878 GCA_044233655.1 Chitinophagaceae bacterium | reverse complement strand
TTGTCAAATCAAGTAGTAGAAGAAGTAAAAAACCATTTCGAAGATTCAGTTTTTCATACTATTATTCACCGCAATACCCGTTTAGGCGAGGCGCCAAGTCTCGGCAAACCTGTATTACTGTATGATGCCGAATGTACAGGTGCATTGAATTATCTCAATTTAGCCAAAGAGATTTTGCAACGCAATGACCTGACTAAAATTAAAAATATTGATAAAACCTTTGAAATAGAAGAGAATGAGCAATAAACCCAACTCGAAAGCACAAATTGGTAAAGGCATCGGCGCGTTGCTGGGCAATATTAAAGATGAAGTCAATTCGTTTAGTAAAGTTATTCCTGACCCCGAAGAAGTACTTGTTGGTAGTATCACTCGTATTCCACTTAATATGATAGAGGTGAATCCAAAACAACCTCGCCGCACCTTCGATGAAGCTCCATTAAAAGAGCTAGCCGAATCTATCAAGTTACATGATATTATTCAACCGATAACCGTAGTTAAATTAGCCAATAAAAAATTTCAACTAATATCGGGTGAGCGCCGTTTCAAGGCATCGCAATTGGCAGGATTGACAGATATTCCTGCTTATGTTCGTATAGCCAACGACCAAGAGATACTTGAAATGGGCTTGATTGAAAATCTTCAACGAGAAAACTTAAATGCAATTGAAATTGGCCTTGCATACAAGCGACTCATGAGTGAATGTAATCTTACACAAGAGGAAGTAGCCGATCGTATGAAAAAAGAACGTAGTACAGTTACTAACTACATTCGATTATTGAAATTACCTCCATCTATTCAAGTGTCTGTTCGCAACAAAGAACTAACAATGGGGCATGCTAGAGCTTTAGTAGGGCTAGAACATATCGAACAACAATTATTTGTTGCAAAAGAGATTATCGAAAAGCAATTATCAGTAAGAGCTACAGAAGAATTGATTAAACAAATTGGCAATCAAAAACAAGGAAGCACTCCGAAAGCTGCCAAGAGCAATGAACTACCTACTGCCTATAAACGGATTGAAGATCAAATTGCTTCTCACCTTTCTACCAAAGTAAAACTTGATCGCAAAAAAAATGGCAAAGGAACTATTGTACTTGAATTTTACAATGACAATGATCTTGAGCGCATACTTGATAAAATGAATTTGTAATCATCAATGATGTCTTTAAATAGTTTGGTAAAAAATAAAATAAACCTAAATGCAATTCTATTCATTGCATGCTATTTTCTTTCCCCCTTTGGTATATATGGACAAACTACAGACACTTCTGCAAGCAAAAAAGTGACAACTCCATTACAGAAAACAACTACTTATTCATTTCCTGATTCTATATTTCGATTCAATGCAAAAATTCAATCTCCAAAACGAGCTGGGTTTTATTCTGCGTTAATACCTGGTCTTGGACAAATTTACAATAAACAATATTGGAAAGCAGGTATTGTATATGCAGGATTTGGAGCCGTAACAGGATTTATGATCAGCAATGTAAAAAAATATCAATACTATCAAAAAGTGTACCTAGGCCGTATCGATTCAGATCCATCTACCACCGATACAATCACTATCTACACTACTGACGATATCAATACACTTCGCAAAGGTTATAGAAAATATACTGAGTATACTGCTATCGCAGGTACAGTAGCCTATTTAATCAATATTCTTGATGCCTATATATCTGCACATCTTAAAACATTTGATATGAGTAAGGATATCAGTCTACAAGCAATGCCTTATATAAATGAACGCCGACAACCTGGATTTAAAATTGCTTTTGCATTAAAATAAATTTTTTCATATGAAAATTGCACTCATCGGTTATGGGAAAATGGGAAAAACCATTGAAGAATTAGCCATCCAAAAAGGGCATGAAATAGTATTAAAAATTGGTCAAGATAATATCAATGAATTCAATGATATTAATTTACAAAAAGCCGATGTATGCATTGAATTCACTACACCTGATGCTGCTTTTGAAAATGTTACAAAATGCTTGAGTGCAGGTATCCCTACTGTATGTGGTACCACTGCTTGGCTTCAACATTTAAAAGAAGTACAAGAAATTTGTATTGCAAATAATACTGCATTTTTATATGCAAGTAATTTTAGTGTAGGGGTAAATTTATTTTTTCAAATCAATGAATATGTAGCTCAGTTAATGCGTAAATATGAAGCTTACAATGTAAGTATGGAAGAGATACATCATACTCAAAAAAAAGATGCCCCCAGCGGTACCGCTGTAACTTTAGCCGAAGGCATTTTGAAAAATTATCCTTCAAAAAAAACATGGGTGAATGCAGCTGAATCCAAACAGGATGAGTTATCTATCATTTCTAAACGAATTGACCCAGCACCAGGCACACATTCTATTACGTATCATTCCGAGATAGATGATATCACGATAACGCATACAGCACATTCCAGAATTGGATTTGCAAGTGGTGCATTATTAGCTGCTGAGTTTTTAGCCGATAAAAAAGGATTGTATTCGATGAAAGATGTGTTGGGTATTTAGCTTTAGACTTCAGCCACAGATTCCTCTGATGACTCAGATGGTTTCCTAAACTATCTCAATCAACAACTTCTTATCTCTCTCATACTCAATAAAAAAGTTGCTTACTCTGCGAAATTGCCTCTGATTTCTCTGTGGTAAAATGCAAAAATAATTCATCTTGACTATTGGCATTTCTACTTCTCTTTAATTACAATCACGATTTCTCCTTTGGGCGGGTGTGCTTCATAATAGGCTGCTACCTCTAATGCCTTTCCGTGTTTATGTTCTTCAAATTTTTTAGACAACTCACGACACACACATACTTCGCGATCTTCTCCCAGATATGTTGCTAATTCTTTCAAACATTTCACCAATCTGTGTGGACTTTCATAAAATACAATCGTACGACCTTCCGATTGCCATTGAGTCAACATCGTATGTCGTCCTTTTTTCAATGGTAAAAAACCTTCGTATACAAATCGATTGATTGGAAATCCACTATCAACCAATGCAGGTACAAATGCAGTAGCACCTGGTAAACATTCTACCGGAATTTCATGTTGTATGCAGGCGCGTATCAGCAAAAATCCAGGATCTGATATGGCTGGAGTACCTGCATCTGTAATCAAGGCTATAGTTTTGCCCGATTGCATTTCTTCGATTAATCGATCAAGTACCTTATGCTCATTGTGCATATGATAACTCCATACTGGCTTACTGATTTGAAAATGATTTAATAAGACAGATGACGTACGCGTATCTTCAGCAAGTATTACATCTACCTGTTTAAGGGTATCTAATGCACGCAATGTGATATCTTGCAGATTACCTATAGGTGTGGGTACTACGAAAAGTTTCATTGAAGTAAATATACATAGATTGATTAATTATTTACACTATTGCTAAAAGCAATATTACAAATGTATTTTCTGATGTATATTTACTTTACGATTTATTGATACATGGTTATTACTACAACATATAATTTAACTGAGGAAGAAGAGAAAAAACTGATTTTACGAGAGTATCGATCGCTGTTACGTGCCTTGAAACTTCGGCTTAAAAAAGGTGATAAAAAACTGGTACGGAGAGCATTTGAAATATCGGCGGAGGCTCACAAACATATGCGTCGAAAATCGGGCGAACCCTATATACTTCATCCATTGGCCGTTGCTAAAATTGTTGTTGAAGAAATTGCATTAGGTGTAACATCGGTGATATGTGCATTACTTCATGATACAGTAGAAGATACTGAAGTTACCTTGAAAGAGATTGAAATGGAATTTGGCAGTACATGTGCCAAGATAGTAGAAGGTCTTACTAAAATCTCCAATGTAGTAGAGTCGAAAGACACCACTCAACAAGCAGAAAATTTTAAAAAGATATTACTCACCTTAGCCGATGATCCACGGGTGATATTAATTAAAATCGCAGATAGACTGCACAATATGCGCACACTCGATAGTATGAGTCGCGATAAGCAATTGAAGATTTCATCGGAAACTTCTTTTCTTTATGCACCTTTAGCTACTCGATTGGGCTTGTATGAAATTAAATCTGAGTTGGAAGATTTATCATTGAAGTTTACAGAGAAAGATGTTTATGATGATATTTCGCAAAAATTGCAAGAAACAAAAAGAGATCGTGCTAGATATATCAATGAATTTATTAAGCCTATTAAAGAAGAGCTTGAACGAAATCAATTTCAATTTGAAATATTTGGTAGACCAAAATCAATCTCTTCCATTTGGAATAAAATAAAAACTAAACACGTTACGTTTGAAGAAGTCTACGATTTGTTTGCTATTCGAATTATCCTGAAAACTCAAAATGAAAAAGAAGATTGTTGGAAAGTTTTTTCAATCATTACCAATCACTATCAACATAGCTTAGAACGATTACGTGATTGGGTAAGTGCTCCTAAAAGCAATGGATACGAGGCATTGCATACCACAGTAATGGGACCCGAAGGGCGCTGGGTCGAGGTGCAAATACGCACCGAACGTATGAACGAAATAGCCGAAAAAGGATTGGCCGCACATTGGAAATACAAAGACGGCAACACAAGTCAAGAATCTAAATTGGATGACTGGTTAAAACATATCCGAGAGCTATTACAAAATCCAGATAGCAATGCGATGGATTTCATTCATGATTTAAAACGGGATATTTTCAATGATGAGATTTATACGTATACACCTGAAGGTGATATGCGACTATTACCAGTAGGAGCAACTGCCTTAGATTTTGCATTTGATATCCATTCTGAATTGGGCAAACAATGTATAGGTGCAAAGGTCAATTACAAACTTGTCCCTATAAGTCATGTATTGAAAAATGCCGATCAAATAGAAATCATTACTTCCAAAAAACAAAAGCCCAATGAAGATTGGTTAAAGTTTGTAGTAACAGCCAAAGCAAAATCTAGAATCAAATATTATCTCAAGGAAGAGAAGAGAATAATCGCAATGGATGGAAAAGATCTATTGTTTAGAAAATTGGATAATTTAAAGATATCCAATAATTCATCTGTGATTAATGAAATATGTTCATTTTTCAAATACCCCTCTCCGACCGATTTATATTATGCCATTGCGATACATTCCTTTGATATCAAAGATTTATCAAAAATGCGTATCGTAGGTGATAAATTATTACCACCGATTGATGAAGAAAGAAAAGAAATCATCAAAGAAGATTTTGATCATGATCTTAATAAACAAATGCCTGGCAAAGGCTATGAATTAATCATTTTTGGCGAGAATAGTGACAAGATTCAATACAAATTGGCTAACTGTTGTCAGCCAATTCCTGGTGATGATGTATTTGGATTTGTAACTACAGGCGAAGGACTCAAAATACACCGAACCAATTGCCCAAATGCTGCAACGCTACTTGCCAACTATGGACATCGAGTCGTGAAAGCCAAGTGGGCCAAAAACAAAGAAATTTCTTTGTTGACAGGTGTAATCATAAATGGGATAGATGATGTGGGAGTGATTCATAAAATCACCAATGTAGTTTCAGGCGAGTTAAAAATGAATATGCGAAGCATGAGTATTGATTCCAAAGATGGCTTGTTTGAAGGGAAGATAATGGTCTATGTCAATCACAAAGAAGAATTGGATGAACTAAGCAAACGATTAGAGAAACTTGAAGGAATCAATAACGTAACTCGGTTGGATTCTGAGTAAATTAGTTTAAACTAAAGTTAGCCTTTAAAGGGTAATGATCTGAATAGTTGACATGCATGGTACTAAACCCATGCAACTTAAGCGCTTTTGAAAAAAACAAATAATCAATTCTCAACAATGGAATAGCACCTGCATAGGTTGCTCCTAATCCTTTTCCTTTTTCAAGAAAAGCATCATTGAGATTTATTCTCATTTTGAAATATACATACGAACTAGCTATATCATTCAAATCACCACATACAATTGTTTTATGCAAATTATGTTGAATAACATTCGATACTAGTTCAGCTTCTAAGCCTCTACTGATTGTATTATTCAATACCTTGTCATATATTTTTTTGGTTCTACTTATAGTAGTATCATCCAACGTTGGAATTTCGGTTTTCCCTACCAATTCTGATTCTTTAGAAGAAAAACGATTTGATTTTAAATGTATATTAAAAATACTTACAGTGTCATCATTGTTGACTAAAAGATCTACCTGTTGCAATTGATTACTTCCCTTCACATCTATATCATGATTAATGGATTGAATGATAGGCATTTTGGAAAACAATACACTCCCCCATCGTCCACGTTTATTGACATTGACATCACACATTGATACGTATGGATAATCGCAAGCATATTTTATTGCATTGATATTATCAAATCCCATACTATCATTTCCTGTATAAAACTCCTGTAAGCATAATACATCTGAATTTTGATTCTTAAAGAATTCAATAATTTCAGAACGAGTATTCTTTTTACCACTCCAATTATACAAATCAAGTAATCTTACATTGTACGTCATTAATGAAAAGCGCGTTGAGTCTTTTGTAAAATCTTGCTTAGACAATATATTTCCTCCGACATAGACACTCCATATGTTCCATGTAAATACTATTGCTATTAATGATACTATTCCAAAGTAATACTTACGGGCTATCAACCAAAAAATTAAAAATGCAATATTAATAAATGCTAAAACAGGAATTATATATGCTAGAATTCCAATAAAACTTTGTTCGAACGGATTGATAGACGGAATGAAACGACCAAGCAACAACAATAATGCTGAAAGGAAATTCAGGAATAACAATCCATATTTTACAAAATTTCTCAATGCAATAATTTACTTTTTACTGTATTCATTTAATATTTTCTTTTCATTTTCTGTAAGGGAGTTCATTCCTTTTTCATTTATTTTATCCAGTATATCATCGATTCGTTTCGAATCGGAATGTATCGTTCTATATGGAATATTCTCATTGGTATATACTCTTAGCTTATTTTCTTTTTTCAAAACAAAATTTTCATTGTTGTTGAAAAAATTTCCAAATCGTTTAAATTGAATAGTACACCATTCGAAAAAAGTAGTAAGTCCATAATTATATAACACACCAGTTAAAACACCACCTAGCATCAGGAATAAAAACGGCCATGTATGTGTATTTATTGTAATGGAATTAAGTGCAATAAAAATGAGTACCAACAACCAAATGGGCACACTTAAAGAACCAAAAAACCAAAATTTATACGTAGGCTTATACAACAACGATGCTACTGCAACAGCTAATAAAGATGCCATACCACCTGCATAAAAAGTAGTAAAAGGATGAGATGAGTAAGTATTAAATACGACCATTAAGAATCCACCTAGCATACCACCAACTAAATAGATAGGCAGGATACGATAGTTACCTTTTAGGTCTTCAATCACCATGCCAAAAATCCAAAGCCAAATCATATTACCTAGTATGCGTGTAAAACTCATATCGGTAAACATATAGGTGATTAAACTCCAAGGCTGATATAGTAGTTCATGTAATGTAGGTGGCAAGCATACTTTATTCCATAGTTTTGTATAGAAAAAAGTAGTATCCTCATCACCTATTAATAAGGTAATGCGTATAAAGTGAAGAATTACAAATGTCAATGATGTAATAACTGCAATTTTGATAACATCACTTTTCGATACTGATAAAAAGATAGATTTTTTATTAAACACACTCATTAGTAGAAATTTTTACGATTCGTTTTATTCCAAAATTTTATTACAATAAATGCGATTATCATTCCACCCAAATGGGCGAAATGTGCAACATTATCTCCTGCTGTATTCTTAACTCCTGCATACAATTCAAACAATGCATACAAAGCAACAAAATACTTTGCCTTCATGGGAAAAAAGAAATAAAGATAAATCATGGTATTAGGGAACAAATATCCAAATGCAAATAAAATTCCAAAGATGGCGCCTGATGCACCTACGGTTCCTTGATTTACATACAATTGTTGATACTTGCCTAATAATGTAGACGCAGTTCTTCCGAAGGCATCATCCATAGGACTTTCTGTCCAAGCATCTTTTAATCCATAAAAATTTTGCCCATATTCCGAATAAATAGAAATATGATTTTGAGATAAAAAAGAAGTGTATTCTTTGTAAGTCGGATTTAATTGAAAACGAGCAACTGCATCATGGATTACATTGAGTTCATAACTGTATACCCCTAAATGAATCAATGCTGCGCCAACGCCACACAATAAGTAGAATGCAAGAAAGCGTTTTGGTCCAAAATAATTTTCGAGTATGGCTCCAAACATCCATAATGCAAACATGTTTGAAAAGAGATGCATGAATCCGCCTTCATAATCGGGATTGGGTCCTGATACATTGCCATGCATAAACATATGAGTTATAAATTGCCATATCTTGAATTTGTCTGAACTCCAATGATATAAGGCAAGATGTTCTGACAAATCAATCCCCTGTTTTCCAAGTACTATGGTCGCTAGAAATACCAACACGTTGATAATCAAAATGTTTTTGACTATGGGTGGAATAATTTCAAATCGACTCGGTCTAAATTCCATAGAGCAAATGTAGCTATTAATTGAATGAAGTAGGAAACTCAGAGGCGATATGATTTAATTATAACATATTATTTAGTGAATTAAAGATAGATACCAATTCAACAGAGCCATTTCAATTTTATTCTAATTCATTATTTATATACTATGTAAAACTCTATTTTTGCAGTATGGATCAAGCAGTGAAGAACGTAATTTTATTTGCATCAGGCGGCGGAAGTAATGTGGCTGCTATACTTGATTACTTCAAAGACATTAAGCAAATTGAGTTTCCGCTCATCGTTACAAATAATGCAAAAGCTGGTGTAATAAATATTGCAAAACAACACAACATTGATTTAGTATTAGTAGATAAAGAACATTTCCAGTCTCCTATTTTTATTGACACACTCGATTTACTAAAACCAGATTTATTGGTATTAGCAGGTTTTTTATGGAAAATCCCATCCAATATAGTAAATCATTTTCCATTCAAGATTATCAACATTCACCCTGCTCTTTTACCTGCCTATAGTGGCAAAGGTATGTATGGCCATTATGTGCATGAAGCTGTTGTAGCAAATCATGAAAAAGAAACTGGTATCACCATTCATTTTGTTAATGAGCAGTACGATGAAGGCACGACTCTATTGCAAAAAAAGATTTCAATATTACCAACTGACAATGCCGAAACGGTTGCCAAAAATGTTCTGAAACTAGAGCATGCATGGTATTCCAAGGTGATTGAATCCCTTCTTTTTGGATCACAAAACAGCTAATCATTATTTTGTTGTAAAAAATATTTTTAATTTAACAATCGCTACTTGAAAAATTAGATGTTTAAACATATATTTGTGTAAAAAATTAAATTATATGACATACAAACAAAAATCACAAGAACTTCACGACATGATATTTTCAGGTCAATTAATGGATGCATTTGAAAAATATTATCACGAAGATGTGGTAATGAAAGAATTAGGAGAAGAACCACGAGTAGGAAAAGAGGCTAATCGCGCTTACGAATTAAAATTTCTTTCGATGATAAAAGACGTACATGGTGCAGGAATTACAGCCATGGCTTCTGACGAAGAAAACGGCGTCGTACTTATCGAAAATTGGATGGATGTAACTTTCCAAGATGGGAATCGCATTAAAATGGAACAAGTATCTGTTCAAAAATGGGATGGGGACTTTATCGTACATGAAACATTCTATCACAAATAACCACTAACCAATTCAATAATAAAGGCTGCTATTTATGCAGTCTTTTTTTTGCTTACGAAATACACGCCTGTAAAAATAAGTATCCCAGAAAGTAATTTAATCATACTAGCTTGCTCTCCTAAAAATACAATCGCAATAATGGCTGCAAATAAAGGTTGTAAATAGATATAGGCTCCGGCTGTAGCTGGACTGAGTATTTTAAGTGCGTAGATATTCCATAGGTAGGTAAAAAATGTGACACATACTACTATAAATACAACAGATAAGAAATTCATAGTATTGAATTGCATCCAGTCAATGGCTAAAAAATCTTGAATGCCAAATGGAAAAACAATGATACTTCCTAATAAGAAAACCCATCGAATGACTATAATAGGTCTGTACTTATGCATCAATGGTTTTGCAATCACCAAATAGATCGCATACGAGCTTGCATTGAGTAAAATAAAAAAATCGCCTAATAATGGATTTGATGCTACCTTATCTTTACCACCTAGTATAACCAATATGGTAGCACCTGTTACACCCAATACTAATCCAATTAAATTGAGTTTTGAAAATTTTTCGCGTAGCATAAAAGCAGCTAATACACTTACCAATATTGGCGTAAGCAACATCATCAATGAGCCATGAATGGGCGAGGTAAGACTAAGGCCTTTGAAAAATAATAACTGATTCGCAGCCACACCAAAAATGGCACAAAGAATAAAGGTTTTATAGTCTTTTTTATCGATAGTCGTTTTATAATTATCACCACCTAAAAATGAAAGCCAAAACAACATAGTAGCAGAAACAACACGAATAAAAATAAATCCATTGGGTTGAATCAAACTAGGCATGACCGTTTTAGCAACAGTAAAACCAGCACCATAAAATAAATTAGCTCCTAATAACGCTAAGTGAGCCTTGATACGATCATTCATTCGGGCTGCAATATTACTTTATGAAATTTACATATTCTCAATCTCAAAATTAAATACTTGCGATTAAGACATTTAAATTTTTCCAAAAAGCTGTTCCATTTTTCCAAAACGATACTGAAATATATCCTTCAATTTTGGTGTTACAATGAGCGGTACAAATAATTCACCTATAAAACCTAATGGTACTTGATAATGAACTATGTCGGTCATTTCTACACCTCCTTTCACTTCGCGAATATGGTGTTGATGATGCCATAGCTGATAAGGCCCTTGTCGTTGTTCATCTACAAAATATTCATGCTCTTTTACATGTGTAATTTCTGTGCACCAATTTAACGGAATGCCCAAGAGAGGTCGCACTTTGTAGGTAATTATTTGCCCAGCATACATTCTGTCACTCAATTGATTGGACGTGATTTCAAACCCCATGTAATCAGGCGTGATTTCTCTTAAGTTTTTAGGCGAGGAAATGAAATCCCATACATTCTCTAAGGATGCAGGAATAGTTTGAATTTTTTCTAAGCTATGAATTGCCATTTAATATATTTTTAGTGTTACTTAATACTTCCCATGCCGCCGTCAAGATGAATAATTTGCCCTGTCATCCAACTGCATTTATCTGAAATAAGATAAGAAGCTAAATCAGCAATATCTTGGCAAGAACCAATTTTCTTCATTGGATGTCGTTGAGCTGCTGCTATTTTCTTCTCTTCTGATTGCAACAAACCACTTGCCAATGGCGTATCTGTCAAAGATGGTGCAATACAATTCACTCGAATGGAAGGGGCAAATTCAGCTGCCAACGCGCGAGTTAAACCTTCAATGGCTCCTTTGCTACTGGAAACCAAACTATGAAATGCCATACCCGTTTGCACTGCCACCGTTGAGAATAATACAATACTTGCGGATGCTGATTTTTTTAATTTCGGAAATACAGCTTGAATCACCTTTGTAGCTCCTATTACATTAAGTTGATAATCATGCATAAAATCTGATGCAGTAAATCGACCAAAAGGTTTTAATTGAATGGATCCTGGACAATAAATAATACTATCAATCACATCGGGCAAAAATGAAAAATCCAATTCGGGTTGCATTACGTCCAACTGATGATAACTTAAATTGGTATTATCATTCATTGTATGTTTACAATAAGTAGCAATGACCTGATTATCCATCGACAAATCCTTGGCTAACTGTAGACCAACACCCGAGGAACCACCTATGATTAGAATCGTTTTCATGCATCTAGTTTTGTGCAAATCTATCTATATAATTGCTTGCAACATATAGAATTCGTCGATATAAGATACAATAAAAAAGCCACGCTAATGCGTGGCTTAAAAAAATTATAATAAGAAACTCTATGCAGTTTTAGCAACCAATTTTTTCATTGAAGAAACATAAACCAGTCCAAAAGAAAAGGCAGAAAATGCTAAATCACCAAATAAACTATTCAAGAAAAAAGTAGTAGAAAGCTCACTTTTATAAAATGGTAACGCCATGGCATAACATTCTACGAATGATGAAAAACTGTATCCATACCATCCTGATAAAAAAGTACCAAAATTTGATAAGATAAAAAATAGAATTGAGCCACTTATTGTATATCCTGCAATATTTAATGCATTGCGATTTACAAGACGAGTACCCAATAAGGTTACAATAGCTAATGCAATATAATTTACTAGTTGAGAAATGCCATAAAATCCTTGTGTGGATGTAAATAAAGACAAACCAATATCAGATAATAACATAGCTGAAAGTGGAATCAAATAAGCCCATTTTTTAGACTGCAGGATTGAACCACTAAATAAACCCATGGCTGCAATTGGAACCAAATTATATAAATGCATTTCAGCATTTACAACTCTCCAAACAGCGGTTGTTAAGACCATGATTGCCACAATTCCAATCAGTTGATATTCTTTTTTCATTTTTTATTTATATTTCGCAAATTTCAACTAAGAAATTGACATTTACAACATTAATTTTTCGACATCGCACCTTTCAATTGGTCAATAACTTTTACCTCGACAGCATCATGCTTGTACAAATCGGCTAAATACACTGAAACCCAATCGGTGAGATGAATAAAATAAAATACTCTATCCCAATGTGTTTTACCTTTCATTTCGATGTCCACGGTTGACTTAGTATAGCTTTTAACTACTTTTTTCAGAATGGCCATTCGTTTTAAACTACGCTCATAATCACCTTTATGCGAGCAAAATACAACACATGTATCTTGATGCTGTTCTTTCCAGCCTACAATTTCATTGTGGGTCATTTCGGGAATTACATTATGCCAAGCAAGTGTTTTACTATTTTCGTTTAACTGTTGTCTAAAACGAACCATCAGGGCTTCACTTCCAGCGATTCCATACAATGCGATATGCTTACCATGCAATGATGCAGCTATTTTTTGCGCAGCAACTTGCATTTTATTCGTCTCTTTATTGATCATTGCAATCGAAGCTTTTACTTCGGTTTCAAATGAAGACTTCAGAAGACCAGTCTTTTTCAACACATTCAATAATTGAATCAAGGAATAACCCAAGCATGCACGTGGTGGCATTCCGGATGGGATCAAGACTAAATCGTATTTATTTTTTTTGGCAAATGAAGCTAATTCGCCCCCTGATGTAATGCAGACGATAGTAGCCTTACATTTACGTGCCGCATTTACAGCCATCAAGGTTTCTTCGGTATTGCCAGAATAAGAACATGCTATAAACAAAGTGTTAGCATTGACAGACTTAGGGATCGAATAATCTTTGTTAACAACAATAGGTATACTCAATTTATCAAAGACATACTCTTGCACTATAGAGGCTCCTATTCCACTCCCTCCTAATCCACTTACCAATACTTGTTGAAAGCTTTTCTTGGAAAAATTAAATTTTGATGATTTAGCTATTGCTAATGCTTCTGCCAGTTGACCTGGAAATTGTTCGATTAGTTTTTTCATTTACTTGTAAAGGTGTAAATTTAGGAAAAAATGAGCAAAAACAGAAAAATAGGTGATTTAGGAGAAGAACTTTCTGTTAAATTTTTAATTGAACATGGCTATCAAATCATTGAAAAAAACTGGACTATAGGTCACAAAGAAATAGACATAATAGCCAAAGAAAATGATATTTATATTTTTGTAGAAGTAAAAACACGCACATCAAGCAAAATGGGCATGCCGGAGGAATCCATCAGCGAACGAAAAATACAAAGTGTTACTGAGGCTGCAAGAATTTATTTATATGAAAAACAATACAAGGATATTCGTTTTGATGTGATTTCAATTTTACTTAAAAAAGAAAATCCTCCAGAACTATTGCATATTAAAGATGCATTTTATTAATGAGACTCAGTTTTTGTGAGACCTAAAGCCCTAAGGAAAATTGCAAGTCAAACTAACCCTGTGTATTTGGACGGGGTTTAAAATCAACTAAAACTAGGACGCTAACCTATGATTTTTTAAATAACTTTTGCCACCATTTTTTTTCATTTTCTTTTCCGTAACCATATCCGTAGCCATATCCGTAGCCATATCCGTAGCCGTAGCCGTAGCCAGAACCATAACCATAACCATAACCATAACCATAGGCTTTATTTGCATCGGAGCCATTTAATATTACAGCCATATTCGGCAATCTTTTTTCTTTGTAAAGAGAATAAGGTGTAGCTAACATACGTTTTTCTAAGTGATTTACTTTTACAGTATAAACGACCGCATCGGCTTCTTCAATGATTAGCATAGTATCGGTTACTAAACCAATAGGTGCAGTATCTACAATGACATAATCATATCTTTCTCTAACTTGGTTAAATAGTTCCTTGATTTTAGGATTCTGCAATAATTCAGCAGGATTAGGTGGAACATCGCCTGAAGGCATTATATCCAAATTTACTTTTAGCGGTTTTTTAATGATGATATCATCAACTTTTAAATCATGACTTGAAACAAAATTTGTAACCCCTATATGATCATTAATTTGCAAATATTCTAATAATTTAGGAACTCTTAGATCCATGCCAATTAATAATACTTTTTTATCGGCAAGACTGATTGTAGCTGCTAAATTGAGTGATATAAAAGATTTGCCCTCCTTTGGTATAGTTGAAGTTACAAAAATAACCCTACAAGATGATTTTGACTGGCTTACAATAAAATCTAAGTTTGTACGTAAATGCCTAAAAGATTCTGCTACAGAAGAAGACTCATGTTTACCAACAACTAATTTTTTATCCTCTGTTACATTGGGTATGTCACCTAAAAAGGGCAAATGATATTTTTCTAAATCTTTTGGCCCATGTACTTTTGTATCCAATAATCCTCTAGTATATATCAAGCCTGTCGGAATTAATAATCCCAATGCCAAGGCAATTAAATAAATATTTTTACGATTTGGGGAGATAGGCACTTTAGTTGAATAGGCAGTATCTATAGTTTTAGCATTCGCTACTGTAACAGCAAGTGATATATTGGTTTCTTCACGTTTTTGCAAAAGATAAAGATATAAATTCTCTTTAATTTGCTGTTGACGTTGAATAGAATTAAACTGACGTTGATAACGTGGAACAGAAGAAATCTTTGAGTTGTATCCACCTGCTTGCCGTGACAAATCTCTCGTTTGAATTTGAAGTGAGGATCTATAATTATTCGTACTAGCAACAATACTTTGTTTCAAACTTGCAATTTGAGCATCTAGATTTTCGACAATTGGATTTGCTTCACTTGAATTTTGCAAAATTCTATTGCGTTCTAATATCAATTGATTGTATGCAGCAGTATTACTCGTAATTGAACCATCATTAATCCCAAGGTTTGAAGGAATTAAACTATTTTTATCACTTTGATTCTTTATATGATTATACATATAATCAGCCAATTTCAATTGTGTATTTGCAGCCATCAATTTTTCTTCAGCTACTTTATCGGACTCAAGATACACTTTAGCATCTGTTTCTACATCTACTAAGTTATTACGTTGTTTGAATCCTTGTGATTCACCTTCTACAGTCGACAATTCCGCAGTAATAAATTGCAAACGCTCGTTGATAAAATCGGCTGTATTTTTTGAAATTTGATTTTTATCTTCAATTGCATCACGATTATGCTGATCAAGCAAATTATTTAATATATCTGATGCTTTGTCAATATTTCCATCAATTAATGAAAGTTGAATTACATTGGATGTCTTGTTAATGGGCTTTACTGTTAATGCACTTAAAAAATGATCAATTGAATTTGTAAGAGGAATTACAGTTATAGTTAATTTTTTATTCTTCCATTCTTTTAATACTACTTTTGAACGTGTCAATTTCATTTTACCTAAGTTACATTCAACTTCTTCACCAAATTTGAATGTTTTATTTTCAGATTTAGTATTCCCGATAATTGTATATTGCTGGTCAGACAATAGTTGAATTTCGCATTGTGCATTCAAATTTTCTTTCCACTCATTGCTAGATAATAATTCTAGTTTAACTGGCGATTGTTTATACATTTCATTGGAAACAACCTTCCCTACCGTAGTAAATGTCACTTGCAATCCTAGTTCTTTTATTACTCTCATCATTAAAGAACGAGATTTATAAATTTCGATTTCATTATCAATACTATTGCCACCCTTCATTAATCCTAAATCCTGAAAAGCTGACAATTCAGAAACTCCTGATCCTTTTTTTTCATCTTTAATTAAAACAGTCGCATTTACTTGATAAATTGGTTTTTGGTATCTTAAATATAAGAAAGCCCCAAAAAGGGTAAATAAAATTGCTAAAAAAAACCAATACCAATAATGTAAAAAAATACTTATAATTTCTTTTATATCTATTCCTGATTCAATGGAAGTCTCTGTAGGAAAACTTTGTTCTTGATCCATCATTATTACGTCTATTTAATTAACAAATTAAGAATATTTAAAATCAATCCCAATGACCCAACTGCAAGAGAGGTATATTGCAAGGTTTGCTTTGAAGAAACTATTTTGGCATTATTTGGCTCCACATAAATAAGATCATTGTTTTGCAAATAATAAACGGAAGAATTAAAAAAAGACCGATTTGTTAAGTCAACTCTTATTTCCGTCTTTTTTCCTTTAACATCTCTTATAACTAATACATTTTTTCTCACAGCTGTGATTTGAAGATCACCTGCCATTGCTAATGCTTCTGGTAAAGTAAGCTGTTCGTTTGGCATTAGAAAAACCCCAGGTGATTTAACATCGCCTAATATGGTAACTTTATGGTTCATTATTTTTACATTAACAATAGGATTATTTACATATGACTTTACTCGTTCTTTAATCAAGGCAGTAACCTCTGCTCTGGTTAAACCAACAATTTTAACTAAGCCAAGAACAGGAAAATCAATCTCACCCTGCTCGTTTATTAAATATGTTGGCGCTTGTTGAATAAGTGAATTTTTATCTACAGCTGAAATACCTCCATTATTAAATGGCTTTACAACATCTGGGTCTACAGAGCTTATAGTAATTGAAATTACATCATCAGGCTTTAAAACTGGAACAAAAGGCTTTTGAACAATTAGTTTTGTACTATCGTTTATTAGATGTTGAAAATAGATATAATCTGTTTTTTTAGCACAAGAACCAAAAAGAAATATGACTAATATTAAATATAGTAACTTTTTCAATAAAAAAATACTTGAATTCATGAAAGGCAATTTATAATTGCGAAAGTAATTAAAATATTACTTATTGGTATAATTAAATAGTTAAAACACCCAGCATATTCAACTTATCGAAAATTAATTTATGAAAAAACAAACATTAACAGATTAATTGAATTATAAATAATCTTGATCAAGATCTTCAAAAACTGAATTTTTACTTTTAAACTCTGGCACCAATTGTTTCAAACAACTTACAACCGCTCTATTTCCTAAGTTTTTAAATATTAAATCTTCAATTTCATTAAACATGAAATTAATTTCTCTGTAATTGTAATCAATCATTTTGGCAATCATAATTTTATTATGATGTGTAGGCATAACTAATTCCTTGTCATTCAATAATTCTTCAAATAATTTTTCCCCTGGCCTAAGTTCTGTGTACTGAATTTTTATATCTCGCTCAGGTACAAGTCCAGATAATTGTATCATTTTTATAGCTAAGTCAACAATTTTTATTGATTCGCCCATATCAAACACAAAAATCTCACCACCTTTTCCCATATAACCAGCCTCAAGCACTAACTGACAAGCTTCTGGTATTGTCATGAAATAGCGCGTAATTTCAGGATGTGTCACTGTCAAGGGGCCACCCGATGCAATTTGTTTGTTGAACAAAGGAATTACAGATCCATTTGAACCTAATACATTTCCAAACCTTGTAGTAATAAAACTAGTATGAGAATGCACATTTTTACTTTGCACATACATTTCTGCCGCTCGTTTAGTTGCTCCCATCACATTAGTAGGATTCACAGCTTTGTCAGTTGAAATAAATACCATTTTTTCAACCTGATATTTATCACACAAATCAACTATATTTTTAGTACCCAACAAATTGACCATGACAGCTTGTTGAGGGTTTTTTTCCATTGCAGGTACATGCTTATAGGCAGCCGCATGATACACATAATTTATTTCATTATTTTGAAATAAATTTTCCATTGTTTTAAAATCTTTTATGTCGGCCAAAATAGTTACCATCTCAGTAAAGCCATATTCATAACTAGAAGACAACTCTATTTCAAGGTGATGAAGTGGTGTTTCAGCCTGATCTACTAGTATAATTTTTTTAGGCTTATAAAACATTAACTGCCTTGATAATTCTGAACCAATACTTCCTGCAGCTCCAGTTATTAAAAAAGTTTTATTATGAAAAGCTCCTTTTAAATGCTCTCTATCTAACTCTATTGATTCTCTGCCTAATAAATCTTCTATTTTTACAACTTTGATTTGAGATTTTGTTAACTCTCCATTTGCCCATTGATCGATAGGAGGAACTGCTTTTACCTCCAAGTTCCATTCAATAGATCTATTAACTATTGTTCTTTTCTCTTGTAATGAACAATTCTGTATTGAAACTACAATTTGAGTAATTTTCTTTTTTTGGATTATTTCTTGAATGTTGTCATTGTAATAATAGATAGGTACCCCTTTATACATTTTACCTCGCTTACTAAAATTATCATCAACAAATCCTACAATATTATAGAATGATTCCAAAGCATCATAGGTCAATTGACCTGCTCTCCCGGCACCGTAAATCAATATACTTGATTTGACTTTCGTTTTTCTCCCCAGATTAAAAGTATACTTAATTGCTAGCCTGAATTGAATTAATAAATATAGACTTAAAAAGTAATTAATTGCAGCAACTGAAAATGGTAATGCATAATCTTTTAAATTTAGTTTATCTGATAACAATAAAATAAAAACTATATTACATCCAAATGAAAAACTCCTAGCATATAGCACACGTTTTACATCATGCAAACTTGTATGACGTATAATTCCTCTGTGTGGTTTAAAAATATAATGACCTAATATCGAAAAAATAATAACAGAAATCAACCCTTTATAATAGTCAATCACACTGATTTCATGTAAAGTCTCATTGCTTAATAGCGTAAATGATAAGATTAACGAAAATGCTATTAGCATTAAGTCAATAAACAAGATTATCCATTTTGAAACAAAATTGTGTCCAAAATAGTGAATCAATGTATACTTTTTTATAGCTTGTAATTTCAGCATTATTTAGTTAAATAGGGCATCAAAGATAATTATTTATTGTCATAATTTACCGTTGTTAAAAGAATCTTAAAAATGAATAACCAAATGATTAATTTATTTAAATATTCATTATATACTCGAGATTTAATTACAACACCTTTTGCATATAAAAAATTGACATGTATTTAAAATTCAACATTTTTAATTGATTGTTAATTATCAATAATTATACCAATTAAATATTAATCCACTAAAATCAAACAATTATTATTTGTAAAAACACCTTGAGGTCTAATTTTTCTATTAAAAAATATAATTTTCAAAATTCAATTAATCTTTTTTTTGAATCTTCGCATTCATACCTAATACATTTTGCCATAGCTAAAGTTTTTCTATTTAATAATTTAACCCCGAAGTATCTTCTGTTGAGCTTGTAGCAGAATTCATTGAGATAGAGTTGTATATACTTCAAACTTATTTTTTGATAAATTCCATTGAAGACACGTTTTGCATTGCTAATTGCATTGTATACCCACTTCTTTGTACTCTTAGTTGTTTCTGTACCAGACAACTCGGTATAATGACCTTCCACTATGTCTTTTAAATCAACATAGCTTGTGCTTTTATCGGAGAAAACAATGCATTTGGGATCTATCATTACAGCAACAGCTTGTGTTATATCCCTAGATTGATGCGTTTCCATAACTTTGATATTGTAATAGCCACAATGTTTGCTTTCATTTCCATTTGCATCTTCCAAAGGTGTTAACTCTACAACCACGAGTTCATTTTGAACATCCGTGCTTCCTCTACCAGCCTTGATTTGCGACTTCTCAAAGCCATTGGTTTCTATTTTAAAACATCCCTCATCGAGTTCCAACATACCTTTTAAACCAAACATATCATCACGTTTTCCCATGCCTGTTCGAATCATATGGAACATTCTCAAAACACTTTCATAACGCGGCAAGTCGAGTTGTCTCTGAAGTTCATTGCACGAAATCCCTTTTTTTGTAAAACAAATCAAAGCCATGGCGCTATACCACATTTGTAAATTCAATTTTAAATGTTCCATTACTGTTTCACTAAGAAGCATTGTTCTGAATTTACAACTTTTACATTGCCATTGTTTCTTTCCTTTAAGCCAATAATGATGTTCACTTTTGCACCTCTTGCAAACGATACCTTCATGCTCTCGCTGCAGTCTAAAATGCTCTTCATAATCTTCAATGGTCGAAAACTCATTCATGAAATTTAAAAATTTTCATTGTACTTTTAATTTGAGTACAAAGTTCAACTGCCACTACCCATTCAGTTTACGTATGGGTAAGGAAGCTAAGATTCAACATATTAAATTAATTAGTTCTATACAAGGATAATACACTTTCGTCTATCTCTACGTTTATCCCTAATTAATTTAATATTACTTTTTTATGACTATGGTCCTACCTCTGACGCAAAAGCATCGAAGTTTGCCTGCCATATTGTAAAGTCTGA
>JBIIJQ010000112.1:0-5619 GCA_044233655.1 Chitinophagaceae bacterium | reverse complement strand
TTACTTGATACTTCAAAATTATATTAGAAAAACAAAAATCGAACAATCAACTAAAAATAAACAGCCTACATTTTGTCCACTTGAACAAATTGTCTAAATAAAAAGCCTATATTTTGTCCATTACTCCAAAATAATATCAATATTATTTCAATTTGCAAGTTGTTGCACCAGCACTACTGTATGTTGTTTGCGCTGTGTTACAAGTTGTAGTAGCTTCAGCTTTAGTAGCTTTAGGAACAGTAAAATCAATAGTTACAGCACCTGTGCAAGAACAAGTACGATCTTTTCTGCATGAAGTCATTGTGAAAGCTCCTGCAATTACTGCCAAAAGGATTAATTTTTTCATAATTTTTATTATTTAATGTTTCGACAAATGTACTAACCTAAGTTTAAATATCAATACCCAATAAAGGGTATTTTCATGATTTTTATCATAATAACACGTTACTTCTATTATTTTTGTGGAAATTGAAATAGTATGAACAAAAATAGAGCCTTGCAATTGATTGCATTTGTATTAATGATACTTGCAATTGGGTGTTCAAAAATACCCAATCATGCTCATTATATTCCTAAAGATGCATTGCTAGTAGGTGCAGTTGACATGAATAAGTTGGGTAAGAAAATGATATGGAATGCAATCACAGGAAGTGAATTGTTTGATGAAATGCAAAAAGACTTCAAAAATGAAAAATCGAAAGAAGCCATGAAAGACTTCTCCTCAGTTGGATTGAATCAAAATTCAACTATTTATTTTTTTTATACAGGAAGCCTTCGCCGTGATAGTAAAATTTGTTTTTTGGTAGGAATGAAAAGTCAATCTCAATTTGAAGAATTTATACAAAAAAATTTACAAGGCGTTACTATTCAATCGAAGTCGAATTATAAATCGGCTCAAATAGAATCATCTGTTTATGCAGCATGGAATAAAGATCTAGCCATGTTTTTCCCATTGGGAAAAATTTCTGATTCTGTGCAAGCGAATATTGGAATCAATACTGAATTTAATACTATCAAATCAGTTGAGGAGTTTCTAGCTACGGCATTCAATATTGATAAAGAAAAATCAATTACTTCACTCGCTCATTTCAAGGATTTACAAAAAATCGGGCATGATGTTTCATTTTGGGCCAACTATGAAGAAATATTTAATCAAAATCAAGATTTGAATACATCAGAGATGCAGGCTTTTATTAAAAAAGATTACTTTAAAGATGCTGCATTGGCTACAGGTGTAGATTTTGAAAAAGGAGCTACTGAGGTTGAAATGGATTATTATATGAGTGATGATTTGGCCAATATCTATAAAAAATACAGTACTGATAATGTAAATGCAGATTTGATTAAACGAATCCCTTCAAAGGATATAGCCATGATGATGTCATATAATTTGAAGCCGCAAATGATACAAGATTTTTTGAAAAAATTTAATTTAGATGGATTAGCCAATCTTGGTTTAATGATGATGGGTACAAGTATGGATAAGTTGGCTTCCACCTTTAAAGGAGATATGGTATTTGCAATTACTGATTTGAATTTAAAAGATACTGTGAAGAAAATACCTAATAGCGATCTAGAATTAGTAGTGAACCCCGAAATGAATTTTACGTTTGCTATGAGTATACAAGATGAATCAGCAGTAGAAAAACTTTTGAATAAAGGCGTAAAAGAAAATGTATTGACTAAAAACGGCAATGTATATGCGATGGCATCAAGTGAATCGGCGATAATCAAAAATAAGGATTTGCTCGTTTTTTCATCTAAGCAAACTATGGCTCAACAATATGTGGATGGAGGGAGTAATGCGAAAGGAGTATTGCCTGGTGAAGTATGGAAAAATGTAACATCTTCTCCTATTGGTTTGTACATTGATATCAATAAAATACTTCAATTTTTACCTGATGACGAAATGAATGCTGATGATGAATTATTGATGGAAGAAACGAAGAAAATGTTTACTTACTTTGAAATGCATGGTGGGCATATGAAAAATAATGCGAATCATCTGGAAGGGAATTTATTTTTTACAAACAAAGATGAAAATTCGTTGTTACAGATTATTAATCTTGCTATGAAAGTAAAAAAGAATGCTGATAAAAATGCGGCTTCGCAATCTACCAAAGATACCTCAATAGTACTTTAGAGAATGTTGAAGTTGATTAAAACATTTTTTCAATTTATTTATTTTATCTATGTCATTAGTTGGTTTGTGATATTGATAATAGCATCTTTCATTGTCACATTGTTTTTATTGTTATTACCCAATCGAATCAAGGATAAAGGGATGTATTACAATATGAAAATAATAAGCAACTTATGGTTTATACTATGTGGTATTATAACAAAAAATTATAATCGAGAAAAGATTGATTTTTCAAAAAGTTATATCATTACACCCAATCATCAATCATTTATTGACGCAGCTATTATTTATACTGTAGTACCAACACTTTTTAAAAGTTTAGGAAAAAAAGAAATTGAGAAAGCACCTATTTACGGTATTATTTATAAAATAGTGGTGATAACTGTAGATAGAAGTTCGATGATGGCAAGAGCTGCAAGCTTTCGTAAAATGAAAAAAGAATTGGAAAATGGGGTGTCAATTGTATTGTTTTCAGAAGGTACCTTTTCAAATTCAATTCAAACTGAGTTGTTACCTTTTCAAATAGGAGGCTATTCGTTGGCGATACTACAAAAGGTTGATGTGTTGCCTGTATTATTTTTGGATGCAGCAAAAAGACATCATCCAAGTAAGCTTTGGAAATTTTCGCCAGGAGTGAACAGAGCTGTTTATTTGCCTCCTTTGTCAACGCATGCAATTGATAAAACACATGCTAATCATTTAAAAGATTATGCACAGCATTATATGCAGGCATGTTTAGATTTTGGCCGAAAAAATAATCCAGAGGATGTATGGGAATTTGCTGTAAATTGGCTGAACGAAAATAAAATTTAGTTGAAATACGCCGACGTCATATTGCCTCTTTCTATTCCTCAGTCATACACTTTTGGGGTACCACTCGAATTACAAGATGATATTAAAGTTGGTTGTAGAGTTGAAGTTCAATTTGGTCAACGAAAAATATACAGCGGTTTAGTAAAGCGATTGCACAATGAAAAGCCTGATATCTATGCTGTAAAACCTATACGAAGCTTACTTGATTTAGCACCTGTTGTCAATGAGCAACAACTTAAGTTTTGGGAATGGATAGCATCTTATTATGCATGCGCCGAAGGCGATGTGATGAATGCAGCCTTGCCTTCTCATTTAAAATTGGTAAGTGAAACCTGCGTTGTACTGAATGAAGATGTGAGTATTGATGCCAATGAATTGACTGATGATGAATTTCTATTATTGCAAGCATTGGATATTAAACGAAATCAACAAGATATAAAATAATTTTTCGCAAGGATTAGATTTCTTAACTTTATACTATGAAGTTTATTTATTTATTACTTTTATTAACGATAGTCAATAGTTCTATTTTGGCTGAAGGGCATTTGTATTTTCCAAAACAGACTATCTCAATTGATAGTCAAGATGAAATCAAAAGTTATTTAAAAAATTATTTTAATGAAATTCATCATGAGGATTTTCAATTAACTTTAAGGTCTTGCAAAGCAACAAAACATATTGTTCATTTTACATATTCGCTCGTCTATAAGCAAATCCCAATTCTTAATTCAACTATCAAACTTAGTACTGATAGGTCTGGGAGAGTTTATTCAATTAAAAAGGAACTAAATGCACTCGATTATTTACCTTATTTTAATATGGAGACAGCGCTGAAGAATTGGAATGCATTTGATTTGAATAAATGGTTGCAACAACAAAATATTGAAATCAATGATGTAAAATCAACTCAACTGAAAATTTCGTTAGAGTCCATGAAGCCATCAATTGTATTAGAGGTTAATCAATGGAATAAGGTCAAAGATATTACAAGTATTTATGAAATCGATGGTACTAAATTGTTGGAATATAATCATTCACGAAATTTAAATATTGATACTGTTGTCAATGCACGTATATTCAATCCTGATCCTATTACTACGCTTGGATTAATATACGGAGGTGTATATGTTGATAGTGCCGATCGTCATCTTGATTGGATGTTGCCTACATATAATCAAGTTACTTTGCCAGTAACATTTGATAACTTAAACAATACTTTTTACCTTGAAAATAGTTTGGTGAAGGTTGATGAATTTGAATCACCTGTGATTGATCCTGTTACTAGTTTATCTGATCAGTTTTTATTTTATCGAAACCAATCTGGATTTGAAGATTGCAATGCGGTTTATCATATCACTAAATTTCATGATTATATATCTTCTATTGGATACGACACTTTGATGAAGTTGCAATTATTGATAGATACTCATGGACAATTTGGTGGTGATAATTCTGTCTTCAACCGCAATGGAGGTAATCCTACAATTAGTTTTGGAACAGGTGGTGTTGATGATGCGGAAGATGCTGATGTCATTATTCACGAATATTGTCATGGAATAAGTTGGAGCGCGAATGACAATGCTAATTTTACTTTTGAACGTAGTGGATTGGATGAAGGCTTGGCCGATTATTTTGCAACATCCTATTCTAGAGCTATTAATCCATATAGTTGGCAACGAATGTTCACATGGGATGGGCACAACGAATTTTGGAGTGGACGTAGAGCCAATTCATTTGCAAGTTATCCTAGTACTGGCAATATATATGCCGTTGGTGAAATATGGAATGGAGCTATGAGTGCCATCTGGACCGATTTAGGAAATATTGTTACCGATAAATTGATGTTGGAGTCCCTGCATTTTTTTACAGATCAAACCACCTTGCCTGAAGCAGCGATGTATTTATTACAAGCAGATTCAATTTTGTTTAACGGTGTTCATGTTCCAATAATTTGTAGTCATTTCCAACATCGTAATTTGTTGATGGGGAATTGTATAGCTGTTGGTTTTCATGATTTCGATCGAGATAGGAATGAATTTAAAGTAATTAATTCGTTAGGGTTTGCCAAAAATGAAAGTGATTTAAGGATTCAATTCAATGAATCTAAATCTGGTAAATGGATACTTTATTCTTTATTAGGAGAAGTAATTAAATCAACTGATTTTAATACAACGGAATCATTCGTGATATCACCAAAAGGATTAAATTCAGGAATCTATTTCTTACAAATTCAACTGCCTGAAGGGACTCAAACTATTAAACTATCAAGTCAATAAAAAAAGAACCGACTCTAGGTCGGTTCTTGAATAATTTTATTAAAAGGTTTTTATTAGAATCTGTATCCGAAATTTAAACCAAATCCACGAAGACCTACCATGCCGAATTTAGTAGAAACACTTGCAGCGTTTGAAGTAACAGACACTACATTTTTCTTGAAAAATTGAGAATCATCTAATGTAGATTGCAAATCGTTTCTTAACTTAACTTGATCAGCAGCAGACATTCCTGAACCAGAGATCGTGCCATCAAAAGAACTGTTAGAAGATGTATAATGCAAGCCTAGTATAAACCAATCTAATGAAAATGATTTGCCAATATTGAAGTGTGAGCCGATCATAAGTCCTCCACCAAATGTGATCATTTTGCCATCAAGTGTCATCGTA
>JBIIJQ010000050.1:0-21519 GCA_044233655.1 Chitinophagaceae bacterium | reverse complement strand
CTTTTATAAAAGTACTTGTTATTTATCTTTTCTACAAATCGAATCAATACGCAGCTATCCAATTCTTTTCCATCAAAATAAAATGCCACTCCAGTATAATAGCCTCTTGGTTCGCTTTCGGCTTCTTGTATTATTTCAATTGTTTTTGCTTTTGGAGCACCGCTTATAGAACCTGCTGGCAATAATGTAAAAATAATATCGCCCAAATGATGAAGGTAATCCATAGGCAATTCTCCACAAATCTCTGAACTAACTTGTAACAATGTTTTAGAAGATGTTTTTAAGGTGTCTATATATCTAAATCTATTTACTTGAATATGATGTGCTACCATACTGAGATCATTTCGTATTAAATCGACTATAGTATAATGCTCTGCTTTTTCTTTAGCATCATTTAAAATTATTTTTTCAGCATTGGGTATTGAAGCATCAATTGTTCCCTTCATTGGATATGAATATATTCTTCCGGCCTTGGTTTGTACAAAGATTTCTGGCGAAAAACAAACCCATTTATTTTTAAAATTGATTTTATACTTTGCTGTTGCTTGTTCGTACAATGTATTTAAATCACAATTCAATTCAATAGGTGTAGAGGTTGTATAATTTGTAAGGAATGAATTGCCGTAATGTAGATTATGTTGAACGACATCAAATCCCTTTTTATACTCTACGTATGAAATGGGTTGTTTATTTATAATGATATTATCAAGTTTGGTTTTATTTGATGACTCATTGGCATGAAATGTTGGAAATGCAACGCTTATTTGCTCGTTTTGTAATTGATCAATATCAAACAATTGCGGATTCTTTTGTTCAAAATCTACTACCAGAAAAAACGGTTTTTGTTGTTTTCCATAGGAATTTATTTTATCAATAAGTTGTCGATTTGAAATCAAGAAATTAGTTTTAATTTGTGTAAATTTAATTGATTTTGAAGATATTACTTATAGACAATTATGATTCGTTTACATACAACATTGTAGACCTATTGAAACAATTGAATATTGACGATGTAACTATTTTTAAAAATGATGAAATAACGATAGAAGAGGCTTGTCTTTTTGATAAAATAATTATTTCCCCAGGTCCTGCCACGCCTATA
Source organism: Chitinophagaceae bacterium (assembly GCA_044233655.1). Lineage (GTDB taxonomy): Bacteria > Bacteroidota > Bacteroidia > Chitinophagales > Chitinophagaceae > OLB11. The sequence continues at coordinate 20,417 of JBIIJQ010000050.1, read as the reverse complement.
GAAAGTGGAAACATCCTACCCATTATTCAATCACTCGGTGCTACACATTCGATACTAGGAATTTGTCTTGGACATCAAGCTATAGCTGAGGCTTATGGTGGTCAATTGATCAATTTAGAAAATCCATACCACGGATATATTACACAATTGATGGATATAAAACCCCATCGCATTTTCGACCATATACAATCAACAGAGGTTGGGTTGTATCATTCATGGATTGTAGATGCTGAATCATTACCTACCGAATTAGAAATAAGCTCTTACTCTAGTGATGGTTATATCATGTCTATCAAACATAAAACACACGATGTGCATGGTGTGCAATTTCATCCTGAAAGTTATATGACTCCTGATGGAAAGAGAATGATAGAGAATTTTTTCAATGGTTGAGTTATTGATCAAGCCATGCTTTAAAATCATTTACACGATCTCGACTTACAACACACGCTTCTTGATCAAGATGTTGGGTAGTAATAATTAAACGACTATTGAAATAGGTACTTACCTTTTCAATTGATTTTATATTCATCATTACTTTTCGATTGATTCTAAAAAAATGATCTGGTGATAGTAACCCTTCCAATTGATCTAATGTATAATCGATAGGAAATCGTTTACCATTGGATGTTACTAAAAAAGTAATGCTTTCTTGTGTTTGAAAATGAATGGCATCGTCTGTTTTAATTGAATCAATGGTTTGACCCATCTTTACTAAAAATCGTTGCTTATACTGTTTGGTAATCTGTTGATAGGCAAGTGAAATATTTTCAACTAACGTAGAATGTTTCGTTTGATTGTATTTTTTATATTTTACAAGAGCCGATTGTAAATCATCTAATCCTACTGGTTTCAATAAATAATCTACACTGTTGTGTTTGAATGCTTTTATTGCATAGTCATCATATGCTGTCGTAAATACAATCGGACAATCAATTGTAGTTTGAGATAATATTTCAAAACTTAATCCGTCGGCTAAATGAATATCTAAAAATAACAAATCGGCTGTAATACCCTGTTGAAATGCCTTCACACTTGATTTGACAGAATCAAAAAAATGTATTACCTCAATATCAGCATCAATTCGCTGAAGTAGCATTTTTAAATGTTCGGCCGATAGTTTTTCGTCTTCTATAATAATTACCTTCATGCTTGTTGAATAAGTGGAATAGAAACAGTAAATGAATGATCCGATTCTTCAATTAAAATTGGTTGATCTGTAAAATATTTATATCGAGCTTCGATGTTTTTCAATCCCGTTTTTGTACTTTCTTCATTCAATTTTCTTTTCTGTAAATTATTCGAAACAATCATATTGTTCAGTGATGAAGTAATAGTAACATGCAATGGAAACTCCGCCGATACTTCATTGTGTTTAATGGCATTTTCGACAAGCATCTGCAAACTCATGGGTGGTAAATAGTGCCTATTTAATGTCTCATCTATATTGAGCTCAAAATGTAAACTTTCATCAAAACGAATTTTAAGTAAGTACATATAGGATTTTAAAAAGGTCAACTCATCTTCTAATGTAACAAGTTCATTGTTTTTACTATCCAATATATATCGATATACTTTAGACAATTGATTAATGAAATCTACCGCTTTGTCTTGATTTTGATATACCAATGAAGACAAGACACTTAAATTATTAAATAAAAAATGTGGATTTACCTGATCTTTTAAATTTTGTAATTGAGCTTGGGCATTTTCCGTTTTGTATTTTTCTACTTCCAATAATGAATTTTTCCAACCTTGAAAAAATTGTCCACTCACTTCAAATGTTAATATAATAAACGAAACTACTAAGCCAATGCCAAATGAACTTTTCATCAACGATTTATTTTGCCAAGACAAACAGCATACCCAATAGTTGTAGAATAACATCAAGGCATAAATAATAATTGCACTGTAAAACATTGATACTAGAAATTGAATTAAAAATCTAGTTTTCGTTTTAGAAACCCATGGGTAATGCATATTCAACCAATTATCTATACGCAGATTTCCCTCCCATACAAATGTTGTAATAAGTATCGTAATTAAAAAATCATACAATAGAGGATGAGATTGTGGCGTAGAATATACAGTGACTTTCATTACAAACGTCAATACGATGCCTGTAATGAGCATATACAAAAATCTATACTTATTGTATCTCACGGTTTAAAAATAAGATTTATTTAGGTTGTTGATGATAAAGTTTGAACAATCTCTTTCACTGCTTCACGATTCGATGTAGGTATATAGTTAAATCTTTTTTTAAAATTAGTAGAATCAAAAAAATAATCTTGTTCAAATTGATAACTCATTTCGTACATTTCTCCTAACACTGGAATAAATAATCCAAGAAGTTTCAACATCCACGAAGGTAATACAGTAACCTTATCCTTAGTTTTCATTTCGTTTGCAAACAGTGAAACCCATTGTATTCCTGTCAATGTTTCATCACTTGTTGGCAAATTCCATATTTGATTATAAGCATCTACTGTATTGCCCAAGATAGCTGTTCCTTTTGCCAAATCGGGTGTATATCCCATTGTATGAATTGCTTTTGCATTTCCAAACCATTGCGCCGATTTTCCTTTTTTGAAGTTATCATAGATCAAATTCATCAATAGGCTATTTTGTTTTTTTTCACTACCAAAAAAATCAGGCGCTCTTGCAATAATTGCATCGATTTTTTTATCATTAATGGCATTTAATATAAGCCTATCTATTTCTGCTCTCACCTTTCCCTTTTTGCTACTTGGATTGATTGGTGACTCTTCGGTAATATGAGAGATCGTATTTTTATTCAATGCATATATATTATCAAAAAATACTAGCCTTGCATTGAATTTTTCACAAGCCTCTAGTACGTTGTGTATAAATGGTATCCATTCCTGTTGCCATACAGACAATTTATATTCAAATCCAATGGTTACATAAACGACTTCACTTCCTTTTATTGCGTTGAAGACATCATCTTTCTTTTTTAAATCCGCGGGAAATAAATGATCGCTTGTATTTACTTTTTTAGGGTTACGACTTACAAGTCGAATATCATTGGTATAGGCTGTAAGTGCTTTTGCCAAGTCTGTTCCTATTGCTCCACCCGAGCCTAGTATTGTTTGCATATTGAATTGAGTTTTATGATTGCAGTTGGTAAAATTAAAATTGAACTTTATAAACAAAGTTAGGAAACAAGCCTATTTGATACGCTGTATTGATAGAATTCGTTACAGTATTGTAACGCTGAGCAAATACATTTTTATGATTGGTTATATTTTGCACATCAAAAAAGAAAGAATGTGACAATTTTCGTTTCTTGCTATTGTATGTAAATCCTGCTTTAAAATCGAGCCTGAAAAAATTTGGATTTTGTTCAGAAAAAGCAAAGGCATCTCCTTTTACCACTTGTTCGTTTGCCAATTGAGAAGCTACCAAATCAACAGGCGTAAAATAGCGGCCACCTGCACTTGTCATTTTTAAATCTGTAAAAAAAGTATTTCTTTTTTGTTTGCCTAATTTAAATTCTTTTCCTACTAATAGATTAGCTACATATCGACCATTGAAAGCAGTATTGTGTTCAATATTATCACTGCCTTTATAGTTGGATTCATACAAGGAACCAGTTAATAATCCATAGTATCCTTTGCTAAAGAATTTTTCGATTGTCAACTCCAAACCATAATTTGTTCCTGTTCCTTTATTTGTAAGATTACCTTGATTGGTTGGATTGAAACTAGAACCATTGTTCAACATCGAAAAACTACTCGGTGTTAAAGTGACAGGAACATTGAATATATATTGATAATAAACTTCTGTTTTAATTCTCCAATCTTTAGCTGGTAAATAATCATACCCTAGTACAAAATGGTGACTACGTGTAAAATCTAAGTTTCTATTATCCTCATTGTAAGTTCCGTCTGGTTGAAGATCTCGATAAAAGTATACATCCATACTCTGCATTTGACTATGCAATCCATAGCCTATGCTAAATGTACTTTTATCATTGAGGGCATACTTTAATCCAGCCCGAGGTTCGATCGAGTATGATTTATTCAAGGTTAAAAGTTGGGTATGCAAACCTACATTAAGTGTAAGTTTTTCACTGAAATTATATTTTATATGAGCATATCCTTGTATCAATGTTGTAAAGTCATTGTAATCCCATATTTGCTTCCAATTCGGAACAAATCTACGATATCGATAATTTAAATTTAGGTTCATTACATCGGCTTGTATGCCTGCCTTAAAAAATAATCGAGCATTTAATTTGGAATTATAAGATGTATTTAAATTGTAATAAATTCGATTTGTTTTATTTTCAATAGAACGTATAGCTTCATTGTTTACTTTGTTGATAGTATCCAATGTAAAATTGGAAGCTGAATAGGTAGCACCTATGATTGTATTGATATATGATTTTTCACTTAGTTTTATAAAATGTTTTAATCCTACAACACCAATATCACTGGTGAAATAACTATCAGCTGAAGGATCGGCAAATAAATCGGTGGTATCAATTTTAGTATGTAAAAAATCAATCTTACTTTTTCCACCCAATACAAATAATGTAAATCGACCTAGTTTCGATGTTCCACTCGTCAGTTTAAATGAAAGGTCTTGATAAAAGGGTGTTGCCGTTGTACCTATAGGAATTCCCAATGCTTGCGCTACACCTGTAAAAGAATATCGATAGGCAATCACATATGAAGAACCATTTCCTTTTTTTATCGGGCCTTCTGTCATTGCTTCCATTCCGGTAAGCATACCAAATTGAATCGTGTGTTCTCTTTTTTCAGAATTTCCTTTTCTAAATCCTAAATCAAAAACCCCTGCATTGGCATTGCCATATTCTGCTGGAAAAGCTGATGTGAAAAAATCCGAACTTTTTAGCATATTAGTATTCAGTGCACTTACAGGACCGCCTGTGGTACCAATAGTTGCAAAGTGATTTGGGTTTGGTACATTCATCCCTTCAATACGCCACAAGACACCATTGGGAGAATTTCCTCTTATCACTATATCGTTTCGAGAATCATCGGGCGAACTCACTCCTGCAAAGTTAGATGCCAAACGAGCAGGGTCACTTCTTCCACCTGCATATCGATTCACTTCTTCCATCGAGAATGTACGAGCACTAATGGAAGCTAATTCATTAATTGTTTTATTCTTATTGGATGATTTAATAGTTGCACCTTTTAGGTTTTTTATATTTTCTTCTAATGAAATATCTAAAATCGTTTCTTTTCCCGATGTTACAATTACGTTAGGAACAACAAGTTCTTTGTATCCTAAATATGAAATTTTTATTTCATATCGCCCTGGTTTTACATTTTCAATTACAAAAGCCCCCTTTTCATCACTTCGTGCACCCAAATTATTTGTCTCATTTACAATAAGTATCGTAGCACCTACGATATATGATTGAGATTGTTTATCGAGTATTACACCGCGTATTTTTTGAGTATTGTCTTTTGCAATGGCATCTTGCATCAAAAGAAATGTAAGTATAAAAAATAATAGTTTTTTCATGTTCATTGTTTATGCTGCAAGATTAATAGAATCGCTACAATGAAAAAACACATTACATGTTGAGTTGTTAATTTAAATTGTTGAATTGTACTATTTGCGTTTTAAATATTCTTCGGTAGTATATACTTTGTTTACATAAATGGTTTTATTTTTTCCAATTACAAATTCCGATACACCTTTATGTGATTTATTTTTAGGATTCCAATCGTATGTATAACCTAGCTGTGTCCAAGGGTATTGGTTATAAAGTCCAGTTGAATAGTATCGATCGATACGACTCTGATTAAACCATTTAATATAATCTGCATCCAAGGAATCTTGTTGTGTAAAACATAGATTGCAAGAATTATCATTCACTTCCTTGTCTGGGCATGGGCGAAATAAATCTTGTGGTCTTACCCACAATTCTATAAATAGTTTGTTCTGCGCAGTAGGTGGTAATCCTAATAATTGTTTCAATCTTAAATGTATATTCGACGATTTTACTTTTTGCATTCTATTATATAATTCTGGTGCTGCTGTTACCCATATTTCATAATTGTTGGTATTGTAGGCACCCGAATCGGGATAATAGTTTTTAGCCTTCCAAGTAAGCATCAAAATATAATCTTCATTGTTGATAGACTTGTGTATGAGATTCTTATTTTCGTTGTTGATAGATACAAGTGTACTTTTTTTCTTTTCTGTTGCATACATTGATTGCTCTATCGCATCTTGATATATTAGCGGTTCCTTTTGAGTATACGATAACGAATTGCATCCACTGAGCCATAGTATGGCTACTATTGACATTATACTTATTTTCATTGATTTGATTTTGGTATCACAATATAAATAATCCCTTTTATATTTTTTTTTATCCCAAAAAAACCGACTCGTTTGAGTCGGTTTTTAAATAAAATGTATTTAATATCGATTATTAATAAAAGTTAGAACGATTGTCTTCAATTTTTGCTTTCTTTTTCAATACATATGGAATTATGTTTGGAGCTTGGCTAGTCATTTGACGTTCGATGCTACGACGTTGCAAATTGAACATTGGATCTTTGTCATTGGCTGGAGTCCCTGCTATTATATTTTTTACAGTAATAAAAAATACACCTTGCTCTCCAGGAATACCCGGTGATACTTTATTGACTAATCCTTTGTTGAATGATGCACCAATTACTTTTGGTTCCATACCGATTGCAGGGTTTCCACCACCAAGATAAATAACCGTATCGGCGTTCATCACAGTTGTGTTTCCTAGCAATGCAATATCTTGAAGACTAGTTTTACCTTTTGCTTTTTCTATCAGCATTTGACCTTTTTTCTCACGCTTCAATATATTTTCGATTTGTGGTTTTACACTTTCAAGGTTAGCCATTGTACCTTTTTCTTGACGGTTGGTAAGATTTGCAATTACACATTTATCATCTAAGTTGAAGATAGGTGAAACCGCTCCAAGTTTTGCTTCAAATGCCCATCTTGTAAATTCACGAGCGCTACCCATACCTTGTATTACTTGTTGTGTCTTGGTAATATTATCAGCTACACGTTTGTCTTTACCCATCTTTTTAGCAGCATCTGTAAATGATTTTGCATCTTTGGCACTAGCAGCAAATTCATTTGCTTTTGCAAAAGCAGCTTGTGTTGTTGCAGCACCTGGTTGTAATGTTTTACTTACTACTGCAACTTTCACTGCAGGTTTGAAATTTTTCTGATCTGTTATTTTTATTAAGTGATAACCATATTGAGTTTTTACCACTTTGATATCGCCAATCTTTCCAGCAAAACTTTCTTTTACTACTTCACCTAGTTGACCACCCATGGCTTCTTGTGTAAAGTAACCAAGATCTCCACCTATTTTACCTGAGTTTTGATCATCAGAGCGAGATGCAGCCACTTGTCCAAAATCGGCACCACCTTTTACCATAGCCTCGATGCTATCAATGCTAGACTTTGCTTGCGCTTCGGTACGTTGTTCTCCTACTGCTATTAATATATGAGATGATTTTACACTATCTGGTACTGATTTTTTATCCAATACTTTTAATAGTTTATATGATCCATTCATATAGATTGGTCCTGTTACGCTTCCAATTCCACCGCCTATTACTTCAGCAGGATTTGGAACCTCTAAATTGGCATCAGTATAATAAAAGTCACGAATGCTTTCTTCTGAGTTTTGCGCAACAAATTCTTCATTACTATTGGTTCTGCTAAATGAATCTTTTAATCCTATTAATACGCCTAAACTTTCAGCCGTATCTGCAGTAGATGGTATAATATCAAAAACTACATAATCTGCTTTTGCTATAGGCTCTTGCGTCATAAATAATTCTTTATTTTTATCCATGTATTTCTTCACATCTTCGTCTGTTACTTTTACATCATTGTCATTAATCATAGTATATGGCAAGGACACATAAGAGATAGATGAAACACCCGTTTGTTCTTTGTTCATTTCGTCCATCATAAACTTAGGCATATACACACCTTTTGTAATTAGGTCTGTATACTTCGTCATTTTTCTTGTTTTGATTAAGGCTTCTTCAAAATCTTTCCATTGAGCACGTTGTGCACCGGTTTTATCTTGACCAAGTTGACTTAAGAATTGACTTACACGATTGGGATCAAAAATACCTGTATTAGGATCTGCAAAGTTTTGTTGTATCATTGGATCTGCAAATGGACCTGTTTCCATATCCTGCAATTCTTTATCTGTTAATTCGATACCAAGTTTTTCTAACTCTTCGCCTATTAATGTTTCGTTTAGGATATCATTCCAAGTTTGATTCATCAATTCGCTGCGTTCTGCATCAGTCAAACTACCTGTTTTACTTCTTGATTTCATGTTCTCTTCGTATTTTTGACGAAGGGTTTCGAAATTTTTGTAGTCTACACGTTTGCCGTTGATATCTGCTAAGAGTGTTTGATCTCCACTAAAGATACTTCTTACATTACTTTGCATGGCGTCCATTACTAAAAAGCCAATGAGGGCTATTACGATTGCACCAACTACGAATCCAATATACTTATTTCTGATTCTTTGAATTACCGACATATTATTCACATTTTTTTGAGGTGAGCAAAAATAGAGGATTTGCTTTGGTTTATCAAAGTTTTTATGCATTCATTTTTCACTTTTTAGCCTTTTGGGGTATTTTTTCAACATTTTGCTATGGGAATAAATGTAGATAAAAGCATGTTTATACCCCTTGCTTATGAACACCATCTCTATTTTGTGGGAAAAGTGGCTTTTTTTATCATTATTTACAATGGCTTTCCACTTCCCACATTGAATTAGTTTTCCTTGTGGATTTAATTCACATATTTCATATGGTTAAGACAGAATTCAAGGATATCACATCTTTTTAATGTGGATTAAAATTAAATTTTTGTGAATTAGTTCTGATTAAACAAAATAGTGTCACATTTGCAAGGTGGAAAACTGTAATTTATACACGAATCCACAGCCTCAGTAACAGTGGCATTTTTTCTTTTTATAAAAAAAAATAATTATTAATACTATGAGAGAAGCTCTTGATAACTTACAAAAAACTGGTTTTCTTGATTTAGAAATTGATCCAACATTGGATTTGTTTGAGGAAATTCAAAAGTTGAAAAAAGAAAAAAATGCAATTTTATTAGCACATTACTATCAAGAAGCAGATATACAGGATGTTGCCGACTATATTGGGGATAGTCTTGGCCTAGCACGTAAAGCGCAAGATACAGATGCAGATATGATAGTGTTTGCAGGGGTACATTTTATGGCCGAAACTGCAAAAATTCTAAATCCAACCAAAAAGGTGGTATTACCTGATTTAAATGCTGGTTGTTCACTTAGTGACAGTTGTCCTCCTTCTTTATTTAAACGTTTTAAAGAACAACATCCTGATCATTTGGTGATATCTTATATCAATTGTAGTGCTGGCATAAAAGCATTGAGTGATATTATATGTACATCAAGCAATGCACAAAAAATAGTTGAAAGTTTACCAGAAGATCAAAAAATTATTTTTGCACCCGATAAAAATTTGGGTGGCTATATCAATAAACAAACTGGACGTAATATGGTTTTATGGAACGGTGCTTGTATGGTTCATGAAATTTTTAGTTTGGAAAAAATTACTAAATTAAAAGTACGTCACCCTGAAGCTAAAATGATTGCTCATCCTGAATGTGAAGAAGCAGTATTAGCTATTGCAGATTTTATAGGATCTACTACGCAATTACTAGAATTTGCTAAAAAAGATGCTTGTACAACTTTTATAGTTGCAACAGAAACTGGCATATTACATCAAATGATTAAGGATGCTCCTCATAAGACATTTATTCCTGCACCACCCAATAATGCGTGTGCTTGTAATGATTGTCCACATATGAAACTCAATACACTTGAAAAATTGTATTTATGTATGAAGTATGAATTACCAGAATTGTTGATGGATGAAGAATTAAGACTTGCTGCTAAAAAACCAATCGATCGTATGTTGGAATTAAGTAATCAATTGGGTATTAAATAATATTAGCTTGATTTTAGGTATTCTAAATTATTTCAAACGACATACTAAGCTTACATTATTGTTAGCTATTTTCTGGACTATTGGTATTTTTATTGGTTGTTCGCTACCTGGTAAGGAATTACCATCTATTAGCTTATTTGATCATTTTGATAAAGTAGTCCATTTCACCTTTTTTACATTCTTTTTTATATTATGGTATTTGGCTTTTTTTTCAAAAAATAAAATTTCATTCTATCTATTAGCGCTCTGTGCATTCTATGGATTTTCAATTGAGTTTTATCAATTACACTTTGTTGCAGGAAGAAGTTTTGATGTTTGGGATGGTGTTGCCGATACTATTGGAGGTGTATTTGGTTGGTTACTAATTAGGAAAATCAAGGTTTAAATATACTTATTTATGATTTATCATAATTGGTATTATATATCGCTCTCCATCAATTAATATTCGTAACATATATGACCCTGCAGCATAGTTTTGAATATTAATAGCATGTTTCAATATTCCAAATTCTGCTTCTGTGGCTTTTTCGTAAATCGTTTTTCCATTCATATCAAATACTGATATAAGTATATTACTACTTGCTTCTGGCAATGCTGCATTCACAGTAAATGTTCCATCATTCGGGTTAGGAAAAACATTTATGATAACCTCTTTTCCAACCGCCATTAAACAGGTTACCTCAGTATTTGTGAATGTTTCAATACAATCACTTCCTTTTGTTCTTACAGCTACATTGTATAATCCATTTGATAAGTTGGTAAATATGTTTGATTGTTGATAAGCACCATTATTGATTGAATATTCAAGGGTATCGTTGGATGAAAGTTGTGAATTGACTGTAATATTTCCTGAATCAATACCAATGCATGTCGTATCTACAGAAATAATTTCTGGTTGGCCGAATACTTTTACATTAAGGTATAATTCTTTGGATGCACAACCATTTATTATACGATCTACTTTATACATTCCACTCATACCTACAGTTGCATTTGGTCTTATTACATTTATTCCATTCAGTATGCAACTATTTTTAAAATCTGTCCATGTATAATCACCTGCTGGCCCTACTGCTGTAAGTATTAAATCTTCTCCTTCGCAAACTGGGTTATTATACAATGCTGCTAATGGCATATCAACATGTAATCCTGATTCAATTGTATCATTGATTGTAGTCCAACCATTTGGACAGTTTGCATCTGAAACATAGATTGTATAATTGCCAGGTTTCATCCATTTAAAGTTGATAGGTGAACCTGCATTCATGGTACAATTGGAATACTGAATGTAACATGCATTGTATACACCTGTTCCTCCTGTAATGTTTACAGAGATTTCGCCATTACCATTACCTTCGCAACTTTCGTTTATTGTTTGTGTACTTAAATTGAGTGATGGTGGAGCGTTTATAATTAATAAGTGTGTATCTGATTTTGAAATACAACCATTTCCTTGTGCTATTGCTACATAATCGCCTGATAGAAACTGAGTTGTACCTGTTATTGTTGCTGTATTCCCTGATGTATAGAATCCACCGACACCATACCAACCTATTGGAGAATTTGAGTTAGATGCTATTAGTATCACAGTATCACCTTTACAGTATGTTGCATTTTGTTGTGTAATGATTGGGGTACTTAAACTATCTTTTAATAGTATTGTAAATGATTGTGATACAGGCATACATAATCCAGCACCATCAGGGTCGTCTGTTGTGAGTATGAGTGTTACATGACCTGTAGCTAGGTCGTTGATTGATGGGGTATACATTGAAGTCAATGGACTTGTTCCAGATTTAATACTAAATAGACCATTACCTGTTGTGCTCCATGATGCATTACTTACGTTTGTAAATTCTGTAGATATTGGTATGGGAGTTAATCCACAAGATACTTGAGGAATATTAAATGTTATTTCTGGAGTATTTATACAATTGCAATTTGGAATAAATATTGGTAATGTTGTTTCGCAGTTTGAAGGAGAATTTTTTACATGTAATATATAATTACCAGGGGCAACATTAAAAAATTGATTTAAGTTTTGATAATTTATGCCATCCCATGAATATTGAATTGTACCAACTCCCACACTAGCAGTTATCACTACATTTGCAGAGCCTTCTTTGCAATTAACTTGTACATGATCAATGATTGGTTTTTCATATATTATCACATCAGTAGCAACTTGTGTTGATGCACATCCATTGCTATCTATTGACTTGGCTATATATTTTCCTGTCATAGCAGTTGACGCATTGTATATAAGTAGAGGATTCCCTATGGCGTTAAATTGATTGCCACTAAATGTCCAATTTATATTAGTTGCTGGCAAAGTTGTAGTACCACTCATTGTAAGTAAATCGCCAGTACATCCTATTATTTGTAAAGGGACTATTGGAGGTGGAATGATTGCACCGGGATTTACTGTAGCTATATAGGAATGTGTAATTGTTGTACAAGCTTGGTCAACAACTGTAACAGTATACGTTCCAGGATTTATCCAATTGAAATTTCCACTTGTTCCATTTTGACAGGCTGCTTGAATTGAATAACCAATCATATTATTTCCTGAAACACCATTTACTACTACATGAATTGACCCTTTGCCATTCCCAAAACAAGTTTCTGAGAAAGTTGTGATTTGAGTTTGTATACTATCATAAGTAGTTATATTTATAGAATTATTTGGTGATGTACAATTGTTTAATGTTTGTGTAACGCTATATAGTCCAGTACAGTTTTGTGATACATTTTGAACAGTCAACGTTGATTCACCACTGATACTATTATCTATGGTTCCTGTACAGCCTAGTGGTAATACCCAATTAAATGATGATCCTATTATGCCTGTAGCTTTTAATGTAAATGTACTACCATAGCATAGTGGTAAATTACTTGTGCTTGTTATATTTGGAGCTGATAGATTTGTATTGCTCACAAAAACAGTGACTGTATCAGTATTTACACAATTATGAATGTCTGTTACTGATAATGTATATGTTGTGGTTGTTGTTGGAAAAGCAAATGGTTGTGTAATATTGGCAGAACTTAATCCTGCAGAAGGTGACCAGTTAATATATGATACATTTTGGCTGTATGAAGCGTTTAATACACCCGATAAAACATTACATCCCAAGTAAATAGTATTACCTGCGTCTACAATAGGTAAAGGTGATACTTTTTTCATTATCCAATCAGATTCCCCTATATATGAACCACATCCAGATCTTTGTGCACAACGTCTATACCATGTAGATTGTGTGATATATGGTGGTGCGTATATAGAATCATTTGCTCCAGGAATTACTGTAAAGTTGATACCACCATCATTTGATTGTAACCATACATAATCAATACTACCAATACCACCAGCAGGTAATGATATATTTTGTATAGGGGTAGGTATAAATCCTGTACCACAATATGATTCTGTATTTCCTATTACTCCTCCGTTTATTACATTATTACATGCTGGTGATGCAGTTAAGCACAAACCATCAATTATAACAGAATCTAACTGGTTAATATTATTATTTTGGTATGATACTTTTACTCTTATCGATGATGCATTTGCAGGACTATTCGATAATAATAATGTGTTTACGTTTGATAATAAATAAACACCCGGAATTGCATTAATATCATGTGTAATGTTATAGTTGAGAGCTGTACTTATAGGAGCGTTTGAGCCATCTATAAATTGTAAACTAACAACTCCTAAATTTGTAGAGGGTTGAAACATACCTGCATTGAATGTAAGTAAATAATTCATGCCTGTATTTACAGTTACATCTTGTTGGAGTGAGGAACCCGATTGAGTCAGTTTGCCATAACTATTACCGTTTATTATCCACTGTGCTTGGTTAGCAGGGTATTCTGCATATCCACCACCAGTCCATCCTGTAGGATTTAGTATCTCTGTTGGACTATTCAAACCATTTTCAAAGCTTGGGTTTGTAAGTAAATTACCCGGACAAACTTGTTGTGCCTTCAAAGAATGTGTAAGAGCTAATAGTATAAAAGTTATTACGAATTTATTCAGTAGTTTATTCACCATTTAATATAGTTATCACATAAAGATAATTAAAATATTAAATTATTATATGTACAACATCACGTTCTAAACCCTCTATTTTCAATGGTTTTTTATTATTTTGATTATCAACTCTTTAAAAAACTATAACCATAGTCTATAACATAAAGATAACACAATTGTTAATAAATTAATTGTCGTACATTTGCTTTTATGTTTCCTCAATACGATGTAATAGTAGTAGGTGCTGGTCATGCAGGTTGTGAGGCAGCAGCTGCTGCAGCTAATCTTGGTTCTCGAACATTGTTAATTACAATGAATATGCATACCATTGCTCAAATGAGTTGTAACCCTGCTATGGGAGGTATTGCTAAGGGTCAGATAGTACGAGAAATAGATGCATTAGGTGGACAATCTGGAATTGTATCCGATAAATCAATGATTCAATTTAGAATGTTGAATAAATCCAAAGGACCTGCTATGTGGAGCCCTCGCACGCAAAATGATCGTATGTTGTTTGCGATAACGTGGCGAGAAATTCTTGAACAAACACCTAACTTAGATATATGGCAAGATTCGGTTTGTGGCTTGATTGTTTCACGTGGAACAATTACTGGTGTGAAAACCAACCTTGGAATAGAAATCAATGCCAAAACCGTAGTATTAACAAATGGAACCTTTTTAAATGGGGTAATTCATATTGGAGAAAAGAATTTTGGAGGAGGTCGTATTGGTGAAAGTAAAGCTACAGGTATTACAGAACAATTATTAGAATTCGGATTTGAAAGTGATCGACTGAAAACTGGCACGCCTCCTCGCCTAGACGGAAGAAGTTTGGATTATACTAAAATGGAGGTACAAGATGGTGATGAAGATGTTGTTGGTTTTTCGTATATAGGGAATCAATCACCTTTCAAATCGAATAGCATCAATCCATCAAAAAACCATTTAGTCAATTACTCTCCCTATGGAGGGAAAGATTTAGGTATACAACGATGTTGTTGGGTAACCTATACCGATCAACTTGTGCATGATATGCTTAAAACTGGATTTGATCGATCTCCAATGTTTCAGGGACGAATCGAAGGAACTGGCCCACGATATTGCCCAAGTATAGAAGATAAAATTAATCGCTTTGCAGAAAGAGATAGACACCAATTGTTTGTGGAACCTGAAGGATGGAAAACAACCGAAATCTATTTAAATGGTTTTTCTACTTCTTTACCAGAAGATGTTCAATACAAGGCATTGAAATTAATACCTGGTATGGAAAATGTAAGAATGCATCGTCCTGGTTATGCAATAGAATATGATTATTTTCCACCAACTCAATTGACTTATACTTTAGAAACGAAGTTAATTAAGAATCTATTTTTTGCTGGACAGATCAATGGAACTACAGGGTATGAAGAAGCCGCATGTCAAGGATTAATGGCTGGGATCAATGCACATCAAAATGCTCATGACAAAGAATCCTTTACGTTGAGTAGAAGCGAAGCATATATTGGCGTCTTAATCGATGACTTAATCAATAAAGGAACAGACGAACCTTATCGGATGTTTACATCAAGAGCCGAGTATAGAACTTTGCTCCGACAAGATAATGCTGATTTGAGATTAACTGAACGAAGTTATCAGTTGGGATTAGCTTCTGAAGAACGAATGTTCCACGTGAAACAAAAGGAATCGAAGGTCGAAGAAATCAAACTCAAACTTAAAAAGATATCTTTTGAACCAGATCAGATTAGATCTTACTTTGAAAAAATTGGCACCGCCGATTTAATTGAAAAAGTAAATTCTTTAAAAATCCTCTTGCGACCTCAAGTGAGTATTGAGGGAATGGCAACGTATTCAGATGAATTGAAAGATTTGATAAAAGATGTTCCACGTGAAACAATAGAACAAGCTGAAATACAATTGAAGTATGAAGCCTATATTGAAAAAGAAAAGGAACTTGTTTTAAAATCTAATACTCTTGAAGAGTTGATTATACCAGATAATTTTGATTATGAAAATGTAAAATCTCTTTCGTCTGAGGGTAAGCAAAAGTTTTTGAAAATAAAACCTCGTACATTGGGTCAGGCAGGAAGAATCAGTGGGGTGAATCCTACAGATGTTCAAATACTAATGGTATATATGGGACGCTAAAAGGTTTGATAAGAACCCCCCAAAAAAACAATTAGTATGTAGTGGCTTCGGTCGAATCTAAATAATAGCCTGCTTCAGTCTCGTCTCCTTCAACCATAATTTTAATATCACCATTTCCATCTTTCTCTTCACGTTCCTTAAATACCTCCTCATAGTCTTTGATATAATGAGCATCGGGTACCACATTCAGGTCAAATATTAATGTATGAAAAGCGACTGGTTCTGTGTTAGCTCTAACGGTTACATATATTTGGCTATAACCTAAGTTTTTGTGTGAATCAAATTTAATAGTAATTACACCTTCTCCTTCAGGTTCAATTAATCGACTCGGAAACTCTGCTTTGGCGCATCCACAAGAAGTTTGAACCTCCAAAATACTTAAGGGATTGGCGCCGATATTAAAAAAACGAAAAGCAGCCGTTTGCTGTTTACCTTGCGGTATTGCAAAATAATGCCGAATCGAATCTTTAAACTTAATCTTTGTCTTAGCAAGTTTTTCTTTATTTTGGGTTAATCCACATGAAGTAATAAATACGATTAAAAGCAATATTGGCGTAAGTAAAAATGTTTTTTTCATTGTAATAAACTTTAATAAATGAAGATCTCATCACAAGCAATACTAGGTTTACGACCAGAAGTTTGCAATTCAGTGGGGGCTGTTATGAGAATATATAATTTTTCAGGGTTGGTTTGTTTTTGTAATGAAAGGAAAACGCTACTAATTGATTTTCTTGCAGAGCTAGCTTCAATTAATTTCTCATCTAACTTAGTTTTTTTACACCATCGGTATTAACGCTATATACTTCAACCTTTGATGGATATAGAATAGAGTGTCGTTGATCAATTAGAAAAGAAAGAGAAAGTTGTTTGCCGGTATTGTAGGACGAAGAAGGTATCTCAATCTCTACATTGGTATTATTAAAAATGAGCCAATTGACTTCAAAGTCCAAAAAGCCAATACAAGCATCGTTCAAGGCCTGTGCAGCATTGCCAATATATTCTCCATTGGATTTACTAAGTATATTGATTGGTTTTCCAATCAGTTTGCTTTTCAATTTAGGGTTAATAATTAAATCATACCATAAGTTAATATAACTTTGAATAGAATCCCCATTTTCATTGATTCGTGTTACATTCGTTTTGGAGGAAAAATCTGCAAGTTGCTTTAATAGCTTAGGAACCTCAGGATTTATTTTGATTGAATCGCCCACAAGAGTTCCATATCCATAATTATCAACTCCTTCACTGCGCATCATTTCAAGTTTATCATATACCAAGGCAGTTAAAGCTTTTTGTAATCGAACTTGTTCGTTTCCATTGGTTTGGGCATATTTCTCTTGAAGGTCATAAAAAAATAGATCAAATTGCTCATGAGTTATATAATTAAGAAGAGACTCTTTTATAGTACCATAAATATTTAATGCTTTACCCGACTTTTTTAAATTATTTTCTAACTGAGTTAAAAAATCTGTTACAATATCAACATGGCTTGGATAAGCCTTTTCAAAAAAAGTATATTGTAATGAATCAAGGTTTAGATTAGGGTTCCAAAGTAATTTAGAAATAGCAAATGATTTCCATTCTCCAAAAAGACAATATTGATCTTCGCTTCCTTGTTCTAGCACACCCTTTATGCCCAATTCTTTAAAATAGCGTAAGTCTTCTTTTAGGGCTTTTAGATTAGGGAAAAAATCATAATAGTTGGTATATTGAATAGTATAATCCCAGATATATAGGTTCTTACAAACATTCTGCCAGCTAGTACACAATTTTTTAAAATTATCGGCTTGCTTACTTTTAGACAAAGCCTGCCCTTTTGGAAAATCGATGGTGCTCAATAAGATGATTACATTTGATTTGAATTGAATGTTGGTAGGTGGGTTAATGGTACTTAAGTATGCATGCGAAGTGAATACTAATTCTGGAAATCGAGTTGCTAATCGATTGATTAATAACGCAACAGAATTAGAGCTTGACTTTGAAACATTATGTATTTTTTTACACCGCTCACAACTACAAACTATAGCATTATCATTGGGAGCTATTGAATAATAGATTGCATCAGGTTGTTTGGCTTTTTTATTTTCAATACCCTTTACAAGTTCTGTATATAATATTTCGCTGCTAAAACAATATTGATCTAGCGTTTTTAGGGTATTGTTTGTGGCATATATGTCGTTTTTCTGTTCAGTTGATAATCCTTCAAAATTAATTAATTTATCAAGATGGTGACCCCATACAGCCCAATATTCATCAATTAAGTGAGTTTTATTCCAAATGGTATAATTATAATCTAAGGATTGAGGGAAGTAAGCTTGTCTATAGGAAAAAGCAGGTTCATGTTGCGTGATAGTATTGGCTGGTATTTTAATTAATTCCTGACGAACACTTATTTTTTCATTATTGTCAATATAGGTAGTTTGAATATAAAGTTCAAAAAAGGAAGTAACACCATTCAGTATACCAAGACCTTCTCGAGCTGTAATAAACACTTTATTGTCTTTTTGACCTATGCAAAATCCATCGTAACTAGATTGATAAGTGGCTTTATACTGAACGGAGCTTTGTGTATTACCTATGAATATAGCAGGGATTTTATCATTGGATTGATAAGCCGATTCGGCAATTACCTTTAGTGTAACGCCAGTTACTTGATTGAATTCTTGTATAAACAAGTCTTTGGCCTTGAGTTCAATACCCTTTGGCTTTGAGGGGATGACTACGATGGGGGTTGTAACACTAGCTTGAAAAATAGTAAAATCGGTTGAAATTGGTTTACAAGAAGTAACTACACTTGTAAAGAAAATAAACACAACTATACCAAAAATAAAAGATTTCATATATTATATTAGTTTATTTTCAATATATATTCTATTAATAAGCAAATATATAAGTAGTTTTATTGATATTAAAACCAATTCTGTTATAATCGAGTAAGCAATGAAATAAACACATTGTATTGATTTACGTAATAATCTTGTTTGATTTTAAAGTTATACCAATTTCCTTGCAACAAAATAGTTGTACGGTGTTTTATTTTATGTTGATAACCAGCACCTACCATACGGGTAGTATAATTTAAAAACGTATTGACCTGAAATTCCAGTGCTCGATCTTCAGGTGGTGTACCCAAGGATGCTGTTGCAAAAAGGAAATCATTTTTATAATTGAAATAATAACGAGATTGAAATAAAATAGTTTGGTATACTTTATTGAAGTCGGTCATTACAAAACCTCTAAAATTGATCCAGATATCATCCCATGATTTTGCCACACCACCAATAAGAGATGTAAGACTAACATTGTCACGTTGAAGAGCATATCGAAGCCCTATTTCGGTCTCCCAGTCATAAACCAGATTGTTGAAAACCGAAGCACTCACTCTGAATTTTGGAAAAACATATTTATTGGCATAAGCAATCGTTGCCTGCGTATAAAGTTTGGTATTGATTTTGTATAACCACTCTATTTCTTGTTGCATGCCATTTCCAATGGGGCGCGCAGCATAATTTAAACGAAAGATATAAGTATTCAAGGGTTGAAATCGTGTGTATTCGAAACTTGCAATAGAGGAACGCAATTGTGTAGAATCGAAAAATGAACGTAAAAACATAACTCCAGCTTGATTCTTATAGGTTTTAGATTTTAAATAATCTAAATAATTGAAGTAGTTAAAATTATTTCCATATTGAGACTCCGCCAGTTTAATATAATGATACGCTGTATCATAATCCTTCAATTGTTCATTCAACTCTCCTTTTTTATAATAAAGAAAATTATTATCGGGGAATACATTTAATCCAGCCTCTATTAATTGAGAGGTAGAATCATATTCTTTTTGTGCTAATCGAAGACTAATCATTCGATAAAGTGAAAAAGTATCTGAGGGATTAAGGTCGTAGGCTGATCGGAAATATGCAAGGGCTGAGTCGTTTTGATTATTACGTTGATATTTCTTTCCTGTTGCAAATAATTCTTCTCCCAAGGATGATTTGATTTTATCATTGTATGGGTATTGGGTTGTCAACTCACCTAAAAGAGCAATTTAGTTGTCATATTCTTTGAGAGAACTTAGCATCCCAGCTTTCTTTAGTTTAATTTTTTGCATATCCGTTACTTTGCCACTGCATAAACTGGCTATGTAGTGAATAAATATTTTTGTCATTCAAAAACTAAAGATATGACAATACTAGAATTCATAC
>JBIIJQ010000049.1:0-21522 GCA_044233655.1 Chitinophagaceae bacterium | reverse complement strand
AATAATGCAAACGATAAGGGTTCATTACTAATGGCATCTTTTACAACGCCTTTTATTGTACCCGATTGAGAAAAAGCTTGTGAACTGAAAAAAATTGTGAATAATAAAATAATAGATTTGCCTAAATTCATTTCACAAAATTAGGGAATATTGAAGCTTTATTTAAATCAAATATCTTATAGCTTATAAATCAAATTAAATCTTGATGACGAACATAATATTCTTTCATTACATTAAAAACCTGCTGCTTCAGCGTATCAGTATCTGATTGTGCCAACCCCGAAGTCGAAATTTCTGGCAAAAAATGAAATTCAATTTTGTGTGGCCAAGCCCACATCTTTTTAGTTGGATGCAATATACTTTTTGTGCCAAATATCAATCCTGGAATTATTGGTTTTTGTGCTTGAATGGCCACTTTAAATGCACCATCATAGAACCGTGCTAAGGGTTCATTGGTTTTGTTACGTGTACCTTCAGGAAAAAGACAGAGGTGAAGTCCTTTTTCAAGGGCTTCTATCATTTTAGGGTAGCTATCTTTTCTACTTTGAGCATCTTGTCGCGTTACCAATATAGAACCTGATTTATATATATAGCCAAATATTGGAATCTTGGACATTTCAACTTTTGCCAATGTTCTATTGGGGCCTGGGATACCCGGCGACGATACGGGCACATCTGCCAACGTGTTATGATTTAACGTAACAACATAATTTTGATCTTTTTTAAAGTTTTCACGACCTCGATGTTTAACTGGACAAAAAATGAGTGGCATATAAATCCCCATCCAGATTTGAAATCCTCGTTGCACTACAATAGAAGCAGTCCTTTCGCTCGCCAAATTTCGAACGATAAAAAAAATAAGTGCTATTGGTATCATTGTAATTGCAAAAAGCAACATACCGTATACAAAATAGATTCTACCTAAAATATCTTTTACCAATGTGTTCGATTTTAGAGGATAAAAGTAATATTAAAAAACTATTCTGAGGGTAAACCAACGAAATTATAACAGAAGTTTCCAATTCAACGTAATCGAGTTAACCAATTGACCAATTGATAGGATCTTGGCCTTGCTTAAGCAAATAATCATTTGTTTTGGAAAAATGCTTGCATCCAAAAAAGCCATTATAAGCTGAAAAAGGCGAAGGATGAGCCGCTTTTAAAATCAAATGCTTTGAATGATCTATCAACGATTCTTTTTGTTGTGCAAATCGTCCCCAAAGTATAAATACGACGCTTTCCTTTTCTTCAGAAACTTTTCGTATTACAGCATCTGTAAATCGCTCCCAGCCTATATTGGCATGACTCATCGGTTTGGCTTCTTCTACAGTAAGAGAAGCATTGAGGAGTAATACACCTTGCTCTGCCCATTGTGTAAGATTACCATGATTAGGTATCTCAAGGCCAATATCATCTTTTATCTCTTTAAATATATTGACTAAAGAAGGTGGTGGTTTTATTCCATGTTGTACACTGAAACAAAGCCCATGTGCCTGACCTTTGCCATGATACGGATCTTGACCTAGGATAAGTACTTTCACTTTATCAAATGGTGTCAATGCAAATGCTTCGAAAATAGCTTTCCCTTCTGGGAAAAATATTTTACCTATACTTTTTTCTGTTTTCAAAAATTGGGCAATTGACTTAAAATACGGTTGATCAAACTCTTCAAACAACTGATTTCCCCAACTTTCTTCTATATTGACCTTTGCCATATTACAAATATGCAACTTAGCGCTACAACTTTTTCAAAAGTGAAAGAAATAATTTCTCTTTTAATATTATTTTTTGCTTTTGGTTACTAAATATGTACCGAGGCTCAATGATCAAAATAGAAACATTTTATCTAAATGGAATACCATTTCTTTCTGAAAACAACTTTCCAATTGTTTTTGCAATAGGGAATAGCAAAGCCAATTTACATTGCTTCAAAACATACAAACTACCAAAGTAATAATTGACCATTTCGATCAAGCTTATAAATTCCTATTTTAGGCTTATTACTAACTTCAACTGTATATTTTCCAAGAAGATAAAAATATTCATCATTCGGACTTGGAATGGCCTTATTAGAAGTGAAATTAAAATCTTTAGAATATCCAGCTGGTGAAAAAAGCGGCACTTTAAAAGACTTTTTAATCGTATCAGTAAATCCAGGTGATAGTAACTCAACTAACTGAAAATCTTCTGAATTAGGTGTAGCACTGATAGAAAGATAATTTCCATTTGATAATTTTGTTAATGACATTACATTTCTATACTTTGATTGATAGCTGACTGTCATATTTGTAAAAATCTTGATAGGTAAAGATGGATGCAATAAAAATAAATTTAAAAAATCAGGTCCTTTTTGATTGGGACTCAGAACTTTGTGTATCAATAACGATTTATCGTTTATACTTGTAAACCAACCAAAAGGAGACCCATCAGGAGAATTATAACTGAAGGAAACAGAATCTACAAGGTCGAGGTTATAATTAAAAAAATAAAAATACCCAACATTGACATCAGGCTTGCCAGAATAAACTACAACATAGTCTTGATTACAATTGGAAACAATGCTGTAGGGCTCTATTACTTTTTCATTCTCTGCTACTTTATTCCAGTTCATATCAAATTGTATACACTTCACTGGACTGTTTGTTGAATTGCCCCCAAATTGATCTCCATATGCAATGACCAAATTGTAAATCCCCTGAGTTTTCATAATTCGTGTTTCCTTGATAGTATAACCTGGCTTTTCAGACAGAGCAATGCTATCCAACATCGAACCTTGAGCATCGAAAAAGTAAACACCTTTTTCATCCACTACAGTGTACTGATTTGGGACAAACTCATTTATATCACCTAGACTGCCAGTAGAGGTAATACTGCTATTTCCAGAAAAATGAGAATAAGCATTTGCGTCTAATTGCTCGAATGCTTTTTGCCAAATTATATTTCCAAAGGTATCAACTTTTAGCAATAGCCTTTGATCATTTAGGACTCCATCTTCCTTAACTCCAATCAGAAGATGTCCATCTGAAGTGAGTTTTCCCATATAACTGTACAAAGACATTTGTGCATTACCAATAGTTTTGATGCCTAGCACGTCGACTTGAGGTTCAAGTTGTGGTGTTACACTTTTTCTTTTACAAGCAACAAAAAGAAAACTCACTATCAAGATATACATAGCTATTTTGCTACTAACCACATGTGGATTCATCATTTTTGCAATGTTTTTAATTCAAAATATCCAAAATAACCAGATGCCTGTTTCTTTGAAATAGTTTAAACATTTAATCTTTTGAGCAAAATCTCATTCATTAATAACTAAATTTATAACAATATTTGAATACAAAAAAGAAATGTTTTTAAAACTAAGTTGTGTGGAGCATTTTAAATTATTATGAAATAAGGAAGGCATTAACATTACCCGCCATTTCTATTAAACATTCCACAATAAAAACTTCTCCACAAAAGAATTTAATGAGAACATATTGTGAACAATTTTGCATGGATTCTTATCCCTTTATTTTATCTTTGAAGCTTAAATCATTTGACGATGCAGTATCTGGAATTTGAAAAACCTCTAGAGTCCCTTTTTCAAGAAATTGAAAAAATAAAAGAGGTGGGTGAAAAAACCAATGTAGATGTAAGTTCTGCGGTAAATGAACTCAATAAAAAAATCGACAAAACCAGAAAAAGCATCTATTCCAATTTAAATGATTGGCAACGTGTACAACTTAGTCGACATCCAGAGCGCCCGTATACGAATTTTTATATTTCAAGAATTTTTTCAAAATACCAAGAATTACATGGCGATCGTAATGTTCGCGACGACAAAGCCATTGTAGGTGGATTTGCAACATTGGATGAAGATCAAACGGTGATGGTTATTGGACATCAGAAAGGAGTCAATACCAAAATGCGTCAATTGCGCAACTTTGGGATGGCTAATCCCGAAGGCTATCGTAAAGCACTTCGATTAATGAAATTAGCTGAGAAATTTAATAAGCCAATTATTACATTTATCGATACTCCAGGTGCATTCCCAGGTTTAGAAGCCGAAGAAAGAGGTCAGGGTGAAGCAATTGCTCGTAATCTATTTGAAATGACGAATCTTACAGTGCCTGTCATTTGCATTATCATTGGCGAAGGCGCAAGCGGCGGTGCTTTAGGAATTGGTATTG
Organism: Chitinophagaceae bacterium; assembly: GCA_044233655.1. Taxonomy (GTDB): domain Bacteria; phylum Bacteroidota; class Bacteroidia; order Chitinophagales; family Chitinophagaceae; genus OLB11. Next base: position 17,350 of record JBIIJQ010000049.1, on the reverse strand, counting down.
GCGATCGCGTAGTCATGTTAGAAAACACATGGTATTCAGTTATTTCGCCTGAAAGCTGTTCTAGTATTTTATGGCGAACATGGGATTTTAAAGAAAAAGCAGCCGAACAATTGAAACTGACACCTAAGCATATGAGTGAATTCGGCCTGATTGATGAAATAATTGCCGAACCCCTTGGTGGAGCACATGCATTTCCTGAAGAAATGGCTGTAATTGTTAAAAATTACTTGACTAAAACATTGAAAACTTTATCAGCCATTGACCCACAAGAACGAATCAATTTAAGAATAGATAAATTTTCTAAAATGGGCTTTTACGAAGAACTTCCACAATAATATCAAACAAGCTCAATTACGTGTCCTTATTCAATAAATTAAAAGAATTAATTGTACCTCAACCTATTTCGGAGAATACCGCTTCGTTGTTTGTAGAGCAAGATCAAGTGAAACATGAATTTATCAATTTTCCACTTGCTTATCGCATAGGCATACTCTGTTATTACATCGATTACGATTCACAAGAACAGATTGGCAATTACAAAAAGAAACTCGAAGATTTGGGATATGAATGTGAAGCACTCATGTTTATTGATAAAAAAGAACGAGAGAATAATATTTATCTTCAGTTTTTTGACCACAATGATTTAGATAAAAAAACGAACATGCCTAATAGCCCTCGTACAGATCGATTTATAATGAAGCGGTACGATATGCTTATAAACCTTTATTTAAATCCTTGTTCACAATTATCACATATTGCAAAAATGTCCCAAGCAAAATGCAGAGTTGCACCTTTTTTAGATCAATTCAAGGAACATTCAGATTTAATGATATTGTGCGATAACAATCCTACCATCGAAGATATAATTATCAATATCAATAAAAGTTTAAATTTAAAACCATATGAGCGCAAGCATTTATAGAGGAACGGGTGTCGCATTAGTAACACCATTCAAAAAAAACAAAAAAATTGATTTTGATGCATTACGCAAACTAGTTGACCATGTGATAAATAATGGTGTTAACTTTTTAGTAGCACTAGGTACAACAGCCGAAACGCCCACCCTTTCGCTAGCAGAAAAACTAGATGTATTAATCAATGTAGTTGAACAATGCAATGGCAGAGTGCCAGTAGTGGCAGGCATAGGTGGCAATAATACAAATGAAATAATTGAACAATTCCAAAGTTACCCTTTGGATAAAATAGACGCCATATTAAGTGTATCACCTTATTATAATAAACCTTCACAAGCAGGTATAATTGCTCATTTCAAAGAACTAGATAAACATACACCTAAACCAATCATATTGTATAATGTACCGGGTCGTACAGGCAGTAATATGACATCCGTAACTACACTGACACTTGCCAATGAATGTGAAAATATAATTGGCATCAAAGAAGCTTCAGGCAATATGGTGCAATGTATGGAACTTGTAAAACACAGACCAAAAGGTTTTACACTATTAAGTGGTGACGACAACTTAACCCTTGCCCAAATTTCATGTGGATTTGATGGTGTAATATCTGTTGCGGCCAATTGTTTCACCAAAGACTTTTGCGAAATGGTCCAATCAGCTCTAAAACATTCCATACCTCATGCACAAAAATTGCATTACAAACTACTTGATGGAATTGATTTATTATTTGCCGAAGGCAATCCTTCTGGTGTAAAATGTGTACTAGCCGAAATGGGTATTTGTGAAAACGAATTTAGATTACCCGTTGTGCCTGTAAGTCATATATTACATGAACAAATCAAACATTTTATAACAACCCTTTGATTTCAGAAAACCAAACCATAATCCTTTTTGATGGTGTCTGTAATTTTTGCAATTACTGGGTCAACTTTATTATCACTCACGATAAGAAAGCTATTTTCAAATTCGCTTCAATACAAAGCGAAACAGGAAAGATTTTATTATTGAAATATAAGATAGATCCCACTAAAGTAGACTCTGTAATATTAATAGAAAGCAATCAAGCTTATATCTATTCTGATGCCGCTATTCGAATTGCGAATCACTTAAATTCGTTAAAATGGATTTTTTATCTTGGCAAAATAACACCTCGCTTTTTTAGAGATTCAGTTTATAAATTTGTAGCAAAAAATAGATATAAATGGTTTGGAAAAAAATCGACTTGCATGATTCCAACTCCTGAATTAAAAAATCGATTTTTGAATTAAACCTGTCAGATGAATTTCTATCAAACAAAAATAACATTGCTTTAATTCAACATGAAAAAATTAATACTTGCTATACTTAATTTAATTTTTATTCTGAATGCTTATGCGCAGGTTGATACGCGTAGAGAATCATACAAGGATGCCTCTATTTTGGTATCCAAAACGATTGATAGCATTGTGGTATTTAAAGCAAAAAGGTTAATGAAAGTATACAATCAAAAACAACAAATCAAATCTTATATTATTTCCTTAGGTATAGAACCCACAGGTCCAAAACGTTTTGAAGGTGATTTGAGAACGCCCGAAGGCTTGTATTATATCAATGATAGAAATAAATATAGTTCATATCATAAAAACTTAGGCATATCCTATCCTTCCCTGTTCGATTCAATTTACGCACGAGTAAATGGACAAAGTCCAGGGGGAGAAATCAAAATACATGGATTCCCGAATAAACATCGTAAAGACCAAGAAAATGAATTGCTGAATAGTGATTGGACTGTTGGTTGTATAGCTTTGTCTGATTGGGAAGTAGATGAATTATATAACTACGTTGGCATCAATTGTCCTATTTTAATTTTACCATGAACAGCCACTCAAAATAAAGAAGTATTACCTCAATATTATACTTATTATACTTTCTCCTATAGATAATATTGAATTGTATTTTTGATAAAATAAATCTACTTTTGCCCCTTATTTAAGTCCCATTTCTTAGTATGTATACTATTAATTTTAAGTTTGAACAAAAAGGCCATGAACCAATTACGATTGAAAATTGTAAAATAGATGACAGTATACTAGAAGTAGCACTAAAAAATAAAATACATCTTCATCATAATTGTGGTGGAGTATGCGCTTGCAGTACTTGTCATATTTATATTGAAAGTGGAGAAGATTTTGTAGAAGAGTTGACTGATAAAGAAGAAAACTTCATAGATCGAGCGAGAAATCCCAAAATCAATTCGCGACTAAGTTGTCAATGTGTATTGAATGAAGGCAATGGCGTATTAAATGTCACAATACCAGATCAATCATTGATACATGGTGAATAATAATTTACATTAACAACTTATAACCAACTAGTTATGCAATACGAACCACCTATTCATTGGAATGATTATGAAGATATAGCACTTAAATTATACGAAAAATTTGGTGACGAAATGAGCGAATCAAAAATCTATCGGATTCGATTTACTGAATTAATAGAATGGGTTTTATCGCTTGATGGCTTTGTAGGAAAACGAGAAGAATGCAACGAAGGTCACCTCGAAATGATACAAAGTAGTTGGGTATATGAGTGGAGAGACAACCAAAAATAAGATTTAAAAAATCAATTTATTTTCATTCAATTCTTTCATAAATATATTTACCTTTAACGCACACAAAAAAAGGTATTAAAAAATGTCGCACATTTTAGTAATTGATGATGAAAAAAGTATTCGAAAAGCACTCACTGAAATATTAATTACCGAAGGCTACAAAGTAGACGAGGCGGTCGATGGCTTAGAAGGGTATAATTTAATAAAATCTAAATCCTACGACTGCGTATTAAGTGATATCAAAATGCCAAAACTAGATGGGCTTGAATTACTTGCACGATTACAAAAAGAAAATATTGATATTCCCATAATAATGATTTCGGGACATGGAAGCACTGACACAGCTGTAGAAGCTGTTAAAAACGGTGCATTTGATTATATTTCAAAACCCCTTGATTTAAATCGATTATTAATTACCATTAGAAATGCACTTGACAAAGCAACACTTGTTAATGAAACAATCACATTGAAAAGACAAGTAAATGGATTGCAAGATATTATAGGAGATAGTGAGTCAATCAAACGAATCAAATCAACAATAGATCGTGTAGCACCTACCGAAGCTCGTATTTTAGTTACAGGCGCAAACGGAAGTGGTAAAGAGCTAGTAGCAAAATGGGTGCATGAAAAAAGTAATCGCCGTGGTAAAACCCTCGTAGAAGTTAATTGTGCAGCAATCCCATCCGAATTAATCGATAGCGAACTATTTGGTCATGAAAAAGGTGCTTTTACTACAGCCATTAAACAACGAATTGGGAAATTTGAACAAGCAGATGGTGGTACTCTTTTTTTAGATGAAATAGGTGATATGAGCTTGATTGCTCAGGCAAAAGTATTGAGAGCGCTCCAAGAAGGAAAAATTACGCGTGTCGGTGGCGAAAAAGATGTGGATGTAAATGTGCGAGTGATAGCTGCTACTAACAAAGACTTATTAAAAGAAATCGAAGCTGGTAATTTCCGTATGGATTTATACCACCGACTAAATGTAATTGAAATATTCGTGCCTTCATTGAATGATCGTCGTGATGACATACCTCTCTTAGCCAATTATTTTCTAGTACAAATTTGCAATGAGTACAAACGAAAAAAACCAACGCTTGATCAAGATGCTTCAAATCTATTGATGAATCATAATTGGACTGGAAACATTCGTGAACTGAGAAATGTAATAGAACGTCTTGTTATTTTATGTGATGAAAAAATCACTGCAGATGATATCAAAAAGTTTGTTTTCCCTGCATAAATTCGATCCACTATGGCAGAATATTCTATTCAAGATGCTTTGAAAAAAATGCTAGAGCAAAGCAATTGGAAATATCAGTATCAAGTTACCAAATTGCGTCAAGATTGGGAAGTACTAATGGGAAAAACGGTCGCGAAACATACCAATGACTTACAGATTCGTGAAGGGAAACTCTATATTTATACAAATGTTGCCCCCTTGAAAAACGAATTGAACTATAGTAAACATTTATTGATAGAGAAAATAAATCAACACTTTGGAGAAAAATTCATCCACGATGTTGTTATAGTTTAATCCATTGCAAAAATAATAGGAAGGAATGTTTCTGCTTTAAGTGCAGCTCCACCTATTAAACCACCGTCTACATCTTCACACGAAAATAATTCAACTGCATTTGTTGGGTTGCAACTACCTCCGTATAAAATAGAAATAGATTGTGCAACATCATTTGAATATTGGCTTGATAGTAAATTACGTATGTAAGCATGCATTTCCTGTGCTTGCTCGGTAGACGCTGTAACGCCCGTACCAATTGCCCATATAGGTTCGTAAGCGATTACTACATTATTTTTTAATTGATCAGGTGTTAAATGAAACAAACTTTCTTGTAATTGTTTTGCTACAAATTCATTTTGAGTATTGGCTTCTCTGATGTCTAACGACTCACCACAACAAAAAATAACTTGTATATCGGATGCTATTAATGCATCTACTTTTAATTTCAAAAATTCATTGCTTTCGTTGAAATATTGTCTGCGCTCTGAATGACCAACTATAACATAGTTTACGCCCACTTCTTTCAACATTGGGATAGAAATTTCACCTGTATAAGCTCCCGAAGGTTGCGGATGACAATTTTGAGCACCAAGGCTTACACGTTGATCGGCTCCATCATCTAAAATGCTAGCCATATTTCCTAAATGTATGAAAGGTGGGCAAAATATTACTTGTTGATGTTCTGCCAAAAGAGGTAATCGTGATACAACATCTTCAATCAATGTTTTTCCCTCAGCTAGCGAAAGATTCATTTTCCAATTACCTGCAACTATTTTTTTTCTCATGATGTCTTAAATTATTTTTTATCTGCTTTCAATTCACTATTCATTCCTTTAATAATATCCATGGTTACATCCAATTCTTTATTTGCAAATAATATTGAACCATCTTTTGAATAAGAAAGAATGTAATCATATCCATGTTCTTCATTATACTTTTCGATATAATCATGAAGATTATCATGTATTTCTTTATTAAATGCTTCCTGATCTTTCAAATATTTAGTCCCTAAATTTTGACGCTTAAGTTCCAATTCTTGTTGTCGCTGCATCAATCGTTGTTGAGCAGCTTCACCTTCAGCTTGAGACAATTCTCCTTTCTCAGCTTTCTTTTGAAGGGATACATAATCATTTTGCAATGAATTTGCCAATTTCTCTAATTCGGCATCAATACTTTTCTGACGACTTTCAAATTCATTTTTTTTCTTTTTGAAATAATCGTAATTTGATTCAAGTGTATCGATATCTACAAAAGCAACTTTGCTACCTGTAACTGTTACTTCTTTACCCGTAATATCTTTTGTTTTTACTATGGTAGGTTTCCCAGACTTATCATTGGGCATTTTCATCACAAATAAAGCAATGACACCAACGAGCGAAAGTGAACTTAAAATAATTGGAAGATTCTTCATATATCTATTTCGAACGGCAAATTTAATTCAAAAGGTAATTTTTAGCTTGTATAAAAGCCTATAATTTAGTTAATGCTATATATTTATATCAATGAGAACAATTTTCCGGGCTGCACTTTGATAATTCCTTGCATCTCGAGGCTAAGCATTGCACTAGCAACTTGCGAACTCGATAATCCAGTTTTAGTATAAATCTCATCAATATGGGTGAGTTCTTTTTCTTTTAATTGAGTCACAATATTTTCTTCATCAGGGTTTAATTCTATAAATAATTGCCGTTGTGGCGGTTTACTCTTTTTTAAATTATTCCATCCCAAACTATTTGCTATATCCTCGGCGCAGGTTGCCATTTGAGCTTTAAGGCTTTTGATTAAAAAATTGCACCCTGCACTTTTGGAATCGCCTATACGGCCAGGAAAACTAAAAACATCTTTGTTGTAAGAATAAGCAATTTCAGCCGTTATCATAGAACCACCTTTCATATCAGTTTCTATTACAATTGTTGCATCACTAATACCTGCTACAATTCTATTTCGAGTAGGAAAATTTCCTTTTTCTGCTTTTTCTCCTGAAAAATATTCGGACAACAAACCACCTTTTTCTATCATTTCTTTGGCTGTTGACGCATGAGCTGGTGGATAGATTGTACCTAATCCATGTGCTACCACTCCAACAGTAGAAATTTCATGTTTCAAACAGGCTTTATGAGTTATAATATCAATACCATAGGCCAACCCACTGTAAATCACAACATCATAGGCTTTTAGCTCTACTATTAAATCGTCACATAGTTTACGACCATATTCGGTAAAGGAACGCGTGCCAATAATTGATAAAGATCGTGGATGATTCAAATTGGCATTACCTTTAAAAAACAACAAACTAGGGGCATCAATGCAATTACTGAATTTCCGTGGGTATAATTCGTCATCAAAACAAAGAATTTGAATATTATTTTTCTCACAAAAATTAAGCTCTTTCTCTATCAATCCAAAGTTTGAAAAACCCTTTATTGCATGAGCATTTGCCTCACTTATGCCCGGAATATTTTTAAGAAATCTCAAAGATGCATTGAATAATTGCTGTGTTTCATCTACTTCATCCACCAATATTTTATGCTTTTTAGGACCAATCCCTACCACTTGACTAAGGGCCATTCTATAAAACAAATCCTGCGTATTCATGTCATTAAAAAGTAAAAATATCAAACAATGTTTGTATTACACACATTTTGAGTATATTTGAGATTCAAAAGTGAAGGCGAATGAATTTTTCAACTAAAATTATTGGATTTTCTTTATTTAGTATCATGTTAGCGGGAGCTTTTTCTTCCTGCAAACAAACAAATAATGACAAGTATTTCTACAGTGCAAGTCGCGATACTATTGCGCCCAAAATTGTGACAAGTGTACCAACTGCAAGTAGCACTTACACTTTCGGCCAAGACATTCACATGGTTGGTATTGTGACTGATTTGGAGTCGACAAACAAAGGAGGCAAGTTACAAACACTTAACCTTGACCTTTCTCAAATTGACCCTTCAAACAATTCTGTTATTAAAACCTACCTTAATAAATCACCTTTAGTAGATGGCAAAGAAGGATTTACATTTAATGAAAAGTGGTCAATAGCCGTTGGGTCCGGAGTTGTGTATTGTCGATTTATGGCAACAGCAAAAGATTATGCAGGAAAAATCACAAAAGATTCAGTTTTATTTTCTGTTCAATAAATATCAACAACATAAAATACTTACAAAAGGCTTCAAACATGAAGCTTTTTTAATTTATACTGTTTAGAATTTTTCAATTCTTCATTTCGGTTTTATTTAATTAAACATCTTACCTTCGCACTCAAATTTTAAAAGAAATGAAAGAAGTATTTATCGTATCGGCTGTTAGAACGCCCATGGGAAGTTTTGGAGGAGCATTAAAAGATTTTTCGGCTACACAATTAGGCGCAATTGCTATTAAAGAAGCAGTAAAAAGAGCAGGGTTAGAACCTGAACATATCAACGATGTATTGATGGGAAATGTAATGCAAGCAGGCATAGGACAAGCACCAGCTCGTCAAGCATCTAAATTTGCTGGCTTACCTGATGCCGTGAATTGTACTACCATCAATAAAGTATGTGCAAGTGGCATGAAAGCTGTGATGATGGGTGCGCAAAGCATTATGCTAGGCGATGCTGATATTGTAGTTGCTGGCGGTATGGAAAGCATGAGTAAAGTTCCTTTTTATTCGCATAATATGCGTTTTGGTAATAAATATGGCAACGTAACATTAGAGGATGGCATTGTAAAAGATGGCTTATTAGATGTATACCATAATTACCCTATGGGAAATGCCGCAGAATTATGCGCATCTGAATGCAATATAAGCCGTGAAGCACAAGATGAATATGCTATTCAAAGTTATAAAAGAAGTCAAGCAGCTTGGGAAGCAGGAAAGTTTGATGCTGAAATTGTAGCTATAGAAATTCCACAACGCGGAGGAGAACCTAAAATAATGAATAAAGATGAGGAACCTTGGAATGTAAAATTTGATAAAATTCCAACATTGAAGCCAGTATTTATAAAAGATGGAACTGTAACAGCGGCAAACGCAAGTACCATGAATGATGGCGCATCTGCACTCGTTCTTGTAAGTAAAGAAAAAATGGAAGAATTGGGTTTAAAACCATTGGCTAAGATATTATCTTATGCTGATGCTGAACAAGCACCAGAGTGGTTTACAACATCACCAAGCCTAGCAATGCCTAAAGCTGTGGCTAAAGCAGGATTAACGATGGACCAAATTGATTATGTAGAATTAAATGAAGCTTTTGCCGTTGTTAGCCTTGTGAATAATCAAAAAATGAATTTGAATCCTGAAAAAGTAAATATATACGGTGGTGCAGTTTCTATGGGACACCCACTAGGAAGCAGTGGATCACGTATTTTAGTTACCTTAATCAATGTGTTAAATCAAAACAATGGTAAATATGGTGCTGTTGGCATTTGCAATGGCGGTGGAGGTGCTTCTTCTATCGTGATCGAAAAATGCTAATTTTCATATTAATTTCAATAGAATAACATCTACTCAAATCCAGCATTCACCTATATTTTCAAGGTGTTTGTTGGATTTGTGAATTTTAATACAAGTTTGCATAACAATAATACATTAATTTTGTATTCAATTGTAAACCATGATTAATAAAAAAACAATATTCTACTTACTTTTCCTATTGTTAAGTAGTCAGTTTAATTCAAAGGCCTCACATATTTTTGGTGGAGAATTAGGTTATACACATATATCTGGAAACACCTATGAGATCACTCTTTCATTATACGGAGACTGTAGTGGCAATGCATATCCAAATTTATTTTCTGCAGTGCCAAATATTTTGATATATAATGGTGTTACGGGATATAGTAATATTAACCTGACTCCTTTTGGTACACTTGGCTTAGAAGTTACACCTGTTTGTCCAGCAGATATTAATAATACTAAATGCAAAGGCGGTTCTCTTCCTGGTATAGCTCAATTTATATTTAAAGGGCAAGTTACGTTAAGTGGCCCTTCTGCCGATTGGACATTTATTTTCGAAGGAAATCTAGGTGTAAATTCAGGTGCAGGCAGAAGCAATGCTATTACTAACATTGTACAAGGAGTTAATGCATCTATTATGAAATTAGAAGCCACATTAAACAATACAATAGGTCCAAACAATTCATCTATTTACACTACAATACCAACTCCTTTTTTTTGCATCAATATACCTCAACAATATAATCAAGGTGCAATTGATAATGATGGAGATGATTTAAGTTTTGAACTTGTATCGGGCTACGACGGGAATGGAGGACTTGTGAATTATTCACCAGGTTATTCTTATTTAACTCCTATTGCAGTTGCACCAGGCACATTTTCATTTAGTAATACAACTGGGCAATTGGCTTTCCAACCAAACATTATTCAAAATTCATTGGTAGTAAATAAGGTTATTGAAAAACGCAATGGCGTTATAGTAGGGACTACCATGCGTGAAATGACATTTGTAATTTTAAATAATTGTAATAACCAATCACCTATAGGTCAACTAGCTGGCAATTCTACTGGAACTATTACCGCTGGAAATACAATTAGACTTTGCAATACAGGATCTACGTTGCAATTTTCAATCAATTCGACTGATCCCGATAATCAAAATGTAAATGCAACAGTAAGTGGCTTACCAGCAAATGCATCCTATACAATATCTGGAAATAATACGCCTAATGTTAATCTAAACTTCACTTGGCCAATCCCTGCTGGCTCTCCATTGGGTTCTACTACCTTTTATGTAACCTTCCAAGATGATGGCTGCCCTCTTTCAAGTAAGCAAACCATTGCATATACTGTAATAATAGAACAACCCATTAATTTCAATTCGACTACACAAGATATTTCATGCATATCTACCAATGATGGTCAAATTATCATCAATGCAAATAGCACCAATGGCGCTCTATCATATTCAATCAATGGTTCTCCTTTTCAAAACTCCAATATATTCAATGGTTTAACAGTAGGCACCTATACAGTTCAAATTAAAGATACTCAAAATTGTTCAGTACAATTAGAATTAGATATTAACAATTCTCCCTTACCTGAAATTACGAATGTAGAAACGACCCATATCTCATGCTATGGAAAGCAAGATGGAATTATTTCATTATCAGCAATTCCAAACACGATAACTTACAATTACAATTTATTTCCTGGAGCATTTACAAACACATCAGGTCTATTTAATAATCTTTCTCAAAATAATTACACAATCATAGTAAATGACAATAAAGGTTGTGCCGATACTGCCTTTGCTGTAATACTTGAACCACAACCCCTCGCTTTTGATATTATTCAAATTACCGATTTATCTTGTTTCAAACAAAATGGGAAAATAGTTGCAAAGAGCAATTCCTTAGTGGAATCAAAATATACACTAACACCTGGGCTTAAAGTCAACTCAACAGGTATTTTTGAAAATTTAAATACCGGCTATTATACCTTGAATGTTAGAACTGGAGATGATTGCACACTTGACACGGTAATATATATAGGTGTACAACCCCAAAGTTTTTTTATAACAACTACACAAAAAGATTTAGAATGCTTTGGAAGAGGGATTGAAGGTTCTGCTAAAGTATCCACGCTTGGTGGAATAGCACCTTTTAGCTACTTGTGGAGTTCTTCCCCACCTCAAACAACCGATGAAGCAATCAATTTGTATTACGGATGGTATACTATAAGTGTAACTGATGCAAGTGGATGTGAATTAAAAGATACTCTCTATATAAACCCCGGACCGTGTTGCGAAAATATCTTTTTACCAAATGCTTTTAGTCCAAATGGAGATGGTAAAAATGATGAATGGAGGATGACCACAAGCACTGGCCTAGAAATTGAACAATTTGCCGTATTTAATCGTTATGGGCAAAAAATTTGGACAACTATAGATCAACGTAGAGGATGGGATGGAACCCATTGGGGAAAAGAAGCCGAACCAGGAACTTACTTTTATATACTCCGATATAAATGTTTATCCAATGGAGAAAAATATACCAAGAAGGGTGATTTCATCTTAGTGAAATAATATTGCATTCAACTGTAGAATAATAAATCTTGATTTTGACAAATTCTAGATTATTTATCGTTTTGTAATCTTTGAAGAATACTGTTTATTAACGGTAGATATAAGTACTACATAATCGCCAGCAGGTACATTTTTCAATGCGTCAACATAATAATTAGTTTGCACCATTTTAGATGACTTATAAATCAGTCTTCCTGTAATGTCATATATTGTTACAGCAAATTCAGTGATAGATGGATCGTACGATTTAATATAAAACTCACCTTGAGAAGGATTAGGATACAATGAAAACGTATAATCAATCGATTGCACATCAGATGTACCAAGAGCTATCTGATATGCTGTGCAAAAATTAGGAATGCCAAATCCATGCGTGTTATTTGGATTGGTATAACGATCACTTGACATTCTTACTAAATTTCGAAGTTGCCAATTTTTTAAATGAGGTAAAGCCTGCCATAAACATGCAATTGCGCCACACATAATAGGGCTTGCAAATGATGAACCATTGGCCGCGCCTACACTACAATTATCACCAATCAATGAAGTGCCTTTTCCCATAGCCATTCCATCTGGCTTTACAGTTCCATCATATGTAGGACCATAGCCACTTCCTCCCCACAATCCTGAACCGTCTACCGAACCTACACTGTATACACTATCCCCGTCTGCAGGTGTAAGCATATAATGCCATGCAGATAATCCTTCATTTCCTTGTGCATTCACTACAAACATCCCTTTGGATACGGCTTTGTTAGCAGCTAAAACCAACAAACTAGTTTGCCCATCCATATTTGCGTAAGTATAGGATGCTGACGATAAAGGTGCATTGTAAATATTGTAACCAAGGGACGAATTAATTAAGTAAACACCTATACTATCTGCGCGTTCAGCAGCCATCAACCAATTATCCTCTTCGATCGGAGCTTCTACAAGAATATCTTCTGTTATATACAGAAAAAAATTGCCATAAGGAGCAGAACCTACATACGTTCCAGGGATATTTGCTGCCATACATCCAAGTACATTCATACCATGAGATGATGCAATAGCTGTAGAGTATACATAAGCTGTATCACGGGCGAAATTATAAACATCCTTCACTCTATTTTGCAATTTTAAAGAATCATAAGCGCTACATGTATTTGCAAATCTGAAGTTGACATCAAAAACAGCTATATCCATATTCTCGCCTTTAAATCCTAAATCGTGTAAACAATCTACATCAATTTGATCTATTTGTTGAAATGATAATCCATAATAGGCCGAAGTACCAGTTGTTTTCCCTTGATATGCTTGTACTTCAGGAAATTTGGTAACGGAAGGATTTGTTTTAAATATTCCATTATTGTATTTGGCAACTAATGTCACTTTTTCAACCATTGGCAGAGCCGCAACTAATGCAGCTTTGGAAGAATCGAATGTAATTACAACAATTTGATTAAACCATTTTGATACTGATTGTAATCTTGATGCAGAAGAAACATTCATGACTGTATCGATGTAAGCCTGAACAACTGGCAAATCAGTACTATCTAAAGCTATACTTTGCTTCCATCTTCGTTCAAGTGACTTCGGCGACAAAAACTGAAGCGAATCTGCAAAGGATAATGTACCATTCTTATCTTTAAACTTCACACGAAAAGCATAGGCAGGTGCAGCATCGGCATCTATTGTAATAAATGTAACAAATAGTAAGAATAAGAATAGAAACTTCTTCATAATATTAATTGTAATTTTTAGCTCGCATGATTAAAGTAAAACCTTTTTTGTATTTAGCTACAGTAGGCTGATAAACCCACCGTGTTAGTTCTCTATACACCAAGCCAACATTTTTTGCATAAACTTCTTTAGAAAAAGTATGTGCACTAAATTGATTTGGATCATCTGGTGCTCCTTCGGTATTATCAACTTGAGTCACAGTAACCGTGTTGGCAAATTCTATTTTACCATTGTTAAATGGCTCGCTTACTTTTAAATATTTGTAATCCCAGCCATCAAGCCATTGTAAATCACTGTTAGAAGAAGCCGGTATGTATGTATTACCATACCATCGTGTATTTAATTTCACAGGAAAAACGAGCTTAATAAATCTCAAATTATTTTCAACTACTTCTAATTTAAAACTTGTAGTAGTAGCATAATATGTTTGATTTTCATCCCACAAATAGGTAGAATCCTGTCTATAATAACGTTGTATAGAATAGGAAGTACGGCCTTCATTGTCTAAAAACTGATCTTCTATTTCGTCTTTAAATTCTAACTTGAATGTATCAGTCGTTTGATTAAAATCATTGTAAACAATTGAATCTACAGCATAGTCAATAAAATGACCTGTTGTAAGCGGGTAATAATCTTTTCCTAATTCTACTTCATCTGCAGGGATTATTTCCTTTTTACAAGAAAAAAGTAAAAGCGTCAAAACCGAAAAAGCAATTATAGATTGTTTCATTCCTATCAAAATTAGTTTAAAAATAAATTAAAAATCTCATGTGACCATTTTTTTTAAATATTACATATAATTTAAAAAAAAAAATCTCATTTATTCCAACATACGCCCACCTTGTATAATACCTCCGGCGATCACATCATCTCCTTCATAAAACACTGCTGATTGTCCAGGTGCAATTCCCTTTACTGGCTCATGAAATTTCACGTTTACGTTGCCTTTGTCATTAAACAAATTAGAAGATGTAGGTGTAGACTTATATCTAATTTTAGTAAACGCTTCCATGCCATCTTTTATTGTTTCATACTTTATCATATTTAATCTAGTCACAAGCATTTCATCTCGTTCTAGATCCATTTCATCTCCCAATACGACTGTATTTGTATCAGGATTAATATTGATTACATACATAGGTTTACCCAAGGCTATATCCAATCCCTTTCGTTGACCAATTGTATAAAATGGATAACCTTTGTGTTTACCTACTTTAGTTCCATCCGTTAAAACAAAATCACCTCCATCAACTCTTTCTTCCAATCCAGTCACTTTTTTGCGTAAAAAATTACGATAGTCATTATCTGGTACAAAACAGATTTCATAACTCTCGCTTTTTTTAGCTAATTCAGGATAGCCAAAGTTAAGAGCCATTTGACGAATTTCTGTTTTATGAAAATTGCCTAATGGGTATTTACTTCTACTCAAACATTCTTGAGTCAATCCCCATAAGACATAACTTTGATCCTTAGTATCATCAATGCCTTTCGATATGACGTATCGCTGATTTTCTTCTCGTACATTCACATAATGACCCGTGGCAATAAATTCGCAATCAAGCACATTAGCTCGCTTTAGCAAAGCATTCCATTTGATATGTGTGTTACACATCACACATGGATTAGGCGTACGTCCTGCTATATATTCATCAACAAAATTTTCGATGACTGCATCACCAAATTCTTCTCGTATGTCTAAAACATAATGAGCAAAACCATGTTCTACAGCTGCTAATCTCGCATCATTGAAACTATCAAGATTGCAACAACCTGTTTCCTTTTTACCACTTGTTCCACTTGCTGCATAATCCCATGTTTTCATGGTAATACCAATCACTTCATATCCTTCATCATTGAGCATCAACGCGGCGACTGTGCTATCGATTCCGCCACTCATTGCTACCAGTATTTTACCTTTTTTACTCATTCAGATGCAAATATAAACAAAAACACTTCCATAACGGAAGTGCTGATAATTATAGACAATAGAGTTTATTGAATTATTTTATTATTCTAAAATTGATTGGGTATTTATACAGTTTACCCTCTCCTGCTTTTATGGTTGCTACGACTACCAATATTAAATTGACAATTGAAAGAATCCAAATAAAAAGCAACCCGATAAGCAATAGAACTAATATACCTGAAATTACATAAAACACCAACATGGTGATTTGAAAATTCAAGGATTCTTTGGCATGTTCTGCTACAAAGGTTGACTCATCTTTACGCAGTAAATAGATAATAAGTGGTGCTATAAACCAAGCCACGATCGTCAAGATATGACTTAACAAAGCCATAGTTTTTTCATCAGAGGTAGGTACAATGGTTGGTAAACTATCGTTCCCTATAAGTTCATTCGTATCCATTTTGTATACTAAATTTATAGGTTACCTCTATTGGCTTGTTCTAATTCCAATGCTTCAAACAAGGCTTTGAAATTACCTTTCCCAAAGCTCTTAGCACCTTTACGTTGAATGATTTCAAAAAACATCGTTGGGCGATCCTCTACAGGTTTCGTAAAGATTTGTAATAAATATCCTTCGTCATCGCGGTCAATTAAAATACCGAGTTCACTGAGTGGTTTTAAGTCTTCATCTATTTCTCCTACTCTATCTAATACCGTTTCGTAATAGCTTGCAGGTATTTTCAAAAATTCAACCCCACGACTTTTCAAATCAGTCACAGTTTCAATAATATTATTGGTTGCTACTGCAATGTGCTGCACTCCTTCTCCCTCATAGAAATCAAGATATTCTTCAACTTGTGAACGTTTTTTACCTTCGGCAGGTTCGTTGATAGGGAATTTTACATAACCATTTCCATTGCTCATTACTTTACTCATCAAGGCGCTGTATTCTGTAGAGATATCTTTATCATCGAAACTTAAAATATTTTTAAAGCCTAATACATCTTCATAGTATTTCACCCAAGGATTCATTTGATTCCAACCTACATTACCTACACAATGATCTACATATTTCAAACCTGTTGGTTTTGGATTATAATCACTTTTCCAAGCTACAAAGCCTGGCATAAAAACACCATTGTAATTTTTTCGTTCAACAAAAATATGGACCACTTCTCCGTAGGTATGAATTCCAGCTAAACGAACTTCTCCATTTTCATCGGTCAAGGTTTGAGGCTCCATGTATGACTTACCACCACGTGAAGTAGCTTCTTCATATGCTTTGTAAGCATCCTCAACCCATAGTGCCAATACTTTTACGCCATCACCATGTTTTTTGTGGTGTGTAGCTATTGGATAATCAGAGTTCATTGGCGAAGTTAATACCAAACGCATTTTATCTTGAACTAATACATACGAAGCACGATCTCTAACACCAGTTTCAGGTCCAGCATATGCCAAAGATTGAAAGCCAAAGGCCGTTTTATAATAATGCGCTGCTTGCTTTGCGTTGCCAACGTATAATTCTACATAATCAGTTCCAAGCAAAGGCATAAAGTCTTCTGTTTGGTTCGATGTAGGTTGTTCTATTATTTGTGTGTCCATTGCTTAATGTAATTAATTGTTAGTTTATCACTGCGAATTTAAATGTTTTGATTTAAT
>JBIIJQ010000105.1:0-6595 GCA_044233655.1 Chitinophagaceae bacterium | reverse complement strand
GGCGAAAATGTTTAAAGTGTATTAGTATCTGATTATTAAAAAAATGAAAATTCCTTTTTAAATACGTTTATCGGAGTTTGTTAATATTTCCATACTTCGATAAAAAGACATTATTTTTGATAAAATTTTAATAATTATGAGAAAAAGTTTCCTTACGATATGTTTGCTATCAATCATCTTTTTTCAATCTAAAGCTCAGGTAAGTAATATTCAGTTTACACAATCAATGGATACATTTCAATTAATCAATGGTACACAAGTTGATTTTTGGAATGAAGATGATATTTTTCATCCCAATTTACCCATTGGTTTTAGCTTTGTTTACAATGGCAATGTAGTTTCCAAATTTGGCGTTTGTACAAATGGGTTTATCGTTTTAGATAGTTTGAATCATTCAGGCATGTGGACTCCAAATGTAAATAGCACAAATCAAATCAATGTTTTAATGGCTGACTTAATGAATACAAATGCAGGAGGTAGTATTGAATATACAACTCTTGGAACAGCACCCAACAGAGTTTTTGTATGTCAATGGAAAGATTATGGAATATTTGGCTTACAATATTGCCATATGAATGCACAAATAAGGATACTAGAAAATAGCAATTGTATTCAACTCTGTTATGGTTACAATGCATTAAGTGGCAATAATGGTCGAAATTTTTATGTAGGATTGACTGGTAGTACGACTACAGATTTTAATTTACGTCAAACACCTTCTAATTGGATATTAAGTAGTCCTTCAACCAATTATCCAGGTACTGGTATGTTTTTAAATCCCTTGTCAACCTTACCTTCTGGCTTATTATTTTCATATGGCACATGTCCAGCACAAGGAACTCCATTCTCTAACATTTCAGGCAATGTGTATAAAGATGATAATAATAATGGAACAAGAGATGCAACTGAAAATGGATTAGCGAATGTGCTTGTGCATGATAATTTACAAAATTACTACACAACCGCTGATTCAAATGGTAACTACAATTTATTATTTATCGACTCATCTTTAACATATTCAATTCATCCAATACCTTTACAATATTGGACAATTTCATCAACACCTACTACACAAACAGTCAATCCACTTACACAATCCACGACGAATATAAATTTTGGTTTACACCCTACCCCAAATATTCATGATGTTGAAATTGTTTCTACTTCATCCAATGTTCCATGGCCAAATGCAACTGTCAGCTTTTTCACTACATTTCATAATTTAGGCACTGTCATTGAACCAGGCGATTCTATATTTTTCATAAAAGATAGTAATTATAGTTTTACTTCTAGTACTCCAGCACCAGCTTATATAAGTGGTGATTCAATTGTGTGGACATACTCTAATTTATTAATCAATGAGTTCAGAAATATTAATATGCAATTACATGCTGGTATTACCATTGTAGCAGGTGATACATTGCATTCATTCTGGACTATTAAACCACTTGCAATAGATGTCAATACCTTAAATAATAAATTCGATCATCATCAAGCTGTGATAAGCTCAATTGACCCTAATGAAAAAACAGTTAGCCCTGAAGGTAACATCACCAATACACAAGAATTACAATATACCATTCATTTTCAAAATATTGGTACAGCACCTGCCAACAATGTATTTATATATGACACCCTCGATGCTAATATAGATGTAAGTACATTTAAGTTGTTAGGATACAGTCATCCAGTCAATTACACCATGAGTGGAAATGGAAATTTATTTTTCACATTTGTAAATATTAATTTACCAGATAGTCTTTCTAACGAACCTGCAAGTCATGGCTCTGTAACCTATAGTGTAAAACCCAAAGCAGGATTAACACCAGGATCTTATATTCATAATACTGCTTCTATCCTATTTGATTTCAATGCTGCAATAGTTACTAATACCACTCAGAACATGATAATCATATCTACACCTGAAGGTATAGGAAATATTAATTCAGAAAATAAGACATTGAATGTATATCCAAATCCTGCAAGTGAATCAATTACAATATCCAGCAAAAATGGTTTAAATAATGCAACAATTAATTTATATGACCTAACAGGAAAAATAATACTTCAAAAAACAGCTATTTGTGGTTCTAATAGCCTTTTAAATCTTTCAAGCTTACAAAAAGGTATCTATTTGTTAGAAGTTATTGATAATGGAAAACAAACACGTAGAAAAATAGCCATACAATAATTCTAAAGAATACAACTTAAAAAACCTTGCTATTTGAATAGATTAGCAAGGTTTTTTCTTTTTAGTTAAAAAATGTGTTACTTTGACACATCGAATGAATCTTCCATTTTTCATAGCCAACCGTATTGCGTTCAATGAGCGCACTTCATTTTCGAGATTTATCATTCGTATTGCAATCATTGCCATTACATTGAGTGTGAGTGTAATGATTATTGGTACGGCTGTGACTCAAGGGTATCAAGATGTAATTAGTAATAAATTTTATAATTGTTGGGGGCATATCCATGTAACCAACTTTCTTCGAGAAGCTAGTAGCATTTTAAATGATGAAAAAATCCAATATGATTCTCAATTAGTAAAAAATATACAACAGTTAGAAGGTGTAAGAAACGTACAACCTTATAGTATTCAGTCAGGTATTTTAAAAACAAAAACTGATATGGAAGGTCTACTTTTAAAAGGATTAAAAAATAATGAAGGTCTTAGTTCGATGAAAAATTATCTAATTGATGGAAATACAATCAATTTTACAGATACTACACAAAACGAACTCCTGATATCAAAATATACAGCAGATAAACTATCCTTGAAGGTTGGGAACTCAATCATTCTATATTTTTTAAATAAAAATCAATTTCAACCAAAAGCACGAAAAGCAATCATAAAAGGTATTTTCAATACTGGATTAGAAGACTATGACAAACTTTTTGGAATTTGTAATGTAACCCTAATACATAGTATTAACCAAGAAGATAGTAATACAATTCAAGGTTATGAAATTTATTTAGATAATTCATCAAAAGCAAACGTAATTGAAAAAGAAATATTTGACAATTATCTCACACCTCCCCTTCAAACATATACTTTACAAAAACGTTTTTCGAGTGTATTTTCATGGCTAAGTATGATGAAAATGAATGAACGAATTATCATCATTATCATGCTTGTAATAGCTATCATTAATATGATAACTGCTTTATTGATTCTTATTTTAGAACGAACCCAGATGATTGGAGTTTTAAAATCGTTGGGAATGAAAAATGGCGATATCAGAAAAGTATTTTTATATAATAGTGCCGTAATTATCTCTATTGGTATTTTATTTGGAACCATTTTAGGCGTTGTGATATGTCTAATTCAACAATATGCTGGAATTATTAAATTAGATGAAGCAACCTATTATGTTAAGACTGTACCTATTTCAATCAATCTATTTACAATACTATGGATAGATTTAATCACTATTATTAGTTGTTTGTTGTTATTACTCATACCTAGTATTATCATTAAAACTATCACACCTGTAAAAGCACTTAAATTCAATTGACACCCAAACAAGAATATATTAAGCATTGTAAACATTCAAGCAATATTGGATTGTTTTTTCAACCTTTTTGGTGGGATGAACTTTGTGATGAATGGGATGTCATTAAGGCTAACATTGATAATTATGTAGCATTTTTATTGTATCCAATTGAAAAAAAGAAAAGCCTTCAATTTATTCGTAATCCCTTTTTGACTCCATACACAGGTGTTATATATCTTCAGCCAGATTATAATGAACTCATCAAGCAACAACTTACGTTGCAACTTATAAATAATCTACCTAAAGCTGATGTCATTCATATTGATTTCCAACCAAATACTACCTTGGATTCTGTACTAACTTCTACAACATTAAAACACACGAACCTTTTATACCTAACAAACAAAGACGATTTATATTCCGCGTTGAAACCAGCTTTAAAACGACAAATTAAAAAAGCTACTCGTAATTTGATTATTTATGAAAATGCCTCAATAGATCGTTTTTATCAACTATATCAAAAGACATTTGATAAACTAAATGTTGAAACTGCTTTTCCCTTAGCCGCTTTTAAAAAATGCTGGAAAGTATGTCAAGAACATGAATGTGGTAAACTCATTTTCATCAAAGACGAATTTGAGAATGATCATGCAGCTATTTTTATAGTATATGACAACAAACAAGCATATTATTTAGCCGGAGGCACAGATGCTCATTATTACGGAAGTGGCGCTATGAGTTATTTAATGTGGTATGCAATAGAAGCAAGCATTGAAATGGGCAAACAAATATTCGATTTTGAAGGTAGTATGATACCTAATGTAGATCGTTTCTTTAAAAATTTTTCACCGCAGGAACTTCATTACTACAACTATCAAAAAATTAATTCTGTATTGTACTCAATCTACAAACGTATAAAAAAATAAACTATCGCATGATATAGAGTTTGCCAAACCCTTTTTCAATCCACTTATCAGCACCAGACTCGTATAAGTCCATTTTGCTTCCGTTTAGATTAGTTACTACACGATAGAGATAAACTCCATTTCCAAGCAATTGACCGTATTGATCATCCCCTTTCCATTTGTATTCTGTAATATTTCTACCAATATGTAATTCACCTAATTCAGATTTTAATATTTCACGTACAATCTTACCAGTTGGTGTCATGATTTGTATTTTCATATTTGAAGGAACTTCAGAACCAGTAATCGTAAATACAAATTGTGTAGAGGTTGTAAAAGGATTAGGATAATTTACAACTGAAGAAATAGAAGGTTTATTTACAACTTCAAATCCTACTTTGTAAGCATTGATACCTGAAGAGTTCCCTGTTTTATCTTTTGCTCTTACTATAAGCATATAGTCTTTTCCATCTTTCAAAAATGTAGGTTTAAATTCTAATTTAGCCTGGTTTTTAGTAGGTAATTGTGCCTGTGTAGCTGGAATAAACTTCAATATAGAACCATCATAAGGAATATAATTTTCTGTTGAAGAATTATCATCTGGATAACGCATAAAAACTGAGACCAACGAAGTATCATCCAATGCTAGATATTTGTTCTCATCTTTCAACGTGATACTAATAAATGGCTTTGCTGAAACTATATCTTTATCCAAAATATGTACACCATCAAATGTTACATCCACTAATGGATTTTTCTTATCTGGTACTACATAGAACTCTTTGTATCCAATATTATTGGGATGAAATTGTTCAATCTGATCATTATTAGGATTTGCTTCTATTACTAAAGTATTTTTCCCAGAGTATACATTAGAAGACATATCTAAATCTACTTGAATCGTATCTAAGATCGGTAGTTGTTTGTATCGTTTTGTTGCCAATGTAGAACGATTATTGTTTGCATCAATTATATCATATTTTACCAACATGCTATCCATTGGATAATTTGTTAAGTTTTCAATAGCTACTGAAATAACTTGTTTTTGACCTTGTCCTACTGTGTCAGCAAATGTAAAGTGTCTGTTAGGATTCAAGGCTGCTTCAGGGACAGGCTCATAATGAACACGCCAATATTTCAATTGCTCTGGTGTAGAAAATATATTATCCTTATTATCCATGGCTAATCGAATACAAGGATAGGTTTTTGCATCTATAAAGCCAAGAGAGGTATCTCCCAATACAGAGGTTATATAAGTTTCAATTCCACTTGCATCAACACCATAAACTTCTACTAAACTAGTGTCTCCTATAGAAGCGTCCATACTAAATCCTTTTCTATAAAAATTACTCCAAATTTTAGCAGGGCCTACTTTACTTGAAACGATTTTTCCTTGATACAGGTAAGATTGAAAATCCAATTCAGCATATAATTTTTTAGTGCTATCCACTTCCATAAATTGTTGAACGGTATTCAATCTGTTTTTTCTGCTCCAAAAAATCATTGGTCTATTTTTATTGAAAGAATCAATTTGTGTAAACCCAAGATCTTTTATTTTATGGTACAACGAATTGTTTGATCCATATGTGGTAGTATCAACTTTCCAATTGTTAGCATAAATAGTATTCCGTGTTCCACAACCTGTAGCACCAGCCCCTACGCAAAGTCTTGGCTGCATCATCATATAGTATCCTTCTGGAATAGAATCAATAAAATCCATAATTTTTTTTCTTGCAGCAGTCGTTAGAAAATTAAATTCAAAGAATGGATCTTCGTAAATACCACCACCAGAACTTATTCTACAAGGAGCATAACTACCAAAGCGTCCAATATTGGTATTAGGATCTTTTGTATTAATCCATGGCTGACCAGTTAATGTATCTATCACTATGAACTGTAAACTTGAATACCCAGGATAAGGATCACAACCAAATGTATACAAGGTGCTACCATTGATTTTTACTAAATAATCGGGCCATGTGTAAGTATAAGGTGCAGGTGCATTCATGCATACATTTTGTACTTGCAATTTTTTTTGTAAGGTTGTAAACTTGAAATTCCTAGAGGCCGAATCTAAATAAATACTATTGTAGTTGTCTTTTAAATACTGATAATAGTGCGATTGATTCCAACCAGGAGCACTTTGATTTAAAAATATAAACGAACTAGTTGACCAACGATGAATTTTATTGC
>JBIIJQ010000077.1:0-14947 GCA_044233655.1 Chitinophagaceae bacterium | reverse complement strand
TATCCATAGCACATCTCCAATAATAGACAGTACTATCACGCAATGTAATACTTGGTTGCCACTTAATTACGCCACCCTTACTCGCTATAGATGTTGATACTAATAATGGACTATCAAATAATTCTGTCGTGTCAATTTGTAAAATATATGATTTTAATGGAGCAAAGGCATTCAAAGTAGAACCTTTGAGTGCGATACCTTGTGTAGAAACTATACTAAATTCTGGTGGAAATACAGGCACTAAATCATCATTGTAAACTATGAATTGTCTTTTGATGGTATTATTATTTTCAGCTATTTCATCTATAAATCCTTCCTGATCAATAATTACATCCAAAGAATTTACACCCAATGCGCTTTCGCCCATGACTGGGATACGTAACCGAATTGTATCACTATAGGCAATACCTGCATATCGCTTGTTTAATAATACATTTTCAACATTATTTGGTAAAACACGTTTTATATAAAGTCCTACCGAATCTTGTGTATATCGTCCTAGATTATGTACAATAATATCTACATCAAATGAATCAATTGAAGTTGTCAGGTTTAATTGTTTAAAGCTAACTCCCTTATCTTCAACCGCATAATCAGGCTTATCAAACGTAAACGTTTTAGTAGCAGGATCACCATTTAATACAATTTGCTCTGAATGTAATCTCAATAAATTATCGTTCATAAATGAAGGATTGCTCATGAAATTAAAGACATTTTTCTGCATTTGTTCTCCGAGTGATTGCCCATACATATTTTTACTTATATTCCCATAAAGTGAATCAGTATAGGTTGCCAAACTACTTGTCAAACCTGTATTAACACTGGCAATAAATGTAATAGCACCTGCATTAGGTGCCAACACAAATCTCTCTCCCAACGATCGTTGTCCTGTAAGAATAAAGATATTTCCTGCTCCACATCCATTGGCAATAAATGTAGGGTATCGTTTATAGTTGGTATAGTTTTCAGGAAAATCAAGATTGTAATCAATACCTGAAGCAGATGAATGACCAAAGAATTGAATAAGACCTAATCCACTATTAAATAACTTATCTATGATTTTACTGTTAATATCTTCAACCGTTGAAGTTGTTCCTTTTTTAATGGTTGTTACAAATCCACCATAATTAGGACTTTGAATTATTTGAGCTTGCTTGTCCAATGATGCGGCAATAGGTGCTTGTTCTGCTGCATCTTTTGCACCTGCAATATGAAGTACATTCTTACGCCAAAGTACAGAATCACTTAACATCATTGAAGTATTAGACATTTGAGCTTCATGGTCTTTAATTTTATTCAAATAAGCTTTAATATCATTTGCATTCATCACAGGTAATCGACCTATAGATAGTTGCGGTCTATTATTTTTATTAAAATCTGTCAACAATATGTCTGACGGGGGCGAGCCAAATGATGGCAATGCATAAAATGGATATGTTGAATATGGAGCTACCGAATACTGTAAATATTGACTGTATGCTATCCCCTTTCCTATAATAAATGCATGCTTGGGTTTCAATGTCCAATTAGCATTGTTTACAGCATAGTTTAAAAAGTTTTTGAATGCTTGACCGCTATATGAATATCCATAACCAAATTCATCATAAATTGTTTGGGCATCAGCTACTACAGCAGTGTAGGCTCCACCTGAAAGTGAAGATCGATAAGCTCTGTATTCTTCTACAGGATTATTACCTAATCCATCATCCATAAGCCCTTTGTGAGATATTATAATATAATCACCTTGGTTGGCTGTATTTGTATAATTTTTAAAAGTAATAGACTTCAAATCAGATACATTTCCAAAATTAGCAACACCTGTTGATTGGATATAAAATTTTTTAACTTGAGCTGATGCAGGTATTAAAAAACGAACGATCCCAGCAACAGAAATATCGCCATACAGAAATTCATTGGAAGTAAGATCATATAATCTTGGTGATAAATTTCCCGTGTTAAAATTTGTAATTTCTAAATAATAATCAGACACTTTAGGATCTAATTCAAAATAATAGGATGTACGATTATCAAAATTAAATAAACGAGGATATCTAAATTCTGCATAAGAAATTCCATATCGATCAGGTAGATTATTGAGCCCATTATTTAATGGAGTATATTTAAATACCATTCTATTTTGAGCATTTAAATACGAAAGAGGTACTGAAGAATTAAATCGTTTGATACCAAATGAACTATATGTAGAATCTAATATTTCTATATTATTGGCATAAATTTTCAATCGATGTTGTGTTAAATATGAATTACCAACTACAGTTGATTTGAAATATCCAGTTGGCCCTCCTTGTACAGTGTATGGATATAAACAATTAAATGTAACAGAATCATTGTTGGTGGTGACTGATTTTGACCAGCCTTCACCCTCTTCATATTGAGAAGAGTTTAAATAGATAACTGGTGTAGTAGAAGCGCCAAAGTATGAAGGACCTGATGCAAAGGAGCCTCTATAGCTAAAAGCAATTTTATCCCAAAAAAAAGTTTCTTTGATAGGTGGATTCACAATTGTATTATTACGAGGTGCGAATCGTTTATTAGTTGCTAATCCATTGAATGTTACAAAATAAAATGCTGTATCTGAAACCAGATTTTGATGAATATTTAATTGTGAGGAAACATTTTTATGGAGAGCAGTGTCAATTTTCCCATTGGCCTTGTTGCCAATAAATTCAATATAATCACTTGCAGACAATTGATTATTGGAACTTACAAAAATAGGCTCTTCAATGCCATCTCTAAATAATTGTAAATTATCACCTACAACTGTTGATGGCATGCCTAATGCAAACAATTCACTCATCGAAATACGATAAACAGAATCTTTATATACTTTAAATTTATAATAGGTTTGATTGTAGTTGATCCACTCATTGCCGAATGTTTGTGCTTGTGATACAAGCCCAATCAAATTAAATAAAAGTAAGGTATAGATGTATTTTAGTCTCATCTTGTTTATTTAGTTGATTTGTTTAATTTTCTATTTATATCTCTTGCGCGATAATCGAGGTCAGTATTTGAAATTCCATAATTGCTTCCTTTTTTATTAATGTCAAGTCGCAATGAAATAAAATGAGAATATAATGGACTGTTTTGAACATTCAAACTTGAAAAAGAATAGTCAATTACAAAATTTTTAATTTTAATACCAAGTCCTAAAGTAGGTTGAAACATTGTTCGTTTAGCAGTATTCGTTGTATCGTCATCAGAAAGTACTCGTTGGAAATTACCAACACCAGCTCTTACATACAATAAATTATTGTATCCTAATTCTACACCCAATTTTGGATCTATACTAAATGGATTTGCATTAATCAAATTGCCATATCGTTTTCCATCGGTGGTTATATCTAAGTTTGATTCAACTAGAACATATGCTTTTTTACTTGAATCTCGGAAATGAATTGGGAAAGTGCGTCCACCTCCTAAAATGATACGAGGCGTATTTACCTCAGTACTTTTTGAAACAATTTCATTGCCAGTTTGAGCCAATACTTGTTTTTCTTTATCTGTAAAGCTAAATGACCACAATGTATAAGTCGTAGTGATGTCTTTTACAACTGCTCCCAATTTCCAACGACCAATTCTACCTTGTAATCCTAGATCTAATCCGGCACCCCATGCATTAGCCAACGAGCCTATATTTCGATGAATTATTTTTAAATTTCCGCCTACATTAAAACTAACATCTTCACGATTATCATATTTCTTAATTCGCAATTTTTGTGCGTAAGTAATTAATCCTGCATAATCAGAAGCTGAAATTGCTTTGATTTTATTATAATCAACGGTCCCATCAGGTTGAATCAAATTCAATGTATAAGGTATATCATCAATAGCAAATCGTATCAATGAAACGCCTAAAACGCCTTTTCTATTTTTCATAGGGAAAGCAGTTCCTAGATAATCATACTTAGCAATACTGCTGAAGTACTCAGAATGCATAAGTCCTAATTGAAAATCAGATTTTACACTATTTAAACCAGCAGGATTCCAAAAGGCCGATGTAACATCATTCACAGATGCAACTTGTGCACCACTCATTCCCATACCTCGGGCACCAACCCCAAGATTTAAAAATTCGTTGACATATTTTCGTTGCTGAGCAGTTGTATTTAGCATGCTAAATACACACAAACTCAACAGTATAATTCTTCTTAACATAATTTACAAATAGTTTTACATTTCCTTTAACGGAATATTTATTAGATTATTTTGTATAACAAACAAAAATACTTAAAAAACCTTTATACATTTGATTTTTCTATCAATTAAAGTTATCAATATACTATTACTATGAATCTTATCGAAGAGCTTAAATGGCGTGGGCTTGTACAGGATATTATGCCAGGTACAGATGAACAATTGCAAAAAGAAATGACAACAGGTTATGTTGGCTTTGATCCTACCTCTGATTCATTACATATTGGCAGTCTTGTCCCTATTATTTTACTCATGCATTTGCAAAAAGCTGGTCACAAACCTATTGCATTGGTTGGAGGAGCTACAGGCATGGTGGGTGATCCATCGGGCAAATCTGAAGAACGGAATATGTTGAGTAAAGAGCAAATCGATTTTAATGTGAATGGTATTCAAAAACAATTGAGTCAATTTCTAGATTTTGATACTTCGTTAAAGAATGCTGCAGTTATAGTCAATAATTATGATTGGTTCAGAGACTTTACATTTCTTGATTTCATTCGAGATGTGGGCAAGCATATCACAGTCAATTACATGATGAGCAAAGATTCTGTTCAAAAAAGATTAGAAACGGGCATGTCATTTACAGAATTTACATATCAACTAGTACAAGGGTATGATTTTTACCATATGTACAAACAATATGGTGTAAAACTTCAAATGGGAGGTAGTGATCAATGGGGAAATATAGTAACAGGTACGGAGCTTATCCGTAGAAAAGACGCAGGAGAAGCATTTGCATTTACAGCACCATTACTTAAAAAAGCAGATGGTGGAAAATTTGGCAAAACAGAAACGGGCAATGTATGGTTGGATTCCAAACGAACATCCCCATATCAATTTTATCAGTTTTGGTTGAATACAAGTGATACAGACGCAGTCAACTATATAAAAGTATTTACATTTATCCCTCCAACTGAAATTGACCAATTGATTAAGGAACATACTGAAGCTCCACATCTTCGATTGGTACAAAAAAGATTAGCACAAGAAATTACAACTATGGTACATTCTGTGCATGATTATGAATTTGCAGTAAAAGCATCTGCCATATTATTTAGTGAAAATACAGCCGAAGAGTTAAAGGCTCTGTCTGAGAATCAATTATTAGAAGTACTTGAAGGTGTACCAAGATTTACCTTAGCAAATGAAAAAATTCAAACGGGCGAAAATATTGTCAATTTATTAGCTGAAACTACCATTTTGCCTTCAAAAAGTGAAGCTAAAAAAATGGTGCAAAGCAATGGAATCAGTATCAACAAACATAAAGTAGCAGATATTGATCGTACGGTAACTAGGCAAGATTTATTGAATGAAAAATATTTGTTGATTCAAAAAGGTAAAAAAAATTACTACTTAGTTGTGATTGAATAAGTTTAAACTGAACTGATGACTAAAATTGGATTACTATCTGATACGCATAGCTATCTTCCTGAGCATGTGTATAAACACTTTGCCAATGTAGATGAAATATGGCATGCAGGTGATATTGGTTCAATTGAAGTAGCTGATGCGTTGGAAAAATTCAAACCATTCAGAGCCGTGTATGGCAATATAGATGGGGCAGATTTACGAATAAGATATCCCGAGCATTTACATTTCACCATAGAAAATGTACCCATTTATATGACACATATTGGAGGCTATCCGCCCAATTACAATGCAATATCAAAACCACAAATACAAGAATACAAACCACATTTATTTATTTGTGGGCATTCTCATATATTAAAAGTAATCCCCGACCCTACATTTAATTTATTGCATATCAACCCAGGAGCTTGTGGCAAACATGGATGGCATAAAATAAGTACATTGGTACGATTTGATATTGATGATAATCGCGTTCGAAATCTTGAAATCATAGAATTAGGTAAGAGATAATTTTATATGCAAATAAGCTTCTTATCTATCATAAAAACGTATTCATTTAAAGTGAAGTTGAACTAAAACTGAAAACCCTATTACGTGTTTATTGTTAGAATTAAAATTATTATAATATCCTTTCTAGTATGATTGGATTTATATATCTTCGATTGTAATGGTGTTTTCTAATGCATTCTATTGTAATAGATACTAGTGTATCTTAAGACATCCGTTACTACCAATTCAGACTTAAATCCAATGATATAAATAAAAAGTAAATAATTCTAAAATTTACGATATTGATCATTCGACTTTTAGAAGAAATAGTTAATATAACTAACAATAGGTAGAAAAACTATTAAATGATATAACTAATGGAACAATACAAAACTCTAATTATTGAAACCATTTTAGTGATTGCAGGTTACACTATAGCCCACTACGTCACTAAGAAATTCATTAATAATTCATTGAAACAAACTCAACTTCACACTGGTAGAAGAAAAATGATAATTAAAGCTGTTCATTTGTTATCTTTTCTAACTGCTACAGTTTTATTATCAGCTATATGGGGGCTTAAACAAAATGAAATAGCAGTTTTTGTAGGAACTATATTAACGGCCTTAGGTATTGCATTTTTTGCTCAATGGTCATTGCTCTCAAATGTAACATCAAGCATATTATTATTTTTTAATCATCCTTTAAAAATTGGAGACACGATAAAAATCTTAGATAAAGATTACCCTTTTAAGGGTGAGGTAATTGATTTGACTTATTTTTTTGTTCATCTTAAAGCAGAAAATGGGGAAATCATAACAATACCAAATTCACTATTATTACAAAAATCTGTTTCAATAATTGAAAAATCAAAATCAAAGACTGAATGAGACAAATATTATTAGTTGTAATTATTTTTATTCTTATTACAAACAAAATTGTTGCACAAACCATTGATTTAGGTAGTTGGAACATCCTAAATTTGAAATACAGCCGTACTGAAAAACTCAGTTTTTTTGCTGAATCTCAACTACGTTCGTTAAAATTTTACAGCAACTTTCACTATTATGAATATAAGGGCGGTATTAACTACAAAGTATATAAAAACGTTCAGTTGACCTTGGGTGCCGGTAGTTACCAAACTTTCAAAGAAGGTGGGAACTTCGTTCTACCAAAAAACAATAACGAATTTAGAGTTTGGCCGCAACTAATATTTTTCCAATCAATTGGGAAGTTAAAAATTGAACAACGCTATCGAGCAGAGTTTAGATTTACATGTAATGGCTATCGCAATAGG
The DNA here is from genome assembly GCA_044233655.1 of Chitinophagaceae bacterium. Lineage (GTDB taxonomy): Bacteria > Bacteroidota > Bacteroidia > Chitinophagales > Chitinophagaceae > OLB11. Next base: position 7,572 of record JBIIJQ010000077.1, on the reverse strand, counting down.
TTTAGGTATAGACTTGGGGCTTCTTATCCATTCGGTAAAGAAAAAAATGAATACAAACCATTTCAAATTAATGTAAGTAATGAATTATTTTTCACCGACAACGAACCTTATTTTGAACGAAACAGATTGTTATTTGCTTTCAATTACAAACCTTCAAAAACAGCTACATTACAGATTGGCTATTTGCATCAATTCGACTATAAAATAAATGACGAAACAGGACGAGACTTTCTTGTAATCGGCTATTACTATGACATTTTTAGGAAATCAATTTCTAATCAAAAGAATGATAATGAAATTAAAGACAATTAATAAAGCATAAACTCATACTATCTACTAGTATAGTTGATAAACTTGCAAAAGTTACATGTCTTCAATATATATTATTCACTTTATCCAAAACTGATAGAACAGAAAGCAAGATTTAAAATAAACTATTTTAAACCCAAGTAATTGAATGCCTTTGGCTACTAAATAGAACTATAAATTCAATTCAAATCCTTTCATTAATTCTATTAATTGATTCATCTTATCGACAGAAGTAGCAGGAAAATTAGCTATACGTACATGATTCTTTTTATAACTTCCATAGCCACTTCCAATATGAAACCCTTTGTCTTTTAAGTGATTGATGATAATGGATGAATCAACACTTGAATTTAATACAACCACTGTATCAGACTGATGAATTTTAGAATCTACAAATGGAGAAAACAATTGACTCTCATTGCCAAAATTATATAGCATATCAGCTTTTAGTTTGATTTCTTCTCGAATATTATCAATTCCTTTTTGATTCATATCCTCGGCTATTTTACCAATTAGATAAATAGCTATTACATTCGGAGTAGAAGGTGTTTCGAATTGAAGATAGTTTTTTTGATAGGATTCAAATGTATGATGAGCTCCGATATTATATCCTTTCTTTTTTAGCTCAATCGACTTTTCTATACAATGATTATTAACGATCAATACGCCCAAACCAGGTGGCATACCAAATGCTTTCTGTACAGAGAAAAAAGTGCAATCAAGTTTAGTATAATCTATACTTGAATAAGGAGCAATAGACACTAAATCACTGCAAAGTAATATATGAGGATTAATGTCTTTCAGTAAACTCAATTGAGCGGATGATGTATAAACACCTGTAGATGTTTCATTTTGAGTTGTACATATCAACTCAATATCATTGGGGATTTCAACTTGATTCATATCAAAACCTTGACCATCATTAGCAATGGCTTGCATTGGATTTTTTTGTAGCAATTGAGCGAAGTCAAAAAACTTTTTTGAAAAAGAGCCATTTACAAAATGATATGATTTTTCGGCCACTAAATTCAACAAAATTCGTTCCCATAGTTCAGTAGCGGACGATGCAAAAAAAATAGAATGTGTAGATGGTACGTTTAATAATTTCCGTAATTGCTCATCGGTATGTTTATAAATATCTCTAAATACATTGGAACGATGATTGATTGAACCCAATTGGAGTTCCATCGCATGTTGTAAGTGATGCTGATAGGTAGGATACAATTGAGATGGGCCTGGGGTAAAATAAATAGGATTCATATAAATCGTTTAATAAAGCATTCTGCATTTAATGGTATGATCAATAGTGCGCATTTCTTTTACAATATCGATTTCATAATCTTTTCCAATATCAGTTATCACATACCCTATTTCGTCATTGGTTTTCAAATACTGTGCTTGTATGTTGATATCGTGCGTAGCATAGACAGCATTTATTTTGGCTAATATTCCAGGTACATTCTCATGTATATGCAGCAATCTATGTGACCGTTCGAAACTCGGCAATTGAACTTCTGGAAAATTGACTGAACCATGTGTGTCTCCTTTGTTGATAAATTGTGCCATCTTAAATGAAACAAACTGACCAATATTTTCTTGAGCCTCTAATGTGCTTCCACCAATATGAGGAGTTAATATGGTATTAGGCAAATGTTGTAGTGTTGAACGAAATAAATCGTCATTAGAATTAGGTTCTTTAGGAAAAACATCCACAGAAGCACCAGCAACTTTTCCAGACTTAATAGCCTCGGCCAATGCTTCTATATCAACCACATGACCTCTAGATAAATTCATAAAAATGACATGTTGCTTCATTGATTCAAATTCCTTTTTGCCAATTAAATGAGAGTTTGAATCTCTCCCATCTACATGTAGACTTACTACATCTACCATGGTTAACAATTCATGAAGTGTATTGCATTTAGTTGCATTGCCCAATGCCAGTTTATCTATAATATCGTAGAAATAGACTTGCATTCCAATCGCTTCTGCAATAACAGAAAGTTGCGAACCAATATTTCCATATCCTACAATGCCTAATTTTTTACCTCTGATTTCAACACTATTCGCTACTGATTTATCCCAAACACCTTTATGCAATTTAGCATTTTTAGTAATCACATTTCGTATCAAAACAATCATTTCACCCAAGGCTAGTTCTACCACAGATCGTGTATTCGAATAAGGCGCATTAAATACAGCAATACCCATTTGCGCACATTGTAGTGTATCAATTTGATTGGTACCTATACAATAAGCGCCAATACACTTCAATTTTGTAGCATGTTTTAATAGTGTTTCATTTATGAGCGTCTTGGAGCGAATACCTAAAATATGTATATCCTTAATTTTTTCTATTAATTCATTTTCATTCAATGCATGAGAGTATGATTCAACTTGAAATTGTTCTTGATCAAATAATTGAAAAGCATTACTATGAATATTTTCAAGAAGCAATACTTTGATTTTACTCTTTGGGAATGGCTTTCCCTTCATATCTTGTTGTATCATACTAAATTCATCCAAGGTTTTCAATTCTGCATCAGCATATTGAATTAAGTTTTCTCTTTTTATATTTTCCGTAAACAATAAAAACTCATCAGCCAATTCGGCTTTTTTTATTTCATAATCTGTAAAGCCATCCCCGATTACATAGGTAATTCCCTTTAAGTTTAATGCTTTTACAACCTCTACCTTGCCTTTAGCAAATGCTAAAGAATTATTTTTATCAAATCCGATTACATCATTATTTTCGTCATATATAAATTCATTCGCAAATACATGTTCAGCTTTAATACCATAAGTAGTAACAACTGGTAGAATAAAGTCTTTAAATCCTCCTGATATGATATAAATCGAATCTGAATTTGATTTTAAAAAATGAGCATTTCGCTGAAATGAAATTGAAACCTTATTTTTCAAAACTTCAATTAATTCTTGTATATGCTTTTTATTACATGGGAGCAATTCGATTCTTTTCTCAAGTGCTTTATCAAACTGCATTACTCCATTCATGGCATCTTCGGTAATTAACTTGATTTCACGCTGAATTATATCGTTTTTTTCATTGTCTTTTAGACACAACGTTGCCAATACATCCAAGGCTTCTACTTGTGTAAAAGTGCTATCAAAATCTATAATAATATTCTTTCGAGTAGTCATAATAACATTAAACGATTTTACCAGGATTTAAAATTGAATTAGGATCAAATGCTAATTTTATTTTTCGCATCAAATCTAAGTTTGTTTCTAATAATACAATAGGTAAGTATTCTTTTTGTACTAATCCAATGCCATGTTCTCCACTAATTGTTCCACCCAATGATTTACACAATTGAAATATTTCTTTAATTGCTTCTTTCACACCTGTATTCCAATATTCATCGGTATGATCATCTTTTAGTATGTTGATATGCAAGTTGCCATCCCCTGCATGACCATAGCATATTGTTCTGAGTTGATATCTTGCAGCTATTTCTTTTGCACCATTAAAAAGCAATGGCAATTCACCTCGTGGTACCACTGTATCTTCTTCTTTGTATACATTATTTCGTTTCGTAGCTTCACCTATTGTTCGGCGTAATTTCCAAAAAAATTCTTTTTGCTCGGCTGTATCTGCTAACAAAAGATCATCACAATGAAATGTAGTTAATACCTCATTTATTTTTTCACAATCATTTAAAATCAAATCCATGTCATTGCCATCTATTTCAATTAATAGGTATGCTTTCACATGGTCAGGAATATTAAAAGGCAATCCGGCAAAAGCAGCTGATAATCTGAATCCATCGGGTTCTATAAATTCGCAAACCGAAGGTGAACAACCTGCCATAAAAATTCCTGCTACTGCTTCACAAGCATCTGTAGCCGAAGTAAAAGATGCCAACATCAATGCATTTTGTTTTGGATATGGAATGAGTTTTAGTACGATTTTAGTTACAATGCCCAATGTACCTTCGCTACCAATCATTAAATGAGTAAGATTGTATCCACTCGAATATTTGAGCGTGTTTGCGCCAGTCCAAATAATTTCACCTGTAGGTAAAACCACTTCTAAGTTTAATATATAATCACGTGTAGTTCCATATTTCAACGCACGAGGCCCACCGCTTGCATGAGCTACATTTCCACCTAAAAAACAAGATCCTTTACTTGCAGGATCTGGAGGATAAAACAAGCCAACTTTGATCACTTCTTGTTGCAATACTTCATTGATAACTCCTGGTTCTACAATAGCTTGAAAGTTTTTCGAATCAATTGAAATAATCTTATTCATTCGTTCCAAACTTAAACATACACCACCTTTAATAGGTAATGCACCACCGCTAAGACCTGTACCGGCTCCACGAGGTGTTACAGGAATTCTATGTTCATTGCAGTATGAAAGAATGAATGAAATTTCATTCGAATTGGATGGCAATAGGACTACTTCTGGATAAAATTTCAAATCCTCAGTATGATCATGTGCATATTTTTCCAAATCATCAGTTGGCAACAATACATAAGATGTATGAAGTAATTGTTGGAAATATGCAATATCTGAAGCCTCTATTTGCTTATAATTCATCCATTTGGAATTAGCAGGCAAATATACTTGAATCCAAATTTTATAGACAAATCAAGGTTCTTAAAGTTATCAGTAAATTTTATTTACTTTTACACATTATAATTATAAAATCATATGCAATTATCCTCCAAACTTCTCATGGCTAGTGTTCTATTAGCCAACACATTTTCAATGAATGCTGTTTTTGCACAAAACAATAATATCAAAATGGTGAATCCATTACTACGTAAAAGTCCTTTGCAATACCAGGCACCAATGTTTAACTTAATCAAAGATGAACATTTTAAACCTGCATTTGATTTTTCGTTAAAAGTTCATGATGAAGAAATAGAGAATATTGCCAATAATCCTGCGAAAGCTACTTTTCAAAATACAGTGTTAGCGCTTGAAACTAGTGGTGTAGATTTAAATAGAGCTACAGGTATTTTTTATAATTTAACCGGTTCTAATACAAATCCAACCTTACAAGCAATAGAGGAAGAGTATGCTCCTATTTTCTCAGCTCATAGTGATAAAATGTACTTAAATAGTAAATTATACAATCGAATCAAATCCCTGAATTTAGCTAGTTTGAAAGGAGAAGATCGAAAATTGACAGAATATTATTTACAACAATTTGAATTGGCAGGTGCTAATTTATCACCTGAAGATAAGGAAAAGATGAAAAAAATTAATGAAGAATTGGCAAGTTTGCAAACTTCATTTAGCAATAAATTATTGATTGCTCGTAAAAATGGTGCAGTATTATTTGATAATGAAAGCGAATTGGAGGGATTAAGTAAAGCTGAATTAGATGCTGCAAAAGCCAAAGCAACTGAAGCTGGATTTCCTGGCAAATACCTTATTGGTCTACTAAATACGACTCAACAACCATTATTACCAAGTCTTAAAAATAGAGCTACAAGAGAAAAAATATTCAAGGCTTCGTGGACTCGTGCCGAGAAAAGTGATAGCGGTGACACTCGTGCCGTATTAGAGCAATTGGCAAAACTTCGTTTACAAAAAGCAAATCTCATGGGTAAAAAAAGTTTTGCAGAATGGCGTTTGCAAGATCAAATGGCTAAAAATCCTGCTACAGCAATGGATCTATTGGCCAAAATAGCAAAACCTGCAGTATTAAGAGCGAAGGAAGAAGCGAAGGAAATACAAAAATTAATTGACGGCCAACAAGGTGGATTCAAATTGGAACCTTGGGATTGGAATTATTATTCTGAACAAGTGCGCAAAGCAAAATATGATTTAGATGAAAGCGAAATCAAGCCATACTTTGAAGTTACCACTGTTTTAGAAAAAGGCGTATTCTTTGCAGCCAAACAAATGTATGGTATCACGTTTAAAGTTAGAACCGATTTACCCGTTTATCATCCTGATGTAAAAGTGTATGAAGTTTTTGATAAGGATAAAAAATCCTTGGCTATTTATTACCTCGATTTTTATACCCGTGACAACAAAAGTGGTGGCGCATGGATGAATAACTTCGTCAGTCAATCGCATTATTTAAAACAAAAACCGGTGATAGTAAATGTTTACAATTTTGCAAAACCAACCGAAGGAAATCCATCATTGATCAGTTTTGATGATGTGACGACTATGTTTCATGAGTTTGGCCATACCTTGCACGGTTTGTTTGCAAATCAGCAATATATAAGCCTTTCGGGTACAGCTGTTCCACGCGACTATGTAGAATTTCCATCACAAATCAACGAACATGCCGCTATGGATCCAGTGATTTTGAAAAATTATGCCATTCACTACAAAACCAAACAAGTAATTCCACAAGCGTTGATTAATAAAATTAAAAAAGCAGAGACTTTCAATAAAGGATACGAAGTCACTGAATTATTGGCTGCAGCTACCTTGGATATGGCATGGCATTCAATTGAAAAAGAATCAGACATCAAACCAGCATTACAATTTGAAAAAGAAGCATTGGAAAAATATGGCTTACTCGTGAATGAGGTTCCCACTAGATATCACACACCTTATTTTGCTCATATTTGGGGCGGTGGATATTCATCAGGCTATTATGCGTATACATGGTCTAAAACCCTTGATTACAATGCGTTTGATTGGATGCAAGCCAATGGTGGCATGACGCGCGCCAATTGTGAGCGATTCAGAAAATACATTTTGTCGGTTGGTAATAGTGTCGATTTAAATAAAGCATTCAAAGATTTCATTGGTCAAGAAATGCGAATAGAACCTTATTTGAAGAATGCTGGACTAACTACGAAATAAGAGTATAATTATTCATTCTACAATGACACTTCCTTTTGTAAGTGTCATTTTTTTTTGCGGATCAGCATATGCCTAACTTCATCTAAAGTGGCGATGGCACCGTTCATCAAACTTACTTAATGAAGCTTTTAAACAATCCATTCACTAATTTTAATATGAAATAGTTTATTTTTGCAACAATGATTTCACAGAAAGTACGTGTTACAAAAAAATTCACCTTCGACATGGCACATGCATTGTATGGCTATGATGGTCCTTGTAAAAACATTCATGGTCATACCTACCACTTGAGTGTAACTTTAATGGGGACGCCTATCATGAATAGCAGTGATGTAAAACTTGGTATGGTTGTGGATTTTGGCGATTTAAAAGCCATTGTAAAAGATACTATTTTAAATACCTACGACCATGCACTAGTCCTCAACGAAGACGCACCTTATTCCAAATCTGAAGTGATA
>JBIIJQ010000111.1:0-5918 GCA_044233655.1 Chitinophagaceae bacterium | reverse complement strand
TGCATTTATGTTTAAGAAAAATTTAATGGAATTGGATTTAAAAAAATCAGATGATTTTTATTTTCCAGAAATGATGAATCGATTTTTAGATATAAGTACCTTACAAAAAGGATTTTCTAAAATACTTTTGGACATTCCATTGGCGAGTATTCAAATTTTATTAGGATTACTCATTGTGGCAATCTATCATCCGTTGTTTTTAATATTGGTAGTTATAATGCTCATTATCATAATTATAATTTTTTATCTCACAAGTAAAAAAGGACTAGAAACAAGTATTAAAGAGAGCTCTTACAAATACGAAACTACTGGATGGCTTGAAGAAATCGCTCGGATGATACATACCTTCAAGTTACAACGTGCACATAATTTATCATTAGATAAAATGGATCAAAAAGTGAGTAACTATTTAGAATATCGGACTAAACATTTCAATATATTATTGTTTCAGTTCAAAAATCTCATTTTCCTTAAAATAATGATTACTGCTGCGATGTTGATTGTAGGTACTTATCTATTAATACATCAAAAATTAAACATTGGTCAGTTTGTAGCTGCTGAAATTATTATATTAATGATGATTGCTTCCGTTGAAAAAATCATTACGAATCTCGATACCTTTTATGATTTATTGACATCCTTGGACAAGCTTCATACAGTTCAGAATCAGACAAATGAAAATGATGGCATTCATTTATTGCCTGTAAATAGTAAAGGTATGAGTATAGAATTCAATAATGTATCCTATGAGTATATCGACCAATTACCTATTTTAGCAAATCTGAATTTTAAAATAGAGCCTGGAGATAAAATTTCTATTTCTGGAAAAGATGGATCAGGTAAGTCCTCATTGTTAAGATTATTTTCGTCCTTGTATACACCAAATAATGGCTCAATACTATTTAATCGAATACCTATACAGAATATTCAACTTGGTTCTCTTAGAAATAGTATTAGCATCATGCTAAACCGATTAGATATTTTCAAAGGTACTATTGAGGATAATATTACAATGGGTAATAAATCAATTTTATTACAAAAAATCATCGAAGTTTCTAAATCAATTGGTCTTGAAGAGTATATCAATCATACCCCAAAAGGTTTTGAAACAATTATTGAAACAACTGGAAAAAAATTGCCTCGATCTGTCATAAAAAAAATAATGATTCTACGTGCAATCATCAATGAACCTTCCCTCATTCTGTTAGAAGAACCTTTTTCTGAATTAGAGCCAGAAAGTGTTGAAAAAATACAACACTATATCTTGCATAATCTACCAAATTCTACTGTCATTGTAGTTTCTAACGACGAATCTTTTATCAAACTATCTGATAAAAACTTTCACATGCATAATCAACAATTACAAATCAATTCAAATAAATAATTGACAATGCGAAATTTACAAAGTACAAAATCCTTTCAAGGGATTTATAATATAAACAAGCCCAATAAAATAAGCAGAGTATTGATTATTTTTTTAATTACTTTAATCATTTGCTTATTTCTACCATGGACCCAAAATATCAAAAGCAATGGTATAGTGACTACGTTAAGACAAGAGCAACGTGCTCAAAATGTAAATACAATTATTGCTGGAAGAATCGTTAAATGGTTTATCAAAGAGGGCGACTATGTTAAAGCAGGTGATACTATTGCACAATTGACGGAGATTAAAGATGATTATCTTGATCCCGAATTAATCACACGTACTGGAGAGCAATTGAATGCTAAAAAACAAACGATAGAATATTATCAGGGTAAAACAAATGCACAACAAAATCAGATTACAGCCCTTCAAAATTCACTTGATATCAAAACAAATCAATTGAAAAATAAGCTCAAACAACAAGGATTAAAAATTCAGTCTGATAGTGCAAACTTATCTGCTGCAAAAAATGATTTTTCGATTGCAAATAAACAATTTATACGTCAACAGGAATTGTACAATCAAGGACTTGTGTCCTTAACACAGCTTGAGCAACGAAATCAAGCCTTACAATCAATTCAAGCTCGACTTATTAATGCCGAAAATAATTTATCCAATTCAAGACAAGAGATTTTGATTACTCAATTGGAATTAAATGGTGTGCAACAAGATTATTTTGAAAAAGTCAATAAAACCCAAGGCGAAGTAATGCAAGCTATGTCACAAATTGCAACTGGTGAAGGCGAAGTATCAAAACTGAAAAACCAGTATTCTAATTATCAAAACAGAAATAAGTTATATTTCATTATTGCACCACAAGAAGGTCAGATAGTACAAGCAAAAAAAAGCGGTATTGGTGAAATTATTAAAGAAGGTGAAATCTTGGCACAAATCGTTCCGAAAGAATTGGATTATGCAGTTGAACTATTTATAGAACCAATGGACTTACCACTTATTTCACTCAATCATAAAATCAGATTTATCTTTGATGGATTTCCAGCTATAGTATTTAGTGGTTGGCCACAAGCAAGCTATGGAACCTTTGGCGGAATCATCGTTGCTATTGAAAATTCTGTTTCGCCCAATGGAAAATATAGAATCCTAGTGAAGGAAGATACTACTGATAAAGCATGGCCTAAGCAACTACGATTAGGGACAGGTGCCAATGCAATTGCTTTACTTAAAGATGTACCTATTTGGTACGAACTATGGCGTAATATTAATGGATTCCCTCCTGATTTTTATCAAGATGACAAAGTAGAATCTAAATCAAAATCAAAATAATGAAACGGTTTATACTTATCAATATTATTCTTTTTTGTTTTAATGAATTAAAGGCACAAGATGAACGTTTAACCTTATCTGAGTCAGAATTAATTCAAATTGTAAATGCCTATCATCCGTTTGCTTTACAAACAAACATAAGCATCCAACAAGCAGAAACGGATGTACTCAATGCTAGAGGAGCATTTGATCCTTTAATTCAATCTTCCTTTTCTAAAAAAGAACTTGGCGGATCTATGTATTATAATTACCAACAAACTGAACTTAAAATTCCTACTTGGTATGGAATTGAATTCAATGCTGGCATTGAAAATGTAAACGGATTTAATACAGATCCACAAAAAACCAACTTAGCTTCGAGCTATGCTGGCGTTAGCTTTTCTGTATTAAAGAACATATTAATTGACAAGCGAAGAGCTACCTTACAACAAGCAAAAATCGTAGTAGAACAATCACAAGCCGAACGAAATGCAATTCTAAATGACCTTGTATATGATGCTGTAACACAATATTGGGAATGGGTTCGATATTATCGCGAATGGTTGATCGTAAAAGAGGTAGTGAAAAATAACGAAGATAGGCTCGATTACACTAAGCAAGTAGTTACCATTGGAGAACGTCCAGCTATTGATACGACCGAGGCTTTGACTCAATTATTCTATTATCAAAGTCTTCAGAATGAACTTGAAATGCAAATGCAAAATGCATTGATTCAATTGTCGACCTATACCTGGAAACCATCTAGTGAACCGTATACATTGCCATTTTCACTTATCCCCTCTACCTCTTCGTTTGCTACAAATGAAATTGATTATATGATTCCTGCTAGCGAAGAATTAATTCGAGATGCAATGAATAGTCATCCTGAATTAGAAATTTACAAATCGAAATTTAAATTTTTGGATATTGAAAAGAAACTAAAATTTCAAGAATTATTGCCAGATGTAAAAATCAAATACAACCAATTAGGAAAAAATTATTCGGTACCCGAAACAATAGCACAACCACTACTTCAAAACAATTATCAATATGCATTGTCGTTTGCAGTTCCACTTCGACTATCACAAGGAAGAGCTGGATATAAGCAAGCTAAACTAAAGATTACATCGACAGAGTTACAACTTGATTTGAAACAACGAATGATAGAAAACAAAATAAGGGAGCAACTCAATACACTATCTATGCTTCGAAATCAACTCAACATACAAGAGAATCTATATCAAAGCCAAGCTATATTACTCAAAGGGGAAGAAATAAGATTTCAAAATGGAGAAAGCTCACTTTTCCTAATCAATAGTCGTGAACAGAAAAATATTGAAACCTTCCAAAAATTGAATGCTACCATTGCAAAATATTACAAGCAGAAAGCTTCTTTAAAATGGGCAACTGGCAATTTATATATCTTAAAATAAGATAAAAAATCGAATCAGACTCTTATTACTTAGAGAATAATAATAATATGTTTTTTTAAAACTTAAAACAACGAAGAAGTATTACTTTCGCAGTAAGATAGTTATACATTGATTTCACGTTCAACCATTCAGAAAGTAAATGATACCGCCGATATTCTCGACGTGGTAGGCGCTTTTGTAAAATTAAAAAAACGTGGTGCGAATTACCTAGGCAATTGTCCTTTTCACAACGAAAAAACACCTTCGTTTACAGTATCTCCAAGCAAAGGTATTTACAAATGCTTTGGATGTGGTAAAGCAGGTAATGTGATTACATTTGTACAGGAACACGAAAAACTCACGTATCCAGAATCTATTAGTTGGCTTGCCAAACGCTATCATATAGAAGTAGAAGAAACAGCAGTTTCGCAAGAAGTAAAGGAGTTGCAACAAACAGAAGAAAGTCTTCGAATCATCAATACATTTGCAACAGACTACTTTAAAAACACCTTACATCATACAGAAGAAGGACAACTAATTGGATTATCTTACTTTCAGGAAAGAGGATTTAGAAAAGAAACCATCGAAAAATTTCAACTTGGGTATTGCCTCAGTCATCAGGACAAACTACCTCAAGAAGCTATACAAAAAGGATACAATAAAGATTTATTAGTAAAAGCTGGTTTGATATATGACAGAAACAATAATCTACAATCGGTCTATTATGGTAGAGTGATATTTCCTATTCATAATCAGAGTGGCAAGGTACTTGGATTTGGTGCTCGTATTTTAAAATCAAATGAGAAATCACCTAAGTATATAAACACTCCCGAAAACGAATTATATCATAAAAGCAAAACGCTTTATGGTATTTATTATTCACGTGGTGCAATATCAAAGCAAGATGAATGTTATTTAGTAGAAGGCTATACCGATGTAATCTCTTTACATCAAGCAGGTGTTGAAAATGTAGTGGCAAGTAGTGGCACTTCACTCACAGAAGAGCAACTGAAACTTATAAAACGCCTCACGAGCAACTTGACCATATTATATGACGGAGATGCTGCAGGTATCAAAGCCGCCCTTCGTGGTTTGGATATGGCTATTGAACAAGGTTTGAATGTTCAAGTTGTATTGCTTCCTGACAATCATGATCCCGATAGTTATGTAAAAGAAACAGGCGCTGCAGGGTTTATAGATTATGTAAGTCAAAACAAAAAAGACATCATATTATTCAAACTAGAAGCCTCATTAAAAGAAGCGAACAATGATAGTTTGAAAAAAACAGCTCTTATCAATGACATTGCAGAAACATTGTCGAAAATAAATAAGCTTGAAGATTTTACTAAACAAGACGATTATATAAGACGATGCTCTCAATTACTTCAAATTGATGAAGCTGGATTAATATCACTTGTCAATAAAAAAATAAGAGAGAAAGCCTCTAAACGCGATGAGAGTAATCGTGAAGAATTAGAAAATCTTGAAAAGCAAGCATCTCCTGAGAATACACATGAACAAAATGAAGTTTCATCTTTACTTCAAAAAGATTATTTACAAGAAAAAGGATTGCTACGTATACTACTAGAATATGGTGATAGACCATATGATGAGAAATCAACAATTGCTGAATACATAAAGTATAAAATTGGTGACTCTGATTTTACAAATTTGGAATGGAAAAATTTATACCACGCCTATCTTATAGAATGGAGTAATACTGCTCAATACCCTACTCTACAATCCTTTACCTACAACGATAATGAAAAATTAAGAACCTCGGCTATTGAAGCACTTTATTTCCCATATGAGCTGAG
>JBIIJQ010000110.1:0-5948 GCA_044233655.1 Chitinophagaceae bacterium | reverse complement strand
GCGATTCCCATTCTTTTGACCGTTACTTTGATTGTATCGCCTGGTTGTAGCTTTGCAACCTCAGAAATGAAATAATTCATACTTTGAATGACCTTACCATTAAAATGCGTTAAGGTATCACCGAGCATTATACCATTCTTATAGGATGCGCCATGCTTTACGACCTCAACAACCTTTACTGATTGCGAGTCGGGCAAACTAAGCGTTCTTAGTCCAATCAATGGTCCACTTTGTACAATTCTTGTTTTCTTGCATGGATTTTTACAATCAGCTAAATCTTGAGCATACAAGGAAGAATAACCTAAAATCATCAAGGCTGTAAAAAGTATTTTTGATTTCATTCTCTGCTCCTTTGCTTCTTTAAAGTGTAAAAGTAAATTAAAATCGGAATGGCTTCGAATTTTTTTGTAATACAAAGATATCTTGAAATTATACGAGATCCTTCGCTGAACTCAGGAAACGAAACGCTAATCCAACCAAAATGCTTAAGTAAATGCAATCACAATTCAAGTAACGATAACATCTTAGTATTACACATAACTTTCAAGCTACACTTTCAGATTTCCACAATAAATTTGCTTTCTCTTTGAAGCATAGCAAATGACAAAAACTGATGAACAAGATGGCCTCGTAAGCATTATCATGCCGGTAAAAAATACTGAATTGTATTTACATGCTTGTATACAATCCATCCTTCAACAAAGTTATCGTGATTGGGAATTGCTCGCAATCGACGATCACTCCTCAGATAGTAGTCATGCTATCTTAACATCGTATGCGCTTGCCGATAGTCGCATACACGTCATTCGCAATGAAGGCATAGGCGTTATAGATGCTTTACGTACAGGCTATAAAAATGCTCATGGCGAGTATATAACCCGCATGGATTCCGACGACATCAATGCATTGCATAAGTATGAACACATGGCACTCCAATTAAAGTCGCATGGGAAAGGGCATCTAGCCTTGGGTCAAGTTAAGTATTTTGCCGAAGGCGGTATAGGTAATGGATTTCAAAACTATGAAACATGGATGAATGCTCTTATTGCAAAAGGAACCTGCTTTGACGAAGTCTATCGAGAATGTGTGATTCCTTCCCCTTGTTGGATGCTATATCGAACCGACCTTGATGCGATTGGTGGCTTTGATGTAACACGCTACCCTGAAGATTATGACTTGTGTTTTCGCATGTACGAAAATGGATTGAAACCAATACCCTGTCAAGAGCTTTTATTTTATTGGCGCGATTACCCCAACAGAACAACACGTGTGGTGTCTCATTATCAAGGTGATTCATTATTGATGCTAAAGTGTCATCATTTCCTTGCCATTGATTATATGCCTGAAAAAAGTTTAATACTTTGGGGTGCAGGTCATCGAGGTAAGTTTATGGCGAAGTATCTTATAGAACATTCTATTCCATTTACGTGGGTATGTAATAATGAAAATAAAATAGGTCATACAATTTACAATCAAGTCTTAAAATCAACTTCGGTACTTGCGGACTTGGATCGTAAACAAATTCTTGTAAGTGTAGCCAACGCTTCAGAACAATTGGATATCAAATCAACGTGCGAACACAATGCTTGGGAAGCATACTTTTTTTGCTAAAACAACAATGAAGAGTAGACAATCTAAACTTATGTTTAATATGACATGATAGACTTTTCTGTGCTCAAGAAACTAAAGGTCTAGAAATCTTTCGTTTTACCTATGTGAATTATGGGGCTAATAGCTAAAATTTTATCTAAAAAAAATCAAAAATAACTTTGTTTGAATCTCAATAATGATCCCTAATTGATTTTCACAACAGTTAAATTGAGTCTATTGAAAAGCCTTTATCAAACTAACATCTGTTTTACTTGTAACAAAATATCCTGATATATTAGAATAGCAAATACTAAATGTTACTAATTACACAGTATGGTGGGTTCTCATTAGTATCATATTGTGATAGCCTCAATGTTTTGTTTCGATACCCTTTTCCATATCAGGTACATGAAGGCTGAGACTGTCCTTTTAAAGCGAACAAGAGTTTTAGTCTCAATGACCCATTAATAAAAGTTAGTAAAAAAAGTTATAATGTTGAATTATAAAGACCAACATTTATATTCATGATTCCAAATACTTAAACAATTTCATCATATCAGCTAAATACAACAAATAGTTTCACGAAGAAACTTAATTTTCGCAATCCAACATACACTAAACATTCAAATAGGTTAAACGAAGCTAAGAACACTACTCTATTCATTTTCATGTGCATTGCTAACCTACTACTTACAGATCAATTATATGCCCAACAAATTTATACACTAGAATTTTCTTAGACATTAGATGAATCTAAAATGGGCTTTTGGACAAGAGGCGATTATACCATTTACATCGATTTAAATACACTCGAAACTAGTTTTAGAACCTCACCTAAAGAATATGACAAATCTTCAACATACTATACATTTTCAGATAGCAATGGTTCTAGATTGTAATCGAAAACTGCTCTAAAACCTTGAAGCTGCTGAAATATTAAGCCAAGCATCCAATGGATTTGATTTACGCAAAGTACAATTTGATAAAGATTCAGTTGATTATAGTCCATATCTTTTCACCTTACCCAAACTCGAAGTACTTGTTATGAATCAATTCAAATCAGGCAAAGCTGCAATGTACTACAAAGGCAAACGTGTATATACATGTAAATATCAAACCCTATCCTATGGTAAAGAAATACTTGACCATGGCATTACGACTACATACGTATACGACAGCCTATCCAATTTTGTATTTCAAGAA
Source organism: Chitinophagaceae bacterium (assembly GCA_044233655.1). Classification (GTDB taxonomy): domain Bacteria; phylum Bacteroidota; class Bacteroidia; order Chitinophagales; family Chitinophagaceae; genus OLB11. The sequence goes on along the minus strand of JBIIJQ010000110.1, from coordinate 3,155 downwards.
TCACGTCATTTAGGTTGGTGATATTGTCGGTATAGTTGATTTAGATAAAAGTAGTCACATTTTAAATTTTAATGAAACTTAATAAACTTATGTCTTAAATTTGAGTCAATAATATTCACTTATCATTCTTGCAATGCAACAATTTTACATTCTAACCCTTTTGACCCTTTTGTGTACAAGCATTTCCTGCAAGGACACTACAATTGAAATACCTGGCGTTGCTTACAATACGACAAAAAGTATCAGTTACAATGGCGTACAAGTTGATGTAGTGATAGACAAGCCAGCTAATAATGATGTGGATGTATTGATACTTTATCATGGCACTGTAATCTATGATAATAAAATATTAGAAGCTGCAAATAATACATTAGAAGCATTTAGAAAGATTCTTAACAGAACTGATATAATGTTTGTGAGTGTTGCTTATCCCGAAGAAAATCTATTGATGGGTGATAATATAGCCCATGCTGAAGCTGCTTTACTTTGGGTTAAAAATAATGCTAGTCAAGAACTTGGCATCACTGTCAAGAAAATATTTCTTGGCGGACATTCTCAAGGTGGATACCTCGTAACACGATTAAATACCATGCATGAAACCAATGGCGTAATAGCCAATGGACCAGGTCCACTCAATTTAGTCTATCGATGTCAACTCGAAGAAAATGGTCAAATACAGAATGGCATTACTTGCACATTACTTAAAAATACTTACGGCACAACGAGCATAAACCCAGGCCCTTATTACGAACGATCTTTACTCAATTTTACTAAAGGATTTAAATCACCTATTCTTTTTGTACAAGGCTTAAATGACACCCCAATTCAACTTTATTCTTGGCCAACTTTTAAACAGCAAATTCTGGATTGCTTAACATGTAAAAATAGTGAATTCCTTGAAGTACAAAATGCTGGCCATGCTGCGTTATTTGAAAGCGACGAAGCTAAAAGTGCTTTTAATACATTTATCAATAGTCATTAAAGTTAATTCAGTATCAAACTTAGAATATCAAAAACAAAGCACATTTAGACCCTAAATAATCATTGTGTATATATATTAGAATAATGATTAGCTAATGTATTTAACTAATTCAGTATTGCAATTAATTGGCTTTGTTATAGATAATTCAAAACTAAAAATAGCAGAATTCGATTTTCTTTAAAATTGCACATTAATAATAGATTAAATAGGACTATCAATATTAGTTAGCTTTTACTTTTAGGAAACTAATAGCTTGAAACCGATCATCATTCAATTGAAGAATATATAATGTAAAAATTAAAGCCATTAAACAAGGCAAGCATACTGATACTACAATTGCTGTAACTAGCTGATAGGAGAAACTTTCATACAAACATGTAAGAAGTCTACATAACAGGATAACCCTATATTCAAGTAAAGAAGAATTTTACATTTTACTTTATAATGTCAGAAATAATTCAATAGCTAATAATAACAAGTAGTTTGTTTATCATACTAAAATAAATAAACTGAATGACAATGAAGTTTGCTTCAAACTCTTTAATTTTATCGTGCAGTAATGATATTGTTTATTTTTTAAAAATTCAATTAGATTTTATGAATGGGAGCGTTGATACATTTATACAGATAGCTGAAAAATGGCAAGAAGAAATGACTGCCTTAAGATCACTTCTCATAGAATGTGGTCTCTCAGAGGAGTTAAAATGGCGACAACCATGCTATACATATAAAGGCACCAACATAGCAATCATAGGGGCATTTAAAGAATCCTGTGTATTGAGTTTTTTCAAAGGTGCGTTACTCGAAGATCCAGAAAAAATATTAGTATTCCCTGGTGAAAATTCACAATCTAGTAAGGTCATACGATTTAAACATGTACAAGAAATATATAATTTAAAAGCGATTATTAAAGCCTATATTTTGGAAGCAATAGAAGTAGAGAATATAGGCTTAAAAGTAGAGTTAAAAAATAATACTGAACTAGAATTTGTTGATGAGTTGCAGGATGTGTTAAATAGTAATAATGCTTTTAAACAAGCCTTTGAATCGTTAACACCCGGCAGGCAACGTGGGTACAACATATATTTTTCGACAGGCAAACAATCCAAAACACGTACTTCAAGAATAGAACAATATATGCCCAGAATTCTTAGTGGCAAAGGCTTAAATGATTGTACATGTGGCCTATCAAAAAAAATGCCTTCTTGTGATGGATCACATAAATTATTAAAAAACATGAAATAAAATCAGAATGAATCAACATATGTATCCTTGTATATGGATTGCCAATACCATGAATGAATCAATAGATTTTTATTCATTATTATTTAATCAAACAAACATCATTTCTCAGTCCCCATTGGTTTCTTATATAGAATTAATGGGCACAAAATTTATGCTACTCAATGGTGGGAATAAGTACAAACCAAACTCATCGATCTCTTATTATATATACTGTGAAAATGCTTTAGAAATTGAACGACTCTATAATCGCTTAATAGAACATGGACGAATTCTCATGCCATTGGGAAAATATGATTGGTCTGAACAATATGCCTGGGTTGAAGACGAATATGAAGTCAATTGGCAATTAGATATTGACAAAATTAATTCAACTCAAAAAATAGTTCCAAGCTTACTTTTTGCAAATGACAAAATGAAACTTGTAAAATAAGCTATTGATTTTTATACATACACATTTAGCAATTCAGCAATTTTACTAGAAGCCCCCTACCCAATGCCTACTATTGAAACAGCAGACTCGTTATTATTTGCACAGGTCAAACTAAATGGATTTATTCTAAATACAATGAGTAGCATATATCCCCACGATTTTGATTTCACACCTGGCAATTCATTTGTAGTAGAATGTGATTCACAAAAAGAAATCGATCACTATTGGGAAATTCTAGGAAAAGATGGAAGATATGATATGTGCGGATGGCTTTCTGATCAATTTGGTGTTTCCTGGCAAATCATCCCCTCAATACTAAAATCATTGATGAGTGACCAAGAAAAAGCACCTCGGGTTATGAATGCATTTTTAAAAATGCAGAAATTTGATATTTACACGTTATTAAATGCATAAATCTTTTTTACTATTTTAATATTCAAACATCTTAAAACATAAGTATACCTACTTTTTATTAGACATTATAAACATAATTATATT
>JBIIJQ010000109.1:0-5951 GCA_044233655.1 Chitinophagaceae bacterium | reverse complement strand
CGTAATGCTGCCATTGTTGCCAGGTACACAGTTAGGTTGTACAGTGCTGACTGCACTGATTGTAATTGCACTTGGTTCAGTGATTGTAAGGATACTTGTAGCCGTACAATTGTTGGCATCTGAAGCAGTAATTGTATAGGTATTAGCAGTAAGGTTTGTAAAGGTACCAGATGGAAATTGAATTCCAATTAATGGATCTATGGTATAATTAATTGCCCCAATGCCTCCGTTTGCAAAAACAACTATTTGACCATCATTCAATCCATTACAAGAAATATTTGTTGAAACTGCATTTGAAAAAACCAAAATAGGTGGTTCTGAAATACAAACCTGAGTGGTAATACTACACAAATTCGCATCAGTTGCTGTGACTGTATAACATTGTGCATTTAAATTTATAAAGTCCCCCATTATATTAGTCTGAGGGCCTAATGGTGATATTGAATAAGTAATTGTTCCTGAACCTCCTGTAGCATTAGCTTGAATGCTTCCGTTTGATTCCCCATAGCATAACACATCAGTTGGAGATACGTTATTCCAAACTAGAATTGGAGGTTGAGTTATCGAAATATTTTCAATCGAGTCTTTACAAGAATTAGAACTAGTCACAACAATTTTATATGTTCCTGCAGGTAAATTTTGAAAATCCCCTGTACCAAACAAAACTGCATTTCCACAAGGCGGATTATTTGAAGGTGTAATGCTATAAGAATAAGGACTAATTCCTCCTACTGTTGAAGAAAATATCTGGCCATCACATGATCCATTGCATGTAGAGTTAGTTACACTGTTAAATACGATATCAGGCATTGAAGGCATAACTAATGTAAATGTTGCTGTATTAGTGCAACCCAAAATATCTTTTGCTAAAACTGTATAAGTTCCTGCGCAAAGATTTAAGAATTGTCCACCATTGGACAATGTAGAATCACTATAAGTATTAGGAGGTGTAATTAATGGTAGTTTATAAAATTTAATTGCACCTGTACCTCCTGTTGCAAATGTAGAAATAGACCCACTACATATATTCGAACATGTAGGATTAGTAACATTCGCAATTGAATTATTTATATTTAAAACAGGAGGTGTTACTAAAGACGTTGATGAAGACGTAGTGCAACCATTTATGTCGCTGACTGTAATAATATAATTACCAGGTCCTATTCCGTTAAATACATTGGTAGGAACAATTGCTCCACCAATACTATAACTTAAAATTGGAGTACCACCATTCGCACTAATTGTAATAATTCCGTCATTTCCTGGCACACAAGAAGGTTGAGATAATAAAATACTTGATATAGTAAGCGGAAGAGGTGATGCGACATTCATGACACTAGTTGCTGTACAATTATTTGCATCTTTGACACAAATTGTATAGGTTGCTGCATTTAAAAGTGAAAAAGTATTACCTAATTGATAAGTCAGGCAATTATCAATACTATATTGATAAGGAGGCAATCCCCCGGTAATTGTATTAAACGAAATGGTACCATTATTTGAACCAATACATGATAAAGGAGTTGAAGTTGAATTTACAATCGTTGGGGAATTAGGAGAAGACAAAATTGTCGATGAGCTAATTGAACATCCATTTCCATCACTTACTATTATAGTGTATGTACCAGCGATTAATGAATTAAAATTATTCGATAACTGAGCGGGTCCACCATTGCTATAATTTAAGGTAGGACTTCCTCCTGAAGCATTTACAACAATACTTCCATTATTGTTGGGCAAACATGCTGGATTTACAATATTTAAGGCATTAATAATAAGAGCAGGTGGTTGGTTAATTATAACAGTTGTTGAAGTTGTACATCCATTTTGATCTGAGGCAGTTACTGTATATGTATTTGCATTTAAGTTATTAAAATTACCATTATTATTCGTTTGATTTGTTGGTTGGATTGCGTAAGTAATAACACCCAAACCAGTTGCAGTTACTTGAATTGATCCAGTTGCAGTTCCATTGCAAATTACATCTGTAGAACTTATTGAGTTAAAAACAGGTGGTGTAGTAGCAATGATCACAGTTGAATTTGATAGTGTACAATTATTAAAATCACTAACAGTTACAGTATAATTTCCAGCACTTAAACCAGTAAACAATCCATTATTATTGGTCGCAGCCCCCGGAGTTAAAACATATGTATAATTTGGCAAGCCTCCTGATGCTATTGCATTTATTTGTCCCAAATTTCCGTTTGAACAAGGCGGGAAATTTTGAGTAAAAGAAGACCATACCATCGGTGTAGGTTGGTTGATAACAATTACACTTGAATTAGTACAACTATTAAAATCAGAAACAGAAATGGTATAAGTACCAGCATTCAATCCATTAAATGTGTTTGATAATTGATAAGCTCCTCCATTCAAACTATACTGATAAGCTGGAGTTCCACCCAATGCGGTTACTGTTATACTTGATATCCCACCATTGCATGTAATAGGCGTATTCGATAGAGTTAAAGATAATGGTGATGGCTGAACAATATTAATAATAGTTGAAATTGAACAACTATTTACGTCAGTAGCTGTAATTGTATAATTATTTACCCCTAGACCAGAAAAGTTTCCAGTTTGATTTGATTGATTTCCTGGTTGAAGATTATATGTTATTGTGCCAGTTCCTCCATTCGCTAATAAGGAAACCGAACCATTATTAGCTCCATTACAATTAATATTCGTAAAAGTAGAGCTTGACCAAGTTAATACAGGGGGATTGATAAGTTGAATTATAGTACTTAATGTACACCCATTTCCATTTGTAGCAGTTATAGTATATGTATTTGGCGAAAGATTTGTAAACGACCCTGTAGAATTCGTTTGATTAGTTGGTTGAAGGTTATAACTTAATGGATTAATGGCGCCATTTACCGATACCGTTATCGATCCATTTGAGTTTCCATTACAAAGAGGATTTACATTGCTAATTGAATTCCATGTCAAAGAAGTTGGCTGTACTAAATTCACTATCGAAACAGCTTGGCATGCAGTACTACTATATGCAGTGATTGTATAGCTTCCACTTCCCAATGAATTAAAAATCCCCGTTGTATTTAACACATTACCAGGATTTAAAATATAAACAACCGTTGAAGAAGATCCAGTTGCCGTTGCTACTATTGAACCATTGTTAGCAATACAAGACGGATTAGTAGAAGTAGTTGTAAGGTTCAAATTTGGCAATACATTAATCGAAACTGAAAATGTATTTGAAATTAAAAGACCTGGTGGAAGACAGCTCGAATCCTTCGCAGTAATGGTTATAATATGCAAACCTGTATCAGCAAGAGTTGGAGTCCAGTTAAGACATCCTTGTACAGAATTTGTTAGCAATCCCGTATAGACTACATTTGATCCAGGTGCTATAATAGCATGATTATCACTTAACACTAATATTCCAGATGGATTTGTTGAAGTGACATTGTAACATAAAGACAATGGAGTATTAGCGCAAGCATTTACAATATTATTATTTAAATTCCCTCCTATTATAGAACCGACATTTAAATTATAAGTTGGCAAAGGTGTTGAGCAATTTAAAATGGCCATTTGCAAATCTCGCATGACATAGCCAACTAATACTCCATTTCTAAATTCTCTTACATAGGTAACTGTAACTACATTTTGAACAGCGTTAGCAGTAAAACTCATTGTACCATTTGTTGGATTTACTGCGAATGTATTTCCTGTTGAAAATGGATTATTTATTGGATTGAATGTTGCTGATGAATACGGAATATTAGTCCATGTACCACATGTACCATCTTCGGGATTAATGGAAGAAAATGCCAATGAATCTCCATCAGCTTCGGTTGTTCCATGATTATAACTGAAAGGTTGATTTACGCAAGTATAAGCAACAGGTGAATTATTAAAACTCGGTGAATTATTATTTCCAGCCGATCGATTTAAATATGCTTCAACATATAAAAAATATGATGAAGGTGCAGATAAATTAGTGATGGCATTATTTCTACAACATTCATCCACACTAAAAATAAATTGATTGCAATTATTTGGAAGCGTATAAGTGCCTTCATACCAATATTCTCTGTAACCAATTAATGAACCCCCATTACAAGTAGTAGGATAACCAGGACACCCATTACTAATAACCGATCCATTAGGTTGACCTCCAGGCAAAGTAGCTATTTGATTCAATGTAACATAAACAGTAGACAAATTACATTGATTTTCGACACACATACTATAAGTTGTTGCAACCCCTATTCCAGAGCAATCTCTATAAATTTTAAATCTAAACTTATATGTATTCCCACTCACATATTCATATGTAAGCTCTCCACCAGCCGCATGAGAAGCAATTACTTCTTCAGTAAATACGAATGATAAAACAAAAGTCAAAAAGAGATATTTTAGTAACTTCATAATAAATTAAATTGCATAAAAACCCCCAAAATGCTCACAAAAGTCATTTTGAAAATTATCTATTGTTAAAACTTTTTAAAATTACTAAAAAAAAAAAATCAATCCAAGTTTTTAACAATTAGAACTTAAAATTGCACATCTTAGTAAATAGACCAAAAAATACAATTTTACTAAATAGAATTATCTGAGCAATAATATATCTCCTTTTTTAATATATTTCTCTCCGTCTGTCAAACACTTATATCTAAAAATATAGTAAAACACATTCATAGATTGATCCGCACCTCTATAAATTCCATCCCAACCACTTCTAAAGTCATTGGTGCTCCATACTCGATTACCCCATCGGTCATATACATCAAACTGTATCAACTCAATTCCTGCACTTGTAGTTACTTTAAATACATCATTTTTCCCATCTCCATTTGGTGAAAATGCATTTGGAATAAATACTTGATCACAACATGGGCCAGGTTCGATATAGACACTATCTTTTGCAATACATCCATTACCATCGGTTACTTCAACAAAGTAGTATCCAAAATTTAAATTCTCTGCTTTTTGAGTATTTTGAATTGGCGATGTATTCCATAAATAAGTATATGGTGGTTCACCTCCCGACAATATTACCTCAGCCCAACCTTCAGTACCAGTTCCAAAACATGTAAGATCTTTTTTAGTAGTTGTAATACCAAACGGATCTATTGGTGGCATTACATTTAATACAGTATCAAAATGACAACCTGCTGAATCTTTGATTGTCAATGTATATACACCTTCATGTAGATTACTAAACATACCTGTTTTATTCAACATCAATCCTGGTCTTAAATAGTATGTATAGCCACCTCTACCACCTGCACCTTCAACAATTAGTTTTCCATTGCTTGCGCCAATACAATAAACTGGTAGTATCTCCAATGAACTTGCATGGACTCGTTCTGGTTCAGTCAATATGAATATCGAATCTATTTGACAATTCAATGAATCTCTCACAGTTATCAAATAGCTTCCTGATAGCAAGTTATTAAAAGATCCATTTAGCTGAGGTGTTCCTGTATTTAATTGATAAGTCAATGAACCTACTCCTCCAATGGCACTCACATCAATACTTCCATTCATATCACCCCAACAGATAGGCTCGGTATATAAAAGCTGATTGATTATTATTTGAGGATTTTGATCTACTTGTACTAGTGTTGTAGCTGAGCAATTATTCGCATCGGATACAATCACTGTATAAATTCCTGCAGTCAAATTATTAAACTGACTGCTAGGATTCTGATTACCTATATTTGGAACTATTGAATAGACAATTCCACCTACGCCCCCCATTGATGCTACATTTATTACCCCCGTATTATCACCAAAACATGTAATGTCCTGATGCGAAGCTTGTGTAAAGAGAATTTCTTCTGGATTAATTAATTCAATATTCAATATGGCTGATACACATTGATTTGAATCCGTTACATAGACAGAATACATACCACCAGCTAATCCCGTAAATGTTCCATTGCCATTCGATGCACCTCCAGGTTGAAGTGTAAACG
>JBIIJQ010000108.1:0-5976 GCA_044233655.1 Chitinophagaceae bacterium | reverse complement strand
TTATATCTAAATCTTAAAAAAGGATGACAAAGTCACAAGCTATAGGCGTTTTTGATTCAGGAATTGGTGGATTGACCGTTGTAAAAGCCATAGAGTCTCTCCTTCCGCTGGAACAAATCATCTATGTGGGTGATACACAACATATGCCCTATGGAGATAAAAGTCCTGAGCATATCAAATCGTATTGTAAGCGAATTGTAGATTTTTTGCTTACGAAAGATGTAAAAATGATTGTGATAGCTTGTAACACTGCTTCCTCGGTTGCAGCATCCTATTTACGTTCTACCTATTGGGAACAAGTGGAAATTATGGGCGTGATTCGACCGGTTATATTATCGATTATTGAAAAAAAATACAAGAAAATAGGAATCATAGGAACGCAAGGCACCATTCAAAGTAATATATATCCTACTTTATTTCAAGAGTATCATAGCGATGTTGAGCTTTTTCAATTAGCGACTCCCCTATTAGCTCCTATGATTGAACAGGGCTTTTATGGCAATAAGGTATCTAAAGCAGTGCTAGACGAATATTTGAACAATGATCAATTCCAAGACAAAGAAGCCATTTTACTCGCTTGTACACATTATCCGTTGATAAAAAATGAAGTTGATGCTTATTTTAATCATACCAAAGATATATTGGATAATGCCGAACCCATGGCCAATGCTGTAAAAAAATACTTATATGATAAAAATCTCTTATCGGAAACTAAATTGAGTGAAAACCAATTTTATGTAACTGAATACACACAGAACTTTGAAGAAACATCCAAAATATTTCATGGCAGCACTATTCAAATAGAGGCTATTGATATCCATCATGAATTTTAATTAAAAACACAATCGCAAATACATACCTTTGCATGCACTTACAAACTTTATTTCATGAGTCATCCACACCCTAAACCGATTATCGGAATTACTACAGGCGATTTGAATGGTATTGGTATCGAACTAATTATTAAATCATTGTCGGAACATCAATTGCTTGAGTTTTTTACACCTGTGATATTTGCGTCCAATAAATCACTCAATTTTTATAAAAACATATTTGGCGAAACTCATATACAATATTCTGGTACCAAAGATTTAAAAGCATTGAATCCTAAAGTAATCAATGTATTTAATTGCTGGGAAGAAGAGGTTGCCATTACACCTGGTGTAATGAATGAAATTGGTGGAAAATATGGTGTAAGATCGTTAATGGTGGCAACACAATGTCTCAAGGATGGACAACTACATGGATTAGTTACAAACCCTATTCATAAAAAAAATTCTCAAACACCTGACTTTCAGTACAGCGGTCATACCCCATTCTTGCGTGATAAATTTGGAGCAAAAGATGTAGCTATGATGATGTGTACAAATGAAATCCGAATTGCATTATTGACAGAACATGTACCTATTAGTGAAGTATCGAAAAATATCACGGTTGATAGTATCATTAGTAAGGTTAGAATCATAAACGATAGTTTAATCAAGGACTTTGGAATTGATAAACCTAAAATTGCCGTTCTAGGATTAAATCCTCATGCAAGTGATGAAGGGTTGATTGGCAAAGAAGAACAAACAACCATTCTACCCGCCATTGAAAAACTTCGTAATGAAGGCATACTAGCTTTTGGACCTTATAGTGCAGATGGGTTCTTTGCACGACAACAAGATAAAAATTTCGATTGTGTATTAGCCATGTATCACGATCAAGGTTTGATTCCATTTAAAAGTTTCGATAAGGGAATGGGTGTAAATTATACTGCAGGATTACCCGTAGTTCGCACATCACCCGATCATGGCACTGCTTTTGATATTGCTGGTAAAAACTGTGCAGATCATACTTCATTTTTAGAAGCTATTTATTTATGTATTGACATCATTAATCACCGAGCTGGCTATTTTGAAAACACAAAAAACAAATTACAGAAGTCTAACGCTTCAGCTAAACTTAAACGAACCAAAGAAGATATTGTTGAATAATTTTAATTGGGATAAGCGATAGCAACCTGAATTGAATTACTTTTGATAGTTATAGAATCGGCGGAATTTGAAACATTGTATAGGGTTGTATTTACTTCCCCTTTCATTGATACAGTCGCCTGGTTTTTATAGTTATAATCATAAGGATTTACACTTATCACTCTAAAGATTTCTTTGCCTGATTGATCTTGTTGAGAGTCATTTTTATATGACTTATAAACCTTACCATTTTTATGATATGTAATCACACAAGCGCCTCTATTTATCCGTTGTATAAAACTAGTGTATGAATTTAACTCAGAGCTATAAGTAAAATTAGACAATACAGCGAATGGATTATTCGTCATATTAACTTTTTGAAAAAAGGTAGAAGTGCAACCTCCAATAGTAGAAGTTAATTTGATTGTATAAATACCAGGCAGCGCATAGGTGACAGTATCATAAATTCCCTCTCCGAAAGTACCATTCCCAAAATCCCAACTATAATTTGCAAAGCTGACATTATCTGCTTGTACATACACTTTATTCAAAAACGTGTCAATTGAAAAAACAAATTGCGAACGACATGTCGATAACATTGTTACATCAACTGGTATACTCAACGAATCAGAAACTCCATTGTAAGTACTTTTGAGTTTTACGGATTGAATCCCTTGTGCAGAATATAAATGCAAAGGATTAAATTGCTGTGAAAAATTTCCATCGCCAAATGACCAAGAATACACAGCACCTTGTAGATTGATTAAAGGCGTGAACTGAAATGACTCAATTGTATTTGCAATTTGTACTGAATCCAACGAATAAGAATTGAATATAGAATCTCTGAAAAAAGTTTGAATACCAGATGACAAACTAGTATTCAAAGAAGCATCCGCATCTTTAAATTCAAATGACAAATAAGGCTCACAAGTCACACATGTATCTTTGGCGAATGTACCTTTAAGTGTATACAAATTTTGATTATCACGATAATAATCGGTATACATATACACTCCATTTTTGCCTGCTTGCAGGTCTATTGACTCACCACCTATCGTTCCATTAAATATAAATACTGGATTCCCATTGACAGGTGCTGGTAAATCTTTTTTAGAGCATCCAGCAAAAAGAATGACTGACTGGAGCAGTATAAAAAGGAATGTTCTATTTTTTAAAAAATTAGTTTCCATTGCGTTTGAAATTATATTTTATGCCAATCGATATTTTAGATTGCTTATCTGATTGATTATTTTCAAAATAATTATTTTTTGTCATATCCATAAACCCTTGTTGAAACAAAAGTTGTGCAGATAAATTTTTATTGATGCTGTATTGATAGCCTAGTTGCAAAAATAAATCAACCGTATTAAATCCATTACGATAACCAAACGAATTGTATTGTGGTGATTGCTGATCTTCTTTTACAAGACTCGATACATCAAATGCATATGATAATCCAACTGATGTAAATACGGAATGTTTTTGCATGAATTGATAATACAATGCGATAGGTAAATACATTTGGAATAATTTTTTGGAAGTGACTGAAAATGTAGTTGAGTCTACTCCAAATGAATATTTATAATTATTCACCTGCTTCGTTAAATTCAATCCATTGAAATAAGTAAATCCGACTTGTGATGAGATGGATAATTTCGAACTAACTTGCTTCTCTAAACCAACTGATACGAAAGGTGCAATTCCCCATGGAATGGCAGTAACTGCATTTCCTTTAATCCCTTTGTTGGCATTAGCCCCTACCATAAAATAAAATTCAAGTGGACTTAATTTTTGTTGATTGGATGTTTTTACATCAGCTTTAGGTTCATTATTTTCAAGCTTAGATGCGGATGGTTTATTCTCTGCAGGTTTAAATGTTACGACTGTAATTGAATCAATCTTTTCAGTTACATAATCTTTGAGCGAAGCGATATATCTTGGATTATAGTTGCTTTGATCTTTTACTACATTCGTATAAACTGCTGTATCTATTGCATCCATATTTTTACCCAAAATCGTTGCACTAGATTTTGATTGAATAGTGGCATTTAAATTCTCTGTACGTTGTTGCTTGCTTTTATCATTTGCAGTTTCATTCATTCGATCAGTTTTGTCCGATGATGGTTTTGTTTTAGCTGCTTTATTTTTAGCCAACTTATTTATACTACGTTCATTGTGATTCCTATTTTTATTTGTATTGTTCTCTTGATTGCTTGACTCTATATTATCACGTTGATGCTTAGTTTCTGTTGGTTCAACTTTGTTACTTTTCGAAACCTCATTGTCATGCTTGCTAGGTTTACTTTTTGAACTGACATCATTACTAGCTAGCTGAGTTGTTGAATTTAAATTAGACGTTCCTGCATTGGCGTTGTTCGTATTTTTTACTACATCCGTATTTGATTCATTATCTCCTTGTTGAATTGTATTTGATTGAGAAGACTGAGTCGTTGGATTAGATTGACTGTTGCTAGAAGTTTCTGTTTGAGCAGTAGAAGTTTTTTCTGGAATCATAGATGATTCTACAGACTCACTTTGTGATGTTTGAGCAAATTGCGATTTTGCAACTGATTGTTTATCCGATTTATGTTGCATTTTAGGAAACAATAATGCTCCAGCACCAATCATCAATGCCAATACAAATAAAGACAAGCCTCTCCAAAAGAAAGGTTTTCTTTTTTCTTTTTGATCTTCGTCAAGCAAAGCCTCCATTTTATCCCAATAATCCTCCTTGAACTCAAACTGAGTACTTTCTACTTTTTCTTGCAGAAAATCGTCGAGCCTGTTATGTTCTTGCTTCATGACTTTTTGTTTTAATTTTATAATTCATTTTTTCAAGTTTTTCTGTCATCAATTTACGGGCTTTGTGCAGATGCCACCTTGAAGCTTCCTCACTGATATTAAGTTGCGAGGAGACTTCTTTGTGACTAAAGCCATCAATCGCAAATAAATTCAGCACTTCGCGGGTAGTATCTGGCAAGTCCTGTATCATTTTAAAAATTTCCCTGCTATCCATCTTACTTTCTGTAAAATCCAGATTGAAGTGCGTATGTTCAGCAGTAGAGTATTCGTTATCAATCGTCAATTTGTTTCGCTCGGTGTATTTTTTTTTCGAACGATAGTAATCTATGGATGTATTCACCGCTATTTGTTTCACCCACCCTCCTATACTCTCGATATCTTTCAATCCTGTAAGATTCTTAAGTACTTTAAGGAAACTCGCATTCATACTTTCTACTGCTTCATCCTCATTGATGGTATACCGACTGCATACTTTCATCATGATGGGGAAACAATATTCATACAGAAGCCGCTGACATTTTCTGTCATTCTCCAGGCATCCTTGTATGATTTGCGTTGTTACCAAATACAGTTTTTACATTTATTGACTATTTAATTCTTCATCTCCAGAATTATATACGAATGTAAGATGCAAAACGTTAGCCAACATCATGATAAATTTTAATAGATTTACCCATATTAACCACTTAACCCCTATTATACATAAAATTCATGAACACTGATAGGATAGATTAGAGTGATTCACACAGAGATTTTAGAACTGATTTTTGCCTTTGGCAGTGGATAATGAGCTCAATATCCTGACTAAGAAGTAGAAAATCTGTTCTAATCTTTCCAGCCTGTTAAATCCGTGTTCTTTTGAATACATAAAATATATGAACACTGATTGGATAGACTAGAGTGATTCATACAGAGATAAAATCTTTGCTAATCTTTCAAATCTGTTAAATCCGTGTTCTTTTGAATAAATAAAATACATGAACACTGATAGGATAGACTAGAGTGATTCACACAGAGATAAAATATTTGTTAATCTTTCCAGTCTGTTAAATCCGTGTTCTTTTGAATAAATAAAATACATGAACACTGATAGGATAAACTAGAGTGATTCACACAGAGATAAAATCTGTGCTAATCTTTCCAGCCTGTTAAATCCGTGTTCTTTTGAATAAATAAAATACATGAACACTGATTGGATAGATTAGAGTGATTCATACAG
>JBIIJQ010000047.1:0-23077 GCA_044233655.1 Chitinophagaceae bacterium | reverse complement strand
ACACTACAACCTGCTATATCTGTTGCAGTAACTGTATAGCTATTGGCATTTAAATTACTAAAACTTCCTGTGATGTTCGTTTGATTTGTTGGTTGTAAATTGTAAGTAATCTGTCCTTGACCGCCAGTTGCTGTTGAGCTTATACTGCCATTGTTACCACCATTGCAACTTACATTCGTAGCTATTGCTACACTAAATATTGGTGCGTTTGGCGCTGAAATACTTTGCACTGATGTAACTGTACAACCGTTGGCATCACTCACTGTAATTGTATAGGTGCCGGAGCCGAGGTTGGCAAACACATTACTGCTTTGCAATGCACTCCCATTGATGCTATATTGATATGCTAATGTACCACCCGAGGCATTTACTGTGATAGATCCATTATTTCCTGGGCTACAATTTGGATTCGTAGTTGACAACGAATTGATAAGTAAGGATGTTGGCTGTGAAATGATTACAACACTTGTTGCAGTACAACCATTAAAATCAGAAACACAAACAGTATAAGTGCCAGAAGAAATATTGTTAAAAATATTTGAAGTTTGAGTCGTTACACAATTATTAATACTATATTGATAAGGTTGTGCTCCATTAATAACTGAGCTTATAATAATAGTTCCATTAGTTAGTCCATTGCAAGTCACATTGGTGGCACTTATGCTTGAAATAGCTGGATTAGATGAAGCTATAAGGGAGATAACTGTATCTTTTACACATCCGTTCTGCGAAATCGTACAAGTATAGGTACCTGCTGTCAAGCTTGTTGCAATGTTTACATTTCCTGTATTGGCATTAGCTGACCAGGTATATGTGCTACTTCCTGATGAAGTAACATTAATGGTTATTGAACCAGTATTACCACAACTTGGTTGAACCACCGTTGCAGTAAAAGTAATATTTACTGGAGTTGCACAAATTCCATTACAATTTGCTATTGTAGGAACGTTATTTGTACTCCATGTAATTGAACCGTCCTGTACTCTTTTAATAGTTTGACCAGCCGATGGCACCTGACCTGCATAATCTATAACTCCTGACATAGCAGCAGAGTTAGCAGCAGCCAAAGGAGCTGTAGCCCCACATGCATTAGTAGGTAAACAAGCTGGGCCGCCTCCAGTAAATGCACTATTTGTTGAAAGTGAGGCGGCGGAATTTGCATTGAAAGTCCAATAAACAGCGTCTACTGGAGTTCCTATAGGGTTATAAAGCGCTATCCAACCACTTGTATTTTCGAGAAACCAACGAGTAGATGGACCGCAAATTAGTCCCTGTCCTAAAAGTGCAGGAATGGATATCATTGAACCTGATGCAGCACCACCAACAGTTAAAAAACTTAATGGTGGTATTTTGGTTCCTGAGGGAAAGCAAAATACTCCTGCATTTGTGCTACTTGTTTTTCCTCCTAAAAGAAAGCAACTAATATCTGCTGTATCACAAGGGCTAGCATTATATAATTCTACCCACTCATTACCGCAAGCTACGTTGCTCGTGTTATACAAGGATTGAATGCAGGCATCCACATCCCCTCCAGATGGTCGAGGCATTACCTCATTTATCAGTACCTGGGAGAATCCTTTCAGGCTTACCATCATAATCACGAACACTTGAATTAGCTTATACATTATATCCAATTAGATTTTAGTTAATTATTTTTTGATACTTAATATTCAAACCATTTACAATTTTGAGCAAATAAACAGATTTAGGATAATTCGCAATATGAATTGATTCAGTGTTGGATTGAGAATGAACTATTCGCCCATTAATATCTAGCAGTGATAGTTGAACACGTTTACTTTGATCAATTCCTAAAAACTTTACCATTTCTTCATCGACAATTATCTTAGGATTAAATTGAGCAGAGGTAACAATTTCTATGAGTTTTGAATAGGAAGACTTCCCATCAATGTCTGTTTGTTTAAGTCTGTAATAGTTTTTAGGTACTGTTAGATTTTTATCTGTAAAATTATACTCTGCACCTAGTCCATTTGTGCTTTTTGAGGACAAAGACGCAATTTTAGTAAAGTCATACCCATTCGTACTTTTTTCTAAATCAAAAAAAGAATTATTTGTTTCTAATGCTGTTTTCCAGATTATTTCATTCTCTGTTGTTGTATTCCAACCCTTGAAATAAACAAGTTCGATTGGTAATGGGTTAAAACTTCCAAGATTTCCGGTTATATAAAATGAGCTTTCGACGCCACCATTTCCGTCCACAACCAAATAATAGATCTGACCAGCATTTGCATTAAAGCAATGTTGCTGACAAAGCTGACTTCCAGAGGTAGTAGCATATATGCCAGAAGTAGTTGGACATGAAACTAAATTCCATCTTGGATCATTGCCAGCAGGATTGGGAAATGGTCCTGTATAAGTACATGGGTCATTGTCAGCGTCAGTATTAGCATCGATTACTACTATAGTTTGCATATTGAACACAGCACCTGATATAAGAATACATATATTTCCAGTCACATTAGGACTAAATTTTATCCAAACATCATTGTTGTTGTTTCCATTCCAACTGCAAATACTTCCGCCTATTGTACCAAAAGTAGTACCTCCTGTAAGACTACCCGGCATTAATGCACTAGGTGCTTTACCCATAGTGCTCGCGCAAATTGGACCACCCTGCCATAAAACAGGCGTAGAGCAAGTTTCTCCATCGCTTGACTTGTCGACCACAGTCGGATTACCAAATTCCAACGTAACCGAATTAACACAAGGAGCAGATATAGTAGATTCAAATGCGTATATAGTCCAGGTTCCATCTGCATTTTCTCCATTGAAAACTGATGACATATCTAATGTTGAATTGGCTGCAAATGCTCCATAATTGCCCGAACTAGTGATGTTAGTAGTAGCAGTAGTACTTAAATTGGAAGAATTTGGCTCATTGAGACAAGCTCCATCTCTCATTGATAAATTAACCAAACCAGAAAAGGATGTTCCTAAACCCGATCCACTGTATATTCTCATACAAGTTCCTGAAGGTGATTTAATGTACAAGGCAACATCTCTTAAATTGGAGCCGCAGGCTGCGTTAAACTGAAGATCAACCTTGGATAATGCATGTGTTGGAGTTAATGTTCCTACACCTGAAACATTGAACTGAATGTTAGATTTATTTCCAGGCGAGGCACAGCTGGAATAATTTGTTGAACCAGCGTCGAGGTCGACCGGGACTCCAGAATTGGCTGGGAATATTTGTCCTTTGAGAGTTATGCCGAATAATACAGTAGTAAGTAATAATAGTGTTAGCTTTATCACGTTAAATAATTAATGATCCAAAGTAGTTTAATCGTACTATTTAACAACTCTCCTTATATGGTGAAATTTAAAATGAATTTATCTAACCCTTATGGTTACCTACATTTTATTATTGATTTTTAATTTATTATATATATATATTATATTAATTTATTAATCCTGCTTTTATCGCAAAATCAATTAATCCTTCTTTACTACGTATTCCAAGTTTCGATTCTATATTCTTTTTATGTGTAATAACAGTATCCCTGCTTATAAATAAATGCATGCCAATTTCAGAATAGCTTTTTTGAATTTGCTTTAAAACATCTATTTCTCGATCCGATAATTTGCTCAACAAAATATGAACTGAGGAATCATCTTTAACTTCCAAAACAGTATTTTTTAAAACTTCAATTTCTTGTTCTAAGTTTTCTATTTTAGTATTATTATTTGAAATAATGTTTTTTTGATGAATGATATGATCATTTTGGGATTTTAACTGAGCTACTAAATCCTGTAACTGAACAGAATTGCTTTTCGAAATGTAAAAAAGTTGCCATTCATGAGCTAATATTAAAATCATTGAAATGAGAAAAGAGTGTGAAAGCAACAAGATTACACTTATCATTTCAAAATGTGTAATTGAAAAAACGGTTAAAAAAGTCAATTGTGGTAATACCAGTAATGAAATCAGTAACAAACTTAGTATAAGATACCACTTAGACCTAGTCTCAATTAGTGAAAACGAAATACATATAACTGTACTTATTAACAGCATAGTTCCAACTGAGTATAACACATCGAAGTTTTTCACTATTGCATTTGTGATTCCTTGTTCGCTCCAAAACATTGAATAAAGCATAACTATGAAAATATTCGCTGTAAGCACAGTTATCACCCAAATATTTGGATTATCCACCACTATCTTTCTATAAGTTTTATTTTGAATAAGTTCAAAAAATGGTAAGGCACATAGAAAAAGGGCATTATTATAAGTAGACAATATTTTAAGCAAAATAGACACCTGAGCTGGTTTCATAAAACCTAAAATTCGATACAAGTCCATAGCACACCAAAGAACTAATGCAAATACGATAAAAAGGAGACTATTTTTACGTTTGAAAACTTCTACATTAATTTTTCTCCATGTAATAATAAGTATATACGCACCCAATAAGCAAATTGAAAAATGTAATATCCTTAGGATATCAATAGTAGACAATTTAGGCAGATTCAAATCAATTAATAGTTGCATTAACTATGCAAGTTAATAAAAATACAATAATATTAATAATGTGATTAATACATCACTTGATTCAATGCCACATTAAATAACTGAATTAATCATAATTTTGACTATTATCCAACAATAAAAGTCATAAACTTTCCTTTGATTTATATTTCATATTTAGACTTAAAACTAGTAAGGCAATAAAAACCTCAGTGTTATCCTGAGAATATTTCACAATGAAATCAGCTATTCAAAAAAGAAATTTCTCAAAAAATATTTGTGTACATATTGTAAAATTGTGCAAAACCAAACTATCTTATATGAGCCATACCTTAATGAATAATGTCCAATTTTTCAACTTTATAAGTCAGTGGTAATTTTACTTTTTAAACATTCATAGTCATAAATATTATAAGAGTACCTTTGCATATTGGAAAAATTCAATATTACAAATGAAAAATAAAAGCGTACAAACTGAAATTGATGCTTGCTTTTTATATTCAAAATTAGCAGAACATGAAACTGACAGTAACCTAGCCAATGTTTTTCGACAGATGAGTGAAATAGAAAAAAGTCATGCAGTTGCATTTGCTAAAAAACTCAATCTACCTACCGAGAACATAATCCAACCTTCATGGAGGGCCAAAACAATTAATACCATCGGAAAAATTTTTGGTTATGACTATGTATTAGGCGTCATGATGGATACTGAAAAAGGCATTTCAAGCGCAATTATTCAAACCAAAAAGAAAAATAATGTTGAAATTACTGGTACTGAAACGAATCATGTAAAAATCTTACGATCTATTTTAGAGAAAGAATCCAATGTGACTGGTTCACAACTTTCAAAATTTGAAAAAAAACATCGTAGTGTAGGTGGCAATGCCATACGAGCAGCTGTACTTGGCGGAAATGATGGATTAGTCTCCAATTTTAGTCTTGTAATGGGCGTTGCAGGTGCTACTGCCGGACAAGATGGTGTATTGTTATCAGGCCTTGCAGGCTTACTTGCGGGCGCTTTGTCAATGTCATTAGGTGAGTGGGTTTCAGTTAAAAGTTCACAGGAACTGTATGAAAACCAAATGCAAATAGAAATGGAAGAATTGGAAACGAATCCCGAAGGTGAACAAAAAGAATTGGCCTTAATCTATATGGCTAAAGGAATTCCCGAAGATCAAGCTCATGAAATGGCAGCAGAAATAATCAAAGATAAAGACAAAGCACACGAAATTCTTGTAAGAGAAGAATTGGGCATTAATACCGAAGAACTTCATGGTTCTGCAATTGAGGCAGCTATATATTCATTCATACTATTTGCAATAGGTGCAGTAATACCAGTATTGCCATTTATGTTTATCAAAGGCATGAATGCAGTCTATTTAAGTGTTGGATTATCGGCATTGGGACTATTTATAATCGGCGCTGCCATTACATTATTTACAGGCAAAAATGTATGGTATTCAGGATTTAGACAAATGCTCTTTGGGTTATTGGCTGCAGCAATTACCTTTGGAATCGGAAAATTAATTGGTGTATCAATTGCATAAAAGTTTTTTTTATATTCACTAACAAATCAATTATTACCAACGTCTATACAATTATTATTAAAAAAATTAAATACAATCTCTTATGAAAACAAAATTACTTTTTATTGCCTTTCTAGCATTTTTATCTATAAAGATGCATGCACAATGTTCAGCAACATTTACATCTACTTCCGGACCAAATGGCTCCGTTACGTTGACAGCAACAGGTGCAAACTCACCATCAACCATCTATAATTGGTCTTTAGGCAATGGATCATCAGCTACAGGCCAAGTCGTTACAGCGGTGTATAATGCTCCAGGCACTTATTATGTTTGCCTTACTGTAACAGATACGTTTAGCAATTGCGTAGATAGTTCTTGCAATAATGTTGTTGTAAATAGTGCTAACCCATGTTCATCTTCTTATTCTTATATCTGCAATTCAAATAGCAGCGTTTCTTTAACTTCCAATGGTTCTAGCAGTGCAAATATGACCTATACTTGGCTTGTAAATAATGTAATTGTTGGAACAGGCGCTTCATATTTATATACAAACACCGCTGGAACCTATAATATTTGCTTGGCAATCAATGATGCAACAACTAGCTGTGCAGACACATCATGTAATAATATAACGCTATCAAATGCTGCCCCTTGCCAAGCAAACTATTTCATCTACCCTGATACCAATGGAGCACCACATACTTATATTGGAGTTAATACAAGTTTGGGTAACAACCTAACTTACCTATGGACATGGGGGGATGGCTCGTCATCTACTGGCGCATATCCTTCTCATACCTATGCAACTGCTGGTAATTATACTATTTGTCTTTATATTTCAGCACCCAATTCAAACTGCAGTGATAGCCTTTGTCTAGCTCAAACTATCAATAAAACGGCCGCAATGTATTCGATCACCTTTCAAAACCCTACAGCTGTAAATGATATAAAGAATGAGATTGCAACGATTTATCCTAATCCTACCACTTCTAACTTCACGTTGAAAGGTGCAAAAAACGCATTCTATCAAATTGATTTTTATACAATCAATGGTATGAAAGTAAAATCAATCCAATCGAAAGCAAACGAAAGCATCAATATATCATCGCTCGCTTCGAATATTTATATATTAAAAGTAACTGATCAACATGGTGATACCCAATATTCCAAATTGATCAAAGAATAAAATCGATCAAATTTATCATAAAAAAGACGCAATCTAAAGTTGCGTCTTTTTTAGGTGTGGAGGATAACGGGGTCGAACCGATGACCTCTTGCATGCCATGCAAGCGCTCTACCAACTGAGCTAACCCCCCTTTTGTCAATAATGTATTGGCAAATATAATATGAATACTTCAACTAAAAAGGTATTTTTGAAATATGAAACAACCTAGTATGTGGAATCAACTATTGCAGTATCTATATTTAAGAAAAAAAGATAAAGATGCACCTATGAATACGAATATTAAATTTATGCATGGTATGAATCGTATTTCAATATTCATGTTTTTGTTTGCATTAACAGTAATGGCTTATCGATTAATTTTCAAACGCTAATTCAACTACAATTTTTGCAGTATTGGCACTTGCTCCGCCTTCCTGCAACATTGATTCCAATTCATTGTAGTCATTTTGAAGACGATGTCTTTTAGTTTCATTAAACATTAGTTTGTCTATTTCCTTTTTCAAACTTTCTATGGTTAAATCGTCTTGTATTAATTCTTTCACAGCCTCTCTGTTTAATATCAAATTGACAAGTGAAATGTATTTTACCTTCACCAGACGCTTAGCAATAGCATATGAAATTGGATTTGCGATATAACATACAACTTGAGGCACTTTAAACAAAGCAGTTTCTAAGGTAGCTGTTCCGGAAGTTACCAACGCAAATTTTGCAATTTTAAGAATATCATACGTTTTATGTTGTACTAAATCAAACGTGTAATTGATCAAAAATGGTTCATAGACTTCTTTATCTAAATTAGGCGCCTGCGCAATTATGATTTTATAATTCTGATATTCTTTGATCGCTTCTAGCATGATAGGCAACATCTTATTGATTTCCTGCACTCGACTACCGGGTAATAATGCGATAACATTGCTTGCATGTATACTGGACAGAATTTGCTTTTCTTCAGCAATAACCCCTACGGTTGGATGTCCAACATAATATACCTCACATCCCCTTTCTGCATAAAATC
The DNA here is from genome assembly GCA_044233655.1 of Chitinophagaceae bacterium. Classification (GTDB taxonomy): domain Bacteria; phylum Bacteroidota; class Bacteroidia; order Chitinophagales; family Chitinophagaceae; genus OLB11. The sequence goes on along the minus strand of JBIIJQ010000047.1, from coordinate 14,861 downwards.
GCTTTTCAAATGGCAAAATACAAATCATACGATCTACAAATTTCTTAACAATTTGAATGCGATTTTCTTTCCATGCCCATATAGTTGGTGAAATATAGTAGGCTGTTTTATACCTTTTTTTCTTAGCCCATTTGGTCATTCGCAAATTAAATCCCGGATAATCTACTAGTATCACTACATCTGGATTAAATTCACGTAATTGTTTTTTACACAACGAAAAGTTTTGAAGAATGGTCCAAAGATTAGCGACCACTTCCACAAAACCCATATATGCCAATTCCTTAATGTGTTTCAAAATATCAACTCCAGAAGCTTTCATTTTATCACCACCCCAACCTACAATTACAGCTTTCGAATCGAGTCGTAATATTTCTTTTACAAGATTACTCCCATGCAAATCGCCACTTGCTTCACCGGCAATGATAAAATACTTCATTAGAGTATATTGAATTTATACAATACGGCAATTAATGCATATAAAATGATTGCACCAAATATCCCTTTCAGTGTGAGGTATTTTTTCCTATTTTTAAAATAAGTAATAAGAGGAATACATGCAATTAAGCCCAATGATATCACTTTTGGAATAAGTGAATGTTTTTCTTTAATACTATATACAAACTCAGATAATGTAACATTGTGTGGCATATATTTAATAGTGAATAGCATTAAAATCCCCATCAAAGGAACTATCAAGCCTAACATAAATCCAAAAAAAAGATGATCGCGTTGCATAAACAAAGATTAAAAAAAATGTAGAACAATCAAAATAAAGCAATTATTTCATTCGCTGTTTCATTGCCTCAAAACAAATGATACCAGCAGCTACAGACACATTCAAACTATCAAAATCTCCCACCATCGGTATTAAAAATGTTTGATCGCATTCTTCTTGTGTTACTTTCGAAATTCCTTTCTCTTCGGCACCCATTACCAAACAACAAGGGGTGTTAAAATCAATATCCAACAACGAATGAGTTGATTTTAAATCAGAAGAAAATATTTTAATCCCATTCATTTTCAATGTATTGATGATAGTTGAAATACTTTTTTCTCGACAAAATGTAATCTGCATCATTGCACCAGCTGATGTCTTTACCATATCCTCATGAATAGGTGCAGAGTTTTTTTCAGAGAAAATAATTGCATCAACCCCACAGCATACTGCACTTCGAATAATAGCACCTGTATTTCTTACATCTGTAATCCCATCAAGCAACAACAAAAAAGGGGTTTTACCATCATCGTAAATATGAGATATTACATCTTGTAAAGGCGTGTATTCTACAATTGCACCATACGCAACTATACCTTGATGCACACCTCGCACCATTGTGTTCAACTTTTCAATAGGCACACGTACGATAGGTGTATTGGATTCTTTTGCTAGTCGAATAATATCGCCTACATTCTCTCCAGAAATTGTATGATGCATCAAAATACGATCAAGAGGTTTATTATTTTGTAATGCTTCCAATACGGGATTACGACCGTATATGAGCGACTTAGGTGAACGCATGAATTATTTGTTAATGATAAATTTAGAGATTTCAACAATTTTGCCGTATCCGTCTTTGGCCAATACAACATAGACTCCACTAGGATAGGTATCCATATCTTCGAATACGACCTCATCTACTCCCTTTGGGAACCCTTTTTCTTGAAGTTTCTTTCCAATTAAATTTCGAAGTTCCACACCTACAATACCAGATGATGCTGTATTTAACTTGACTGACAACCTACTTCCTTTCAACGGTACAGGAAAAAGTGAGAACATTTTAGTATCATCTCCTTGAACCAAAGTAGGCAAATGAAGCATTATTAATAAAATGATTAGAAAAAGGTTTCTCATAATTGTTAACGCAAAAATATAATCATTTTTTCATTATTTTTTTAAAATTACTGCTAAAGTGTCAAAGTAATCGCTATATTTGTTAAGAATTAAATCAAAATCCTATGCATTATATTCAAAACAATTGGTTTGTCATGAATTGGTTATGGATGATAATACTATGTATAGTTGGTGTTGCTTTAGTAGCCTATATCAACAATCGTACAGTGTTATTGAAAAAATCATTGGTTTCATTAACAACAATATTAGTAATCACTTTGAGTATTTCATTTACAAATGTGAAAGTGAATCCTATTACTTTAGAAACAACTATTATGAATTCAATTTCTGATAACAATAATCAAGTTGAATCTTCAGGTATTTTCTCAAAAGCATTTAATTTAATGCTTGACGTATTAAAAGATAGAATTGCGGATTAAGGCAATTCATGTTTAAAGTCACTAGTTACATAAAATTTTATCGCAGGATTATTTCTACGTTCTGTATTTAGATACCACTCACTTTCGGCTAAGTACACAAGATTCCCTTCTTTGTCTTCAACAATATTATTTTGTTTGAATCGAATAAAATCATTGATAATCGTTGACTCTCCTTTTATCCAGCAAGCTTTATAATAAGGCAATGTTCTAAAACTGCATGCAGCACCATACTCTTGTAACAATCGATATTGTATTACTTCAAATTGAAGATCGCCCACACAACCAATAATTTTACGATTTCCTCCATGTTGTGTAAACAATTGTGCAACTCCTTCATCTGTTAACTGACTTACACCTTTTTCCATTTGCTTGGTTTTCATAGGATCATTGTTTACCAATTCCTTGAATATTTCTGGCGAAAAACTTGGGATGCCTACATACGTCATATTTTCACCTTCAGTAAGCGTATCGCCTATTTTAAAGTTACCGGTATCAAATAATCCGACAACATCGCCTGGATAGGCGTCATCTACAACATTTTTTTCGCGAGCCAAAAAGGTATAAGGATTACTAAATCGTACATTTTTATCCAATCGTACATGATGGAAAAATTTATTTCGCTCAAACTTACCTGAACATATACGTAAGAAAGCTACGCGATCACGATGACGAGGATCAATATTGGCATGTATTTTAAATATAAAACCCGAAAATTTATCTTCCTGTGCTGAAACCTCTCTCACATCTGTCATTCGAGGTCTAGGAGACGGTGCTATTTGAACAAACGTATCCAATAAATCTTTGATCCCAAAATTATTGACAGCACTTCCAAAAAACACAGGTGCTAAGTCGCCACTTAAATACTCGTTTTTATCAAATGATTCATAAACACCATTGATTAACTCCATATCTTCTCTCAATGAAGCAGCATCCTTCTCTCCTACTATTTCTACAATTTCATTTGTAGATAAATCAGGCAACGGAATCAAATCATCATCGGTTGCTTTTTGATGAGCACCAAATGTGAGTAAACTTTTATTGTGAATATTATAGACCCCTTTAAAATCACGTCCCATGTTGATAGGCCAAGAAAGTGGTTGAGTTTTAATGTTCAGTTTTTTTTCTACTTCTTCTAGTAAATCAAATGGATTTTTCCCATCACGATCCATTTTATTGATAAAAATAATAACAGGTGTAGAACGCATTCGACATACTTCCATTAATCGTTGAGTTTGTTCCTCTACACCTTTAACACAGTCAATGACCAATACCACACTATCCACAGCTGTCAAGGTTCGATAAGTATCTTCAGCAAAATCTTTATGTCCTGGTGTATCCAATAGATTGATTAATTTATCACGATATTCAAAACTCATAACAGATGTAGCAACTGAGATTCCACGTTGGCGTTCAATCTCCATAAAATCAGACGTAGCGTGTTTCTTTATCTTATTTGACTTAACTGCACCTGCGGTTTGTATAGCACCACCAAACAATAAAAATTTCTCGGTTAAGGTCGTTTTACCAGCATCAGGGTGAGAGATGATTGCAAAGGTTTTTCGCTTTTCTATTTCGTGTGCGTATTTCATAAAGTGCGCAAAGATAAGTAACAGAATTGAGATGTGTTAATTGAGATATAAGATGTGAGAATTGAGACATGAGATATAATTTTAGAACAGTATTCATGCACTCTTTGATTTTTCTCAATTGAAAAATAAATACACTTTAATTAAAAATTTAATTAAAAAATAGAATAGAATAATAAAGACAATGCATCTCTTATCTCACATCTTTCCTAATTAGTAACTCAATCGCATTTGGAAAAATTATATGTATTACTTTTGCACTCTTAAGTTCTTAGAAATTGATATTCGCTGATAGTATAGCACCATTCGTCACACAATGCGTTGACGGCGGAATGTGGGTCATGCTCTTTTAAAGGAAAGAGAATTTTACACAAACACTTTGTTTAATAAAAAACATTTAGTTCCAACCTGCTATCCAAATTAGCTGTGGGTATTTCTTCGGAAACTTGAATTAATTAATTTTTTAAACAAAACGTAAAAAACAACATGACAACATTTAGTGAATTAGGTCTAAACGAGGAAATCGTTAGTGCCGTTACAGAACTTGGGTTTACAAACCCTACAGAAATCCAACAAAAAGCAATCCCAGTTTTCCTAAGTCGTGAATCCGATTTAGTAGCATTAGCACAAACTGGTACTGGCAAAACAGCTGCCTTTGGCTTACCTATCCTTCACAATCTGGATACGATGGGTAAATTTACGCAAGCATTAATCATATCTCCAACACGTGAGCTGTGTATGCAAATCACCAACGATCTTAAAAATTACAGCAAGCATATGCAAGGTGTAAGAATCGTGGCAGTATATGGTGGGAGTAGCATTTCAGAGCAAATAAGAGCCTTACGTTCGGGCGCTCATATTATTGTAGCAACACCAGGTCGCTTGATTGATTTAATCGATCGTAAAGCAGTAAAATTAGACCAAGTAGAAACAGTGGTACTAGACGAAGCAGACGAAATGCTTAACATGGGCTTCCAAGAAGATATGGAATCTATTTTATCAAACACTCCAGAAGATAAAGTAACAGGATTATTTAGTGCAACAATGCCTAAAGAAATCCGTACAATCGCCAATAAATATTTAAAAGAAAGTGTAGAAGTTAGTTCTGGTAAAAAGAATTCAGCATCTACATCAATCACCCATCAATATGCTGTAGTACAAGCTAGAGACAAACTGGCTGCATTAAAAAGAATCATTGATTTCAATGACGATTTTTTTGGAATTATATTCTGTACGACTCGTATCGAAACACAAGAAATAGCCGATGCTATCATGAAGGCTGGTTACAATGCCGATTGCTTACATGGTGATTTATCACAACAACAACGTGATAAAGTTATGGGTAAATTCCGTAAACGTACCATTAAAATCCTTTGTGCTACAGACGTAGCTGCAAGAGGTATTGATGTAAACGATATTACACACGTTATCCATTACCATCTTCCAGATGATATAGAAAACTACACACACAGAAGCGGTCGTACAGCACGTGCTGGTAAAACAGGTATTTCTATAGCTTTATTGCACATTCGTGAAGCATACAAATTGCATCAAATTGAAAAAATGGCTGGTATCAAATTTGAAAAATATATGATACCTAAAGGCGAAGAGATTATTGCTCGTCGCGTACAGAATTATGTAAAAGATTTCGTAGAATTTGATTATAAAGATGACAACGATATCGTTCTTTTGGACGAATGGATTACACCATTGATGGAAATGGAAAAAGAGGAATTGGTGAATCGTATCCTTGCTAAAGAATTTGGCAAGTTGGATAATAACTATATGATTAACTCTGACCTCAACATCAACGAAAATTCAAAAGCTGAACGTGGTGGCAGTGACCGCAGAAGTGATCGTGGTAACGACCGTAGAAGCGATCGTGGTGGAGAACGAAGTGGTGATCGTAGAGATCGTGGAGATAGCTCAAGTCGCAGAGATCGTTTTGCAGGTGGAGAATCGACTACTCGTTTATTTATCAATTTAGGTAAAAAAGACAATCTTCGTTATGATGAAATGCGTGAATTAATTTTCAAGCATACTAAAGTAAGTGGTCATAATATCAAAGATATCGACATGGGTGGTGTTTCATCTTTTTTCGAAACAGATGCTCAAAGTGCAGAACGTATTTTGGATGGTTTTAAAAATGTAGATCACAACGGACGTGAAGTACGTATAGATAAAGCAGATGGTGGTGGTAAAAGTAGTGGAGGTGGATTCAAATCAAGAAGCTTCAGCGACCGACCTAAGCCTTTCAGCGATAGAGCTTCTCGATCTTCGGAAGGTGGTTCATCATTTGGCGATCGTAAAAAGAGAACTTTTTCAACTTCAAAACCATCATCAGCTGAAAAACCAGCTAGCAAACCTCGTTTCAAAAAGAAAGATGATTTGAGTTGGTAATCTATTATCATACAACAATGAAAAGCCAGAAATTATTTTCTGGCTTTTTTTTATTCTTTAAAAACTCTTAATAAAATTCAAATGGGTATAATAAAATTTAATTTATTCTAAGATAATTTTTTGTTGTCTTGATTTATTATTTCCATTCATATGCAATATGTAAATGCCTTTTGGCAATGAACTCAAATCAAGATTTAATATTGGAATAGCTAGTTTAACCCCTTTGCTGTTTGCTACTTCTTGACCTAGAAGATTATACACAGAAAAAGATGTTACATGTTCGGCATGCGTAAGCGTTAATTTTCCTTGGCTTGGATTTGGATAAATTTCAACTTCATTAAGTGGTTCTGTTTTAAGTACATCTAAAGGTCCATTACTTCGAATAACGACTTCGCCAGATGAAGTACCAATCATCACTTTATGATCGGAAGATATTGCAATACTAACTGCATTTAAATGTGCTGGAAATGAAGCGTCAATTACCCATGTTTGCCCTCCATCCATACTTACAAAAGGTTGATAAATAGCATAACCCATGCAATATCCAAAATAATTCTGATCAAATGAAAAATTATAACATGATCCTATATTAGGTAATACTGGCAAAATAGTGGGATCCCAATTTAGACCTCCGTCCGTTGTTTTATAAACGATCCATTCTTCGGTTAATGCCAAACCATTAAGTTCGTCTATAAAATAATAATTTGAAACTCGATTTGTAGGATTCCATCCATTTGGCGTATTCGTAGGTACCCATGTTTGTCCACTGTTGGTTGTTTTATAAATTATTTCATTGCCAGCAAACCCAGTACTATCATTCAAAAATTTGATTGCTAATGGTGAAACATTGGGTGGAGAAGGCACATGTGTCCAGGTTTGTCCTCCATCAGTTGTTTTTGCAATTACAGAGTCCATAAATCCACCTGTTGCATATCCTATTAAAGGCGAAACGAATTCCATATCAAATACTCCGTATGGCAATGCTGGAGTAGAGACATCAGTCCAAGTTTGTCCTCCGTCAGTGGTACGCAACAATGCATTTGATGAAAAGTTTCTGAAAATAAATCCTGTATCTTTATTTAAAAATTGAAGGTTTGCAAAAATTGAATCAGTTGTTATTCCTACTAAGTTTGGCATTAAATCAATCCAAGTATTTCCAGCATCTGTACTTTTCATTAAAACCCTATCTCCAACAGCATAAACAGTATTTTGATCGGCAAATTCTAAATTCCAAATAATTCTGTTTGCGACTGTTTGTTTTACAGACCAATATTGAGCTGAACTATTGGTTGCTTTAAAAAGCACTATTGAAAATAATATATATAGCATTAGCTTGTTCATAAACTAAGATTTTTAAAATTAAAATTAGTCAAATAAATAAATCACATATGTTAAAGTTGATATACCAATGTGATTTGTGAAGCAGAGCAAATCTTATTCCGAAAGTTTTTGGGAGTATATGTATTCCAAGCCAAAGGCAAGGCCGATAGGAAGGATGTTTAGACCAATAAAATTGGGCCATTACATAACTCACATATATCTAACTTAATAGGATATGCTAAATTAGAACGAATAAAATATTAAAATAATTTATTACTCATAATATACTTTTTGAAACGCAAAGTTCATTCAGGGACAGGCCTTAGAAAAATAGCGTTAAGAAAATGACTGTTTTTTGGCGTCAGAAACAAAAACAATCGCAATCCGTCAAATAATGCCTAGTCGCTTAATCTATAAGCCACAGCCATTTTTTTGGTATCAGATGCATAGCTTTTTTGTTTCCGACAAAAGCGGTCATTTTTAGCTATTTTTTGATAGCCTTGATTTTTTGCTCCACTTTTTTATCAAGAAAAAAGTGGAAATTTGAATATTTTCGAAGTTTTGAGGGCCAAGAAAATTTCAATTGTGTTATAAAGCCTCCCAAAGTTAGACATTGTTTTCTTGTGTTGCGACTCAGAGATGAATCTGTATTACAAACTGTTTCATCCTGCTAAACCTAACAAAGATGTTCAATCATTAAAAAAAATACTCTACATTTCTGTAGAGTATTATTATAAATATATCAAGGTTCAATTATTACGAACATCCAGTTGTTGTACCACAATTAGGACACATGTAGCAAGTACCATTGCGAAGTGTGATATTACCGCAACTACGACATACAGGGGCATCAGCGCTTGTACCTAATAGTTTTTTCTTTTCGATTTCTGTCATACTATTTACACCAACTGCCACTTTTTGAGGCACTACTTCACTTGGTTGTGGCTTAGATCCCAATGCTGTTACACGTACATTTGAAAGCTCTTCAGTTCCTTCTACTGGTATATCCCATTCATCTTGACCAGAATTTCCAATAGGTGATTGTACATGTACTAAATCTGTACGACCAAGGTATTCATATCCTAAAGCACGGAAAATATAATCAACGATTGATGTTGCATTTTTGATATTTGGATGATCTACCATTCCTGCTGGTTCGAATCGTGTGAAGATAAATTTATCTACAAACTCTTCCAACGGAACACCATACTGTAATCCAATACTAATTGAAATTGCGAAACAGTTTAATAAGCTACGCATGGTTGCACCTTCTTTGGCCATGTCAATGAAAATTTCACCTAATGTACCATCACTGTATTCACCTGTACGTAAGAAAACAGCTTGTCCTCCTACTTTCGATTTGATGGTGTAGCCGCGTCGTTTAGCTGGCAATGTTTTACGTTCAACGATACGAGATAGTTCACGTTTCAATTTAGTATCAGGACTTGCTTGTACACGTTTATTGACTTCTTCCAATAATTCATCGATTGTCAATTTTCCCAAATCGTGCATTACGTTTTCAGCAATTTGCTGTATAGTTTCTGCAACATTTTCAACAGTTTCAACTTTCTCTTTTTTATCACTTTTGTTTGAAAGCGGTTGACTCATTTTGCTACCATCTCTATAAAGAGCATTTGCTTTCAAGCCCAATTCCCAACTTAATTGATAACATTCTTTAATTTCATCCACATTCGCTTCATTCGGAAGATTGATCGTTTTTGAAATAGCACCACTAATAAATGGTTGAGTAGCACCCATCATACGGATATGTCCTGTGTGATGAATATAACGCTCTCCTTTTTTACCACATTTATTGGCACAATCAAATACTGGCAAATGTTCATCTCTCAACAATGGTGCTCCTTCAAGCATCATAGTACCACACACATAATCGTTTGCAGCATCTACTTCTTCGTTTTTAAATCCTAGTTCATCCAATAAAGAGAACAATGGATTCATATATTGTTCAGGTTGAAATCCAAGACGTTGTAAACATTCTTCACCAAGATTGTAATGATTAAATACAAAGGCTATGTCGAAAGCACTTTCAACTGCATTATCCAATTTCTTCAATTCTTCTGCTATGAATCCTTTTTCACTCAACGACTGATGATTGATATAAGGCGCTCCAGCAAACGTTCCATGTCCTTTCGCATATTTAACGATTGCATCATTTTCTTTTTCAGAATAACCTAAATTTCTTAACGCGGTTGGTATACTTTGATTGATGATTTTGAAATAACCACCACCACTTAATTTTTTAAATTTCACCAATGCAAAATCAGGTTCAACACCGGTTGTGTCACAATCCATTACTAAACCGATTGTTCCAGTAGGAGCGATTACAGTGGCTTGTGCATTACGATAACCATATTTTTCACCCATTTGCACTGCATCATCCCATGCTTTTGTAGCAGCTTTTAATAAATAGTCAGGACAATATTGAGCTTTGATACCTTGAGGTTTGATTTCAATTCCATCAAATGCATCTTGCGCATCATAAGCAGCCGCACGATGATTTCGCATCACACGCAACATATGTGTTTTATTTTCTTCGTACTTAGCAAAAGTTCCTAAATGACTTGCCATCTCAGCTGATGTTTTGTAAGACACACCGGTCATGATAGCAGTCAATGCGCCAGCAATACCTCTTGCTTGCTCACTGTCGTAAGGAATACCTTGTACCATTAACAATGATCCAAGATTCGCGTATCCTAAACCAAGCGTACGATAATCGTAACTTAATTGAGCAACTTCTTTAGATGGAAATTGTGCCATTAATACAGATACTTCTAAAACTACAGTCCAAAGACGAGTTACATATTCATATCCAGTTACATCAAATTGATTGTTTTCTTCATTGTAAAAACGACGAAGATTCATAGAAGCTAAGTTGCATGCAGTATTATCGAGGAACATATACTCCGAACATGGATTTGATGCGCGAATGCGACCACCTTCAGGACATGTATGCCACTCATTGATAGTCGTGTCATATTGAGTTCCAGGATCGGCACAGCGCCAAGCTGCATAAGCAATTTGATCCCACAAATCTTTGGCAGGAACTTTTTTCATTACTTTTCCGTCAGTACGTGCTTTCAATTCCCAATCTTCACCATTTTCCAATGCATGGAAAAATTCGTTGGGTACTCGAACTGAGTTATTAGAATTTTGTCCGCTCACTGTACGGTAAGCTTCACCTTCGTAATCGTGGCTATAGCCAGCAGCAATCAAGGCTGCTACTTTTTGTTCTTCTTCTACTTTCCAATTGATGAATTTTTCAATTTCAGGATGGTCCAAATCTAAGCAAACCATTTTGGCAGCACGACGAGTTGTACCTCCACTTTTGATTGCACCAGCAGCACGATCTCCTATTTTTAAGAAACTCATGATACCGCTTGATGTACCTCCACCACTCAATTTTTCACCTTCACCACGAATGTTAGAATAGTTGGTACCTACCCCACTTCCGTATTTGAATATGCGAGCTTCACGAACCCAAAGATCCATGATGCCACCTTCGTTGACTAAGTCATCGTCTACACTCAATATAAAACATGCATGAGGTTGTGGGCGCTCATAGGCATTGGTTGATTTTTCAAGTTCTCCCGTTGTAGGATTTACATAATAATGTCCTTGTGCTTTACCTGTAATACCATATGAAGAATGCAAGCCAGTATTAAACCATTGCGGTGAATTAGGTGCACAACTTTGATTTAAAATGGTATAGACTAATTCATCATAAAATACTTGTGCATCATTCGAAGATGCAAAGTAACCATATTTTTCGCCCCATTGTCTCCAACAATCGGCCATACGATGTGCCACTTGTTTTACCGAAGTTTCACGACCAAGCGAACCATCTTCTTGAGGAACGCCTGCTTTTCTAAAATACTTTTGTGCAAGTATATCTGTTGCAATCTGACTCCAATGAGCAGGTACCTCTACATTTTTCATTTCGAAAATCACTTCTCCATTTGGATTGCGAATCACCGATGTGCGGTAATCGTATTGAAATAAATCATAAACAGGTGCTGTGTCGTTGGTGTAGTAACGTTGGAACTGAAGTCCTTTAGTTGTGGTATTTTTTTTGCTCATGTACGTAATAAAAATTTATAGTTAAGATATGGGTTTTAGTCAAGTTGTCCATCTCTATCAATTGGATAGTGAATCATTTAAGGGTTCAGTTTTCAAAATAATACAGAAGATGGGGAGTGTCTTTTCTAGTGAATCAACGAATCAAAGATATTTTTTGAGGTTCGTATTTGAACAATTTCTTTATTCACAAACTGTGTATATTAACAACATTTTTTGGCATCCATTAGCAAAATCGCATTGTATAACGATGTGAATAACTAAAAAAATATTTTTTTGTAAAAATGATGGAATTTACAACTTGGGATTCAACTCGTTGAGAATAATACTGTTGCAAGCAAAAGGAATTAAAAGTTATAGGATTAACCATAAAAACATCCTTGATTTATTTTTATAATTTTCCTCTTTTTTCCCCGCCTTTGGCAGGATTATAACTTGATAAAAAAGTGGAGCAAAAAATATTCACGATTAATTTGTTTTATTATTTGTGTTCATGAACCACTTCGTTAGGTTTCAAGGCTATCGAAAAATAGCTAAAAATGCTGATTTTTAACGGAAATAAAAAAGCTATTCATCTTTATTTAATAATCAACATAATTGGGTAGATTAGGCTTTTAAATATTGATTTGGCAGAAAGCGATTGTTTTTATTTCTGACGTTAAAAACCATCATTTACTTCGGGCAATTTCAATTTTATTTATTTGACTCAGTGATTGCTTCGCAGTTTCTTAACGATATTTTTCTAAGGCCACCCAAAAATTCAGCATTCGCTATTAAAAGTGGTTATTACACCTAATCCTAAAATTCTACAAAAATAATCGAAACATCAAGGGTGTTGAATTACTTTTGCCATTCATGTACGCCCCGTTTATATCACTCGTAATCCCTTGTTTCAATGAAGCAAATCGAATTGGATTGATGATGGACGGCCTAGCAGAATTTGCAGTAGCCTGGAAGGGTCCTTTTGAACTAATTTTAGTAGATGATGGCAGTACCGATGGCACAGCCATTTTAATTGAAAAACATCCTATTGCTCAAACCTTGAAATCGAACCTCACCCTAATTTCTCAATCCAATACAGGTAAAGGCGGTGCACTTAAAAAAGGAATTGAAGTCGCCAAAGGCGGTTACGTACTTACCCTCGATGCCGACATGGCTACACGACCTATTGAGTTACTCAAGTGGATACAACTTCGAACTCAATTTTATGAAAAAGAAATTCTCATTGGATCACGCGAATTGAAAACATCCCATGTACACGACCTTGGCTATCGCAAAATCGTAGGGAATATTTTTAATTGGATCATACGAAGCCTTGTAGGGCTCAATATACAAGATACACAATGTGGTTTTAAATTGTATCCACGCCCCATAGCACAACAACTATTTGCCAGTCTTCATACAATGGGCTGGGCACATGATGTAGAAATACTTAAAAAAGCAAACCAACTTGGATGTGCTATTGTAGAAATGCCTATCACATGGAATGCCATCGAAGGAAGTAAAATAAATGTCGTAAACGATAGTTGGAACATGTTTTGGGAAGTGATGAAGATTCGAAGGATGAAATCGATTTAAGTCTATTACACATAACAAAAAACGTTGATCTATAGTTTGGAGCCCTTCTGCATCCCACTATTGAGCTACTTCGCTCTATCCGTCGCGCACGGCGCTTCCTACTATAGCGGCTAGTTTTCGGGGGCATTTTCTTTATTGAGCAGAGTCAATGCAGGGATATACTAGTTACTGAACGTTTGTAGCTGAAAGCTACAGAATAGGACTATGAAGCGAAGGACACTTCATAGACCTGAGAAGTAGGTTTGCTTTATGTTCTTTTATAGTTTTGAACGCTGATTAAGTAAAATATAAGTTGAACTAATTTTTATTTTGACTTTATCAACATAAAATAGACACACCGTGGTGTGTCTATTTTATGTACTATTTCTGATACTATTTTTAAAAATATATTGCAATAAACTATTCCGTCTTGCTTATCTTTTCTGATTTGATTAAAACGCCATCTTCAAAATATCTAAGTATATATAATCCTTGTGCATAATCTTTCAAACTAAAATCAATTACATTTTCACCTTCAAGTATCCTAACCGTTTTCTCCTGCAAAAGCCTACCTGACAAATCGAATATCTTAACATCTGACAATTTACTCTGTGCTGAAATTATTCTAACGGTTAAAAATTGATTGGTTGGATTTGGATATATACTGATATTATCTCCAACTGTTTCATCAGGCAAATCTGTTTTAAAATTAGGTGGAATGTTTCCGATTTTTACAGTAATTTTTACAGTATCCTTACAAGTTGGAGAAACAGTCCCTATTATATAATAAATACCTGCTGGCACAGCGGTTGGGAAAAATACAGTAGACCAATTACTTCTTCTATATGAGTAAGATGCCCCTGCAAAATTTACAATATTTGTCAAGTTCCTGGTCGTATTCGGTAATATATATTTTATTTGATCATTGCCCAAAAAATTAAACAAGGTAGTGATGGTGTTGCTTGTATCCAAGGCTTGCGTAGCGCATTGGGCGTTGCTGATTATTACACATCTAATAGTAGTTCCATATGTTGGGATAGTTGTATAAATTGGACTGTTGGTACCCACATTGATATTATTTTTCTTCCATTGATACGTAGGTGTTACGCCGCCATTTTGAACAGTGGCCGTAAATATATAAGAAGAACCCGCACATGAAGAAAGGGGATTTGCTGTAATACTTACAACGGGCATAAACACATTATTATTGATTGTTACCACAATGGCATTGCTGGTATTTGCACAGTTCTTATTTACTATGCAAGTATAACTACCAGCAGCATTTGCAAGGAATGTATTATTGGTAGCTCCGTTTATAGCATTGTTATTAAATCGCCATTGATAGGTTGTACCTGCTCCATTGCTTGTGTCTGCTTTGAGCAACACTGAACCTCCTGTGCAAAGTGCTGGAGAACCTTGTGATGTAATAATAGAAACTGGAGGTGTTGAACACAAATTAAACGTATCTGTAAAAAACAAACCCCACAATCCATTTGTATTTCTGTATCGAATATTCAACGTATGAATTCCTGAAGATAAACCTGTAGTAACTAAATTAAGTATCACATTTGCAGTATCTACACTTGGAGAAAAATCAATGACCGTTCCGTTTCCAAAACCTGGATCTGTATC
>JBIIJQ010000006.1:0-73655 GCA_044233655.1 Chitinophagaceae bacterium | reverse complement strand
CAGTACCTTCAAAACTATCTAAACGAATTTTGTTACAAACTTAACAGAAGATACTTTGGTAACAGACTCTTTGATAGGTTAACGCTAGCAATTGCAAAAAACTATGGGTAAACATACGGATATGCAATATAATTATAATCAATTAGGCAATAAAGATCAATATGCAGATATTAAATATTATTTTGGATCAATAGCATTTAAAGAAGGTGCTTTTGCCAAAGCAGAAAAATTATTAAATGAGTCATATATTTTATTTAAAGAAGATGAATATTACACTCAAATGGATGATTGTCTTTTGAAATTAATTGAAATAAATAAGAATAGTACGGACAAGCAGAAGTTATTAAACCTTTATAAAGAATATGTAATGGTTAAAGATAGCGCGTTGAATGAAGATAAATTGGGTGAAATGGAACGTAAGAAAGCCTTGTTTCAATTAAAGCAAAAAGACGATGAAATATCATTAAAACAACAAAATGTAGATAGAATAAAACAACAAAATTTTTATTTGTTGACGTCTAGTTTTTTGCTTCTTGGTTTTATCGGAAGTCTTTTTTATGGCTTTAGAAAAAAAGCCAAGAATATGAATTTAAAATCAGAAAAAGAACAATTAAGTTACAAACTAGAATCGCTTCGCGCCAAATTCACTATACATTTTTCAGGGAATGTATACAATGCATTAGTATTTCTAATAGAACAAAAAAAATATGATGAGGCCATCGATTATTTATTGAAATTTTTGAAACTCAATGCCGATGTGATAAGAAATGCAGATAAAGCTTCTAGAAGTTTGAGGGATGAATTGAAGTTGGTGAATGATTATCTTCAATTGGAAAAATTGAGATACAATGAGAAACTACAATATTCAATACAAGTTGACGATAACATCAATCAAGACATTGAAATCCCACTCATGCTTTTGCATACGTTTGCAGAGAATGCAATCAAACATGGTTTTATGAGTAAGAAAGGATATGGTCATTTAGACATACGAATTTACTCCAAAGAAACAAATGGAATTACTATCCATATTGAAGACGATGGTATAGGCAGAGAGGAGGCTAAGCAATATAATCTGGATTCAACCAAGGTTGGTTTAAGTACATTGAAAAAGCAAATAGAACTTTCTAATCAACAGAATGAAACCCCAATTTCGATTGATATTGTAGATAGAATGATAAATGGTTTTGTAAATGGTACAATTTGTACTATTTTTATTCCATATCATTATACCTACATGTTATGATTGAATACAGATGTATACTTGTTGATGATGAGGATATAGCCCTTGATCGAATTGAGTTTATTTTAAAACAACATTTTCCTGCTATTAAAATTGCAGGCAGATACAATACTGCCTTAGATGCAATTGACCATTGTATGCATTATAACCCAGATATAATATTTTCTGATATTAAAATGCCAGGAATGAATGGGATTGATTTTTTTCAAGAAATAGTTCAATTAGGATGCAATTCTCAACTTATTATAACAAGTGCATATAGTGAAACTGAATTTTTATTAAAAGGAATTAAACTTGGTTTGGTCGACTACCTTGTAAAGCCATATAGCCATAAAGAACTCATAGAGGTAGTTCAAAAGGCAATTGACAATATTGCTACACAAAAAAGAACAAATGAATTGGAAGAACTTGTACATCAAATGAAGCCAAAAGAGAAGTTTCCTTTTAAGACTATGCGAGAAATTATGTATGAATCTCCAGAGAATATTGTGGCAATTGTAGCACAAAAGAAAATTTATCATCTCTATACACTCCATCAACCTAAAGTTGATGTCAATTACCTTTTAAAAGAATTGGAAAGTCAATTTAAATATGACTTTTTGGTTCGGGTAGATAAAAGCCATATTATAAATCTGAGTTATGTACTATCCATCGATGTTAAAAATCAAGTTTGTGTGCTTAATTCTTCAAATGACAAAATTCATTTAACATTGTCTGAATCAGGAATTAAGGAGTTAAAAAGATTTCTATCCTAAAATGAAGGTTTTGCATCGAAGTTTTTTAACGAAGGTTTCGCTCTAAGCGAAACCTTCGTTAAAAAACTTTCACAAAAAAACAAGGTTTTAAAAAATCTTGCTTTCGATACTTTAAGTAACTTGCGTCAATATGAATAATTACGATTTATTGATTCATCGCTTGGATGCGTTTATTCGTAAATTTTACGCCAACAAACTTATCCGAGGATTACTCTTGTTTTCTTCAGCGGCACTTGCGTTTTATTTGCTAGTCAGCGTAGGAGAGTATTATTTTTATTTTCCTTCATGGTTGCGCTTTCTGTTATTAGGTGCTTTTGTTTTAATAGGTGGTTTTGCAATCATTTCTTTGATTCTAATTCCTTTGCTCAACATGCAAAAATTAGGTAAAGTGATTTCACATGAAAAAGCAGCTCAAATCATAGGCACACACTTTCCTGATGTACAAGATAAATTGCTCAATGTATTGCAACTTAAAAACACCTTGGGTGAAACAGCTAGTAAAGAGTTGATAGCTGCTAGTATTGAACAAAAAACAAAAGAACTTTCACCTATTCCATTTCAAAGTGCAGTCAATTTAGCTCGAAACAAACGTTTTCTTCCTTATCTGTTACCACCTGCATTGATTCTCATCGTGATGTTATTTGCTGCACCCAATGTATTCAAGGAATCAGCTGAGCGGTTATTATCCCCTTCACAAAAATTTGTTCCCAAAGCGCCTTTTACATTTAAATTATTAACTCAGAAATTAACCGTTCCACAATTTGAAGACATTGAAATCAATGTAAAAACAGAAGGCAAATCATCACCCGAAACTATGACCATTCAGTACAATGGACAAGATGTAATGATGCAGAAAAAAGAGGACGGAGTTTTCTCACATACTTTTTACAAAGTATCGAAAGATGTAGAATTTAATTTTGCAACTGCAGGCTTTAATAGTGAACGATATTCTATTCACACGTTAAAAAAACCTATTATTAAACAATTCAAGGTATCAGTCGATTACCCTGATTATACCGGACGTAAAGATGAAGTACTTGATAATATTGGTGATATTGTTGCGCCACAAGGCACCTCTCTTCGATGGGTATTCAATACCGAGAATACCGATGATGTGCAATTTGCTTTAGGGAATGGCAATGCAGTTTCAATGGGCAAGCAACTCAATCAGTATTTTTATGCATATCGTTTTATGCGAGATACTTCGTATTCAATCATAGTATCTAATAAGCAGATCGATAAAAAAGATTCCTTGCATTATAATGTAAGTGTGATACCCGATCAGTTTCCTACGATCAATGTACAGCAATACAACGATTCTATGACAGCTGAGTATGTTTTGTTTGTAGGCGAAGCAGGCGATGATTATGGTATTCGAAATGTAGCTTTGAATTATACGATTCAAAAAACAAATGAGAAAGGTGTTGTTACTGGTGCATCCAAAAGTGGTAGTTTACCTGTACCTGTTAAAGCGGGTACCTTTGCTCAGTTCAATCAGATGTTTGATATCGAAACATTGAAACTCGAAGCGGGCGATAAACTTAGCTACTATTTTTCGGTATGTGACAATGATGCTGTCAATGGAAGTAAATGTGCTAAAAGTGTTGTATTTAGTTACGAAAAACCCACTGTACAAAAACTAGATTCTATTATTGAAAAAACACAAGATCAAGTAAATAAAGATTTAAACAGTGCTTCCAAACAAAATGACAAAATAGATAAAGACATCAAAGCCTTGCAGGAACAGATGTTGCAAAAAAACGAACTCGATTGGCAGGATAAAAAACAGATGGAAGAGATGATGGAGAAGAACGAAAATCTTCAAAAACAAATCGAGAACATTCAAAAGAAATTTGAAAACAACAATAAGCAATCTCAAAACAAAGAACAATCGGAGCAGACACAAGAGAAGCAAGAAAATTTAGAAAAACTACTCGATGAATTGAAAAATAATCAGCTGGCCGAACGAATGAAAAAAATGGAGGAGCTGATGAAGATGTTGAACAAAGATCAGATTTTTGATCAACTCAAACAGATTGAACAAGATAATCAATTGATGGAAAAAGACCTCGATCGAGTAGTGGAAATGATGAAGCAACTCGAAAGAGATATGCGCATGGAAGATATTGCCAAAAAAGCGGAAGACCTTGCAAAAAAACAAGATGAACTCAATAAGCAAAATGATGCAGGTACAAAATCGCCTGAAGAATTAAAAAAGAAACAAGATGAGTTGAACAAAGAAATGGAAGCATTGAAAAAAGACATTGCTGAAATGGAAAAGGTGAACGATCAAATGGAGAATAAAGCAGACTTGTCGGACATGAAGAAAGACGCCAATGATGCAGATCAAAACATGGAAAATAGCTCAAAAGAATTGAGCAACAGCAATAGTAGCAAAGCATCCAAATCTCAAAAAAGTGCCAAGAAAAATTTAGAAGATCTTGCTAAGAAGATGAATGATGCCGCAGGTGGTGGTGGAGCTGATCAATTGGAAATAGATGTAAAAGCTACACGACAATTATTGCAAAATCTAATACGTATGTCATTTACGCAAGAGGATTTAATCAATACGGTGAAATCTACTTCTATCGCAGATCCTAAATATGTAAGCAATATTCAAACACAACAAAAACTGAAATCGGATGCCAAGATGATAGCCGATAGTTTGTTTGCCTTGAGCAAGCGATTACCGATGCTTTCATCTACAGTCAATAAAGAGATAGATGGAATCAACCGCAACATGGAAAGTGCTATATCTTTCCTTGAAGCACGATCCTCGCCACAAGCAACCGTAAATCAACAGTATGTAATGACAGGTGCTAATAATCTTGCACTGATGCTCAATGAAGTGTTGCAACAATTGATGGATCAACAAGCTCAGCAAAAGAATAATGAAGGCCAGCCGAGCGGATCGTGTAATAAACCTGGTAAAAAACCATCCAAGAAACCCGGCAAAGGAATGGGGATGCAATTGGGTGATATCATATCGCAACAACAAAAGCTAGGCGATGCTATGAAGCAAATGATGGATAAAATGGCCAAGAACTCAAAAGATGGGAAAGATGGTAAAAAACCAGGCGATAAGCCGGGCGAAAAACCAGGTGGAGAAAAGCCAGGTAAAGATGGAAAAGGTGAAAAGCCAGGAGGTGAACAAGGCGGCGGCGAACAAGGTGGTGGTGACTCAGAGCAAATGGCAAAAATAGCCGCACAGCAAGCAGCACTTCGTAAACAATTGAACGATATCAATAATCAATTGCGCAAAGATGGAAAGAGTAATCCTAACTTGACTAAAATACAGCAAGACATGGATCGTAACGAAACCGATATCGTAAATAAGCGAATGACAAATGAAATGCTTCAGCGCCAATCCGAAATACTCACTCGACTGATGGAAGCTAAAGATGCTATGCGTGAACAGGAACAAGGCAAAGAACGTGAATCCAATTCGGGCAAAGATCAAACGCGTGAAATACCTCAACAACTAAAAGATATTTTGAAAAATAAACAATCGGTGATTGATTATTACAAAACCGTTCCTGCTGAATTGAAACCATATTATAAACAAATGGTGGAGGAGTATTATCAATTTATAAAGTAATTCAGGTTATTTATTTTATTTAAATCCGTTCAAGTGCAATTTATAAACCTCAATACGAACATGGACTAAGCAACTTTTGACTATGAAATTGTTACAGATAGTGGTTATTATATTAGCGGCTTTATCAATGCAGGCTCAAGTATTAAAAGATTGTCAACATCCTTGCGAGAAAACCAGAACTATTAAGTATGGTGCTTTTATTGGGGTTAAAATATCGGACATACCCAACTCAAAATATGTACAAGTAATTGAAATTATACCCAACTCGGCGGCCTATACGTTTGGTATTAAAATCAATGATACAATTACGCATATCAATGATATTGAAATGAAGAATACAATCCATCTATTAAGTGAGATTGCAAAACAGCAACCAGGAAATGAAGTGAGTGTTTCCATAAAGAGGGCAAGCTCAAACCTAGAATTTAATTTTCCGTTGGGAGCTCAGTTTTCTAAGACGATTACAGAAATAGAGTGTTGTGATACGATGCAAATAATCGATGATATAGATATTGCACTGAGTCCAAACTCAGTCAGTGATTATTTATTGTTACAGTCAAGCAAGCATATAGATGGGGAGATAATAATAGATATTACAGATAATAAAGGGACTAAAATCCACACAGAAAAAAGTATAGGGAATACAGGTGCTTTCTTTTTAAAACTCGATACTAGGAATTTTAAAAAAGGAAATTACTTTTTAAAGATGGATGTTGGTAAAAGTCAATATGTAAAAAGGTTTACTAAGCTGTGATAATTTCAATTTTGAATGGAGGATATTATGATTAGTTAAATTCTTATTATTTATCACACCTTCCCAAACTTCATATCGATACTAGGTGAAAGGCCTAATCCAATAGATAAACCTGAGAACTTGTATTGTACAGAATTAATTGATTTTTGGATGGCATTCGCTTTGAACAATGCAACTAATATTGAATAAACAAATGTTTTATCTTTATTTTCATTTAATAGCTTTTCTTCTTCCTCGTCCGTATTATTTTCTGTTTGGTCGAGGCTTAAGGTGATGGTAGGTGGTATAGCTACATTGATATTGATAGCAGTAATGCTATAACCTGTACGAGCAAATACTTCGGTGGAGGATTCAATTTGAGTCCATGCGTCATTTACTTTTTCTATACCATAGTCTTTTAGATTATCGATGACTTCTTTTTTCAGTAGGCTTGTGATGTTTTCTGAAATTCCAGTTATAGTTCCCGTAATTTCAGTTAATTTTTCTTTAGCAGAGTCTAATATATTTTCCATGTTATATTTTCTAACTTTTCCAAAGTTACAAACTTTGGAAAAGTTATTCGTTAAAACCCAAGAGAAAGTAATTTGTTTGAAAAGTTTAAAATAAAAAAAAGCGATCCAATAATTGAATCGCTTAACTAGTTTTAATGAATTGAATATTACTTCACGGTTTCAGCCCCTTCAATCAATACGATGGTTTTGTTGCTGTTCATTTCTACAAATCCACCTTCGATATTGTATATCTCATGATTGGTTTTGTCTTTCAATATTTTCAATTGTCCTTTACCCAATGCAGCCACGATAGGGGCATGGTTGTCTAGCAATTCAAAATAACCAGCTACGCCTGGAAGTAATACGCCGTATACGTCGCCGTTAAAAATTTTTCGTTCTGGTGTGAGTATGTCTAAATGCATAAAGAGTATAAAGTATTTAGTAGAAAGTATAAAGATGTTAATTGAACGATTTGTAAAGTCCTGTAATCATCTTTTGTATTTCTTGTATTTGATTAATTATTATTTCAAAGTTGTTTTTGTCAGTATATCCAAATTCATTTGCTAATATCACTTGTGTTTCTAATTCGAAAGCAGAACCTAATGAAATAGTCAAAAAATGTTTTAATTCATTATTCCCTGTTCTACCGCAACCTTCTGCAATATTTGAAGGAATGGAAACAGCACATCGTTGAATTTGACTTTTTAAACCAAATTTTTCTTCAGTAGGAAATGTACTTGTCATTTGATAAATACTTTTCGATAGTTCGATTCCATTTTGCCACACTTTTAATTCTCTAAAATTATGAACTTTCATAGAGTATGTAATCTTTTGACTATCTACTTTTGACTTTCTACTAAAGAAGATTAATTCTTCGCCGCTTCCATCATTTTTTTACCTTTAGCAATAGCATCATCGATTGTACCTACAAGGTTAAATGCAGCTTCAGGATATTCATCTACTTCACCATCCATGATCATGTTGAACGCACGAATTGTTTCGTCTATAGGTACCAATACACCTTTCAAACCTGTAAATTGCTCTGCCACGTGGAATGGTTGAGAAAGGAAACGTTGTACTTTACGAGCACGGAACACGGTCAATTTATCTTCTTCACTCAATTCATCCATACCTAAGATAGCGATGATATCTTGTAACTCTTTATATCGTTGTAAAATCAATTTCACTTTATTAGCACATGTATAGTGTGCTTCACCTACAATAGCTTCTGTCAAGATACGAGATGTAGAATCCAACGGATCCACCGCAGGGTAAATACCCAAATCGGCAATTTTACGACTCAATACCGTAGTAGCATCCAAGTGAGCAAAGGTTGTAGCTGGAGCCGGATCGGTCAAATCATCCGCAGGTACGTATACCGCTTGTACTGAAGTGATAGAACCATTTTTAGTTGATGTGATACGCTCTTGCATCAATCCCATCTCTGTTGCAAGGGTTGGTTGGTAACCTACCGCTGAAGGCATACGACCTAATAAAGCTGATACCTCAGAACCTGCTTGTGTGAAACGGAAGATATTATCTACGAAGAAAAGGATATCACGTCCTTTGCCTGTTCCATCACCATCACGGTAATACTCAGCTACTGTCAATCCAGACAATGCCACACGAGCACGAGCTCCAGGAGGTTCGTTCATTTGTCCGAATACGAAGGTCGCTTTACTATCTTTCAAGGCGTTCATATCTACTTTCTCAAGATCCCATCCACCTTCTTCCATGCTATGTTTGAATGCATCACCATAATTCATGATACCTGCTTCGATCATCTCACGCATCAAGTCATTTCCTTCACGTGTACGCTCACCTACACCAGCAAATACAGATACACCACTATATGCTTTCGCAATATTATTAATCAATTCTTGAATCAATACGGTTTTACCTACTCCCGCACCACCAAATAAACCGATTTTACCACCTTTTGCATAAGGCTCAATCAAATCGATTACTTTAATACCTGTAAAAAGGATTTCAGATGCTGTACTTAAGTTTTCAAACGCAGGCGGATTTGCATGGATAGGACGACCACCAGCTTTAGAAGGCTGTGGCAAACCATCAATTGCATCACCCGTTACGTTAAACAAACGACCTTTGATAGCATCACCTACTGGCATTGCTATCGGAATTCCTGTATCAATTACTTCCATTCCTCGTACTAGACCTTCAGTACCATCCATAGCAATAGTACGTACACTATCTTCTCCAAGATGTTGTTGTACTTCCAAAATCAATACGGATCCATCTGGACGTTTGATTTCTAATGCACTCATAATTTCAGGAATTTTGTTGTCTCCAGGGAAGTGTACATCCACTACCGCACCGATGATTTGTTTGATTTTACCTTTGTTTGACATATTAATATTAGTTGTAACGTATTAAAATACGTTGGGGTTTCTAAAATTTTGTGCAAAGGTAATGTTTGAAAGTGAAAAGTCAAGCTATCTTATCAACAGATTTATAGAAAATGATGTGTTATTGTTGATTATATGATGGATTATTTTACAAAAATGGAATGAATTTAAACATTGAGATCTATTTTTCACTAAGAGAACTTTTTTTTCTTGAAATTTACATTCATTTTCCAAACATGATCCGATACAACCCCAAAGACTGGTTTACATTTATTTTTAAAATTCATAAGAGTGATACGCTAAGCAAATTATTTCCTCTCATGATAGGTATTGCTATTTACAGTGGCTTGGTTATCTTTCTCGAAAAAGAATATTTTAAATTGAGCAGTGATAGTTTGGTAAAGAATATAACCATTATGCATACGTTATTGGGTGGTGTAATCTCGCTGTTGCTCGTTTTCAGAACCAATTCAGCCTATGACAGATGGTGGGAAGGGCGAAAGCATTGGGGAGATTTGACCAATAATGCTAGAAATATTTCGATCAAACTGAATGCAATTTTACCAAAGGATGATAAAGTAAACAGTGAATTTTTTAGAAAAATAATACCAGCGTATGCTTATGCACTAAAAAATCATTTAACGACTAAAAAGGCTGACTGGGAGCTGCTTGACAAACAATTAGAGGCACATGATTACATACAAGTCGATAAACAAAAGCATATACCTAATCAAGTGGCTTCTATGATTTATCAGCATATATATCAACTCTATCGAGAGCATAAACTCACAGATGCCGAATTAATTAATCTCAATGAAGAAATGAAATCCTTGACCAATATTTGCGGTGCATGTGAGCGAATTAAGAACACGCCTATTCCTTTTTCTTACAGTGTTTTTTTAAAAAAATTCATTTTTGGATATATTATGTCTCTTCCCTTTTCGTTTATGTTTTCACTCGGGTATATTGGGGTTCCCATTGTGGTGTTTATTTTTTATGTATTGGCAAGTTTGGAATTAATAGCCGAGGAAATCGAAGATCCTTTTGGGGGAGATTCCAACGATTTGCCTACAGATAAAATGTCGGCTAATATTCATCATAATGTAGATGAAATATTTGGAAAGTAGTTTTGCTTTTGCTCTAATGAATTATAGTAAGAAATAAAATTGTTCAATCGTTTCGTTTCCTGCCTACAGCCAAGGATCTCTACTACACTTCAAATTATTTCTTTGTATCTTGACTTTTTGAAATTACATTTGTAACACATTAAATGAGTTCAGGTAATGAAGTATACATTCATCATTCTAGCGTTTTTGGCTGTAATAGCTGTTGGTTGCAAAAAAAAGGGTGAACCTTATCCTCGTATTTGTACCGATAAAAATGATTATCGTATAACAGACACTATACGCTTAGAGAATTGCTCAGAGCGCTATACCAAGCAACGTTGGGTAATGCCCGATGGGTCTCAAAGTACGGCTGCTTATGTGTATTTTGTTCCTCCTACTGCTGCTACATCTTACACCTTTCGATTGTATGTAACTGACGAGGATTTTGTACAAGAATACGAAGCAGTTAAAACGATTTATGTAAATCCATAAGGATTAAATCTAGTATTTTATTTTATACATCGCCCTCAATAATATTAAATTGTATGCCAACCATGGCATGTATCCCGAAGAGAAAATCTTGGGTAACACATTTATAGTGAATGTGAAAGCCGGAATTGATTACATAAGAGTCACAAAACTTGAACAAACCATCGATTACGAAATCATACTGAATATTGTGAAAGAGGAGTTTGCAACTGCAAAACCTTTACTAGAGGAGTTAGTCTACACTATTGAACAAAACGTATTGATTCAATATCCTTCGATGAAATACTTTTATTTGTCTATACAAAAACTGAGCCCTCCATTGGGAACAGAAGTAGAAAGTAGCGAAGTAAGTATTGAACGAAAATATTAATTAAGCGTAACTTGTGCTAGGATATCATCCATTGTAATGCCATTATGGCTTTGATCATAGATACATTCACCCTCATGTAAAATGATGATTTGAGGAGATTCATGGTGAACCTTAAATCGTTCTGCTATTTCATTGGAAATAGGGCGGTATTGTATTAAGTCAAGATAATAGAAATCTAATCCATCGGGCTCTTTAGCTCGATCGAGTCGCGACTTGGCAATGTCACTGATAGAACAGCGTGTGCTATGTTTGAATATGACGATAGGCTTCACACGACTATCCTCAACCAGTATATCTAGTTGAGCAATATCAGTCAAGGGTTTCCAATTCATAATGCTTACAGACCAAGAATTTTTTGGATAGAAATATGACCTGGGCAACCATACTTTTTCTTAGTTGCACATGATGAAAATACAACTGCAAATACCATTGCAGTTAAAATAAATTTGAATGTACTTTTTTTCATTCTTTTAATTATTTAGAAGATATACCTTTGCAAAGGTACATTTTTATTTTAAATCAATCAAATGACGAATATTTTAGTTTTTGGAGCAGGAAAATCATCATCTTACCTTATTAGATACCTTCTAGAGCATGCACCCAAGTACTTTTGGCAGATAACTGTGGCCGATTCTAATATCAATGCAGCCCTTGAACGTATAGGCGATCATTCGTTTGGCACTGCTACTCAAATAGAAATACATGAAGATATTATTCGTAAACGTCTAATTTCAAATGCCGATATTGTCATTTCTATGTTGCCACCAGCACTGCATTTCATTGTTGCCCACGATTGTTTGGAGCTAAAGAAAAACCTCGTGACGGCTTCTTATGTATCCGATCAAATTAAAAGTTTACATACTGAAGCACGTAATTCGGGTTTGCTATTTATGAACGAAATTGGCCTCGATCCAGGGATCGATCATATGAGTGCCATGAAAATTATCGATGAAATAGAACGTTTAGGCGGTGATATTTATTCGTTTAAATCTTATTGTGGTGGATTGGTTGCTCCTTCGAGTGACAATAATCCATGGCATTACAAAATATCGTGGAATCCTCGCAATATCGTATTAGCAGGAAAATCAGGCGCACATTTTTTACTTACAGGTTTTGAAAAGCAACTTGAATACAACAATCTCTTTAAAGAGATCGAGGTAATGAATGTACCCGGAGTAGGTAAATTAGCAGCCTATGCCAATCGAGACAGTATGAATTATATGGAATTGTATGGACTAGACAAAGTGAAAACAATGTTGAGAGCCACCTTCCGATATGAGGATTTTTGTATTGGGTGGAATGCAGTTGTGAAACTTGATTTAACCAATGAGGTAAACCTATACCATACCAAAGATATGAGCTACAAAGAGTGGTTTATGCAGGCGACTCAATCCATTGAAGGAAAAACACCCGAAGATAGAATTAAACAAGTAGCCGAAGGAAATGTATTAGCAGTTTCGTTGATTGATTGGCTCGGCTTATACAATGACGAAAAAATAGGATTGTTGAGTGAGGCTTCGAGTGCAGATATCCTACAAAAGCGATTAGAAGAAAAATGGAAAATGAGCCCGCAAGATAAAGATATGATTGTCATGCATCATGAGTTTGAATACGGTCGTAAAAATATCAATGCACGACTCACTAGTACATTAGTCGTAGAAGGGGAAGACAAAACATATACTGCCATGGCTAAAACGGTTGGTTTGCCAATGGCAATATTTACTAAATTGCTCTTGACTGGTAAGATTAAAAATTTATTGGGTGTTCAAATACCAACCATGAAAGAAGTCTATAAGCCAGTATTGAAAGAATTGATTTCCTATGGTATTGGCTTTAATGAGTCGTATTTGGATTAGATTAAAAATAGTTCTTGTTCAAAATTTCTTTCAATTCTTCTACACCTTCTGTGGCAGGTTTTTCAATATAAATAACGTTTGATCGATTGATGCGAGGCACTTTTTTATCAAGTACGATTACAGGAGTAGAGTCAGCTACAAAGTCCAACAGAGAAGCAGCAGGATAAACAACCAAGCTAGTGCCTATTACCACGAAAATATCTGCATCTTTTGCAATCTCAATGGCGTGCTCCATCATTGGTACGGCTTCATGAAACCAAACAATATGCGGTCTTAGTTGCGCCCCATCGTCGGCTGTTTGTCCCAATTCAATATCGCCTTCTATGGGATAGACCAAATCCTCATTCAGTTCACTTCGCATTTTCACTATTTCGCCATGAAGATGCAGAATGGAGTTGGAACCTGCACGCTCATGCAAGTTGTCAATGTTTTGAGTTATTACAGTTACATCAAATTGTTGCTCGAGCGATGCGATTATTTTATGAGCTGCATTAGGTTCTGCATCCAAAATATTTTTTCGTCGTTCGTTGTAAAACCGTAATACTAGTGCTGGATTTCGTTTCCATGCCATTGGAGTGGCTACTTCTTCAACTTTATAACCTTCCCAAAGGCCATCACTGTCTCTGAATGTTTTCAATCCGCTCTCGGCACTCATGCCCGCTCCTGTAAATACGACTAGTTTTTTCATAAGTTTAGAAAGTAATTAAAACTACAAAAAATTAGGAAAATATTCAGGTTTGAAGTTCTAAATTTGTAATTCTACCTAGCACTCATAAAATTCATTGAATGAAAAAAACGCTTGTTTTACTTTTCCTTTATACATTTTCTTCTATTGTAGCATTTGCTCAGCCACAATTGACAATGCAATACCCCGATTATCAATTTCAAAATTATCAAATGTCGTTTGATCGTGTGAAAACGGCTTTTTCTAAAAACGAATCGAATATTAAAAAAATGTTTACCGAAAAAGGGATTAAATACCCTTGTTCAAATATTTTATACAGAGGATTTAAGGCTTCCAATGATTTTGAATTATGGGCTCGCAATTCAAATCAGGATACGTTTGTAATGATAAAAAATTACAAAATATGTGCGTTGTCTGGCATATTAGGACCCAAGCGATATGAAGGTGACAAGCAAGTGCCAGAAGGGTTTTACTTTATTGCCGAATTTAATCCTAGAAGTAATTACCACATGGCTATGTTACTCAATTATCCTAATTATTCAGACATGATTATGGGAGACAAAGAACATCCAGGTGGAGATATTTTAATACATGGTACTTGTATGACTGTAGGTTGTATGCCTATGACCAACGAATGGATTGAAGAAATCTATGTCATTAGTTTAATAGCTCGTATCAATGGATTATTGAATATTCCTGTGCATGTATTTCCTATACGATATAATCAGAAATCCCTTGACTATGTAGGAAGAGAATATAAAGATGAAGTGGTAAAGCAAAAATTTTGGATTAACCTAAAACGTGCCTATGACTACTTTGAAGCTACGCATAAAATATTGCCAGTGATGTATGATGAGAATGGTGATTATGCCTTTTAATACCAATTCATTTCTGAGTCGCAACTCAAGAAAACACTGTCTAACTTTGCGAGGCTGTATAACACAATTGAAATTTTCTTGCCCCTCAAAATTTCGTAAATATTCAAATTTCCACTTTTTTCTTGATAAAAAAGTGGAGCAAAAAATCAAGGCTATCGAAAAATAGCTAAAAATGACCGCATTTTGTCGGAAACAAAAAAGCTATGCATCTGTAATTAATTATCGAGTTCCAGCTGATAGATTAAGCGACTAAGCATCATTTGACTGATTGCGATTGTTTTTGTTTCTGACGCCAAAAAACAGTCATTTTTTTAACGCTATTTTTCTAAGGCCGCTCCCTGAATGAACTTTACTTTTCGAAAAATATATTTTAAGCTATAATGAATTTTAATGTTTTACTCACTGTATTTCAACATATCCTACCCAGTTATAGAGATTCCAACTAAAAATAGTCCAAACACATTTTGAGTTGTA
The DNA here is from genome assembly GCA_044233655.1 of Chitinophagaceae bacterium. Classification (GTDB taxonomy): domain Bacteria; phylum Bacteroidota; class Bacteroidia; order Chitinophagales; family Chitinophagaceae; genus OLB11. Next base: position 58,587 of record JBIIJQ010000006.1, on the reverse strand, counting down.
AAGTGGTAAATGCATTCCAAGCCAGCGGCAAGGCCAATACTACATGAATATGGTACAATGAGTCCTAAGACGTACCGATAGCTATTGGTAGGACTATAATGAATGTGTAATCGGTATAATTATACAAACTCAGGTAAAACCAAACAAGAAAAGTCTTTGAGTCCTAGGCTACTTTGACGGCTTACAAAGCCTTCCCCATGATTTACGCCAATTTTTTTTCCCATCATTACATTGCGATATTTCACGGTGTTTAAATATTCATCAGTCGAAATATAGGTTTTAGGCCCGCCACCCTCATTGGAGAAAAATTGAGAGTTGTAAGCCAATATACTTTGAACTTTGATGTCGAATACCTCAGAAATATCAATGATAAAATCAGGTTCTATATATTGATCTTGTACATAATTAAAGATTCGTTTGGGGCGCCATGGCGCTTGCGATTGTCCATCCAATTCAGTCTCAATTTTCAATAATCCCGACAAGAAACACGCATCTGCAATTAACTCAGAACTACGACCATGATCTGGATGACGATCTTTAATGGCTGTGCCCAACACAATATTGGGTTTGTACTTTCGAATGAGACTGATAAGTTTTAATTGGTGTTCTTCATCATTTTTAAAAAAACCATCTCTTAAATTTAAATTTTCACGAATATCCAATTGGAGTATTTCACTTGCAGCGCTACTTTCTTGCTGGCGAATAGCCACACTTCCGCGTGAGCCCAATTCGCCTTGTGTAAGATCTACTATACCTGTTTTAAAGCCTTTTTGCTTATGTAAGTATAAAGTGCCACTACAAGATAATTCTACATCATCTGGATGAGCGCCTATGGCTAGGATATCTAATTTCATACTGAAGTAAGGTTTTTAGAAATTACATGTTTAAACATCAAAGAAAAGCAAAAACTTGGATAACTACGATAGAATTTATCGAATAGGTTCAAAATGACCCCTTGCTTCAATTTCCAATACGATCGATTCTATGGCTGCATCATCGCCTTCGGGATTGTAATTGTTTTTTAGATTATTGCTAAAAAGCAAAGCCACAGCTTGCCATATGCCTGCATTGAATCCCCCTTTGAGCTCTTTTACTATTTGATAGCATGGTTTGCCTGTTTGACGTGCAATCAACTTCACCAATACTTGCCCCTGAGAAATCGTCAAATTCTCGAGTTCCCCCTTAAACTTATTATTCAGCTCATCTTCTTTACGTTGTTTGTACTGTTTTTTAGCATCTTTACTATAGAGTGAATTCAATACCGAATCTACATCATGTAATATATAAGAAGCCGCTACTGCATAAGGATATACGGTGTATACATTATATCTAAGCTGGGTATAGGCCTCTTCGTTTTTGCGTTGTTGACGCATTTTTTTTACATACCATTTCGGTGCTTTATCTCGTATCACTACTTCTCTGATCCAAGCATGTGGAAGAGTATCATTGCCTATTACTATAGTTGCTAAGCGAATGGTATCACTGCTGTTGGTTTGGGCAATGCAATGATTGTACATACTATTTGTAAATAGTAGCAATACAACTATAAAAGCATTTAAACGCATAGGCATTCTGACTTAGAACCAAATAACTCCAACAAATATTGTATTCATTTTTTAAATAAAGTCTTAAAGCTTTGTTTATTTTTTGCGTACCAATGTTATTGAAGGGTGATTAAGATAGTGTATAACGAACATTTATTTAAAAATTATTTCATTCTGGCTTATCTTTGTAAGCTATGGAGCAGAAAAAAAGAGTCAAATTTGTTAATAAAGAAAAGACACAATTTCTAAAAACATTGAAGCAACGAGTAGATCAATATTTTATCGATAATAATATTGATAAACAATCCAATGGCGCCATGATTTTTAAATCAGTCGTCTTGTTGAGTATGTATATTTTACCCATCGTCTTGATGTATATTGTTCATGTGCCTGATTGGGCTGTTATCTGTTGTTTTATTGTATCTGGATTTGGTGTAGCTGGCGTGGGCATGGGTGTAATGCACGATGCGAATCACGGAGCATACAGTCACAACAAATTTGTCAATATGATATTGGGTGGTACACTCAATATATTGGGTGGTTATGATGTAAACTGGCGTTTGCAACACAATATACTTCATCATACGTATACCAACATTACCCATGTAGATGAGGATATCGATCAGCGTTTGAAAATGCGTTGGAGTCCTTTTTTCAAATGGCATCCTGCTCAGAAGTACCAACACATTTATGCATTTTTTGCGTATTCGTTGGCTACAATCAGTTGGGTATTGATGAAAGATTACAAGCAGTTTTATACCTACTATCGCAATGGTGTCAATAAATGTACAAAGTCTGAATATTATTGGCAGTTTTTTAAATTGATTTTCTTCAAAGTGATTTATGTCATTTACATGCTTGTAATACCAATATGGGTATTGGGCTATAGTGGTGGTTTATTTATAGGAGGATTTTTCTTAATGCATGCTATAGGTGGTGTAATGTTATCTACTGTGTTTCAATTGGCACATTTAGTAGAAGGTGCCGAATTTCCAATGCCAAACGATAAAGGTGAAATCGAAAATGAATGGGCGATTCATCAGTTATTGACGACGGCCGATTTTGCACACGACAATAAATTACTTACTTGGTATGCAGGTGGATTGACTCATCAAATTGAGCATCATATTTTCCCAGATATATGTCATATTCATTATCCTAAGCTAGCCCCTATTGTAAAACAAACTGCCGAAGAATTCGGTATTCCTTACAATTACAATACAGGGTATTTTACAGCCCTTGCTTCGCATATCCGTACTCTCAAGAAGTTTGGTCTTCAAAGTGATTTTGATTTGGCGAATGTATAGGGGTTAGAATGTTTGGGAGGTTTTGAAGGTTTGAAGGTTTTAAGGTTAGAATGTTTTGAATGTTTTAAAGTTTTTTTTATAGTATTAACTACTTTGTCATATTTTGAATATAGGGTTCTTTTATTACTTAAAGAAACTTTGTATATTTAAATTACAAAACGAAATGACATGTATAAACTTACCTTATTATTTCTCTCATTCTTCATAAGTAGCTCATTATTCGCCTCCGATTTTATTACCCGTTGGGATTTATCAATACCAGGTTCTAACCCAAATTCTCTTACATTTGGAGTAGCTACTACAGGAACTGTAAACTATACTTGGGAAACCATCCCTGCGGGAACTACAGGAAGTGGTACTTTTAGTGGTACAACGGCTACCATTGCAAGTTTACCAGCAGGGGCTATGATTCGATTATCTATTGATACTAATAATTGCAAACAATTCAGAATGAATAATGGTGCCGACAAAGATAGGTTGTTAGATGTTGAAAATTGGGGAACAGCTTCATGGACTAGTATGAATTATGCTTTTCAAGGATGCCAGAATTTGAATATTACAGCTATAGATATTCCTGATTTGTCGCTTGTAACAGATATGAATTCCATGTTTAATGTTTGTACTAATCTTAATGGGCCATCTAATATAAATACTTGGAATACAAGTAATGTAACTAATATGGGTTATATGTTTGCTAATGCAAGTTCCTTTAATCAAGCTATTGGAACATGGAATACAAGTAATGTAACGAATATGGGTTTTATGTTTTATCAAGCTTATTCCTTTAATCAAGCCATTGGAATTTGGAATACGAATAATGTGACCAATATGAACGGTATGTTTTTTTATGCTTATTCCTTTAATCAAGCTATTGGAACTTGGAATACAAGTAGTGTAATCAATATGTGATATATGTTTTCTTATGCAAGTTCCTTTAATCAAGCCATTGGAAATTGGAATACGAGCAATGTAACAAATATGGAGTATATGTTTTCAAATGCAAATTCCTTTAATCAAGCCATTGGAACTTGGAATACGAGTAGTGTAACCAATATGTATGGTATGTTTGCAGGTGCAAGTTCCTTTAATCAGCCTATTGGAACTTGGAATACGAGTAATGTAACCCACATGGGTAAAATGTTTAATGAAGCAAGTTCCTTTAATCAAGCGATAGGAACTTGGAATACAAGTAGTGTAACCAATATGTTTCAAATGTTTCGTGAAGCAAGTGCCTTTAATCAAGCTATTGGCATTTGGAATACAAGTAATGTAACCGTTATGATTGCTATGTTTTATGGTGCGAGTTCCTTTAATCAATCGATTGGAAATTGGAATACGAGCAATGTAACAAATATGAGTTGGATGTTTTTTAATGCTTCTTCCTTTAATCAAAATCTTGGAAATTGGGATTTAATCCTGAATGTTAATTTAGTAAGTATGTTAGATTCTTGTGGTGTCGATTGCATCAATTATTCTGCTACCTTGTATGGTTGGGCTACAAATGCAAACGTTCCAAGTAATAGAAATTTAGGTGCTGCAACTATGCACTATGGTACAAATGCAGTTGCTGCCAGAACCTATTTAGTCTCAACCAAAGGTTGGTATATTGCAGGCGATATTGCCGATGCAGTGCCTTGTGGCTGCTTTTCAACATCTTATTCAACAAGTGTATCAATATGTTCTTCTCAATTGCCCTATTCTTGGAATGGGCAAACTTTAACTTGAACTGGAGTTTATTATGATACATTAGTGAATGCAAATGGATGTGATAGTATACTCACACTTAATCTTACTATAAATCAACCAACAGCATCAACAATTAACCAAGCAGCTTGCAATTCCTATTTCTTCAACGGACAAGCATTAACCTCAAGTGGTACTTATTATGATACATTAATGAATGTAAATGGTTGTGATAGTTTACTCACGTTGAATTTGACCATAAATAATCTAAATGCATCCGTCACGCAAACAGGTTCGACACTTACGGCTAATGCAACTGGAGCAGCCTACCAATGGCTTTCTTGTCCATCATATTCTCCAATTCTTGGGGAAACAAACCAGATCTTTACTGCAACCGCAAATGGCGATTATGCAGTAGAAATTATTCAAAATGGATGCACCGATACTAGTGCGTGCTATACGGTAATTGGAATTGGAATGGATGAGGTAGAACGTACTTTATTTTCAGTTTATCCCAATCCTGTAAAAGGGAAATTATATATTCAGTCTTCTCTAGCATTTGCCAATAAAAAGAAAGAACTTTATAACTCACTTGGTCAATTGTTATTTACTACCAATCCCGATAGCTATCGCGAGATAATTGATATGACAGCTTATGCCAAAGGCATTTACTATTTGAAATGCGAACACCATGTAGTAAAAGTTGTGGTGGAGTAAACTCTCAACCCTAATCCCTCAATCCTAATCCCTCAATCCTCATCCCTCAACCCTCTTCCCTCAACCCTAATCCCTCAACCCTAATCCCTCAACTCTAATCCCTCATCCCTCTCTCAACCCTCAACCTCCATCTCATATCTCCCATCTCCCATCTCCAATCTAATTTTCAAACTCCCAACCAATATCGTTCCGATAATATTTTCCTTCAAAGTCTATGGTGTTTGCGTTTTTCTTGGAGGTAGCTAATGCTTCTTGTAAGGTATCTGCTAAAGTAGTAATCGCCATTACGCGTCCGCCATTGCTTACAATACCTTCATCTGTTTGGGCAGTACCTGCATGAAAGACTAAACTGTCTTTGATTGATTCTATGTTATGAATTAGTTTCCCTTTTTCGTAAGCTTCAGGATAGCCTTGGCTTACAAGCATTACTGTAGCGGCATGTTTGGGCGATAGTTTGCAAGTTTTGGTATCAAGTGTTTCGTCTTTCAACGAAGATAAAAGTTCCACCAAATCGCTTTCGATGCGTGGCATCACCACTTCAGTTTCTGGATCGCCCATGCGGCAATTGTATTCGATTACATAAGGATTATCATCCACTTTTATCAGTCCAATAAATACAAAACCCTTGTAGATAATTTGATCTTCTTGTATACCTTTTATAGTAGGCTCTACTACTTGAGAAATTACTTTTTGCATAAAAGCATCATCTGCAAATGGTACAGGCGAAACAGCGCCCATACCGCCCGTGTTTAAACCTGTATCGCCTTCGCCTATGCGTTTATAATCTTTTGCAGTTGGTAGCAATACATAATTTTTTCCATCTGTCAATACAAAAACAGAACATTCGATTCCTGTCAAAAATTGTTCAATCACAACGTTGCTACTCGCATCCCCAAATTTTTTATCTTGAATCATTTCAGCAAACGATTGTAAAGCATCTTCGTGCGATTCAGCTATCACGACACCTTTGCCTGCTGCTAATCCATCGGCTTTGAGAACGATGGGCAATGAATGCCGTTTGATATAAGCTATACCATCTTCATAATTGCTTGCATTGAATTCGCGGTAATCAGCAGTAGGTATTGAATGCTTGGCCATAAATTTTTTGGCAAAGGCTTTACTCCCTTCTAGCATAGCACCTTGTTGAGATGGACCAATGATATGAATATGTTTCAGTGCTTCGTCTGCTTGAAAATAATCGTAAATACCATTGACTAATGGATCCTCGGGTCCTACTACCACCATGTCTATATGTTCGTGTGTACATAGCGTACGAATACGAGCAAAATCATTGACATCGCATTTCATATTGATGCCGTACAAAGCAGTACCTGGATTTCCGGGTGCAATCAGAAGTCTGCTACATAATCTACTTTGTGCTATCTTCCATGCCAATGCATGTTCACGTCCACCACTACCAAGTATAAGAATTTTCATTTTACAATTATTGTGGTGTAAAGGTAAAAAGGGAATTATCAAAAGAGGAATGAATCAAGGTTTGATTTCTAAAATTAAAGTATGAACCAGCTGAAATAGATATTCTTTCAATGGTGTATTTTATTGAATCAAAGAAAATGAAATTTGATAGAATAGGTAGATTTTTAATAGGTATTGTACTTCTGTAAATGGATCTGTTGAAAATTAGAAGCCTCTAAATATGGTTGAATAGAAAAAAACGTTCTATATTGGCATATTAAAATTACAAAATGGAAAATACTCAAGTACAAAAAGGTCACCCTAAGGGACTTTATTTATTGTTTTTTACAGAGATGTGGGAACGTTTCAGTTATTATGGAATGCGCGCCATCTTCATCTTGTTTCTTACCAAAGCGATCATGCTTAGTAGTAAAGATGCATCGAATATCTATGGAAGCTTTACAGGTTTAGTTTACTTGACTCCTTTGTTGGGTGGTTACTTGTGTGATCGTTATTTAGGGAATAGACGCAGTATTTTTATCGGAGGTATTATGATGGCTGTAGGTCAATTTCTATTATTTATGTGTGCAAGTAGTATAGGTACACCTGCTATGGCTCAGACCTTGCTATGGGCTGGTTTGACTGTACTAATCGTAGGAAATGGTTTTTTCAAACCAAATATTTCTACAATGGTAGGTCAATTGTATCCGAAAGGCGATCGTAGAGTAGATAGTGCATTTACTATTTTTTATATGGGGATCAACTTAGGAGCTTTCTTTTCTCCATTGGTTTGTGGAGGCTTAGGAGATACAGGCAATATTGCCGATTTTAAATGGGGTTTTTTAGCAGCTTGTATTGGTATGGTAGTGAGTGTAATTTCGTTTGAAGTACTTAAAAACAAATACTTACAAGGTCCTGACGGTGAACATATTGGTATGCCAGTGAAAAAAATAGATGCTACAAGTTTAGGTATAATAGTTGGTTCAACAGGACTTATTTTCTTTTTGCTAAGTTTCAAAAATATGTTTCAAAGTGACATCGACTTAATTGGATATTTAATCTATGGCGCTATGTTAATAGTTCCTTTGGTGATCATTACCGACAAATCATTGACAGGAGAAGAGCGTTCTCGAATTGGCGTTATTTTTATACTTGCATTTTTTGTAATCTTCTTCTGGAGTGCATTTGAACAAGCAGGTGCTTCATTGACATTATTTGCCGATAAGCAAACCGACCGCCATATTGGTGGATGGGAAATGCCAGCAAGCTTTTTTCAATCAGTGAATCCATTGGCTGTTATTACAATAGCACCTATCATGACTGTGATTTGGGGTTGGTTACACAAGCGTAATGCTGAACCTGCATCTCCGCTTAAAATGGCTTGGGGGCTTGCATTGCTATGTTTAGGTTATATCGTGATTATGATGGCTGTGAAAGGTGTAGATAGTTCAATCAAGATTTCTATGTTTTGGTTATTGTTATTGTATGTATTGCATTCAATAGGCGAATTATGTTTATCACCTATTGGGTTATCCATGGTATCAAAATTAGCTCCCGTTCGTTTTGCATCCTTGTTGATGGGTACATGGTTTTTGGCCAATGCAGCTGCCAATAAATTTGCAGGAACATTAAGTGCATTGATACCTGGAGGAGAAGACGGAACAGGTGGTGCTACATCGTTTTTTGGATATCAAATCACCAATTTATATGATTTCTTTATGTTATTCGTTGTGATGACCGGTATTGCCGCAGCGTTATTATTTTTAATTTCAGGGTACCTTCGCAAAATGATGCATGGTATCAAATAATAGTTAAGTTTTGACTTACATGAATCCCTGGCAAATTGCTGGGGATTTTTTTATTTATTATAAAAAGTAAATTTACAAGGACACTTTTTTTATAGATACTCCTTGGTGATTTGCATCGAGCATGATAATCCAAAAAGATACATCAAATATAGCGGGACGACCTTTTTAAAAAGGCGTTAAGAAATGAACAAGAGAGGCTGTGAAAATTTCTTCTGTCTGAGTATGCATAGGCTTTGTGTGCGGGCACGAGTTAAGAAATTTTAAGCCGAAGGCAGTTCATTTTAGCTTTTTTAAAACAGTCTTGACTTTTTTGTTACTTTTTGCGTCAAGGCAAAAAGTAAACACAATGGTTTTTCGACTAGGCGTACTTTAACTTTAAATCATTGAATCGAGTCAGTCAATCATGATGTGAATAGTTTTTTTCGATTATTCATTATCCACGTATTATTTTTGATAATTGAGGCTTATTCACTTTACCAGCAACCATTTAGAAGGATTTAAACAGCTTATTGCATGTAAAATTTGGGTATGCACAGCTTATCCACAGTCTGTTAAGTTAAAATAACATTCAAAATGCCCTGAAAGCCTTGATAGCATTGGCTATAATGCATTTTACCCTGTGGATAAATAAGATTTGATAAAAGTTGTGATATTTTGTGGGAAATTGTGTTATTTTGTGTCACTAAATGATTTAAAACACTCAATGTCAAACTTTTTAGGAGAATATGAAGTAACCCTTGACTCAAAAGGAAGATTTATGCTTCCAGTTGGGTACAAACGTCAGCTTGGTGAAGCGGAGGGTACCCGTTACATTCTAAGTCGTGGATTTGAGAAATGTTTGACCCTGTATACAGAAGCTCAATGGGAAAAGGTAGCAGCGGTGGTTCGTCGATTAAATGAGTTCAGTACCAAGGCGCGTAATTTCAAACGTGTTTTCTTAAATGGTGCCACGTTTATCGAACCAGATGCTGCAGGTCGTATTTTGATTTCGAAAAGTATGATTGAGCATGCAGGTTTAAGCAAGGATATTGTGTTTTCGGCGCAAATGGATAAAGTGGAGCTATGGGATGCTGAGACATTCCGTAAGGAAACGTCAATGAGTGCCGAAGATTTAAGTGATTTAGCAAATGAAGTATTGGGGAATGATTTTTTAAATCCTTATGAAGGGAATTAAAAATGAGTAATCCTACCTTCTATCACAAAGCAGTTCTTTTACATGAATGTATTGAGCAACTCAATATCCAACCATCGGGCGTTTATCTGGATGCTACATTCGGAGGCGGTGGTCACAGCGGTGAGATTCTTAAAAAATTGGGGCCTGAAGGTAAGCTAATCGTATTTGATCAAGATGCAGATGCAAAACGGAATGTACCCAATGATGAACGAATCATTTTTGTACCCGAAAACTTTCGATATGCAGCGCGATTTGTTCGTCTTTACAAGTTGGGCCAATTGAATGGCGTATTGGCCGATTTAGGTGTAAGTTCTTATCAATTTGATACAGCCGAAAAAGGATTCTCTATTCGTTTTGATGCACCATTGGATATGCGTATGGATCAACGTAGTTTATTGACTGCGGAGAAAATTTTGAATTCATACAACGAAAAAAAATTGCACGAGATTTTTGAACAATACGGTGAAGTGACGAATGCGAAAACCTTGGCAAAGAAAATTGTTGAAGTAAGAGGAGCAATGAAGTTGGGCACAATTCAAGAATTTAAGCAAGCAATTGCTGGATGTGTATACGGGAATCCGAATAAGTATTTGGCTCAAGTATTTCAAGCATTGCGAATCGAAGTAAATGGTGAATTGGACGTTTTGAAAGAGTTTTTGCAAAGTATAACGGATTGTTTGGCAAGCGAAGGAAGATTGGTTGTAATTACATTTCATTCATTGGAAGATCGCATAGTGAAAAATTGGATGAAGAACGAACGATTTGAAGAAGAAGACCATTATCTAAATCAAATCAAACACGAAAAGAAATTAAAAGTAATAACGCGAAAACCTATACTGCCGAGTGCCGAAGAGGAAAAGCAAAATTCAAGATCGAGAAGCGCAAAATTAAGAGTAGCAGCACATTTGTAAAAAAGAAACCACCACACTTAGAAATAGTATAATTCATAATAGTTCATCGAGAATAAATGCCTGAAGATAAACTCACTTTATTGCAACGAATACCAGATTGGAAGCATATGCTCAATACAGTAGGCAACAAAGGTATTGTAGGTAATATTCCATTTATTCTTTATTGTTCTTTTCTGGGTTTAGTATATATCACCATTAATCATTTTGCTGAAAATACAATTCGAGATATCAACAAGACAGCAAAACAGATGAAAGAATTACGTTGGAAATATGTTGATGAGAAAACTCAAATCATGTTTTTGACCAAAGAAAGCCAATTAGAAAAAGGAGCTGCTATGATGGGGCTCGAAAAAACAAAAGTACCACCTTATAAAATACAAATAAATCTGACCAAAGAGAATGAAGATTAGTAAAGACATACGATTTAGAGTGTATATCACCTTTATGGGGATGTGTCTTTTCGGCATCATGATTTTGTATAAAGGAGCTAAGATACAAATCAAGGAAGGGAAGGAGTTGAGATCAATGGCTGATAGTCTTCATACTAAAATAGAAACGATACAGCCTGAACGTGGTAATATCTATTCAGAAGATGGAAGTTTATTAGCGTCGTCTGTTCCACAATTTGATATTCGTATCGATTTCAAAGCAATCAAAAAAGATACGTTTGATAAATATGTCGAACCCTTGTCCAAAGATTTATCAGCATTGTTGAAAGATTATACTTGGGTTGAATACAAAGAGATTTTAAATAAAGAATATAAAAATGGAAATCAGTATTTTTTACTGAAGAAAAAAGCGAGTTATGAAGAGTACATAACCATCCGTAATATGCAGCCTTTCAAGAAAGGACAAAACAAAGGAGGTTTCATAGCTGAATCAAATACAAAACGAATCAATCCATATGGCTTATTGGCCAATCGTGTTATTGGACTTTGGCGCAAAAATGCAGAAAATGTAGGTGTAGAAAGAGAGTATGATAAATACTTACAAGGTAGTCAAGGGCAACGAATAGTGCGATGCATTGCCGGAGGCACTTGGGTTCCGTTAGATGGTTCAGAAATAGATCCTGAAAATGGGAAAGATGTAATCACGACGATTGATGTCAATATTCAAGACGTAGCTGAGAATGCCTTGTTGCATCAAATAGAGAAAGAAGAAGCAACATTTGGTACTTGCATTGTAATGGAAGTAAAAACAGGAAAGATAAAAGCTATTGCTAATCTAGGTCGTCAAGAAGATGGGTCTTATTATGAAGATTTCAATTATGCATTGAAACGAATCGAACCAGGATCAACCTTTAAGTTGGTTTCATTGATTTCATTGTTTAGAGATAAATTAATAGATATTGAACAGAAGGTAAATTGTCAGGGAGGCACAGCAAAGTTTGGTCCTTATACTATCAGAGATAGTCATGCTGGTTTAGGTGTATTAAGTATCAAAGATGCATTTGCTCATTCTTCCAATGTTGCTTTTGCAAAATTGATTCATGAAAACTATAAAGATAAAATTGGAAGTTACTGGACCAATTTACATGCAATGGGTTTAGACTCTGTAACCGGACTTGGATTAAGCGGTGAAACCAAACCAAAAATATTAAGAGATTCAGTTACAAAAGGAAGATATACATTGGCATACATGGGTATGGGTTATCAAGTATTGATTACGCCATTACATACTTGCATGGTTTATAATACCATTGCGAATGGTGGCAAATTGATGAAACCCTATTTAGTAAATAGTGTAAGAGAATACGGAAAAGATGTAGTGACCTATAATCCCATAGTAGTGAATCCGAATGTGTTAGACTCTGGTTCAATTGAGAAAATCAAACTAGCGATGAATGAAGTAATTGAAACTGGAACAGGGAAGGCGCTGAAAAATCCTTATTACACGATATGTGGTAAAACAGGAACAGCGCAAGTTGCTGATAAAGGAATTAAGTACACTGATCGTGTTTATCATGGATCTTTTGTTGGCTTTTTTCCAAAAGACGATCCTCAGTATACGATATGTGTCGTATTAAGAACTAAGAAAGGTTCTAACAATTATTATGGTGGTCAAATAGCGTTGCCCATTTTTAAGGAAGTAGCGAATCGTTTATATGCAATTAAAATGCATAAAACAAATTCGATTGCCAATCAAGAAAAACTCAATATTCCTCTTGCTCCTAAAAGCATGAAGGGCAATGATTATAATTTTATAGCATCTCAATTAGGTTTGAAAAAAGAAAATACAACACCACAAACTTGGTTGCAAACTCAGTCGATAGACTCTAATGGAAAAAATACGTTTTCAAAAATAATCATTACAAAAAATCAAGTTCCTAATGTCAATGGGATGGGCTTACGTGATGCTATATATATACTTGAACAAGCAGGTATGAAAGTAATCGTGATGGGTAAAGGGAAAGTAACACAACAATCAAAACCAGCAGGTAGTACATATTCTAAAGGTGAAAAAATAACAATACAATTAAGTTAATTGAGAAATCTAGTAGACATATTATCCAATATGAATCCATTGAAAATAGTTGGGAATACAGCTATTCAAATCAATGCATTGCAAATTGATTCACGAAAAGTGCAAAAGGGTGATTTGTTTATTGCGTTGAAAGGTTCTCATGCCGATGGTCATAATTATATTTCTTCTGTAATTGAACAAGGAGCAAGTGCAATTGTATGCGAGGTGTTGCCAAGTGATATTAATCCCAATGGATGTTATATTCAAGTTGAAAACGCAGCATTAAGCGCAGGCTTAATGGCATCTTCTTTTTATAATCATCCTTCGGATAAATTCAAGTTGGTTGGCATTACAGGTACCAATGGAAAAACAACATGTGCTACTTTATTATTTAGACTTTTTAGAGAGCTTGGCTATTCTTGTGGTTTGATTTCTACTATTCAAAATCAAATCAATGATACAATCTTAACTGCAACTCATACCACACCGGATGCAATTTCGTTGCAGTCTTTATTAGCTCAAATGGCAGAGGCGGGTTGTTCTTTTGTATTCATGGAAGTTAGTTCTCATGCAGTTCATCAACATCGTATTGCTGGTGCCAAATTCGCAGGAGCTTGTTTTACAAATATTACACACGATCATTTAGATTATCATCATACGTTTGAAGAATATATCAGAGTGAAAAAAATGTTCTTCGATCATTTGACCAATGACGCATTTGCATTGACAAATATTGATGATAAACGTGGCTTGGTCATGTTGCAAAATACTGTAGCGAGAAAGAAAACCTATTCACTCAAAACCTTAGCAGATTATAAAGGAAAGATACTTGAAAATAATTTAACAGGTTTGATCATGACGATTAACAATGTTGAAGTATTTCTAAGAATGATAGGTGAATTTAACGCTTATAACATTTTATGTATTTATGGTGCAGCATGTGAATTAGGGCAAGATAAAAATGAAGTGCTACAGGTATTATCTACATTGACAGGTGCCGAAGGTCGTTTTGATTATACAGTTTCGGAAATTGATCAAATACTAGGAATTGTTGATTATGCCCATACACCCGATGCACTTTTAAATGTATTGGCTACGATTAATAAATTACGAAGAGGGAATGAAACCTTGTTTACGATTATAGGTTGTGGAGGAGATAGAGATAAAACCAAGCGTCCTCTTATGGCATTGGCTGCTTGTGAGCATAGTGATAAAGTAATATTGACATCAGACAATCCACGAAGCGAAAACCCAAGTGCGATATTACATGAGATGGAAGCTGGTATTCCTGTTCATCAACGGAAAAAATATGTATGCATTGCCGATCGAAAAGAAGCAATCAAGACAGCATGTAGTATTGCAGAACAAGGAGATATAATATTAGTAGCAGGCAAAGGACATGAAAAATATCAAGAAATAAATGGAGTGAAACATCCATTTGATGATAAAAAAATTTTAAACGAAATGTTTCAACTTTTTGAAAAATAAACAATTACAAAAACAACCAAGATGCTATACCATTTATTCATCTATCTGAGAGAACACTTTAATATGCCAGGCGCTGGTGTATTCTATTTTATTTCTTTCAGAACAGCCTTGGCGATTATTTTATCATTAGTGATATCGTTGGTTTATGGTAAGTCGTTGATCAAATATCTACATCGTAAACAAATAGGTGAAACGGTTCGCGATCTAGGTTTAGAAGGAGAAAAACAAAAAAGTGGTACACCGACCATGGGTGGTATCATCATTATAGCAGCCATTTTAATACCAACTCTATTATTTGCCCGAATAGAAAATGTTTATATTCTTCTCATGATCATTTCTACCATATGGCTGGGCGTGATTGGTTTTATTGATGATTATATTAAAGTATTCAGAAAAAATAAAGAAGGACTTGCAGGAAGATTTAAAATACTTGGTCAAGTAGGACTTGGAATTATTGTTGGGTTAACTATGTACTACAATGAAAATGTATATATCATTCGTGAAACAACAGGTGGTACACCTGCAATGTATAGCAGTACAGATAAAATTATAAAAGATGGTATTGTTCGTGTAGATGACAAAGGTGTTACTCGTACATATGCTCGTGTAAAAAGTGCAGTTACTACAATTCCTTTTACTAAAAATCATGAATTAAGTTATTCAAAATTATCATCATGGTTTGGTGAAAATTCTATGAATATCATAACGCCATTTATTTATATTTTATTTGTCATATTTATCATTACAGCTGTTTCCAATGGAGCCAATATCACAGATGGTCTTGATGGCTTAGCTACAGGTACTAGTGCGATCATTGGTATATGCTTGGCATTGTTTGCATACTTATCGGGCAATTTCAATTTTGCTCGTTATCTCAATATCATGCCGATACCTAACTTAGATGAACTATCTATTTTTATTGGTGCCTTTGTAGGTGCATGTATTGGTTTTCTATGGTACAATAGTTTCCCAGCGCAAGTATTTATGGGAGATACGGGTAGTTTAGCATTGGGCGGTATCATTGCTTCATTGGCTATCATCATTCGCAAAGAATTGTTGATACCAATTATATGTGGCGTATTTGTAATTGAGAATTTAAGTGTAATGATACAGGTTGGTTATTTTAAATGGACCAAACGAAAGTATGGTGAAGGAAGGCGAATATTCCTGATGTCACCACTCCATCATCATTACCAAAAACTGGGTTATCATGAAAGTAAAATAGCGATACGATTCTGGATAATAGGAATTATATTAGCTGTATTGAGTGTAGTAACATTGAAATTACAATAATTAAAATAGATAGATAAAAGTGAAATACGAATTAGTAATACTCGGTAGTGGCGAAAGCGGAACTGGTGCTGCGTTGCTTGCAAAGCAACAGGGTATTGCTGTGTTTGTAAGTGATATGGGAGTCATTCCTGAAAAATATAAACGTGAGTTAGATTCTAATCAAATTCCATACGAAGAATCTAAGCACACAGAAGATATTATTCTTGGAGCCAATGAGATTATTAAAAGTCCTGGTATACCTGAAAAGGCTCAAATGATTAAAAAAATTAGAGCCAATAATATTCCACTTATGAGTGAAATTGAATTTGCTTATCGTTATAAAGGAGATAGTAAAATTGTATGCATCACAGGAAGTAATGGTAAGACGACTACGACAACGCTGACCTACGAAATATTTAAACACGCTGGTTATGATGTTTCTGTTGTTGGAAATATAGGATACAGTTTTGCTCGACAAATAGCAATACAACCTACTGCTTGGTATATCATGGAAATCAGCAGTTTTCAATTAGATGACTTATTTACATTCAGACCCGATATAGCAGTCATTACCAATATCACACCAGATCATCTCGATCGATACGAATACGATTTCAATTTATATGTAAAAGCAAAATTCAATATAGCAAAATTTCAAACAGCCAATGACTTTCTGATTATTTGTAAAGACGACAAGGCGAGCATTCAATATCTAGAAACAAACAAACTAAACCCTAAAATTCTCTTTTTCACCATGAACGAACAATTAAACACCGACGGAGCTTACATGAATCAAAACGAATTAATATTACGAACAAATGGTGAGCCATTTTCAATTTCAATCAATGACCTTTCGCTGAAAGGTAAACACAATCAATACAATTCAATGGCGGCAGGTATTTCGTCGAGAGTTGCGGAAGTAAGAAATGAATCAATACGTGAATGTTTGAAAAATTTCAAATCAATCGAACATAGAATGGAGCCAGTGGCAAGTATAAGAGGGGTAGAATTTATCAATGATAGTAAGGCCACGAATCTTAATAGTGTATGGTATGCATTAGAAAGTATGAAAAAGCCTACAGTCTTAATATTGGGTGGAGTCGATAAAGGAAATGATTATTCGGAAATAGCTGATTTGATAAAAGAAAAAGTAAAAGCTATTGTATGTCTAGGTATAGATAATACAGCTATTCATACAGCATTTGATTCCATGGTACCTGTTGTGGATACCAATTCGACCGATGAAGCTGTACGCAAAGCATATGAGTTTGCAAGCAATGGAGATTGTGTTCTTTTATCTCCTGCTTGTGCAAGTTTTGATTTGTTTAAAAACTATGAAGATAGAGGGGAGCAATTTAAAAATTCGGTAAGAGCACTTTAATAAAATTAACAACACTCTCATAAGATACTATGCAACAACTTATACATAAAACGAAAGGCGATCGAATCATCTGGGGAGTGGTGATTGTATTATCGCTTGTAAGTTTGATGGCAGTTTATAGTGCCACAGGATCCTTGGCTTATCGTATGCATAAAGCCAATGAATTTTATTTGGTGAAACAATTAGGGACTCTTTTAGCAGGTCTTGCAATTATATATCTTGCACATAGAATTAAGTATACTGTCTATTCTCAATTAGCTGTTTTGTTTTTTGCACTCAGTATTCCTTTGTTATTATATACATTATTTTTTGGTACATCCCTCAACGAAGGTTCCCGATGGATTACCTTACCGGGTGTTGGGATTACTTTTCAAACATCTGATTTAGCCAAGCTGGCACTGTTCATGTTTCTAGCTCGACAATTATCACGTATGCAAAATGACCTAGACAATCTAAAACGTGTTGCTTTAAATATTTTTCTACCTGTAATTGTAATTTGTGGTCTCATAGCAATGGCTAATTTGTCTACAGCATTAATGATTGCGATGTCCTGTGGGGTATTGTTTTTTATTGGTCGTATTCGTACGAAGCATTTGTTCCTATTAGGTGCAACGGCTATTTTGCTATTCGGAATTTTATTTACAGTATCCAAGGTTACAGGATTTGGTAGAGCTGGCACCTGGGAAAAACGTATTGAAAATTTCTCATCAGATGATAAGGATGATGTCCCTTATCAAGTATTGCAGGCCAAAATAGCTATAGCCAATGGTGGCGTAAGTGGAAAAGGACCTGGGAATAGTTCTCAACGAAATTTTTTACCTCATCCATATTCAGATTTTATTTATTCAATCATCATCGAAGAGTATGGATTATTGTTTGGAGGTTTTGGTTTAATATTTTTATACTTACTATTCTTATGGCGAAGTATCATTTTATTTAGAAAGTGTCCGTTTGCATTTGGTGCATTTTTAGCTGTTGGACTCAGTTTTACTCTTGTATTTCAAGCTTTTCTCAATATGGCGGTGAATGTAAATCTAGTACCTGTTACAGGATTGACGTTGCCACTTGTAAGTATGGGAGGATCATCCATTTGGTTCACATGTTTGGCCATTGGAATTATATTGAGTGTAAGCCGATTTGTAGAAGATGCAGAAGGTGATGTAACTATTGGTCAAGAAGAAACTCTTATGGAAGAAAGCGAAGAATAAACAATGGAGAACAATAACAACATACGATTAATCATAGCAGGTGGTGGCACCGGGGGGCATATCTTTCCGGCCATTGCAATTGCAAATGCTGTAAAGCGTTTGCAACCTGATTGTGAAATCTTATTTGTTGGAGCCAAAGGCAAAATGGAGATGGAGAAAGTGCCTAAAGAAGGGTATAAAATCATTGGATTAGATATTGCAGGGTTTGATCGTAGTTCATTGCTGAAAAATATATTCCTACCTATCAAACTTGTAAAAAGTTTTTTACAAGCGAAGAATATAATCAATGAATTTAAACCAACAGTAGCTGTGGGTGTAGGAGGGTATGCAAGTTTTCCTATGTTATTTATGGCACAGCAGAAAGGCATTGCTACGTTGTTGCAAGAGCAAAACTCGTTTGCAGGAAAAAGCAATAAAATTTTAGGGAAAAAGGCATCCGCGATATGTGTTGCATACAACGATATGGAACGATTTTTTCCTGCTGATAGAATTCTAAAAACTGGAAACCCGGTTCGTCAAACCATTGCTTCAAGTATAATTTCAAAACAAGAAGGGCTCGATTTTTTCAGATTGAAATCAACGTCTAAAGTAGTATTTGCATTTGGCGGAAGTCTTGGTGCAAAAAGCATCAATGAGACACTGATAGCTCAGTTTAAAACTATTATTGAAGATGGAACACAGTTGATATGGCAAACAGGAACACCACTCTTCAATGCGGCAAAAGATGCTGTGAAAGGATATGAAGAGAATGTAAAAGTGTTTGAATTTATTCGTGAAATGGATTATGCTTATGCTGCTGCAGATGTAATTATATCAAGAGCAGGTGCTTCATCCATATCAGAATTATGTATTGTAGGAAAGCCTGTTGTATTTGTTCCTTTCCCTTTTGCAAGCGAAGATCATCAAACACATAATGCAATGGCATTGGTAAAACACAATGCAGCCTTATTGGTAAAAAATAGTGATACCAATGAAGAACTGATTTCGAAAGTAAAAATGCTATTGAACGATGAACAACAATGTGAATTGATGCATACAAATATTAAACAACTTGCTATTACGAATGCCGATGATCGTATAGCAATTAAAATAAAAGAAATAGCAAACGAATGGAATTAACGAATATACATAGTGTTTATTTTGTAGGTATCGGAGGTATCGGTATGAGTGCACTTGCCCGTTTCTTCAACGAAAAAAATATCAAGGTAAGTGGTTATGATAAAACACCTACACCATTGACTGATAAATTGATTGAAGAAGGTATTCAAATTCATTTTTCAGAAGATATTAATTTGATAAATACTAACGCGGACTTAGTAGTTTATACACCTGCTATACCTGCTACGCATTTAGAATTGGTTTGGTATCAACAACATAATTTCAAAGTGATTAAGCGAAGTGATGTATTGCAATACATTTCTGAGCAAATGCAAGCTATATGTGTAGCTGGTACACATGGTAAGACAACTATTTCAACCTTGATTGCACATATTCTGCGTCATATAGAATATGGTTGCAATGCATTTCTGGGCGGTATATCAGGCAACTATGGTGTAAACTATTGGAGCAGTGATAATCAATGTGCAGTTATCGAAGCTGATGAATATGATCGTAGTTTTTTAAAACTAAAACCTTCTATTGCAGTTGTCACTGCTATGGATCCAGATCATTTGGATATTTATGGTACTGTTGAAGAAATGGAACGATGTTATTTGCAATTTATTTCACAAGTAAAAGATACATTGGTATATAAACATGGATTGAAACATACTCAATCATTCAATGCACCCAATAAAGTATCTTATAGTTTACAAAACGAAGCAGCTACTTATTGCGCTTCTGATATTGTAATGAAAAATGGTTCATATCATTTTGATTTTTGTAAAAATGGAAATCCAATTACCGATATATATTTAAATGTGGGTGGAATGCATAATGTAGAAAATACAATTGCAGCATTGGCAGTATGTGATTTAATGGAATTGGATATTATTAAAGTAAAAGAAGCTATTGCTGATTTCAAAGGTGTAAAACGACGTTTTGAATATGTAGTGAAAAATGATCAAGTCGTATATATTGATGACTATGCTCATCATCCTGAAGAATTGAAAATGTTGATTTCAAGTGCCAAAGCATTGTTTAGAAATAAAAAAGTTCGTGTGATATTTCAACCACATCTTTTTTCTCGTACACGTGATTTTGCAGAAGGATTTGCTGAAAGCCTTGACTTAGCTGACGAAGTTATTTTACTAGATATTTATCCAGCTCGTGAGTTGCCCATGGAAGGTGTTACAAGTGACATAATATTAAATAAAATGTCATTGAACAATAAACATATATTATCAAAAGAAGGAGCCTTGCAATGGGTTAAGGCCACTCAACATGAAGTTATAATTACAGCCGGTGCTGGAGATATAGATACACTTATTCAACCTATAAAAATGATATTGGAAAACAACTAATGATGAACCCACGTGTAAAGAAAATAGCAAGAAATATTTTATTTCTATTATCCATTCCGATGATAATAGCTGCATTCGTATTTGCACAAAGTAGCACACAACAAAATGTGTGTAAGGCACTACATATCAATATTGAAAATAATGATTTGAGTTTTGTCACTCAAAAAGATATAATTGATATTGTAGAGAAAGAAGGAATCAATCCTAAAAACTCTTTTATTAATGCAATAGATTTAGGCCTATTAGAATCAGCATTGAATGAGAATAAGTGGATCAGTGAATCAAATGCATTTATTGGTTCTGATCATTCTTTGAATATTACTATTAATCAAAAACGCCCTGTAATACGAATTGTTGAAAAGGATAGTTCAGATTACTCCTATTTTTTAGATACATACGCTAATCCTATACCTGTATCGAATCAGTATAGTCCTCGACTACCTATAGCGACTACCATGAATTTGACTTATACTAAAAAAGATCTTGAAATCAAATCCGATTTAGTTGCACTATCTAATTTTATTCAACAAGATTCTTTTTGGAATGCAGCCATTTCTCAAATCAATCTTCGTGATGATTATCAGATAGAGTTAATACCTGAAATCGGTAATCAGGTTATAATACTAGGCAATGTAGATGATTTAGAAGATAAGCTAAAACGAATGTTTAGTTTTTATAAGCAAGGACTTCATACTGTCAATTGGGATTTGTACGATGAATTTGATTTGCGATTTAAAGGCCAAATTGTATGTAGAAATAAACGAGGTGATATATTAAGCGAGAATCCGTATGATGATAAATCTAAAAAATTGATGGCTACGAATTTGGCAAATGCAGAAAAGAAAGTAGTAGCTACACCTTCTATAAAACAAGTTGTAAAATCGGTTTCAGTTCCAATTGTTAAGAAGCCACTTGTCGCGAAAGCAACTTCAAAACAAGTAGATAAATCGGAGTCTAAAAAAATAGTCAAAGACAAAAAAGTAGAAACTAGTAAGCCTAAAAAAATTGAAAATAATTCAACTAAAAAACCTCAATAAACATTCCCATAATAAACAAACAATAAAACACGTATGAACATGCAAAACGAAAACCCAGTCATTGTAGGATTAGACATTGGTACTACCAAAATTGCAGCCATTGCAGGACGAAAAAACAAATTTGGCAAACTAGAAATTTTAGGATTTGGACGAGCTGATAGTAGTGGCGTCAATCATGGTATGGTGCTGAATATTGAGGAGTGTATACGATCGATCAATATTGCGTTAGAGAATTGTATGGAATCAAATCCGAATTTAAATATCAAAGAAGTCTATGTAGGTATTGCAGGGCATCATATCAAAAGTTTGCAAACAAGAGGTGATCGTGTATTGGCCAATATTGAAGAAGAAATCAGAAAAGAAGATATAGATTCTTTGATCAAAGATCAATACAAAACTTATATTCCTACTGGCGATCAAATCATTGATATCATACCGCAGGATTTTACCATCGATACACTCACAGGTCTTACATTGCAAAATGTAATAGGCATGACAGGTATAAAAATCGGAGCCAATTTTCATATTGTAACAGGTGATAAATCGGCTATTAAAAATATTTATCGTTGTGTAACACGTTCAGGATTGGCTACCAAAGATTTGGTATTACAACCCTTGGCATCAGCTGCTGCGGTAATGTGTGCCGAAGATTTCGAATCGGGTGTGGCTATCGTTGATATTGGTGGTGGTACTACTGACTTAGCTGTTTTTCACGAAGGCATGTTGAAGCATACGGCTGTGATTCCAATTGCTGGTGTTAATATCACCAACGATATTCGATTAGGGTTAGGAGTACTTCGTTCGCAAGCTGAACAAATGAAAGTTCAATTTGGTATGGCATTGGCTGAAGAAGCAAAACCGAATGCGTTTATAACGATTCCTGGATTGAAAGGACAACAACCAAAAGAAATATCTGCTAAGAATTTGGCGAATATTATTCAATGTAGAATGGAGGAAATACTAGAGTATGTAATGTATCATTTGAAACAATTAAATCTTCAAGATAAATTACATGGAGGTATTATTCTTACAGGTGGAGGTAGTCAATTGAAGCATTTAATACAATTGACTGAATATCGCACAGGCTTACCTACTCGTATTGGTATGCCAAATGAACATTTGGCTTCAGGTTATGCCAATGAATTAATGAAACCTATGTATGCAACTTGTATTGGATTGATTTTACGAGGCTACGATGATTATGAAAGTAATCGCTTGAGATTTATATCAGGAAATACAGATGAGTCTACTGGTAATTCAGAAGAAGTGCAAGGTAGCTTTGTAAACATGGCTCAGACTTACGAATTATCACCAGAAGAATTATTGAAACAAGAGTTTGGAGAAGATTTTATCCCACGACAAGAAACATTTGTGTCAGAACAACAGAATGAAACACCAGTTGCTGAACTTGATTTTCAATCAAGTGATTTGTTCAATCAAATGCCAGTACAACAATCAGAAATGTCAAAAGAAAACTTAGCCGAAAAATTACAAAGTAGAACAAAACACATTGGTAATATTTTCAATACTGTTAAATCAAAAGTGATTTGGTGGTTTGAGAATGTAGAAGATGAAAAACTTGATTAATAAAATTCAACAATAACAACCCATTTTTTTTAAACCCATAAATTCAAAAACAATGATTCAATTTGAGCTTCCACAAAACAATTCCTCTATCATCAAGATAATTGGTGTAGGAGGTGGCGGCGGTAATGCCGTTAATTACATGTACAACCTCGGTATAGATGGTGTCGATTTTATCGTATGCAATACCGACCAAAAAGCATTGAACAGCAGTTCTGTTCCGAAAAAAATTCAACTTGGACCACTCTTAACACAGGGTCTTGGTGCTGGTGCAAATCCCGAAATTGGCATGAGAGCTTGTCAGGAAAGTATAGAAGAAATCGAACGCCTGATAGTAGACAATACCAAAATGGTATTTGTAACAGCAGGTATGGGCGGTGGCACAGGCACGGGTGGTGCTCCTATCGTAGCAAAAGTAGCAAAAGATTTAGGGATACTTACGGTAGGTATAGTGACCACGCCTTTCTCTTATGAAGGGAAACGACGTATGAAGCAAGCTGAAGAAGGTATCAATGCCTTACGTGAATGTGTTGATACGATCTTAGTCATATCAAATGATAAGCTTCGCCAACAATTCGGAAATATTCCTGCTTCACAAGCATTTTGTAGAGCGGATGATATACTAGCCACAGCTGCTAAATGTATTACCGATGTAATTAATTCACAAGGTCATATCGTAGTAGACTTTGCCGATGTAAGCACTGTCATGAGAGATGGTGGTGTAGCCATTTTAGGAAGTGCTACGGCTAGTGGTAATAATCGTGCGTACGAAGCAGTTGAAAAAGCAATCAACTCGCCCTTACTCAACGATAGTAATATCAGTGGAGCTAAGTGGGTATTGTTGAATATTAATTCGGCACATGGTGTTCACGAACATACATTGGATGAGGTTGAAATTATTCAAGCGTTTGTACAAGAGCAAGCTGGAGATGATTGTGATGTAATTTTCGGAACAGGCTTTGATGATAATCTTGGAGAAGATATCAGTGTTACAATCATTGCAACAGGGTTTGAATTGAACTCGACTGAAAATGCATATAATAAAGAAAAATTGCAGCCATTTGCTGAAAAAAATAAAGTCATATATACATTGCAAGATGATAGTGTAAAACCATCAGAAGCAACACAAGAAGAATCTATTCAACCAGAATCATCTATGGAGCAAAATATAATAGCTTCTAATGAAATCATGATAGAAGAAGTGGTAGATCCTTTGGCTCCAACTATGTTTATCGTTGAACCTCCTGCTATACCTTCACGCTTGGCATTAGGATTAGGTATGCTAAAGCCTGCTGTTGAAGTAAAACCTCACTTTGTAGTAGAAAAAATTGTCATGCAATTGGAAGAAACCCCTGCTCCCATAGTAATGCAAGAAGAAATACCAACTCCTATTGTAATTCAAGAAATCACTTCTGAAGTAGCGACATTTGAAACTATAGAACCAGTCATTGAACAAAAAGAAGAACCTGTGATGTTCATGCAAGAAAAAGAATTGACACCAGTCAATGATATTCAATCAGAATTGGATCAATTGTTTTCGGCACCTAAAGTCAATGTTACAAGTACAGAACAGCAAATTCAAGATGAGTATGTAACCTTGAAAGGCATTACTATGAATCGTAGAAAAGGGAGTAGAATGCTGACTGATACTGAATTGGAAGCAGAGGTGAATTTTGAATTGCAAAAAAGAGCGTTTGAAGAACGTGCATCTAAACTACGTTCAATGAGTTTTAATGTAAACAAAGCTGATATCAATAGCGATGAAATAAATATCCCTGCCTATCAGCGACAAAATCAAAATTTAGAGAATCATCCTAGCTCAAGTGAAGAAGTATACTCTAATGTGCAGGTAACAAATGGTAATAATAATTCAACAATGAGTAATTTGAATTCATTTTTGAATGGTAAAAATCCTGATTAATTATACAGGTTTGTTTTATGGGTGAAAGGGCAGCGCAAGCTGCCCTTTTTTTTATTATTTCACAGCCTCAACTTGATACCCTTGTTTTTCTAGAAGATTTAATACACCTTGTTCGCCTGCAAGATGCCCTGCACCTACTGCAACAAAACTTGCTTGTTGTTTCATTTCATACAGGAGAGTATTCATCCATTTTATATTACGACCAGAGATGAGTTCTTTCTCATGACCTTTAAATTCGGGTGATTGACTGATGAGTTGATACAAGGCATCTATATCTTGTGTTTTATAGATTGATACCATTTGATCTATTTCTTTATGTTCATTGCCAAGTTGTGATACACTTTCTACCAACATATTTTTAATGTCTTCATCGTTCATCTTATCAAAAATCTCTAGTTGCGAATGACTACTTTCTAATCCATCGATATCAACGTTTCTTTTTTTAGACATTTCAATTAAGTTCATTTCATAAGAAGATTGGTTTTCGCAGGTAAAACTTTTCATCGATATCATTGAAATCAAAATAAATGGTTTGAACTTACTAAATTGATTCGCATCAATATCAGTTTGTTTTTTGACAGAGTCTACAAAGGCTTGGTATTCTTTTTCACTCGAAAAAAAGTTTTTTAATTCTTTGCCTTCAGGTAAAAATAAATTTTGTTGATACTGTGCTATCATAGCAGGATCGGATAAGTCTATTTCTAATATCAATTTTTTGCTTGCATCAAACGCAGCTTGCATTTGTTCGGTAAAAAAATAATCTTCATTACAGATGGAATGCATGGTGCCAAATACATAAGATGGTTTTAATAAATCCTTGCCTGATATTTTCCACAACAAGCTTTTTCGATTAGCATCCTTGAGTGGAGCTTGTTTCGATTGTGCAATTGAAGTTGATTGGATATTGAATAGTTGAGCTAAAAAGCCCAAGACAATAAAAATATTTTTTCTCATGAGAATGATGTTACGTTTTTTTGAATACTATTCTTTAAACAATATCTACGATGATTCTATTCGTATTATTCGTGTGAATGCAATAGCAAGGTAGATAACGCAAATCCTAAGCCAAGTAATACAACAATGACTTTTTGTCGGCTTAATTCATGATGCTTGGTTCCACTTTCATACAAGATGGTAGTAGAGATATGAAGGAATGCACCTATTACTACGGGTATGAAATAAACTAATAAGTTGGAAATAAAGTAGAACTTTTGTCCGTAATACATTGCCATAATGCCCGATATAGGTGATACCAATGCAAATAGTATTACTAATATCCATTTGTTGGTCTTGGTGGGAGTAACTAATAACAATGAACTTAATGTAATGGCTTCAGGTATTTTGTGTGCAGCTACACCAAAGAAAATGGAAGGTAATGTGCTCGTATCCTGATAGCTAAAACCTAAGGGGATCCCTTCCATAAATGCATGGATACATAAACCTAAAAATATGGGTGAGATAGTATGAATGTGAGTTCCATGATCATGTATATGTCCATGTTCAACTCCATGTGATAATCGTTGTAAAATTAATTGAAGAAAAAAACCAAGAAGAATATAGATGCCTGTTTTCTCACCCAATTCATGAAAGGTTTCGGGCATAAGGTGTAATAGGGTAATTCCAAGTAAGAATGATCCTGAAAAAGCAAGTAATAAGGTAAACCAACTTGATTTGAATTGTTTAAAAAGGAATGGAATGCCTCCGCCCAATAACGTGAATACAAATAGTAATAATAGATAAAACCAAATCATAGTAAGGTAGCAAAAGTAAGAAAATATATGAAGATTATTGGATGAATCCAAGACGCTTGTTGAAATAGCGTGCGAAAAATAGTCCTATCAAGGAGCCTAAGAGGGCACCTCCCAGAATATCGGATGGATAATGTACTCCTACATATAATTGTGAAAAACAAACTAAGAGTGCCCATAGTATTGCAAGTGGCGCAATCCATTTGCTAAGATGACCAATAGTATACATCATGAAAACAGCAAAGCCTATATGATTAGTTGCATGGGATGAAGGAAAACTATAACCACTGCCACATACGACTAAATTGCGTAATGTGAATGAAAGAAATTCATTGTTGCAAGGTCTTATACGATGTATCAATGGTTTTAATATGCTTGCACTTACATAATCACAAAAGACAAACGTGATAAAAAAGAATAAGCACCACCATAATCCCTTTCTGCCATATTGAAGTGATATCCATACTAATAAAAATAAATATACTGGTGCCCAGAAATATGGATTACGAAAAAATGGAAGTATAGTATCCAGCAATTGATTAGCACAACTCACGTGAATGAATTTTAATATGATCTCATCAATATGTTGAATAGCTTGTAACATGGTTTACTTTGTATACACTAATATCATACGTGGAGAATGATGGGCATCATAGGATTCGAATGCATAATTACCGAATGTTGAAACTAATTGCAATCCTGTTTCAGTAAATAAAGCATTCATTTCGTCAAATGTAAAGCTGTTTACTTGTTCTACAAATTGACTTTCAACACCATTGTCATTAATCGTAATAGATTTTATTAATTTATGTTCGGTATAGGATCGATGAATTTCAAAATGAACACCTTGTAATTCTATTGTTTCATGGTTAAAAGTATCATTATGGTTTTGTGCAGGTATTTTATTGACAAAATCAATGATGAGTGTGCCTCCTTTTTTTAATGCTTGTGCCATACTTCGTGCAGCAAGATGATTATCATGATTAGATTTGAAATAACCGAAACTTGTAAAAAGATTACAGACTATATCAAAATAATTGGTGCGAAATACATTACGCATATCATGAACATAAAAATGAAGTTGATCATTTTCAAATTGCTTGGCATATTCGATACTCTGTGGTGATAAATCTAAACCAGTTACATCTAATTGGTATAGTGAAAAAGCACGTGCATGTCTCCCTTTGCCACAGGCCAAATCTAATAAGGTGGCATTTGGTTTGGGTGATAAACGTTCTGTAATTTTCTTGACAAAGAGTGTGGCCTCTTCCTCGCTCCTGTTTTGGTATAATAAATGATAATAAGGAGAATCAAACCAGTCTTCAAACCACTCTTTCATTGTATTGTATATTTTGTCAAATGTAATATTATATTCATATGAAAAAAAATAAGGTCAATATATTGCCTTTAGAGTTGATTCTAATGGTGTTTTGTTAAATGAAGTTAACGTGAATTTATTATTTTTTCACAACAGGAATATGACAAATATCCAAAGTAATTTTTATAAATTTGCAACTCAAACAAACTAAACGCATTGGCACTAATTAAATCAATTTCAGGAATAAGAGGAACGATAGGAGGCAAGGCTGATGAGGCACTTACACCAATAGATATAGTAAAGTATTCAGCTGCTTTTGGCAGTTGGGTGATTGAAAAAACAGGCAATAAAAAAATAATCATAGGTCGTGATGGACGTATCAGTGGCGATATGGTGCGAAGCCTTGTATGTAGTACCTTACAAGCATTGGGTATTCAAGTCATTGACCTTGGATTAAGTACAACACCAACTGTTGAGATGGCTGTGAAAATGGAGAATGCAGGTGGCGGAATTATCATTACTGCTAGTCATAATCCCAAAGAATGGAATGCATTAAAATTATTGAATCATTTAGGTGAATTTATATCTGGTGCAGATGGTGAAGTTGTTTTGCAAAAAGGAAATGATGCCGACTTTGTTTTTGCTGATGTAAATAAATTAGGTTCTGTCTCTTTTGACGAATCTTTTATGGATAAACATATTGATGCAATACTAGAACATCCATTGGTTGATAAAGAAGCGATAGCAGCAAAGAATTATAAAATTGTGGTTGATGGTATTAATAGTACTGGTGCAACGTTTGTACCTTATTTGTTAAATAAACTAGGTATTCAAGATGTTATTGTCATCAATGAAGAAGTAACAGGTAAATTCAATCACAACCCTGAACCATTGCCAGAAAACTTAAACGAGATTTCGAATACGGTCGTAAAGCAAAAAGCAGATTTAGGAATTGTTGTTGATCCAGATGTTGATCGTCTTTGTTTTGTGAATGAAGATGGTAGCATGTTTGGTGAAGAATACAGCTTGGTTGCTATTGCCGATTATATACTAGGTCATAAAAAAGGAAATACAGTTTCGAATATGTCTAGTACGCGTGCATTGAAAGATATAACGCTGAGACATGGTGGTGAATATTTTGCTAGTGCAGTAGGAGAAGTGAATGTAGTAAACAAAATGAAAGAGGTGAATGCTGTTATTGGTGGTGAAGGGAATGGTGGTATAATTGTACCAGAGTTGCATTATGGTCGCGATGCCTTGATTGGCATTGGCTTGTTCCTTACTCATTTAGCAAAATTTGGTAAATCAATTACTGAACTACGTCGTAAATATCCCGATTATTTTATGTCAAAAAATAAAATTGAATTACAAGAAGGGATTGATGTAAAACAGATTTTTGAAGGCATAAAACTAAAATATAAAAAACAACCTATCAATACCGACGATGGATTAAAAATTGAGTTTGATAATGAGTGGGTCCATTTACGTACTTCGAATACTGAGCCAATTATACGTATCTATGCCGAAAGTACGTCTGAAACAACCGCTAATAATATTGCCAAAAAAATCATGATGGATATTAGTGAACTGATGAAAGAAGCACACGCTAAATAATTTTATCTTACTGCATTGTATAAAAAAAGAGAAGCAAACGCTTCTCTTTTTTAGTGTTAGTAAAACTTGGTTTAATCCAATTTCACCATGTAATAATAGAGTCCTTGATAGTTAGGATAGATGCCGCCAAGTTGAAATTCTTTTTCTCCAGATGCAACTAGTTTTTCCAACTCAAGCATGCTAGTGATATCTTGGTCATTCACTTGGGTAATGACAAACGTTTTTTTCATTTTGGTTTGTTTGCCTATCAAACCTGTAGGTTTAATATCAGTAATATATAAGCCGCCTTTTACACGCAATGCTTGACTTTCATTTTTGGTAAGTTCGCGCATGGTTAATCCCAATAGGGTAACTGCATCCTTTTTCACTATGTCAGTATTTCCAAATCGGTTTTTAAAATTAATGGTCGTTGTATTTTCTTTTCCATTGCGTAAGTATGTGATAGTTGTATTATCTCCAGGTCGAAATTGTGCTATTTGCTCAGTCATTTCTGGACCAGTTTTAATTGCTTTATTCCCAATTCGTGTAATGAAATCACCTTCTTTGATTCCGGCACTTTCTGCTGCACTTCCATCATATACTTGATTTACATACACACCTTCAATTTTGTCTAGTTTCAATGCACTCATTTGTTCGGGTGTTGCACTCTTACTATCTACATAGCCAACACCAAGGTAAGCTCGTTGTACATTGCCATACTTAATCATATCGGTCACTACTTTTTTTACTATATTGGATGGAATCGCAAAGGAATAGCCTGCATAAGAACCAGTAGGAGATGCAATGGCTGAGTTGATTCCAATCAATTCACCACGTGAATTCACCAACGCACCGCCACTGTTTCCAGGATTTACAGCAGCATCAGTTTGAATAAAACTTTCAATGGCATTATTGCCACTTTTGGATTGATTGATACCTATATTTCTATATTTAGCGCTTACTATACCAGCAGTTACAGTAGTTTCAAGTGTAAGCGGATATCCAACAGCTAATACCCATTGACCTAATTTTACATCTTCCGAATTGCCATAAGGAATAGTTGGTAGATTAGTTTCGGAAATTTTCAACACTGCTAAATCAGTTGATGGGTCATTGCCTATTACTTTGGCCGAATAAGATTTTTTGTTGTTTAAAATTACAGTCACCATATCTGCACCATCTACTACATGATTATTAGTTACTATGTAGCCATCGTTACTTACGATTACTCCTGATCCACTCGATTGTTGTGGTTGCTGATAATATTGCCCACCACCAAAAAATTGATCAAAAAAGTTATCGCCAAAAGGGCTTCTGTATTGAACAGCTCTTGCCTTTGTTTCAGTCTTAATATGAACAACGGCTCTACTCGATCGCTCTGCAGCATCTTCTAAATTGACATAGCCACCATCCGGTCCTGCAATGGGTTCGGTATAATTGGCAAAATGCACATCGCTATTTTCCTTAGCACTGTTTGGGAAAACTAAGGTAGGGTAAAAATACTTTTTGGCAACGGCCATGGTTACCATTGAGGTTGCAAAAGCAACTAAAATTACGGTGAGTATCTTTTTCATGTCTTCTGATTTTTTGTGTTACAAAATTAAATCAGATTGAAATTCAAGTGTATAGTTTTAATTTTTTTTAACAGCCAAAAGCATGTTAAGCTATGTTATAACGAATTTAAAAATTCAATTGTATTAACTCCATCTGCAAAATCGGTAAGCATTGGCTTTTGAGCTTCTCCAAAAGGTATAAAATCATGACCAATAATAGCCTGTAAATCATTTCTATGTGATAATGATTCTATTATTGTTTCGAGCTTATCGTAAAATTCATAATGCAACACAGAGATGGGTGAAAAAATAGATTCATTTTCTACCATCAATAAACTATCATTACTCATATAGTATTGATTGTTCAATATATAAATGGCAAGATTGTAATCGATATTATTTCTGTACTTGTTATGATCTTTTAAATGATCGTATTTCCTAAATGCATTAAGCAAATTGATAAAATCATAATCCGTTGGGACATATAGCTTAGTTACATTTCTGCAACCTAATCCATAATATTGATATACATCATCAGCCAATGCTTCTAGCTCTTCTGTTGTTTCTTTTCCTGTAAGTATTGCGACCGATGTTCTGTTTTTTCGAATGATATGCGGGTATTTTGCAAAGTAATATTCAAAATAATTCGCTGAATTATTACTTCCTGTGGCGATATAGGCATCACATCCTTTGAGTATGTCTGAAATTATAATAACCTCTTTCAGGGACTCATCCCATTCAATCATTTTTTCAATGATATGTTTCATAAGTACTTCATCTTTGGATGATAGTTTGATATGAATAAGATGCCCACTTAAGAATATACATAAGAAATCGTGAAAACCGACCATAGGAATATTGCCAGCCATTACAAGCCCAATTGTCAAACACTTGTTTTTGCTTTCAGCAGTTTTAATTAAGGACGCAAACTCTATCAATTCATACTCATTCAGATAATGATTGTATATAGAATAGATCGATTGGTTGATAAAGTCCAATGTAAACCAGCCATTTTTACGTTCAGCGATTTCTTTTATAGCAGCTAATTGTTCGTCTTCGCTTTCCAAATAGCTTTTTAATCTAAGTAAGAGTTCTATTCTATTTTCTATCATCTTTTATTTTTCTAATTATTTTGTAGTAAATTTGAACCACGAAATTCGAACAATCGAACAACAATTCTATAAATATTTTAAATAATAAGAAATCATGGCTATAAAAATCACAGACGAATGTATCAATTGTGGAGCATGCGAACCAGAATGTCCAAATAATGCTATCTATGAAGGTGGAGTTGAATGGGCTATTGCAGATGGTACATCTGTAAAAGAAAGTTTTAAACTAATGAATGGCACTATGATCGAAGCAGGCTTAAAAAATGTACCTGTAGCTGATGATACCTATTATATAACACCTGATAAATGTACAGAATGTCAAGGGTTTCATGAAGAGCCACAATGTGCAGCTGTATGTCCAGTAGATTGTTGCGTGCCAGATGAAATGTATCGCGAGACCGTTGATGCATTGCTTGAGAAAAAATCGAGATTACATTTGTAATCTATAATTGATTTTACATTGACAACCCGACACTACTTAGTTGGTATATGCTTTTCCTTGATTGGCATCATTGGTTCGCATCATTATTGTAAAGCGCAACATCAAAAGGCTGTTGTAACTAACACAGGATATGATACTACCATTACTCATCTCGGAGAAGTGGATATGATTCAGATTTTTATAAAAAAAGGTCAAATACTCGAAGAGGGTTATTTGAAAAAAGGGAAGAAAGATGGCGTATGGACTACGTTTCATGAAACAGGCTTTCCATCTTCTACTACGTCCTATCGTAATGGGGTATTAAGTGGAATTCAACTATTGTATGGTGCTGATGGATATACAGAAGAAATGTCAACCTATCAAAATAATACATTAAATGGGCCTTACCGATTATATTTTAAAGGAGCTCGAATCAATAAAGAGATTTATTATTCCAATGGTATAGAAGACGGTTACAAAAAAGTATTTTATGCCGAGGGCGGATTGCAGGAAGAAGGTCGCATTAAAATGGGTAAGCGTGAAGGATTAACCACTTGGTATTTTGTAAATGGAAATAAAGCCATTGAATATACTTATAAGGATGGCGAGTTAGAAGGAAAGGCTGTTGTATACAATGAAAGTGGAGTTGTAACTCAAATGGGGGGATATTCTAAGGGAGTACAATCAGGATGGTGGAAAGAATTTTCTGATGGTGGTCAACTAAAAGAAGAAGGCGACTATTTCAATGGAAAAAAAACGGGCATATGGAAAGTGTATGATGCCAAAGGTCAATTTTTGAAAACTATCAACTATTAATTTTTTATATTATGTCAGCGTTGTCACAATTTAAATCCATCAAGCATTTTATTTTTGACATTGACGGAGTCTTGACCGATGGTACATTGGTTATTCATTCAGATGGCAGTTTGTTGCGTACTATGAATATCAAAGATGGTTATGCCTTGCAATTGGCTATTAAAAAAGGATACACAGTTTCAATTATTTCTGGTGCTAATGGGGAAAGCCTACTAAAACGTTTTGTTAGCTTAGGTATATCAGATGTTCACTTAGGTATTTCAGATAAATTGCAAACGTTGAAGGAAGTACAACAGACGAATCAACTTGATTTGAACCATACCTTATACATGGGTGATGATATGCCCGACCTTACTGTAATGCAATCTGTCTTTCTTCCTTGTTGTCCTTCAGATGCTTGCATCGAAATAAAATCAGTTTCTAAATACACATCAGCCCTTGCCGGAGGCAAAGGCTGTGTAAGAGATGTAATAGAAAAGGTATTGAAATTGAACAATGATTGGGAGTAGAATTAATCCCTACTTCTATTCATAAATAGAAAAATATAATATAAAAGTGTAGCAACAGAACTAACAGCAGCTACTACATAAGTACGTGCTGCCCATTTCAATGCATCTTGAGCCTTATCATGTTCTTGTGGTGTAGTCATGTTGTTATTTTCAAGCCAAGCTAAGGCACGATTACTTGCATCAAATTCTACCGGAAGTGTTACTAAGGAAAATATCGTAGTGATTGAAAACAATAATATCCCTATTAAAAAAATAAGTTGACTACCATTACCAAAACCCATCATACCTAATCCCGCTAGGATAATCCATTGAGAAAGTGAGGTGCCTATTTTTACAGCAGGTACCATTTTGCTACGCATCATGAGCATACTATAATTAGTAGCGTGTTGCACAGCATGGCCACATTCATGTGAAGCGACTGCAGCTGCACTGATGCTTCTGCCTTCGTATACATCGGGGCTCAGGTTAACTGTTTTATCCATCGGATTATAATGATCCGATAAAAATCCAGGTGTACTGATTACCTCTACATCGTAAATGCCATTATCTCGTAGCATTTTTTCGGCAATCTGCTTGCCCGACAATCCATTTTGAAGTCCTTCTTGGGAATATTCGGTAAATTTTGACTTCAATTTGCTGCTAATTAGAGTTCCAATAAGGAACATGACCCCTGCAATTATATAATATCCTATCATAGTTATAGTTTTTTTTAAAATATGAATCAAATATAAGCCCAATCGATGTTTTAGCAATCATATAAGACAGTATGGCGCATAAAATTAACAAAATTGTGACAATTGGGCATAAAAAATAAGAATTGAATCTTACCTGAATGTAAATTTTTTGAAGTTTGATACTCTTTTTTTTTGAAATCATCATCAGAGGATGTACTTTAGCAATGAATTTTATGGGTTAGTAAGAAATGGGCTATCAATTTTTGATAGCCCTTTCTTCATTTTAGGGGTAAAATATTTTTATATTAGTATGAATCATGAATAATTGGATATGATTGTTTTCTTTGATTTTTTTTTTGAAATAAATAAAAATCTAAAAAGATGTTTTTACAATTCCATTTTCCTTTTTTGTTTTAAATATCGATTTACTTTTTTTGATTTGAAATAAATATCTCACCTTAGCATACATTCAATATTTATATTTTGTCAAAAACAAAAACAACCTTTATCTGTCAGGCATGTGGTATGGAAAGTGCCAAGTGGCAAGGCAAATGTCCTTCGTGCCATGCATGGAATACATTTGTAGAAGAAGTATTACAGAAGGATAGTAAAAAAGAAATCTGGAAAGATGATAAAGATAAATCGGGACCAAAGTCAATACGTTTATCTGAAGTAAGTGATGAAGAATCAAAACGAATCATCACCGAAGATCACGAATTGAATCGAGTGCTAGGTGGTGGTATTGTGGAAGGCTCGGTTGTATTGATTGCAGGTGAGCCTGGGATTGGGAAGAGTACATTGTTTCTGCAAGATTGTCTACAGTTAAAAAAAATAACAACATTATACATCAGTGGTGAAGAAAGTATGCAACAAATTAAAATGCGTGCTGATCGTATTAATATAAAAAATGATCACTTTTATTTACTCAATGCAACTGATACACAAGCCATCTTTAGTGAAATTAAAAAATTGAAACCACAGCTTGTTGTTATAGACTCAATACAAACCTTGGAATCACCTTTTATAGAAAGTGCTCCGGGTAGTGTAAGTCAGGTAAGAGAGTGTACAGCAGAAATAGTTCGTTTTGCAAAAGCTACCAACACGCCGGTATTTATTATTGGTCACATCACCAAAGATGGTTCTATTGCAGGGCCAAAAGTATTGGAACATATGGTGGATACGGTATTGCAATTTGAAGGAGATCGACATTACTCATACCGAATATTGCGTACAACCAAAAACCGTTTTGGAAGTGCGAGTGAATTGGGCATCTATGAAATGAGTCAAGATGGCCTTCGCCAAATATCGAATCCATCAGAAATATTGATTACCCAAAAAGATGAACCTTTAAGTGGTATTGCAATTGCTGCTACGTTAGAAGGTGCACGTCCATTGTTGATTGAGACGCAAGCGTTGGTTACTCATGCAGTATATGGCACACCTCAGCGAACAGTGACTGGTTTTGATTTACGACGACTTCAATTGCTATTAGCTGTATTGGAAAAGCGAGGAGGATTTCATTTTGGTGTAAAAGACGTATTTCTCAATATTGCTGGTGGCATTAAAGTGGAAGACCCTGCAATTGATTTGGCCGTTTTATGTGCATTGCTTTCCTCCTACGAAGATAAACCATTGCCTCAGCGTATCTGTTTTGTAGGAGAGGTTGGTTTGAGTGGCGAAGTGCGTGCAGTGAATCGTATCGAACAACGAATTGCTGAAGCTGAAAAATTAGGTTTTGATAAAATATATATATCAAAATTCAATAAGAAAAGCATCACACAAAAATCAGCGATTGAAATTATTATGATTAGTAAAATAGAAGAATTATACCGATTATTGTTTTAATTTTAGATTGTAAATGACCTCACTACTCAATTTATCAAAGCAATTATTTCATTTGTTTTACCCAAACGTATGCGAAGCATGCGGGGAAGAACTCGTAGGTAATGAGAATATTATTTGCATTACATGTTGGAAAGATTTACCCGAAACCATGTTTCATCTTCAGGTGAATAATCCTCTTGAACAAAAATTTTTCGGACGTATACCGCTCGAGTATGGATCATCTATGTATTATTTCAATAAAGATTCTCGTATTCAAGATGTGTTGCATGCATTGAAATATCGAAATAATATTGATGTTGGTATTGAATTGGGTCGCCGATTTGGTCGTGCGATTGAGTCATGTACTTGGTTGAAAGACATTGATGTTATTATTCCTATTCCACTTTCAAATCAGAAAATGAAAGCTCGTGGTTATAATCAAAGTGAATATATTGCATTAGGACTGAGTGAAATATTGAACATACCATTAAATACAACCTCTGTCATCAGAGCTAAACATACAGAAACCCAAACTAGAAAATCGAGAGCCGAACGATTAGAGAATATGCATTCGGCCTTTGAAATACAAAATGAAAAAGATCTGGAAGGTAAACATGTATTGTTATTAGATGATGTGGTTACCACTGGTGCTACATTGGAGTCTTGCGCTTTGCGCATTTTGAAGGAGAAGGATACAAAAATCAGTATTGTAACGCTTGCCTATGCAATAGAATAAGTTATTTTACGTTAATTTGTAATCTAATAGAATCGAAATCACACAAATGAAATTGACAAAACTTTTAAATATTGGAATTGTATTGTTGTTGTTGGCATTATCAGGTAGTTTTTTTTCATGTAAAAAAGATAAATTTCTAACCCAGGGTGGTCAAGTTGATTTCTCAACTGATACATTGAAATTTGATACTGTGTTCACTTCATTGGGGAGTGTAACTCGTTCGTTTAAAATTTACAATAGCAATAGTAAACGCATCAAAATTGAATCAATCAAGTTGAGGGGTGGAAGTACATCGCCCTTTAGAATGAATGTAGATGGTGAGCCAACCAAAAATATCTCAAATGTAGAATTAGCCGCAAACGATAGTCTATATGTATTTGTTGCACTTACCTTGGATCCTACATCTGGTACGAATCCATTTTTGATCAATGATGCCGTTGAAGTCACGTTAAATGGTAATACAAGTGAAGTTCCTTTAGAAGCATATGGACAAGATGCGCATTATATCGTAGATAGTGTACTTACCTCACAAACCTGGATCAATGATAAACCATATGTAATTATCCATAGCGCCTTGGTCGATTCTGCCAATGTATTGACGATACAAAAGGGTTGTAGAATCTATATGCATGCCGATTCCAAATTATATGTAGGTGGTACATTGAAAACATTTGGAACAAAATTGGATAGCGTGATTTTTCAAGGCGATCGATTGGATAGAGACTATTTTGGTTACAAAGATTATCCAGGCGAATGGCGTGGAATTCATTTTTTGAGTAGTAGTATGCAATCCAATTTGAATTATACCATTATTAAAAATGGAGGATTGACTGATGCTGCTGTGTATGTTCAACCGCCATGGGTTCCTTTAGGAGGACCTATAGTAGAATTAAATAATTGCACAATTGCCAATTCAGCCGGTTTTGGAATATTATGTTTTAATACCGAAGTGAGAGCAAACAATTGTTTGATTCATACCTGTGGACAGCAGAATGTGGGTATTATCGAAGGAGGTTCGTATGAATTTAATCATTGTACTATGGCAACTTATGGCGGTGTAGGTATCAATCATGCACAACAACCCACTGTAGCTGTATTAAATTACCGTGATATTAGCTTAACTGAATTTGTTGGGGCTAATCTAAAAGCCTCCTTTACCAATTGTATTATTTATGGGCCATTGGAAGATGAATTATTTTTGAATAAAAAAGGAACTTGGGATTATAATGTAACCTTTACCAATTGCCTAGTTAAACGAACCAATCCTTGGTTGGTACAACCTGTCAATTCTATCATTAATCAAGATCCCCAGTTTGTCGACGTAAATAAATGGGATTATCATATTGCAAATACCTCTCCGGCCAAGCAAACTGGTGTTACGATTACAACAGTTCCATCAGTAATCAATGATTTAGATGGTGTGTCACGCCCTAATCCACCTAGCATAGGTTGTTACGAAGCCAATTAGTATACTTTAATCTGAGATATATCTTTTTTTCTTGTTAAGTATTGTCGCTTATCATCTTATTAAGATTGTAGGCATTTGTATTCATGTAAATTTGCGTTGAAATAGGAAATCGTGATCAATACGCTTTTCATTCAGTTTTATATATAAAGGTATGATTCAATATTTTTATTATTGGATCAATATTATAAAGGAAATCTATGAAAATTCATCCAATGAAGAACGAATTGTATCTTTTGTAATGCCACAACAATACACATTGGTTACCTTGCCATTTCCCAATGATCAGCGGATTGAATTCGAACAAATACCTTCTCATTATTCAGCTGTTCTTTCCTATAGTTGGTATAATACCGATCAGCGTGTCAAAGAAAAGAAAGCTGAATTATTAAATTTATTAAGTCAAGATGCTATTCCTGCTTTATCGGTCCCGCAGGGAGCAAGGTTTAATCCACCTTGGACAATTCCATTTATGCTTCGCAATGAAGTCATGGTTAAAATTGATTATAAAGAATCAAATTAATCCCAAATTACGCAATAGACTTTGACGAAGGAAAAGAATAGTGCGTTAGTTGGGGTTATCCCGATTTAGTATTTGTTATCAGATTTTGCAAAAAGCTGATTTACAAATACTTAATCGTTTCAGTATTTCTAATGCTGATTCTGGGTTAATTTTTAGGTTCTATCAAATCCCATAAATTTCCATAAAGGTCCTCAAATACAAGTACTTTGCCAAAGGCTTCTATACATGGTGGACGTATAATTTTAATATCATGCAATTGTAGATTTTTATAATCTCTATCTAAGTCATCTGTATGTAAGAATAAAAAAACACGACCGCCAGTTTGATTGCCAATTCTAGTTTTTTGTTCATCATTGGCAGCTTTTGCTAAGAGTATTTTACACTCACCATCACCTTTAGGTTTGATAACCACCCACCGTTTAGTTTCATTTAGAATAGTGTCTTCTATTAATACAAAATGTAGTTTGTTGATATAAAAGTCAATGGCACGATCGTAATCGTCAACGACTAAAGCAAATTGTGCAATGGATTGATTCATGATTCTAATTAGTTTGTTGGGTTTTTAGGAGGATATTTTTCCAGTTTTTCGTGAGGACGAATAGGCCTTTTTTCAAAACCGCCACCACAATTAGGGCATTTATGTTTCAATTCAGTTTCAACACATGTTTTACAAAATGTACATTCAAATGAACAAATCATAGCGTCGGTACTTTCAGGGGGTAAAGGTGTATGGCAATGCTCACAATGCGATCGTAAATCAAGCATGATTCAAAATATTTTTAATTGCTGTTTCATTCATTGTAAATCGTTCTTTTGATTTTGAAGTTGCTCCGATCCGATTGTAAAATTTTATTGCTCTTGTATTAAAATCAGGCGTTTGCCATTGTATTTGTGTTATCCCTTTTTGTGTAGCGGCTTTAGCAATTTCTTTTATTAATTCTTCTCCTATACCTTTACTTCTCCATGTTGGTTTTAAGTAGAGACAATCCATATGTGCATACAAGTTTGCATCCCAGGTAGAAAATTCATAGGAATAGGTTGCGTATCCTACTAGTTCAGTTCCAGACTCTACTACCAAACAGTGAATGGTTGGATTTTCACAAAATAAATAGGACGATAGCTGAGTCGCTTTTCCTACTTTATTGTAAATCGCTTGTTCATATATTGCATGTTCTTCACATAAATCAATTACTTGATTTATATCCTCTTTATTACATGTGCGAATGATATATGTATTCATAAGAAATTATACTATGTAAATATATACCTGTTTTGATTTTTAAAAAAATCGACTTAAATAAATATCCTTTTTGGAAATATAATTAAATTGATTTAATAGATTGCGATTGATTATTCAATTCAAATGTTCGAACAATGCCTTTATCCTAAATCTATCCCGCCAGATGTACTTGATGTATTTCTATCAAAGGGGTGGTTCCGAATGGGGCAAAGTATTTTTACAACTCAATATGTATTATTCGATGGGAGAATGTATCCTTCTATTTGGTTGCGTCATGATTTGAAGTATTATAGAGAAACAAAAACAATTCTCAATCTTAAAAAAAGAAATAAACATTTTAGGGTCGAATTAAAGCAAGCCAATATAACACCTTTACACGAAGAGTTGTTTAGACATTATAAAATGGGAATTCAATTTAATGCCGCTCAATCCTTGCATCAATTATTAAATGGCTATACAATACATGATGTTTCGATTTACAATACTTTTGAGATTAATATCTATGATCGAAACCAATTAATAGCATGTAGTTATTTCGATATTGGAACCAAAAGTGCTGAAGGTATTTCGGCTTATTACAATCCTGATTATCGTTCATCTAGTTTGGGAAAATATATGATTTATCTTCAAGTAGAGATATGTAAGAAAAATGGATTAGATTATTTCTATCCAGGCTATTTTGTTCCTGGATTTCCGCATTTGGATTATAAACTCGATATTGGAACTTCATGTCTTGAGTTTTTGGATATAGACAGCATGCTTTGGTATCCAATCCATGATTTTAAAGATGAAGGTATTCCAATTGAGTATCAGGAATTTTTCTTGGATTAATCAGTTTTATTTTTTTGTGTAAAATAATACACAGGAATACCAAGTAATACGATTCCTAATCCAGGTAGTGTATAATTGGGTTTCCATATCAACAAGCAAATTCCCATTACAGATGCAAGTACGACATAGATAGCAGGTAGCCAAGGATAGCCAAAGGCTTTATAAGGTCGTTCAATAGTAGGTTGTGTTTTTCGAAGTCTGAAAATTCCCAAGATGGTTAAGATATAAAAAATCAATACTGCAAAAACCACATAATCGAGCAAGTCGCCATAGCGACCACTGAGGCATAGTAAACTAGCCCAAATGCATTGTATCCAAAGTGCATTGGAAGGCACTTGGTTTTTGTTGAGTTGATTTACTTGTTTGAAAAACAATTTATCCTTTGCCATGGTATAATAAACTCTCGAACCTGCCAATATCATTCCATTGATGCAACCAAAGGTTGAAACCATAATGAGCAAGGCGATTATTTTTGTACCTGTCACTCCCAATATTTTTTCGGCAGCGGCTACAGCCACTCTATCTTGAGGGGCATTTGCTATTTCGGGCAATTGCAATACGCCAGTATACATTACATTGGTAAGAATGTATAGCAATGTCACTATGCCAGTTCCCAATAAAAGTGCAAGACCTATATTTCGTTTTGGATTCTTAACCTCGCCAGCTATAAATGTAATATTGTTCCATGCATCCGAAGAAAATACGGAGCCAACCATAGCTGCTGCAAACAATCCTACAATAGGAATAGTGGGTGATTGCAACGCATCGGCTGCACTAAATGATTGATGTATATCCCACATATTGGCCCAATTGGTGTTCCATATTTCTTGTTGATATCCTAAAATAAAGCCAAGTACAATAATTCCAAATAACGCAATTAATTTGGTAGAGGTAAAAATAGTTTGAATGATTTTACCACCATTCACGCCGAGTGAATTGATATAGGTAAGAAAGCAAATAATAGCAATGGATAATAGCTGTGCATAATACAATTTGAATGGACCTACAGTCGCTAACATGTTTTGATCGGTCAATTCAAATACTGGAAAAAAGTAACCCGCAAACTTTGCAAAGGCAACGCCCACGGCAGCTATGGTACCCGTTTGTATCACCATGAACAAGGTCCAGCCATATAGAAATCCTATGAGTTTATTCCAACTTTCAGTGAGGTATACATACTGACCACCTGCCTTGGGATACATACCCGAAAGCTCACCATAACTAACCGCAGCTGCCATGGTCATGATACCAGTGATAATCCATACAAGGATTAAATTTCCGGCACCACCCACATGTCGAATAATGTCGGCACTTACGATGAATATACCCGAACCAATCATACTACCTGCTACGATCATAGTAGCATCCATGAGGGATAGCGATTGCTTGAATTCTTGATTTGATTCTTCCATATTTTATAATTCAAGGAGTAAGATAGAAGAGAATATTGAATAAACCCAAACTAACAAGCTAGAATTTTCGTTCCTCAAATCCTATCATGTAATTTTTGATAAAGAAAAAATAAAATATGATTATCCATCGTAACCTCTGTTTATTACTACCTGTGGATTCTGAACTGGCCTTAGAAAAATAGCGTTAAGAAAATGAAGGTTTTTTGCGTCAGAAATAAAAACAATCGCTTTCTGCCGATTGAACATTCATAAGCTTAATCTAAATATTATGGTTGACTAATAGATTAAGATGAATAGCTTTTTTATTTCAGTAAAAAAACAGCATTTTTAGCTATTTTTCGTAAGCCTTGATTTTTTGCTCCACTTTTTTATCAAGAAAAAAGTGGAATACTAAATAAATAAAGGCAAATGAATATTATGTATGGGTAACCCTAAAATAAAATTATTGATTCAAATGTTTCTTCCATTTGCTTATAGCAAAATTCCTGAATGATGCAGGGCCATCTTTAAATGCATTATCAAATTTGTATTCACCACCAAGGTATTCATTGGCAGATAATTTAATTCTTGTTTGTCCTCGCATGCCATATTTTTTAGTATCTTCCACCATGATGATTTTAAGATCACTTGGACTTACATCGCCATGGCAAACCGTTGTGTAAACAAGCCATACTTCGGCTATGCCATCTTGATTGAGATCAGTTATTTCCAATGAATTTTTTACAAAACTGGCCTCCAAATCTACCGAACAATTTTTGACATAATCTGTTACTTTCCATGATTGTGTAGAGGTATTCTTGTTGATATGGTATTTCATCGCATACAACTCAGCATTTCGTTCATCCTCATTTGCGCCATTAAAAATGCCAGTTTCAGTTGTAATTAAAATATGCTCACCCAATTGGTCGGTCCATTTTACCGCTGATTTTATGTCTCCTTTATACGTTATGTCTGCAGGCAATTTGTTTTTATCTAGTTGAGTATAGGCTATCTTTTTTTGTGCAAAAACAGATAAAGACATTAGCGAGCAGAAAAATATAAAATAATGGGATAAATTAATTTTCATAGATTTGATTGTGCAGTTTAGGTTTTATTAATTTGATTTTAAAGAAAAGAAATTGAAAGGTAGTCAATTCTCAAGTATGTTTTTTTTAATCATTTAATTTTTTAGTTTTAAATCAATTAAATTAAAAAAAATGCCACCCTTTCGGATGGCATTCTACATGAATTATATTTCAATTACGCCAAGGTAATACTCTTATCTAAGTATACATCTTGAATGGTATTCAACAATTCTACACCTT
This sequence comes from Chitinophagaceae bacterium, assembly GCA_044233655.1. Taxonomy (GTDB): domain Bacteria; phylum Bacteroidota; class Bacteroidia; order Chitinophagales; family Chitinophagaceae; genus OLB11. The sequence continues at coordinate 14,132 of JBIIJQ010000006.1, read as the reverse complement.
CTTTCATTGGTTTTTGGAATGCTTTACGACCACTGATAAGACCCATACCACCTGCGCGTTTGTTAACCACTGCGGTCATCACTGCTTCGGCCATATCCGTTGCGCCTTTACTTTCGCCACCTGAGTTGATTAAGCCTACACGACCCATATAGCAATTTGCTACTTGATATCGAGTTAAATCAATCGGATGATCCGTCGTTAATTTATCATACACCAATTTAGACGTTTTACCAAAGTTCATGGCATTGTATCCACCATTGTTAGTAGGTAATTTTTGTTTGATGATATCGGCTTGTATTGTTACGCCTAAGTGATTAGCTTGGCCAGTCAAATCGGCAGCTGCATGATAGTCTACACCATCTTTTTTGAAACCACTGTTACGAAGGTAACACCACAATACGGTTGCCATACCCAATTCATGAGCGTATTCAAATGCTTTGGCTACTTCTTGTATTTGACGCGTACTTTCTTCACTACCGAAATAGATGGTAGCACCTACTGCTGTTGCACCCATGTTCCAAGCATCCTTAATAGAGCCAAACATGATTTGATCAAAGCCATTTGGATATTTGATAAATTCGTTGTGATTGATTTTTACAATAAATGGAATTTTGTGTGCATACTTACGAGCTACTGCGCCTAATACACCATAGGTAGAAGCTACTGCATTGCAACCACCTTCCATTGCTAATTTTACTATATTTTCTGGGTCAAAATAAATAGGATTTGGAGCAAACGAAGCGCCCGCACTGTGCTCAATCCCTTGATCAACCGGAAGAATCGATACATAACCTGTATTTTTCAAACGACCATTGCCCATCAGTGTTTGTATACTGCGTAATGTTTGAATGTTACGATTGCTACCCGACCATACTTCATCGACTGTTTTTTTAGAAGGTGTGTAAAGATCGTCTTTGGAAATAGTAGTGCATTTGTGATCGAGATAGTAAGCAGCATCGTTGCCTAGTAAATCTAAAATTGCTTGATTCGCCATTGTATTTATTTTTTTGATTTGTTTAAAAAAGTGCACAAAAGTAGTCGAAAAATGCTCTTAAAGGGCATTTTTTTGCTAAAAACTGATTAAAATCATGAAATTGGGATATAATGCCATCCATAATCATAATCCTTTTCAAGTGCTTGAAGCAATTGTTGAAAATGATCGGGATTGTTCAAAAAATCGGTTTGAGTCGTATCAATGATTAACGATCTAAATTTATTTGTTTTAATCAATTGTAAATAGGCATTTTGCAAATCGACTAAATAATCGTCTTGAATATTCTTTTCATAATCTCGATTGCGAATGGAAATATTTTTTTTAAGTCGAGAAAGAGGAGCATGTAGATAGATGACTAAATCAGGTTCGGGTAGATTTGGGTAGATGATGTCAAAAATAGTTTCATACAATTTATATTCATCTTCGTAAAGGTTGACTCTGGCAAACAATTTACTTTTAATAAAGAGGTAATCAGATATAAGGTATTGATTAAACAAATCCCTTGTATTGAGCATATCCTTGAGTTGTCTGTATCGCTCCGCCAAAAATGAAAGTTCCAAAGGGAAGGAATATTTGTCTTTATTCAGATAAAATTTGGGTAAAAAGGGATTGTCGGCAAATTGTTCCAATATAAGATTGGCACCAAATTCTTTTTGAAGCATTTGTGAGAGTGTGGTTTTACCAGCGCCTATATTCCCTTCTATGGTGATGAACTTATAATTCATTTTAAGTGGGCGTAAATATAGGAATTTTGAAGTAAGATTTATTGTGAAATGGGTTCTATTTCCGACTCAAATAGTTATAATCTCTCAACAAGGTTTCAAGAAACATCTCGTCAGGCATATCGGCCTCAATGTTTAAGACCGTTTTAATTTTTGTTGCAACATTGGCTACATATTGATCGAGATTGTTTTTGTAATGTTGCTTTACAATATTATCAACAATATTAAGGTCCTTATCGCTCAGTCGCATTACACTTGGGAAGCTGACCCGATAGCCATCCAAATCCAATTCCTGAAAAATAGTATCGCTCAGTTTGTATGGAAGTTTTTTCAAAACCACTGCAGTGCCTGCTACTTTGTCTCCTAGACGTTGATTATAGATAGTAGACACAAAGTGAATAAATGAAACGATCGAACCGATTAATAAAATCATACCGAGCACACTTTCTCCTAGTATCAAAAGTAGAAATCCCCAAAGAGTACCAAAATCTACAAATCGCATCAACCAACGTAATAGATACTGACTTACTGTAGCCTGCTGTCCAGACAAACTCACCACTTTGATACCAAGGGCCAGTTTTCCAAGACTTTGACCTTTCATGAATAATTCAAAAAATAAATGATACATCAGCATAGGTGTAACCAAAAAAAGTTGAACTAAACCTAACTCATTGGCCACTTCCATATCAAAAAGCCGTTCAATAATATTGGCCATTGCAAACCAAAATAATATCATCATGGTGAAATCAATCATCCAAGCCAACACCCTTTTGTGAAAAGGCGCAGTCTCAAATTGGAGGTCGATATTGAATGCTGTTTTGACAGATAATGTAGCCACGGAGTAAATGTAATAATTTTTTTTTCGTGAACTTATTATCTTGTCTTAATTTGTGGTCGAATGCGTGAAGGAAAATTTATAGATCAAAACAAAGACCGTTGGAAGGATTATATGGATGATACCAATGATCCTGATATACAAGCCGAACGGTTTGTCCATTTGGTCGATGATTTAAGTTATTCCAAAACGTTTTACCCCAATAGTAAAACCACTCAGTTTATCAATGGTTTGGCCGCCAAGCAATTTCAGTTTTTATATCAATCAAAAAAACTTAATTACAATCGATTGTTTACTTTCTGGAAGTATGAATTGCCGTTGCTATTTGGCAGATATCACAAGCTTTATTTGTTTACAACTGTTTTTTTTCTACTCTGTGTTTTTTTAGGGGTAGTTGCATCTAAGGAAGATCCAAATTTTGTAAGAAGTATATTGGGTGATGGATATGTAGAAATGACGGAGGATAATATACAAAAAGGTGACCCATTTGGCGTATACAAGGATGGCAATGAATTCGGTATGTTTCTCAATATTGCATTGCACAATATCAATGTATCACTCATGACATTTGTGTTGGGAATATTGGGTGGAGTCGGTACCTTGTACATGTTGTTTTCCAATGGTATTATGTTGGGCAGTTTTCAGTACATGTTTTTTGCCAAAGGTCTTGGATGGCAATCTGTATTGGTGATATGGATACATGGCACATTGGAAATATCGGCTATTGTGATAGCAGGTACAGCAGGTTTGATATTAGGCACATCTTTTTTATTTCCTGGTACATTTCGGCGTATCGATTCCTTGAAGCGTGGAGCCAAAGATTCCGTTAAGGTCATCATTGGTTTGGTACCATTCTTTTTTCTAGCAGCTTTTTTCGAAGGGTATGTAACACGACATACGGGTATGCCGATATGGCTTAGCTTATCTATTTTGGCTGGGTCTGCCGCAGTGATTGTATTTTATTTTATCATCTATCCTGTTGCATTGCGCAAGTCGGGTGTCAAAGTCATCGATGGGGAAGTAATATTCCCACATTCAACGAATGCGTAAATGGATTCTTCATATAATGATCATGGCTTGTATGTTTACAACTACATCATTGCATGCACAAGTTGAGATTGATACTACATCCCTTGAAGAAATGTTGAACAATGTAGAGCCATCTACAATAGAAGCTGTGGAGGATACTTCGTACAATGAGAGTGAAGATGATGAGAATTATGCAAGTACTACTGATGAAGAAGAAGAAACAGATAATGGGTTATCCTTGCGAACTATTTCGGACGAAGATTGGAAAAAAGTAGTGAGCGATACTTCTTTCAAGTACAAAAAAGAGAAAGAAATTGAAAAGAAAAAAGATATACCATCCAAACCTGTTTTTGATGGAATTGGAAATTTTTTCAATTCTGGGTTTTTTAAATTTTTATTGTATTTATTGATAGCAGGGGTTTTATTGTTTATAGTGTACTCCTTGTTTTCAAATGGGAATATAGATTTCAAGACTATGTGGAAACGCCCTGCTAAAGAGGTATCGAATACAAGTTATGAAAATATAACAGAATATACCGAATGGGAAAAAGCCTTGATGGAAGCATTGAAAATTCCCGATTATCGATTGGCTGTGCGTATTCATTATTTAAGTGGTTTACAGGATTTGAATGAAAAAGGATTTATAAAATACGAATTGGAAAAAACCAATTGGACGTATGTATATGAACTTTCACAAACAGATCTGAATGATGACTTTGTAGAATTAACGAAATACTTTGATTATATATGTTATGGTGAGTTTGCACTCAATGAAGAGGGTTATCAAACATTGAAATCGAAATTTATTCAATTTAAAAAACGGGTAGTACAATAATGAAGGTGCGTTTGATACATATCATCCCATTATTTCTTTTATTCCTTTTTGCTTGTAAGCAAGAAAAGAAAACCGATTGGCGAGTTTCCTACGATCGTAACAAAAAAGATCCCTATGGATGTTATATTGCTTACCATCATTTGAGTTCAATATTCCCCTCTGCCTATATCAAAGCAGGGAGTCAAATTATGACACAAATCAATAAGACCTTGCGAGATAAAAGTTATAATCAAAGCGGTCATGTTGTTATTGTAGTTTGTCAAAGTTTTGAATTGGATAGTGCTGAGTTTGAAAAATTGATGCAGTTTGTAAAACTCGATAATGCAGTGTGTATTTTCTCAGAAGAGTATAGTAATAATTTGTACAATTATTTTACGCTCAAAGATAATTTCAAACAAAATCGAGTAGATACTACTTATTACAAAGAGGATTCAATACCCAATCAGCCATTGATGATGTTATTTGATGATACCTTGCATGATTTTAAATTTACAGGCAGAGCTGTACATCAATATTTTGAGCGAGATAGTGTATTCAACGATTCCAATATCGATTTAGGTTATACCGATGATCCAAATCATTCCAATACATTTATACATTACGAAAACAATGGCGCATTGCTTATAAACAAAGCACCCATTACCATGACCAATTACTTTATGTTGCAGGATAGTAACAGAAGGTATTTTGAATATGTATTATCTCATTTTAATGAATATCCTTCTTCTGTTACTTGGTATAGTTTTTTATCAAAATATGAATCTGAAAACAGTGATTTCGATTGGAGTTCGTTGTTCAAACAACCTGCTATTTTTTATGCATTTTTATTGATGTTGATTGTATTATTGTTGTACGTAATTTTTGCTGCCAAGCGTCAACAACGTATTATTCCAATACAGAATCCAATGGAAAATACATCACTTGAGTTTGTTGAAACGGTAGGCAAATTGTATTATTCCAAAAAGGATAATCAAAACTTAGTAGAAAAAATGGTATTGCATTATTTAGAAAATATTCGAAGTAAATATGCTATACGAACACAGGAATTAAACAATGAATTTGCGAATCATCTTTCGCATAAAATAAATCGTTCGAGCGAAGAAACCAATGCATTTGTTTCATATTTAAATTATATTCGTGGCAGTAATCAAGTCACGGATATCGATATACAACATCTTTATCAACAGTTAAAAAAATTCTCATAACATGGAATCACTCTCATTTGAAAACAGAATTGATATACAACAAATCAATGATGCCATCAATAAAATAAAACAAGAAATAGGACAGGTAGTTGTTGGTCAGGAAAAGTCGGTAGAACTGATGCTAGCCGCTATTTTATCCAATGGACATATATTACTCGAAGGCGTGCCGGGCGTAGCCAAAACACTCACTGCCAAGTTGATATCTAAAACTATTGATGTAGGTTTTTCACGTATTCAGTTTACACCCGATTTGATGCCGAGCGATGTAATGGGTACCAATATTTATAATCCTAAAACAACTCAATTCGAATTTCGTAAAGGACCCATATTCAGCAATATTATTTTGATAGATGAAATCAATCGTGCACCAGCCAAAACCCAAGCAGCTTTGTTTGAAGTGATGGAAGAACGTACCATTACGGTCGATGGAATTAAGCATGAGTTGGAAGCACCCTTCATGGTAATAGCGACACAAAATCCTGTTGAGCATGAAGGTACCTATCAATTGCCTGAAGCGCAATTAGATCGATTTGCTTTTAAAATTGTAATTGATTATCCTACACAAGAACAAGAAGTAGAAATACTCAATCGACATCAACTCAATGTGAGTTTGCATCAAATGATAGATCATGTGAAAAAAGTCATTGATGCACCTGCTTTGAATGAATTACGAAAATTGGTTTCAAAAATTACAGTAGAACATAAATTATTGCAGTTTATAGCAGCTATTGTAAACCAAACACGAAATCACAATGGATTAATATTAGGAGCCTCACCTCGTGCATCTGTTGCTATCTTTAATACTTCCAAAGCATTGGCTTCCCTTCGTGGACGGGACTTTGTAACTCCCGAAGATATTATTGAAGTAACCATTCCAGCCCTTCGTCATCGTATTTCCCTTTCGGCCGAAAAAGAAATGGATGGTACTACAACCGATGATATTGTAGAAGCGATTATAAAAAATACGGAGATACCGAGATAGGGAAAACTTACTTATTGTGCTCTTCCGCTATACAAATGCTTTTCGGAATGATAAGATGAACGAACCAATGGGCCGCTTTCTACGTGATCTAATCCTATTGCATACCCTATTTCTTTAAATTCAGCAAACTCATCGGGATGTACAAATCGTACTACAGGTAAATGTTTGGATGTAGGTTGAAGGTATTGACCAATGGTTACTACATCGCAACCATTGTCGTATAAGTCCTGCAGGGTTTGAATCACTTCTTCTTTGCCTTCGCCCAAACCAAGCATGATGCCACTTTTGGTACGCATACCCCCTTGTTTCAAGGTACGAATCACTTCCATACTACGATGGTATTTAGCCTGTATACGTACTTTACGAGTCAATCGCTCGGTGGTTTCAATATTGTGCGATACTACGTCGGGTGCTACATCAATGATGCGTTGAATATTTTCTTTTTCACCCTTAAAATCAGGTATGAGCGTTTCGAGTGTAGTCTCAGGATTTAAAGCTCTTACGGCGTTGATCGTATTCGCCCAAATGATAGAGCCACCGTCTTTGATTTCATCACGATCTACACTTGTAATCACGGCATGTTTCACTTTCATTAAGTAAATGGCTTCGGCCACTCGTTGGGGTTCGTCCCAATCCAATGGGTCGGGTCGGCCAGTAGCAACTGCACAAAAGCCACAAGAACGAGTGCAAGTATTGCCCAAAATCATAAAGGTAGCAGTGCCTTCGCCCCAGCATTCACCCATATTGGGGCAATTGCCACTTTCGCATATCGTGTGTAATTTATGCTGATCTACCAGCCCTCTTACATGCCTGTAACTTTCTCCTATAGGGAGTTTTACTTTAAGCCAATTGGGTTTTTTTATCCTGGCTACCGATGATTCTTCTATGGGACTACCGCAACTCATTTTACAAACATACTGAATTAATTTAATTTGAAAATAGAAAGCAAATACTTTATAGCGTTCTATGCCCTATCAAGTATAGAATAGTTTTATAAATCCTCTTCATCTACATATTATGCAACTAGACATAAATACCTGAAAATATATTTTTGAAATGTAAAGAAAACGTTATATTTGCTACTATAAAATAAACGTATACAAAATGAAAAAATTATTATTCCTATGCATAGGGGCATCGCTTTCCTATACTGGTTATTCACAAAACAATGTGAATCAAACTCGTGTGGCTGGTCACTCAGCTGATAAATTAGCTCAGGATATCCAATACCAAGGATCTGGGACTACTTTGTCGACTAAAAAAACCAGAAAAACAACTGCAGCATTTCCTGCAACATTTGGTAAAAAAGAAGTAGTAGGTAACACTTCGTACGATTTACAAACGAATGGTTCTACACAACGTCGTGTACAACAAAGTGGTAATACAATTAGTTGTGGTTGGACTTACTCTTCAGAAGCGAATGTATCCTCTACGTCAGCATTTGCTGATCGTGGTACTGGGTATGCTCATTTCAATGGTACTTCATGGTCTCCTAATCCTACAGCACGTTTAGAACCTGTACGTGTTGGTTTTGGTGGTTTTGCTGGAAACGGTGGTGCTACTGAGCGTTATATTTCTCATGATGGTGCAGGTAACAGCTTGTACATGTCAACTAAAACAGGTGGTAGCTGGACGAATGCGGCTATGACAACTTCAATTACAAACCAAGCAATCTGGCCGCATGCAGCAGCAAGTGGTAACTGGTTATATGTAATTGCTAGTCCTGCTGATTCTAATCTTCATACAAATGGTATCCGTAGTGGTTATTTCTTCTCACGTTCAAATGACAATGGTGCAACTTGGATCGACAATATGATTCCAATGCCATTGGTAGATAGCGTAGGTCACTACAGAGGAGGTGGAAATTCTTATTCTATCTCTGCAAACGGTTCGCATGTAGCAGTACTTTTTGGAGATATGGCGACAGATTTAACATTAATAAGTTCAAATGACAATGGTGCTACATGGTCTAAAAAAATTATTTGGGATTGGCCTTTGAATCATTTTGATTTTGCTTCTGCAGCTCCTACTGATACAAACAACGATGCGATTGTTGATACATTATTTACAAATGATGGCTCTCAAACAATGACTATGAATGCTGCAGGTGATGTACACGTTGCGTTTCCTTTAGTACGTGTTTACAAAACAGGTGCTAACACAGGTTATAATTTCTTCTACACTTCATATTTAGCTTATTGGAATTCTGTAAAAGATACTGTATTCCAAATTGACAATATATTCTCAATATACAGAGATTGTGATGGTGACCAACAATTTGGCTTAGGAGCTAACTATGTAGGTGCTGCAGCGACTGATCCAGATGCTATTTACAATACGATTGGTTTAATCACAATGCCTTCAATTACATTAACTTCTGGAACTCCAGAAAAAATATTAATTGCTTACACAGCTGTAATGGATAATGATACAACTGTAGATGATTTCAATCACCCATTCTGGTTAGGTGCTTCTCAATTGGAAGGACAAAACTATCGTGATATATTTGTAATCGGTTCTCAAGATGGTGCTAACACATGGACATATCCTGTAAACGTCTCTCGTACTGCACATTTTGAAGAGGTTTATCCTTCAATGGCAGAGAATGTTGGTGGTAATACATTAGCTGTATTGTATCAAGGTGATATTGAGCCAGGTACAATTTTACAAAACAGTGATTTGTATGATCCGTCATTCCAAAATTTGATGATTTGTCAATCAGTTTTAATTGACAGTATCTTCATCGTTGGAGCTGATTCAACTGCACCTTGTGGTCAAGTAGAATTACCACTTGCAGTGAACAACTTCACAGCTCAAGCAGGTATCATCAATGTATATCCTAATCCTACTACTGATGTGTTAAATATCAACATGGATTTAGTAGCTACTTCTAAATTAGTTGTATACGAAATTGCTGACATCACTGGTAAGGTTGTATATAGCTCTACAGCTAACAATGTTAAATCTGAATTGAACAAAATCAATATTGCTGGTTTGGCTACAGGCCCTTATGTATTGAAAATAACAACTGATTCAGGTATCTATACAGAAAAAGTGATCAAACAATAAGTTGAGTTTACTTACATAAAAAGTTAAAAAGTGCTTCCAATTCGGAAGCACTTTTTTTTTAATGCAAAAATCATCTACCTTTATCATACCAAACCAAAACATCATGCAAAAAAATATCATATTATTAGCCGCTTGTCTTACAATTATTATAGCTGCCATTATCTTAGGTCGATCGTATAATTATAAATTTAAAAAGGCAGAAATGATTTCTGTCAATGGAGCCGCCGACACCAATTTTGTTTCTGACTTGAGTGTATGGACAGGTACATTTTCTCGTACATCCTTCAATATGCAAGAAGCCTACGAGGCGTTGAAAAAAGATGAAGCTATTGTAATGCAATATCTTCAAAATCAGGGATTAGCTAAAACTGAAGTAACTACCTCATCAATCAATACCGAAAAATTATTTGATTTAAAATATGATGAAAATGGCCGTCAGACAGGTTCTACATTCAATGGATACAAATTATCAGAATCCATTACAATTGAATCAAAAGATCTAGTGAAAGTAGATAAAATTTCGAGGGAAATAACCGAGCTAATTCAACAAGGCATAGAGCTCACATCTTCTTCGCCTAATTATTATTATACAAAATTAGGAGATCTTAAAGTAGGATTGTTAGCAAAAGCATCAGCGGATGGACGTAAGCGAGCAGAGACCATTGCCGATAATTCAAAAGCTGGATTAGGTAATTTAATCAAAGCAACCATGGGCGTATTTCAGATTACAGGACAAAACGAAAACGAAGATTTTTCTTATGGTGGTGCTTTCAATACATCAAGTATTAATAAAACAGCCACTGTAACTGTGAAGATGGATTTTGAAGTGAAATAAGTATATTATTTTTTCTTTTTTAAAAATTCTTCAAACTCATTCAACGACATAGAACTTAAATTTGCTTCTTTTGTAAGCATTCCTTTTTGAGCGGAAAGTACACCATAACGAACATCATCAATCCCGTCAATACTATGAGCATCGGGGTTAATAGATAGCATCACATTTTTTTTCATGGCTTGCTGAATCCATCGCCAATCAAGATCAAGTCTGCGAGGGTTCGCATTGATTTCTATTACTACATTATGTTTGGCACAGGCTTCAATTAATTGTTCAAAATCAACAGGATATTCTTTTCGACTTAATAATAATCGCCCAGTTGGGTGACCGAGAATTCGAGTGGATGGATGTTCGATGGCACGCAAGAGTCTTGTCATTGCTTTCTCTTGTGTCATTTTCAAATTTTGATGAATGGATGTAATCACCAGATCAAAAGTAGAGAGTACATTGTCATTGTAATCCAACTGACCTTCACCTAATATATCGCATTCGATGCTTTTAAATATTTTAAAAGGTTTTAGTTGTTCATTCAATCGATCGATCTCTTCGTGTTGTAATAATATTCGTTCTGCTGATAAACCATTGGCATAAAATGAAGTGACTGAATGATCACTCATGACTAAGTATTCGTATCCTTTTTGTATACAAGCTCTTGCCATTTCTTCAATACTATATGCACCATCACTCCATGTACTATGATTATGTATAATTCCTTTGATATCCTTGGTTTGTATTAAAGCTGGGATAGTTTTGTCTTTTGCTAGTTCTATGATATCAGCATTTTCACGTAAACAAGGTTCTATGATTTCTATACCAGCTTGCGCAAACAAATCCTCTTCTGATTCGTTTCCTTCAAATTCCACTTCAGGAAAATGTTCCTGAAAGGCATCATTAAATGCAGCAGAATTTGTGGTGAAAAATACGGTTTCGGTAAATGTATATTCTTCACAAGCATGTAGTTCAATATGGATTGAATTATTGAATAGAAATGTCAAAACACCGTTGTCGTTCATATCATACTTGAACTCTATTTCGTGAGCAAGTGTTTCAATAATTTCTTCTTCGTTTGTAGAGATTACAAAAGACAATTCATTGATAATATCACATTGACGTACGAAGTCACCTGTGATCTGCACACGACAATGTGAAAATAAACGTTGCAATCGCTGTTCGATTAAATGTGCAATCGGTTCAAGCTGAGCATACAAATAACGTTGTTGATTGGAGAAATAAAACTCAAGTGCTTCTTTGATACTAAGTTGTGTTTTTTCGCCAAAGCCTTTGTAATGAATCAATCGGTTTTCATTGCAAGCATACAATAATTCTCCGGGTGATTCTATTCCTAATTCATGCCAAATCGTTGCAATTTTTTTTGGCCCAATCCCTTTAATCTTCATCAACTCAAGAATACCTTCGGGAGTTTTTACAATCAATTCTTCCAATTGTGTTAGCTTACCTGTTTCAATTAATTCAAGTACATTTTTCGCTACGCTATCTCCAATGCCTCTAATGCCTGCAATTCGCTCTTTGGGTAAATCAATCAATTGTTGTTGAAGTCGATCTATTTGAAAAGATGCGTTACTATATGTTTTTATTTTAAAGGAATTTTCGCTATGGATATCCATTAATTTGGCGAACAAGGCAAGAATATCTGATATTTCGCTATTGGTCATGAGTCAAGTAATGTAGAAATTGTTTGAAGCCGAAGTACTAAATTTTCATCGATGGGCTTTGAATTAACTTGTTCTGGTTTTTGTTCAGCATTGGAAGTAATATAGTCAATCAAGGTCATCGCTAGATAATCCTGTTCGTCACGACCAGGAAAATCAGTTTTTAACTTTGATGTTTTTTGATTGATTTCAAGGATTATCTGACGAACAATCTCTTCGTTTTTGCTGTCAACTTTTAGTTTATATTGTCGATTGCCTAGTCGAATAGATATGGATACAGAATCACTCATGGGATAATTATTTCAAAAAAATAAAATATATGTAAATATATAAAATACCTTTTGAACTGCATTGTATTAATAAATGATCGATTGTTAATTGATTAATTATACTTGCAATCATAAAAAATTAAAAATAAATTTGTTTAAACGTATAAATTTTTTACAAACTACAAAAACAACAAATTATGCAATTTAACTGGTACATTCTGCCTTTGGCAGCACTCATTCCTATGGTAATAGGCATGGTATGGTATAACCCCAAAGTATTTGGCACAGCTTGGATGAAAGCGTCTGGTATGACTGAAGAGAAAGCAAAAGGGTCTAATATGATTTTAATATTTGGGCTGTCATTATTTTTTAGCTTGCTACTTTCAATGTCGTTGATGCCAATGGTTATTCATCAAATGGGGTTTATGTCGGTATTTGATGGAATTGAAGATGCTAAAAATCGGGTTAATGGACAAAATAGTTGGTAAAATCCTATGAAACTCTTATTGGTATTAGCTTTGCGGAAATGAAAGGTTATGAATAAAAAAACTGCTTTTTCTGTAATAGCAAAATTGTCTCAAAATATGGGTTTCAAAATGGTGTTCAGCGATACAAATGTGCCAATTGTAACAAAGTTTTTAATGGAGGATTAAGGCTTGATAAAGATATTATTTGGCAAGAATATACACAAGGCAAACAAACTTATGCCCAGCTTTCTGTAAAATATGGTTGCTCCATAAAAACCATTCAAAGAAAAATAGACAGTGTTAAAACAGTGCAAGAAACTACTTTTTCAGCGCTTGTAAATCTATTAATGGATACCACCTATTTTGGAAGAAAGTTTGGTGTAATGGTTTTCAAAGATGCTATTACAGGGCAAATATTATTGAAGAAATATGTGCAACAAGAAACCAATAAATTATACTTAGAAGGGCTAGAGGAAATTGTAAGAAGAGGCATTAAAATACAAGCAATTATTTGTGATGGCAGAAAAGGCTTGTTTCAATTATTTGGCAATAATGTGCCTACTCAAATGTACAACTTTCATCAAGTAGCTATTGTAAGAAGATATTTAACAAAGAAGCCAAAAATGAAAGCCAGTAAAGAGTTATGGGAGCATACTTTACTTTTGGTTCAAACAGACAAAGAAAGTTTTGAAGGAGGATTACAGTATTGGTTTAGCAAATGGGAGACATTTTTAAATGAAAGAAAAATAGATGATAAAGGCAAAAAAAGATATGTTCATAAAAAGCTAAGAAGTGCTTACAGAAGCCTTAAAGCCAATCTGCCATATTTGTTCACTTGGTACGATAATATAGCGCTAAACATACCCAATACTACCAATGCTATTGATGGACACTTTGCAGATTTAAAGAATAAATTGAGAAATCATAATGGCTTATCAATAGCAAGAAAACAAAAGTTTATTGATGAGTTTTTTAAGGCATAGGGAACTCAAAGTATATCAAAAAAGCCTCAAAAGAGAGGCTTTAATTTTGACATACTTGTCGTTCACAAGCTATCCCTGATAGGTTGCTCTCCAGCAGAGCCTACTTCTGTTTGGCTTGGTATAACAAAGTTCTAAAAGCTATTTTGAAAATCAATAAAAATGCAAAAATAAACACCAACTATTTTGTCCACTTGGAATAAACGTCTAAAAAATACCAACTATTTTGTCCATTACGCC
>JBIIJQ010000046.1:0-23657 GCA_044233655.1 Chitinophagaceae bacterium | reverse complement strand
ACATTTACAGTATTACCTGCTTTAACATCTACTGTATCTGTACAATTTGGTTGTGCAGGAAGTCCTACAGGTGTTATAACAGCTGGTGTACTAGGAGGAACTCCGCCATTTACATATAAACTGAACGCAGGCGTTTATTCTTCCAACAACGTTTTCAGTGGTTTAGTTGCAGGTACATATACGATTTATGTAAAGGATCAAAACAATTGCATTGATGATACAGTTGTCAATCTTACAGCATCATTACCTATCAATATAACGAGTACGAGTATTTCAAATCTCACTTGCTATGGCGTGAACAATGGTGCTATTACTGTAACTGCAAATGGAGGAAATCCACCACTTTCGTATTCAGTCAATGTACAAGCTTATTCGCCTAGCAATACAATACCTAATCTTGCACCTGGTAGTTATGTAGTAAATGTAAAAGATGCCAACGGATGTACTGCTACTTCAATTGCATTTATATCATCCCCAGGTCAAATATTGGTCAACACATTAACAATCACAAATCCAACTTGTGGAAGTAGCAATGGTGCAATATCTATTGCAGCCTTTGGTGGAACACCCCCTTTGAACTATGCTCTCAATGCTGGCGGTTATCAAACGAGCGGTTCATACACAGGCTTAGCATCAGGAATTTATACTATACATATCAAAGACGGCAATAACTGTATAAAAGATACCATTGTGTCAGTAGTTCCAATCAGTGGTGTTACGATTTCATCCTTAACGTTAGTTCAACCTAATTGTGCGGGCAATACTGGAAGTATTACTATCAATGGATCGGGGGGAGTTTCGCCTTATACCTATTCTATTAATGGAGTTACTTTTCAAGCCTCAAGTACGTTTGGCTCGCTTGCCTCAGGAAGTTACACGGTCACTATCAAAGATGCCAATAACTGTACTTCATCATCTGCAACTGTTTTATCATCGCCTGCCAATTTATTTTTCACGAACACGACTGTTGTATATCCAACTTGTGTTACGCTGGGAAGTATAACAGTAAATGGAATTGGCGGAGCAACACCTTATACTTATGCTCTCAATGCCAATCCATATTCAGCAGCTAATTCATTTACTTCTCTTGCAGCAGGAACTTATATTTTACATATCAAAGACAATAATAATTGCATTCATGATACAACTATTACATTAAATCTATCACAACTTCCTTCTATAACCAATTTAGGAATTACGAATCCTTCTTGTAGCTTTCCGACTATAGGAAGCATTAATGTAAATGCAAGCGGTGGTACACCTGCTTATACATATTCAATCAATGGTGGACCTTTTGTAGCTGGAAATACCTTTACGAATTTAAGCGCAGGTACATATACTATCACCATTAAAGATGCCAACAATTGTACATCTTCAAGTATTGCTGTTTTGAATTCGTCCAATACATTGACCTTTTCTTCTTTTTCTAAGACAAATGTTGGTTGTGGCGGAGCACCACTCGGAACTATAAGCGCAACAGCAACGAATGGAAATCCTGCCTATCAATACAGTTTAAATGGAGGTGCATATCAAGCAAGTGGAAATTACACAGGACTTGCAGCTGGAACTTATACAGTAACTGCTAGAGATGCTAGCAATTGTACAGTATCAAGTATTGTAGTTATCACTTCATCAAGTATTGTTGCTATAACCAGTATAAGTAAAACAAATTCATTGTGTTATAATCCTGGAAATGGCACAATCAATGTAAGTGGAAATGTAAGTGCAGCTCCCATCACATATTATCTCAATTTTGGAGCGTCTAATACCACTGGTATTTTCACTGGATTAGGACCAGGCACCTATACAGTTTCGGTTTTTGATGCCAATGGCTGTCACAAAGATTCGATTATATCTATAACTGCTCCTCCACCTTTGTATTATATAAACCCAGTTGTTGTGTTTCCTCCTTGTAATGGCGGCGTTGGTAGTATCAGCATGCAAGGTGCAGGTGGAGTACCTTCCTATACCTATGCAGTTAATGCAGGTCCTTATGGAGCAACAACTTCATGGCCTAATCTTCCTATGGGTACTTATGTGATTCATTTAAAGGATGCTAATAATTGTATTCATGACACAACAATTTTTTTATACGAACCGGCTGCAATACAAATTACAGGCATGGCTATTTTCAATGCATCTTGCAACAATGCTCCAACAGGTAGTATTAATGTAAACGCAAGTGGTGGTATTTCTCCTTATACATATGCCTTGAATGCTGGAGCTTACTCTGGCGTAAATTCATTTACTGCTTTAGCAGCAGGAACCTATACAGTCCATATCAAAGATGCGAACAATTGTATAAAAGACACCATAATTACGTTGAATAATAATGGGAATTTCTATGTTACTTTAATAAGTGGCATTATGCCAAATTGCTTTGGTGGGAATGATGGAAGTGCTTCTATTTCGGTTACTGGTGGTGTATTACCCTATCAATATTCAATCAATGCTGGCGCTTTTGGTGCAAGCAATACATTTACTGGATTAGCATCTGGGTTTTACACCTTACATGCCATAGACAATAGTGGATGTTCGAAAGATACCGTCATTTATTTAGCTCAACCTGTACAAGTAGGTTTTGCTTCTATTGTATTGACACCTACTACTTGTGCTGGAACGAATACAGGAACTGCAACAGTGACAGGTACAGGTGGGGTACCAGCTTATCAGTATAGAATTGATGGCGGTGCTTACGGAGCTTCTGGATCCTTTACAGGTTTAGCACCTGGAAGTCATACAGTTTATGTTCGTGATTCAAAAAATTGTGTTCAAAGTTCAGTCATAACAATTCTCGAACCATTACCTGTAGGCTTTGCGAATGTTACAGTCATTCCACCCGGCTGTTTTAGCAACACAGGAGTAATTAGTGTCGGTGGTACAGGTGGCGTATCACCTTATACATTTGCTATAGGAGCAGGACCTTATTCCAGCAATGGCTCATTCAGCAATTTACTAGTTGGAACATATACCATACACATACAAGATGCGAATGGATGTCAGCATGATACCATCATTAGTATTGTATTAAATCAATTGATTTCAATCACTTCGTTGAATTATACTCCTGTGTTATGCCCAGGTGCAAGCAATGGCTCTATTTCAGTATCAGGCACTTCTATATATGTACCTGTAACATACACTTTCAATGGTGGTTCACCTCAATTGTCTGGAAATATTTCTGGCTTAATTGCTGGTCCATATTTGATTCATGTAGAAGATCAATTAGGTTGCTTTGTTGATACTACAATTACCATACAATCAGCACCACCAATTATTATTAATTCGATTAACACTACTAGCCCATTATGTTATAATACAACAGATGGTACAATTCAAATCAATGCAACAGGCGGACTTGGTACTCGCTACTATGCAGTCAATGCGAATCCATATACAACTTCTAGTTTGATTACGAATATTGGAATAGGCACGTATACTATCCATGTTAAAGATAGTTTGAATTGTACTAAAGATACAATCATCACCATCACTGGCCCAGCACCTATATTAATTTCATCGGTTGCTATATCTCAACCATTTTGTAGTAGCGCAACCAATGGTTCAATAACAATTACTGCTAATGGTGGACAAGCACCATATCAATATGCTATTAATGCATCTTTGTATACCACCAACAATAGTTTTACTAATTTAATCCAAGGTACTTACACTATTTATGTGCAAGACATCAATGGTTGTATTAATGATACAGTGGTGCAATTGAACCCTGCACCTTATATGAATTTCAACAATGTGGTCGTTCAAAATGTAAGTTGTAAATTTGGTAATGATGGATCTATTTCACTTGGTGTTGTAGGAGGTTTTAGTCCTTATACCTATTCCAATAATTCAATCCCTAATGGCAACTCAGGTAGCTTTGCCAATTTAGGTATAGGCAATTACACCATCTTAGTCACTGATAATATTGGATGTGCAGAAGATACTGTGATTACTATTACAGAACCTCAATTTCCACTGACAGCCTTACTATTAGGAACAACTCCCAATAAATGTAAAGGTGATAGTGCGGGTGGAATTACAGGTGGAGGAACTGGAGGAACAACACCATATACTTTTTCAGTTGACGGTGTTAATTTTCAAGCATCCAATCAATTCAATAATTTACCTTCAGGTAATTATTTACTCACCATTAAAGATGCCAATGGATGTACTGATGATACTTTAGTTGTAGTAACTGAACCACTCACATCTGTTC
The DNA here is from genome assembly GCA_044233655.1 of Chitinophagaceae bacterium. Classification (GTDB taxonomy): domain Bacteria; phylum Bacteroidota; class Bacteroidia; order Chitinophagales; family Chitinophagaceae; genus OLB11. Next base: position 19,438 of record JBIIJQ010000046.1, on the reverse strand, counting down.
AATTGCTTCAATTGGGCATAAAAGACATTAGCTGTATTGATGTAAATGATGGTGCAGTTACAGTTACTTCCCAATATGGAACTCCCCCACTCCAATTCTACTTGAATGGTACCAACATGGGCGTTGATACCTTTTACAACAATCTTAGTCCTGGAGAATATATCATAGTTGTAATTGATTCCATTGGATGCAAATCAACTGGAAAATACAATGTAAATCCTTCAGATCGTAAACCTCGTATCATCATTGATAGCTTACGAGGCGTATTATGTGCTGGTGACAAAGATGGTATGATTGATTGGCATGCAGTAGATTGTTTCCCTCCATATCGATACATATTTAATACAGTGGCTTATGGCGCTACAAGCATAGCTACTAATATTACCAATGGTGTTTTTTATATTCAAGTATTGGATACATTGGGTTGCTATGGCGACACGACTGTTTCAATTACGCCTGGAAATGAAATTGTATTGGATGTATCTGTTACACCTGCTACATGCAATGGTATAGGTGATGACGGCAAAGCAAGTGCAATTGTAACTGGTGGATTTACACCTTATTCGTATTGGTGGAGTCCGACACCTGCTAAGACATCGAATGTCAATAATATAGTTTATGGTACCCATTGGGCTTATATCAAAGATTCATTGGGATGTGTAGATTCTACTCAATTTGAAATAACATATGAACCTTGTTGTGTTGTAAATCTTCCAAATGCATTTTCGCCCAATGGAGATGATAAAAATGATTTTTTCAGAGTGATACGTTATGGTAATATTTCATTGGTATCATTGGAAGTATACAATCGTTGGGGCAATATGGTATTCCGTACTACGGATCTTCTTGATGGATGGGATGGTAAATACAAAGGCCTAGATGCTGATTTGGATACTTATTACTATATCGTACGATACAAATGCCCATTGAGCAATGATGTACAATTACTCAAAGGAGATGTGATATTGGTGAGGTAGTAGTTAAATGAAAGTAGTAAGTATATAGATGCGATTTTTAATAGAGATTCTATTATGAGAGGTTTATTATGAGATGTTAATTACAAAGAATATCGATATTTTATAATTTGCGAAATGAATAAATTTTTAAATTATTGATTAAATAATTTAATTTAAAAAATGATTTAAAAAGGCTTCATCATTGAATCCCATCTTAATCCAAATGAATTCTAAGTATTTTTTCTTAGGTTTGCAAAAAAAATTGATGCCTAAATTAATTCTCAGTTTATTGTTCTGTATAGGGCTGAGTTCGTGTGGCTTTTTTGCAAAGGAAAATAAAAATGCAAGTTCAGGAACTGGAATTGATTTGCCTGAAACAGCTGCTATCAATGAGAAAATAGCGAAAAACCCCAAAGAAGCTAGTTTGTATTTTAAACGAGGACTCATCTTACATGACCTTAAAAAGGATTCTCTTGCACTTTCAGATTTTCAAACCGCAGTCAATTTGGATTCAACCAAAGCAGAATATTTTAGTGCTGTGGGTGATTTATTATTTGAACATAAAGATGTAACAGGAAGTATACCTTGGATACAAAAAGCTATATTTCTTAATCCCGATGACCCCACAGCTCATTTGAAAATGGCTAAACTTTTTTTATTTTCTGAGGATTATCCCAAGGCATTTTCTGAAATCAATGTTGTACTTCGCACGAATGTATATAATCCTGAGGCTTACTTTCTGAAAGGTATGTGTTATAAAAACATGAAAGATACTGCCAAGGCTATATCCAGTTTTCAGACTTCAATACAAGCCGAGCCACGATATGTAGATGCCCACATGCAATTAGCCCTGATTTATGATGCCAAGCGCGATCCCATAGCTCTCAAATACTTTGAAAATGCCTACAAAGCTGATTCATCCAGTCTTGAACCATTGTATGGTCAAGTAATGTTTTGGCAAAATCAAGAAAATTATCCTGAAGCAAAAAAAGTAATCAATCGATTAGTTTCTATAGATCGAACCTATGCAAAATCCTATTATAATATGGGATGGATGTTATTACAAGAAGATTCTACAGAAAAAGCTATTCGACAATTTGGTATTGCCATACAGGAAAAGCCTGATTATGTGGAAGCCTATTATAATCGTGGACTTTGCTATGAAATACAAGGCAATCATGCTCAAGCAATAGAAGATTACAATCAAGCCTTAACATTTAATCCTGATTACGAGCCTAGCAAATCGGCCCTACAACGTATAAAAAATAAAAAATAAATTCTCTATGGCACTCATAGCACCTTCAGTACTTTCCGCAAATTTTTTAAACTTAAGCAAAGACATACAACTCATCAATGACTCGGAAGCAGACTGGTTTCATCTGGATGTAATGGATGGTCGATTTGTACCCAATATCAGCTTTGGATTGCCTGTGATAGCCGCTATCAAACGTGAAGCGAAGAAAACATTGGATGTCCATTTAATGATAGAAGAACCTGGTAAGTTTGCTGAAGATTTCAAAAAAGCAGGTGCCGATATATTAAGTGTCCATATAGAAGCATGTCCTCATCTTCATAGAAATATACAGCAAATTAAAGGCTTGGGTATGAAAGCAGGTGTGGCAATCAATCCTCATACGCCTGTACAATCATTGTTTGATATACTACATGATATAGATGTGGTATGTATGATGAGTGTGAATCCTGGTTTTGGTGGTCAAAAATTCATACAACATACTATTCAAAAAATAAAAGACTTAAAAGCAGAAATTACTCGTAGAAATCTAGATGTAATGATTGAAATCGATGGTGGTGTTACATTAGAAAACGCCCAAGAAATTGCACATGCCGGTGCGGATGTATTGGTCGCTGGCAATACCGTGTTTTCTGCTGCAAATCCAACTGTAACCATTGCTGAATTGAAAAAGATCACAAAAGGCTAGACCTACACAATAGATACAAGGTTCAATGACCAAGTTAAAAGCCATATTTACGATCATCCGATTTCCAAACTTGGTGTTTATTTTTCTTACACAAGTATTGACCTATTTCTTTCTTATACTTCCTAGTATTATTGCTCCTACTTTAAGTGTGTTTCATTTTATATTATTTTCGTTTTCAACCGTATTAATAGCCACCGCAGGATACATTATCAATGATTATTTTGATATAGGAATCGATGCGATTAATAAACCCAAAAGAGTTACAATCGAAAATATTTTCAAGAGACGTAGTATTATTATATGGCATATTGTTTTAAATCTAATTGCATTGATAATTGTAGTGTATCTTACCTTAAATTATATCAAACTTAGACTCGTTGGCCTTCAACTTATCAGCATTCTCCTGTTATTAGTTTATTCTACTACATTTAAACGTAAGTTGATTATAGGCAATTTTACCATTGCTGTATTGACTGCATTTACTTTGCTAACGACTGTAATGTATGAACCTAACTTTCAATGGATGAATCCTAATCAAGAACACGCAAAGTTATTATGGACATATTGTTTGTTTGCATTTCTAATTACTTTCATACGTGAAATTGTAAAGGACATAGAAGACATTAAAGGTGACGTTGCACAAAACTGCAAAACAATTCCATTGGTTTGGGGAATTACCAAAGCCAAACAAATTATTTATAGCTTGCTTGTTATCATGTTTGTTTTCTTAATCACCATCGGCATCTATTTTTTCAACACCAACCTACCTTTGATTATATTCATTGGCCTTTTTGTATTTATTCCTTTGTTTTGGATATGGAAAAAAATCAAAGATGCTCAACTTGCACGTGATTTCCATCAAGTAAGTACTTATGTAAAATGGATTACCCTACTGGGTATACTTTCAATGGTATTGGTTTAATAGTTAAGCCGATTTTTCAACCCAAACTTGACATAAATGGACTAGTGTGTCAACAGCTTTTTGCATATCTTGTACACTTACATATTCATGTTTTCCATGTATCGCCATTTCGCCTGTAAATAGATTCGGACAAGGCATACCCATAAATGATAATCGAGAACCATCAGTCCCACCACGTATCAAATGACGCTCAGCTTTTACACCAGCCCTTGTCATGGCTTCCTCGGCATAATCAACTACAAATGGAACTGTTTGAATCATATCCATCATATTACGATATTGCTCATGAACAGAAAATTCATAACGTGCACCAGCATATTTTGAAATCGTATTTTTTAATATCTCTTCCAACCGATTTTCATGTACACTTAATTGAGATGTAACAAAATCACGAATAATAAATTTCACTGTTACTTTTTCGATACCTCCTTCTACTGACATAGGATGAATATAGCCTTCTCTTCCTTCTGTTGTTTCGGGACTCCAACTATCTTTGGGTAATTGATCTAAAAAGTCGGCTGCAATTTTAATTGCACTTAACATTTTGCCTTTGGCATAACCAGGGTGAGCACTTATACCATGAATAATAGCAGTTGCACCATCGGCACTGAACGACTCTGACTCCAATGCACCTCGCTCGCCACCATCTAATGTATAACCATATTGAGCACCGAGTTTTTGCATATCTATTTTTTCTACACCTCGTCCTACTTCTTCATCAGGTGTAAATAAAATACGTATTGTACCATGTGGAATTTCGGGATGCTGGATAATATAATGTACAAAATCCATAATGATAGCAACACCTGCCTTGTCATCAGCTCCTAATAATGTATTACCCGAAGCAGTTATGATATCGTCCCCTATCCGTTCTTTCAAGTAAGGATGTTGAGTGGTTGTGATGATTTGTGTATGATCATCGGGCAAAATAATATCTTGCCCTTGATAATTTTTATGAAGTATAGGTTTCACATCTTTACCACTACAATCAGGTGCTGTATCCATGTGAGAGCAAAAACAAATCACTGGTACTGACTTGGATGTATTGGAAGGGATTGTACCGTATACATAACCATGAGGGTCTAATTCGGCATCTTGAATGCCAAGCTCAAGTAGTTCTTGTAATAGTATCTTTGCAAGATCTTTTTGTTTTTCAGTACTTGGAAAACAAGTTGCTTCAGGGTCACTTTGTGTGTCTATTTGAACATAACGCATAAAACGCTCAGACACTGTATAATTATAATTCGACATAGTATTTTTTTAATGGATGTAAATATACAACCTGTCTTTAATATTATACCTTTGCATTATGGCTCTATATGATATCAGCAACATCAACTTTTCAGAAATCCTGACAGCATCTTTTGCATTATTTGCGGTTATTGATATACTGGGTTCTATACCCGTATTGATTTCCTTCAAAAATAAAATGGGACATATCAGTGCTTGGCGAGCAACGATCGTATCAGGCTTATTGATATTACTTTTCTTTGCATTGGGCGAACGATTTTTAAAAATACTTGGTCTTGACATAAGTTCTTTTGCTATAGCAGGTTCTATCGTGCTGTTTATTCTCGGTTTAGAAATGGTCTTAGGTATCGAATTTTTCAAAGGAGATCCCAATGCAAAAGCTGGTTCTGTAGTTCCAATTGCCTTTCCTATCATTGCTGGTTCTGGTACATTAACCACAGTCATGTCAATCAAATCATTGTATCATCATTACAATATTTTAATTGCCATATTAATCAACTTGATAATTATTTTTATTGCATTACGTAGTTTAAATTGGATTGAAAAAATGTTAGGTCAATCAGGCATACTAGTTATTCGAAAATTTTTTGGTGTGATATTGATTGCAATTGCAGTAAAAATGTTTAGAACAAATATTGCACTTTAGTAAAAAATATAAGCATGATTATTTTTAACATAAAAAAATTACGCTTGAATATTAACAAGTAGTGAATAACTTTTATCTTAAAATATTTTTCTAAATAAATATTATTCTCTATACTTGTATTGGTTATAACGCTTACTAACCCATAAATTCAAAAAAAACCGAGTGATTCTTTCGTTCGGTTTTTTTATTTTATTCTACAACCCTTTATTCATCAATATTTCAGCAATACATTTTATTTAGTTTCAATTCATCTACGTTTTATTTATTCCTTAAAAATAATTTTAATTGAATGATGTTTTTATTTTTTTTTCAAGCATTATTTTATTTTTTCGATGAATCACAAAATATTTTTTTCAATCAGTTCGGTATTAATGAATTATTTTTAACCACTTAACTTTACAAGATTATGCTTTATTCAATGACAGGTTTTGGACGTACTGAATTTAATGTCAGTGATTTTATTTGCTCGCTCGAAATAAGATCACTCAATGGAAAACAATTTGAAATCAATACGAAAATTCCTCCTATACTAAAACTCTATGAAATTGAATTGAGAAACAAAATTCAACAATTGCTCACAAGAGGTTCCATTGATTGTACTATCTTTTTAAAACAACATGGTATATCAAAACCTGTTACTGTAAATGTGGATCTTGCCAGGTACTACCATGAAGCCATGACTCAAATTGCGGATGAACTTAACCTTGAAAAAAAAGACATGCTTTCTACATTAATGCGTATGCCCGAAATCGTTTCAGCTGTCAATGATACATTGAGCGAAGCTGACTGGGCTATCATCTCAGAAAAAATAGAAGAAACTTGCGCTATACTTAATAATCATCGTGCACAAGAAGGCATTATGCTTACCAAGCATATAAGTACCAACATAGAAAAAATAAAATCCTTTTGCCTGCAAGTAGACCCTCATGAAAAAAATAGAACTGAACGTGTACGAGAAAAACTAACTGCTGCCATCAGCGATTTTTCTCAAACCTCCAATGCTGACCAAAATAGGCTCGAACAAGAAATTATTTACTACATAGAAAAATTTGACATAACTGAAGAAAAAAACAGGCTTTCACATCATTGCGATTATTTCTTTGAATTACTGAACGAAGAAGGAAACACAAAAGGGAAAAAACTTGGGTTTGTATTACAAGAAATTGGTCGTGAAATTAACACCATGGGTTCTAAGGCCAATGATGTAGAAATACAAAAACTTGTAGTAATGATGAAAGACGAACTAGAACAATCTAAAGAACAATTACTCAATGCACTTTAATAAATCATTTATGAAATTACTCACTTCCAGTTTTGTAGCATTTGCTTTCTTATTTTTAACTGGCTGTCTCACATCCAACACTTTTGAAAAAAATGTAGGCCTTCCTCACAATAAATGGAAATCAAGTTACAAACCAAGTTTTGAATTTGACATTACTGATACCACTTCAAATTATTTATTATTTCTAACCATACGACATACCGATGCCTATCCATTTTCCAACATATGGTTGAATGTAAAAACAACGCTTCCAAATCAAACCTCACCAACAGAAATGAAAACAGAAGTGCCATTGGCACAAGCCGATGGCAAATGGCTCGGAAGAGGTATGAATGAAATTTGGGAACACAAAATGCCCCTCAATAATAATGGAACAGTCCATTTTAATAACAGAGGAAAATACAAAATTGAATTGCAACAAATCATGCGAGAAAATCCATTACCTGAAGTTATGAGTGTCGGAATCCGATTAGAAAAAATAGTTAAATAATACATACACTTATTTTCACATTTCCTTTTCATTTTTTCAAACTACTTTTACCACGTGTTATCCCAAATTCGAACAACAGAACTTATAAAAAAATATCGTAACCGTACGGTCGTAAAAAAAGTTTCTATTGAAGTAAAACAAGGCGAAATCGTAGGATTACTTGGTCCAAATGGTGCAGGTAAAACGACTACCTTCTATATGGTGGTCGGACTTATAAAACCAGATGAAGGTGAAGTTTTTTTGGATGATATCAACATTACCCAATTGCCTATGTTCAAACGAGCTCAATTGGGTATTGGGTATTTGCCACAAGAGGCATCCATCTTTCGTAAAATGACTGTAGAGGACAATATTTCATCCGTTCTTGAAATAACGTCACTTACCAAAGAGGAGCAAAAAGACAAGCTAGAATCCTTATTAAGTGAATTCAGATTAACCCATGTACGCAAAAGCAATGGCGATGTATTGAGTGGTGGCGAACGTAGACGTACAGAAATTGCACGAGCACTTGCCGTCAATCCAAAGTTTATTTTACTTGACGAACCATTTGCAGGCATTGACCCTATTGCAGTAGAAGATATCCAAGTAATCGTAGAACAGCTCAAATTTAAAAATATCGGTATTCTAATAACCGATCACAATGTACAAGAAACACTCTCGATCACTGATCGTGCGTATCTATTGTACGATGGGAATATACTGAAATCAGGTACAGCTGAGGAATTAGCTTCTGATGAACAGGTTCGTAAACTCTATTTAGGTCAAAACTTTGAACTCAGACGTAAAGCCTCCCTTTAAGGTCTTTTCCCCATCGCTTTTATTTTTAGATAAAAAAAATTACTTTTACAATGTTTCAAAATTATAATTTTTGATAGAATTTTCTTTTTGAATCATAATTTGACTTATGAAGATACTAAACCCTGCGTTGAAAGGCTTATTAAAATTGCGATGGAGTTCCATCGATAATTTTTTGCTTAATCCACAAAACACGCAGGTTATGGTATACAATTCACTCATCAATAGTGGCCAATTTACGGAATTTGGACGTAAGCATAATTTTCAGCACATCAACGAAATCAAAGATTATAAAAAAAATGTGCCCGTACATGAATACGATGACCTAAAACCATATATCCAAAAAATGATGGAAGGCTCACAGAATGTATTGTGGAATTCACCAATCAGTTGGTTTGCTAAATCGAGCGGTACGACTTCTGATAAAAGTAAATTCATACCAGTAAGTAATGAATCATTGGAAGAATGTCATTACAAATCCGCAAAAGATGTATTGGCATTGTATTATCGCAATTTCCCTCAATCTGGCATTCTCACGGGCAAGTGTTTAACATTAGGTGGAAGTCATCAAATCAATCAACTCAATGCAGAATCATATTACGGCGACTTGTCAGCTGTAATGATTCAAAACATGTCCTATTTTACTCAATTGATTCGTACACCCGATACATCGATTGCATTGATGCAAGAATGGGAGGAGAAAATTGAAAAAATGGCGCAAAGCACCATTTTGGAAGATGTAACTATGATTGCTGGTGTACCCACATGGACAATCGTACTGATAAAAAAAATATTTGAAATTACAGGGAAGAAGAATCTTCATGAAATATGGCCTAATCTTGAATTGTATATGCATGGAGGTGTCAACTTTACACCCTACGAACAACAATTTAAACAATTGATTCCTTCAACCCAAATGAATTATCTCGAAACCTATAATGCCTCTGAAGGATTTTTTGCAGCTCAGGATATTATTGGTAGAGATGGTTTATTGCTTTTTTTAAATCATGGTATATTTTATGAGTTTATGCCTTTGGAAGAGCAAGGCAAAGAATTCCCTGAAACACTTCAACTAGAAGATGTAGAAATTGGAAAAAATTATGCCATTGTTGTGAGTACCAATTCAGGACTTTGGCGATATATTGTAGGTGATACGATACAATTTGTTTCGGTAAACCCGTATCGTATTAAAGTATCAGGTCGACTCAAACATTTTATCAATGCCTTTGGCGAAGAGTTGATTGTAGACAATGCAGATTATGCCATTGCAAAAGCTTGCAAGGAAACAAATTCGTCCGTGACTGATTATACAGCCGCTCCAGTTTATTTTTCAGATGATTCCAATGGATGTCATCAATGGATAATCGAATTTGAAACTAATCCAGAAAGCATAGAACAATTTACGGAAATACTTGATACCTATTTGCAAAAATCCAACTCTGACTATGAAGCCAAACGACACAAAAGCATTGCATTGAGTATACCCCGAGTAAATATAGTACCAAAAGGCACCTTCAATGATTGGCTTAAAAGCAAGGGCAAACTTGGAGGACAACATAAAGTACCACGATTGAACAATGATCGCAAATTACTCGAGGAGATACTTGAATTTTCGATGTCGAAGGTGTAATTAAATAGCCTTGTTTAGTTGACAATTTGTATGGAAAAATTTACAACAACATTACGTTTATGTATAAATGCTAAATTTGCTTATACTTCTGAATTAACTGTTGACGAGAACAATTTATTCATTGAAACCATTTTAAATAGAGAATATTTATATTTTTCAGCTGAAGACATTTCAAGCATTGAACCCTATTGGGGAAATTCATATAATGGAATAAAAATAATTCATTCAAAATATAATTACTATAATTCAATTGTACTAATAACAAACTCCCCCTACCATGTATTATATGAAATATCAAAAACAGGATTTGGCAACCGAACTAAAATACTTCCACCGACTGAATTTATATTGAATAAGATTAAAGAATATGAACATTATAAATATCCTTTAAAAAAGAATTCACTAATAATTTTACTTTTATTACTAGTTATTTGCATCTCATTTGATTCATTTTATAATGTTCACAGAATAAATTCAGTAGTTTTAAAAGGACCAATGTTCTTTACATCACTCTTTGTTTTTTCCACTTCAACTCTCATATTTTTTTCGTATAAATTCAAAAGTCTAATTTTCACAAAAAATGCAGATTTATCCAGAATTATAATACCGATGAATTACATATTATTAATCTCCGGCTTTTTCTTTTTAATAAATATATTTAATTTAATTTATTGGATATTTGATTTGAAATGAAATAGTGACTTTTATACTTTCGAATATTAAACAAATATTTAATTTAATGCGTATTATATAATTGAATATATTATCATTGAACACTTAGATAAAATTTGAAATCAGTTATCTTCCATATCATTTTTTTATTTTCTAGCCAAATACTAGTAGGACAACACTATCTGGACAGCATTGTAGTCAAACAGAATACTATCCCAATTGATATCATACGACATCAATCTACATTATTGGCTTTTATAACCTTGCATCATGACGAACAAACAGGAATAGCTGCAATTCAAAATATTCTTAAAGATTCGGCAGGTATATATTACTGTATCAATACCAATAGCAAACGAATGGTTCCTATCAACTCAAATGGAAAACGATTCGAAATTGATCCAAATCGAATTTTCGATCTAATCACTTCTCCAACAAAGTATGAAGATGATAGTCATGCGATCATACAACATATCGCAAAGTATCTATTAGAAAAACTATCTGCTGCCGATTTAACGATTGCCTTGCACAATAATCACGATGGCGGTTATTCTATAAAATCTTACCAACAAGATGCTAGATTCAAAAATAATTATCTTAGTGTTTCAATCAATTCTTTGATGGATGTGGATGATTTTTATATTGTAACCGACTCAACCCAGTTTAATTATTTCAAAAAACAACATTTCAATGTTGTATTACAAAATAATGAAGCAATTCAAGATGATGGATCCTTGAGTGTGTTTTATGGAAAAAATCATCGTCCATTTATTAGCATAGAATGCCAATATGGGCATCTAAAGCAACAAATTCAAATGATAAAAGCTGTCTATGGCTATTACAACACCTATTTTGAACCTATTGAAAATATACTGCAACAAACCGAACCTGACACTTCCAAATAAAGTCTACGAACACATTGATTGAATCATTTTTTAAGCTTTTTGTTCGCTTCTTCACCTTTTCATTTTTATATCTTACTTTTGTAGCATGCTCAATTTTACGCTTACCTCTGATTTTGGATCACAGAATTATGCATTAGCGAGCATTAAAGGGAAAACACTCTCTGCATTTCCTGAATGCAATTTGATCGATATCTCCAACAGTATTTCACCTTATAATCTTCAACAAGCCGTTTATATTTTCAAACAAGCTTACACTCACTTCCCTCCTCATACCTTTCATTTTGTTTTCAATGATTTATATGCCGATTCAAAACATCAGCTTTTATATGCCTTTGAAAACCAGCAACACATTTTCTGTGCCGACAATGGATTTATGACGTTGTTATTTGATGACAAGCCTGTTCAATTATTTAAATTAACTGAGCGTATACCTGTCTATAATTATTTAACAGTTGCAGATGCTTTCTTATCACATGTCGCTAGCATTATTCACAACAATCCAATCGGTATTGAAAACATTGATGTCAATGATCTCATGATCAAGCACCCTGCCTATGCATTTTATAATCAAAATACACTTGAAGCACAAGTATTACATATAGATACTTACGGCAATGTGGTACTGAATGTAACTCGCTCTCAGTTTGAAGAAGTGCGCAATGGTCGAAAATTTAAAATACTTTTTATGCGCGATGAAGAAATTCATGAATTGAGTCAAAATTACAATGATGTACCTGAAGGACATAAATTATGTTTTTTTAATACCGCAGATTATCTCGAAATCAGTGTAAATAAAGGCAATGCATCGTCTCTCTTTGGGTTTCAAGTTAAAAATGAACGAAATTTATTTTACAATAATATCAAACTATTTTTTGAATGATACGCGTTGTACGAATGCACTTCAAGCAAGAACATATCGAAGATTTCAAACAATTATTTGAATCTAGAAAAGAACTCATCAGAAATTTTGAAGGTTGTACATATTTAGAATTGTGGCAAGACGAAGCTGATGCATCTATTTTTTATACATATAGCATTTGGAAACAGTCGTCAGATTTAGAGTGTTATCGAATGTCCGATTTATTTCAAGACACTTGGTCTTGTGTAAAGAAATGGTTTCATGATTCTCCAAAAGCGTTTTCAGCTAATAAATTAATTCAATTACCATGAGCACAAAGTTGTTTTTCGAAGGAGAAGAATCCGAATTCGAACAGTTTATACAAGGACAACAATATTCATCACACATTCTCCTAGCCGATGCAAAGACAAATGGCTTTTGTGTACCATTGCTAAAACGCATTATACCTTCATTGTCAAATTGTTCGTTGATAATAATTCCCGATGGAGAACAAAATAAAAATAGTACTACATGCGAATTGGTTTGGGATGAATTGAATCGAATGAACGCTAGTAGGAAATCGTTACTCATCAATGCGGGTGGTGGCATGGTGAGCGACCTCGGAGGATTTGCTGCTTCAGTTTTCAAACGTGGAATTGATACAGTTCATATTCCAACTACTTTACTTTCGATGGTTGACGCTTCACATGGAGGTAAAACAGGTATTGATTTCAATCATACTAAAAACATGATTGGAACTTATCATCCTGCAAGATCTATTTACATCAATACCCTTTTTCTACAAACATTATCTGAACGAAACCTTCTATCGGGCACTGCTGAAATGATTAAACATGCATTGTTGGATTCAGAAGAGTATTGGAATGAAATACAATTCTATTCTCTCTATGATTTTTCACAAATAGATGCCATACAACATTCTATTGCTATCAAAAATCGATATGTAAATGATGACATTCATGATAATGGAATTCGACAGGCATTGAATTTTGGACATAGTATTGGTCATGCTATTGAAAGCCACAGTCTTACTACCCCACAGCCATTGTTACATGGTGAAGCTATTATATTGGGTATGGAAGTAGAATTACAATTGAGTCGAATGAAATTGCAACTTGACAACAGTGTTATTGAACAATTCCATTCTATGCGTCGTGAATTATTCCCATCTTTAACTCAACATTTCGATACAGCACAATTATTACCTTTTTTGAAAAATGATAAAAAAAATGAAGATGGATTTACGATGAGTTTAATTAAAAAACCAGGTGAACCTATCATAAAAGTAAACGTAAGTGAAACTGAAATCAATGAAGCAAATCAATAAATATGCTACTTCGATATTCAAATAAACTTATCACTGAAACAATACAATTACCTGCTTCAAAGAGCATAAGTAACCGTGTTCTTATTATACAAGCCTTGTGTAAAAATAAATTTACTTTACACAATATATCAAAGGCCAATGACACTCAACTATTAATAAAACTGCTCACAGAAATAAATTCTTTAAAGTCTAATTTGGTAATCGATGCAGAAGATGCAGGAACTGTTTATCGATTTCTTACGTCATATTTGGCAATTCAACAAAATCGAACATTTACATTAACAGGTTCTGAAAGAATGTGTGAACGACCTATCGGTGATTTAGTGGAAGCACTGATAAAATTAGGAGCCGATATTACTTATTTAAACAAAAAAGGCTTTCCTCCTTTGCTTATAAATGGAAAAGAAATAAAAGGTGGAAAAGTAAAGATAGATGCTTCCACCTCAAGCCAATTTGTGTCTTCTCTTTGTTTAGTTGCTCCTACATTTTCGAAAGGGATTAACATACTTCAAGAAAACTCAATTGTTTCAGAATCCTATCTCGATATGACCTTGGGCATTATGAATGATTTCGGGATTGATATGTCCTATGAAGAAACAAGTATTGACATACCACATGCAGATTATCAATCAATTGACTATGATATTGAAAATGACTGGAGCAGTGCAACTTTTTTTTATTGCATGCTTATTATGATGGAAAAGAATTCTACTATTACATTGAATCATCTTCATGAATACAGCACACAAGGTGATGCAATGATTGCTGAGATAGCAGAAGTATTTGGTATAAAGACAATGTATGAAGATGAATTAACATTTATAAAAAAAATAAATGAGGTTGATCCACTGACAATTACTAACACTTATAATCTAGAATCATTTCCGGACCTTGCTATACCATTCATTGTATTATGCGCTATCAAATTTCCATTCGTAAAATTGACTGGCATTCATCATCTTGAATATAAAGAAAGCCAACGACTCACTGCCCTATCGACTGAATTGAAAAAAATAAATATAGAATTAGTATATCAGCAAGAATGTCTTTCATTTATTCATCATTCCAAACCAAGTGAAACTAAATCAGTTCAGTTTAATACATACAATGATCATCGCATCGCTATGGCATTAAGCATGGTTGCACTTTTGGGTATAGAAATAGAATTAGACAATACGGATTGTGTCAATAAATCTTTTCCAACATATTGGAAAGAAATTCAAAAAATTGGGTTTGAACTTAATCCATAAAAAAGGCTAAGAAAATCTTAGCCTTTAAAAAAATCTATGTTGTTAGCTTTAAAATCTAAAACCCAAGGCCATATGAAATTGCGCAGCTAGAGAGATATTATTACTATTTGAATTAAAATTACGGTTTGATTTATCGTCGAAATAGTTGATACCAAGTCCACCATCAATGCCAATATACATTTGTTTCATAATCGTAACATTCAATGTTTGATTTAATAAAAATCCAAAATGGGTACGAGGCGATTTAGTAAATGTTTGAACATTGTAACCTAATACTGGATCATATACATAGTCTGAATATTTTTCATCGCCAGTTCCGAAATTAATTGAAGGTGCAATTGCATATTTTACAACCCCATTATTGCGAGCTGGATACAATTTTGCTTCCAATCCTACATTGACATAATTTGTATTGATTGATTTCATGATTGGCACTTTAATACCGATATAATTATTAACAAGTCTTTCATATGAAAAACCTACACCCACAAAATTATCGGCAACGGCATGTAAAGGATGAAATGCAATAATGTTTTTCCCAAAATCAGTATTATTCGTTTTTGAATCGTTTTTTTGGGCAAATCCACTCAAAGTCAAGAAAGTGAGAGAAATTAAAAAAAGTGTTTTTTTCATTTATATTTGTTTTTGTTTAAAATAATAGCAGCTCTAAATATTGAATTAAAAAAGATAGAACCACCCCTTAGACGTTGTAAAAATACTCAATAATAGAGAGAATATTCTAAAAGTATGTTAAAGGTAGTTATCCGCATTACTGTGGATATTCACAAACAAGTTTTCTGAACATAAAAAACTATTTTTGAAGCAAATCGTCCTTATGTTTCAAAAGTTCTTGTTATCATATATTTTTTTAATATTTAGTTGCTTAAATTTTGTAAATGCTCAACCAGCCAATAAAACAATACCACTTCCACCATTGCAATCGGAAATGAATGTATGGGTAGATAGTATATATAATTCCCTTACCATAGACCAGCGTATAGGCCAACTCTACATGATAGCAGCTTATTCGGGTGGGGAAAAATACAATCAACCGTTGATCGAAAAATTGATTCGTGAAAATAGTATTGGAGGATTAATATTTATGCAAGGCACGCCTAAAGCTCAAATCGAACAAACCAATCGATACCAATCTATATCTAAAACACCCTTATTGATTGCCATGGATGCCGAATGGGGATTAGGCATGCGTTTAACAGGCGTAAGAGACTTTCCTCGACAACTAATGCTTGGCGCTATGAAAGATAGTACCCTCGTATATAAAATGGCTGCTGCTATTGCCAGTCAATGCAGACGAATGGGTGTACACATCGATTTTGCGCCTGTCATCGATATCAATAATAATCCTAATAATCCTGTCATCAATTTCAGATCCTTTGGTGAAAACAAACAAAAAGTATCAAACTATGGAATTCAATACATGAGAGGACTTCAAGATAATGGTGTAATGGCTTGTGCCAAACATTTTCCAGGTCATGGTGATACGGATGTAGATTCACATAAAGATTTACCCGAGATAAGTAAATCATATTTTGAATTAGAAAAATTGGAATTGTATCCATTTAAACAATTGATTGCAAATGGGATTCAATCGATGATGATAGCTCATCTTCAAATTCCTTCGTTGGATAATAGAGAGCACACACCCTCTACCCTTTCTGAAAAAACTATCACAGATTTATTAAAAATGAAAATGGGTTTCAATGGACTCATTTTTACAGATGCATTGAATATGCAAGGAGTGGCAAAATATTATCAACCTGGCGAAATAGATTTAAAAGCATTCGGAGCAGGTAACGATATGCTTTTATTTTCACAAGATGTACCAAGTGGTATTGCTAAAATAAAAGAAGCTCTTAAAAAAGGAACAATAAGCGATAAACGAATTGAAGAAAGTGTAAAAAAAATATTACGTGCAAAATATAATGCTGGACTCAATAAATTAAATAAACTCAATCCTGAATCAATCGATCAAGATTTAAATCAATACATTCCCTCCATACGAAAACAAGTTGCTGAAGCTGCTATCACATTGCTAAGTGATCCTTATCAAATTATTGATAATATAAAACGAAATGCGGCTAAAAGCATCGTGTATGTTGGTGTTGGTACAACAGAAGAAACATCATTTACAAAATCATTAAAAGACTATGGTGTTAAAAAAATATTTTTTGCCCCTACAAACGAAAAAGAAATAAAAGACTTCACAAAACGAATGAAGAATGCTGATGCTGTCATCATCGGAATACATAAAACAACAGGATATCCCACCCAAAATTTCGGATTAGATAAAACTGAAATTCAAGTGATTCAAGAATTGGCAAAAAATAAAAATACTATATCCGTTTTATTCGGCAATCCTTATGCTGTTAAGAATTTTTGCAATGCGGAAGGTATATTGGTAGCATATGACGAAGCAGATGAAACACAATCAATTGCAGCCTTAATTGTGACAGGACAGTTGAAGGCAAAAGGAAGATTACCTGTTACAATATGTGACAATTTTAAAGCAGGAGATGGAATTGTATCCCTAACGAACACCTTGGGAGAAGTAGTAGATAGTACCAAATTTGTCAAGCAAAATAAAGATGTAAATCCTATCAACAAAGCCCCATTTATAAAAGACATACCATTAGAATGTTGTGTAAGCCCCATGGCATTAGGAATTAACATTAACGACTTGGATCGATTAGATGATTTTTTAGCAAACGCAATTAGAATAGGCGCATTTCCTGGCTGTAGAGTATTAGCAGCAAAAGATGGCAAAGTATTTTACGATAAGGCTTTTGGCCATCTTACACAAGACAGAAGAAACTCTGTTGATATTAATACGATGTATGATATTGCATCTGTTACTAAAGTAGCTGCAACTACTATGGCCATCATGAAGCTATATGATCAAGGCAAAATAGACCTCAATGATTACTTAGGAAAATACCTTCGAATGACTAAAGGTACAGATAAAGAATATTTAAAATTGAAAGATATACTCACTCATCAGGCTGGACTTAAAAGTTGGGTACCATTCTATAAAGAAACATTGGATAGTACGAAGTATCCTCGTGCTGATATTTATAGCAAATCAATGTCTGGAAAATATTCAATCAAAGTTTCTAACAATTTGTATATGAGATCAGATTGGGTTGATACAATGTTTAAACGCATTATGATGAGCCCATTGGAGAATAGAGGTAAATATGTTTATAGTGATTTGGATTTTATTTTATTGCAAAAAGTAGCAGAAACAATAACCAAAAAACCCTTGGACGAATATGTTTCTGAAGAATTTTACAAGCCACTTGGCATGAATTCCACTTCATTTAATCCATATAAAAAATTGCCTGGAAAAGAAATAGCACCAACTGAATATGATGATTATTTTCGTCATCAAATTATACAAGGCTATGTACATGATATGGGTGCTGCCATGTTTGGTGGTGTAAGCGGTCATGCAGGATTATTTTCTACTCCCAACGATCTTGGTACATTATTTCAAATGTTGCTCAATGGTGGCATCTATAATGGCAAACGATACTTTCAAAAATCAACGGTCGATTTATTTACTTCGAAATATTCGTTGATTAGCAGACGAGGACTTGGCTTTGATAAGCCTGAGCCTAACGCTAATAAAGGCAATCCATGTTCAGACAATGCCTCCTTAAGAACATTTGGACATCAAGGTTTTACTGGCACTTGTGTGTGGGCTGATCCTGAGCAAGGTTTATTATTTATATTTTTATCTAATCGTACCTACCCGTCAGCCGAAAATAAATTAATTAATAAACTAGATGTGAGAGAAAAGTCTCAATCTATTTTATACTCCGCACTCGGTATTGCTCCTAGAGCAAGAAAATAAATTTAAAAAAATACCCTATACATGGTATTGTCTTACAACATTTTGTAATGTACTCTTGCATTATAAAAATAGATATATATGAAAAAATTAACGCTCATTGCTTTATTAACAGCAACTTCATTGTTTTCATTTGCAAAAGACAAAGAAGCGGCAGGTATGCCTGCTAAGAAAAATTGTGTGAAATTAAATTTAACTTCTTTAGTTTACAAAAACTTTGGAGTTCAATATGAAAGAGCCCTTACGCCTAAAATTGCAGTGGCTTGTCAATTACGATTAATGCCAAAAGGAACTCCTATGTTTTACAATTCATTGGAAACAGCCATTCAAGATGACCCAAATGCTTCGGCAGGCACTATCAATGGATTGACTCTAGGAAGTTTTGCCATAACACCTGAATTTAGATTTTATCCTAAACATGTTATGAGAGGATTTTATCTTGCTCCTTATTTTCGATTCAGAAGTATAAATATGGGAACTGGGTATACATTCAAAGATGATAACAATGTTACTCGTACGATGACACTTGATGGCAAAATGATCACATTTGGTGGAGGACTTATGATCGGCTCACACTTCAATATTGGCAAATCATTTTCATTAGATTGGTTTATACTAGGCTTGCATTATACATCTTCTAAC
>JBIIJQ010000045.1:0-23763 GCA_044233655.1 Chitinophagaceae bacterium | reverse complement strand
TTGTAACAACGCAAGCAATGGAAGTATTACCACGACAGCGAGTGGTGGAACCGGGCAGATAACGTATACACTCCAACCCACGAATCAGTCAAATACAAGTGGTGGCTTCATGGGTTTAGCACCGAATGCATATACGATTACAGCCACGGATATTAATGGTTGTACGAGCACAACGATAATCACGATTACGGAACCAAACCTGCTCACGATTACATCAATTGTAGCAGTACAACCAACGTGTATACCGGGCAATGATGGCAGTTTGAATATTACAGCTAGTGGTGGTACTCAAACATATCTATTTAGTATAAATGGTGGTGGCTTGCAGGCAGGAAGTAATTTCGGATCCCTCATTTCGGGTGTTTATACCATACAAGTGGTAGATGGAAATGGGTGTACAGCTACAAGCTCTGTAAGTTTAAAAGAGCCTAATTCACCAGTAATCAACTTAGTAGAAATTATCTCGCAGAACTGCAAAAAAAATAATGATATTAAGGTGACACTCATTAATGGTTTAGCTCCATATAATTTTCAATTGTTACCTTCGGGAATTACTTCAAGTACAGGTCTTTTTTCAAACTTGCCTGTAGGAAGCTATACTATAATAGTAACTGATGCAAACAGTTGCAGTGTAAACACAATGGTTTCAATTTTGCCTTCAAATCCTGTGATTGCTAACTTAAAATTCAATGCAAATGGGAGCTGCGCAAATGCTAATATTGGAGAAATTGTTGTACAAGCTACTGGTGGAGAACCACCTTATTCGTATAGTATAATGCCGGGAGGTCAGGTTTCAACTACAGGAACTTTTTCAGATATGGGTAGAGGTGTTTACACAGTCACTACCACCGATGTAAATGAATGTCAGACTACTAATGTCATTACAATCAAGGGGACTCCATGTTGTGATGAGCTGTTTATTCCGAATGCTTTCACACCAAATGATGACACTAAAAATGATGAGTTTACATTTTTAAATGCCTTGGAAACTGACATAGAGTTGCTTTCTTTTATTGTTATGAACAGATACGGAAATTCTGTATTTCAAGCTCAGCATTTTTACGACAGATGGGATGGGAAATATAAAGGTTCAGTATGCGATGTTGGTACTTATTATTACTTTCTTAAGTTTAAGTGCCTGACATCTGGCGAAGTTATTATCCGAAAAGGAGATATAACCTTGATTCGTTAGCTAAAAGTGGTATGATAATTTAAATAACATTGGATTATAAGTTTTGGAGTGAATAAATAATCGATGCTGTTAGATATTTTATGATATAAAACAAGGATAATATTACCTTTACGCCCTAAAAAACATATATGGCATTACAAGTAGGTATAGTTGGTCTTCCAAATGTAGGAAAATCAACCCTTTTTAACGCAGTCAGTAACAATGCAAAAGCACAAGCATCAAATTATAGATTCTGCACTATTGATCCAAATGTTGGTCAAGTAGATGTACCCGATACACGTTTAGATAAATTGGCCGAATTGGTAGTTCCGAATAGAATCGTTCCTACAGCTATTGAGTTTGTAGATATTGCTGGTTTAGTGAAGGGAGCAAGTAAAGGGGAAGGATTAGGCAATAAATTCCTTGCGAATATACGAGAAGTAGATGCCATTGTACATGTAGTGCGTTGTTTTGAAGATGAAAATATATTGCGAGAAGAAGGTGATATTAATCCAATTAGTGACAAGGAAATAATAGATACCGAATTACAATTGAAGGACCTTGAAAGTGTTGAAAAGAAAATTCAACGATGTGAAAAAATGGCTAAAAGTGATCCTAAAGCCAAGGCCGATTTGGAAGTATTGGTTCAATGTAAAAATTGTTTAGAACAAGGCAAAAATATACGTTCTCTTCAATTGAGTAAAGAAGATAAAGAAGCCATATATGATTTGTTTTTATTGACTGATAAACCAGTATTATATGTTGCCAATGTTGATGAAGCTAGTATTCACGCGGGTAACAAATTTTCGGAAGCATTAGTGGATTATGCAACCAAAGAGGGGAGTCAAGTAATCGTAATGAACAATAGTATAGAAGCTCAAATATCTGAAATGGACAATGAAGATGATAAACAATTGTTTTTAGAAGAATATAAATTGACTGAGCCTGGCTTAAACAGATTGATTCGATCAGCCTATAAATTACTTGATTTGATTACTTATTTTACTGCTGGAGTACAAGAAGTACGTGCTTGGACTATACATACAGGATGGAAGGCACCACAAGCTGCAAGCGTGATACACACTGATTTTGAAAAAGGTTTTATCAAAGCAGAAGTCATTGCTTACGACGATTTTGTAAAAAATGGGTCTGAAGCTGCTTGCCGTGAGGTAGGTAAATTGCGCATTGAAGGAAAGGAATATGTGGTAAAGGATGGTGATATCATGCATTTTAGATTTAATGTATAATTGTATAGGAAATTTAAATTTTGTATTATATTTACACTCAAACTAATTAAAAACGAAACAACAAAATAGGTATGAAAAAAAGTATTTTCACATTAGCATTGGCCGCAATTGCATCAGTATCTGTAGCACAAACAAGTACAGAATTCGGCTACAATTTAGGATTCAGTAGCTACCTAGGGGATCTTCAAAATAAACAATATAGTTATCAAAATCCTGGTATAGCTACGGGTGTATTTGTACGTGAAAATATCAATTCATGGATGGCATTTAGAGGTTTTTTTAATTATGCTCGCATAAGTGGAAGCGATGCTGATTCGAGAGTTCAAGGCCAAATCCAACGTAATTTAAGTTTTAGAACCTTTATTGCTGAATTTGGAGGACAAGTAGAATTCAGCATATTGCCATTCGACAAGTTTAATCCTTCTAATAACAGAAATAAGCAATATTTTAATTGGGCACCTTATGCTACAATTGGGTTAAATGTATTTCATTACAATCCTAAAACACTTTATAAAGGTGAGTGGGTTGCTTTGCAACCTTTAAATACAGAAGGGCAAAATTCTTCTTTTAATTCAAATCAACCATACAAGTTGACACAGGCTGCAGTGCCAATAGCATTTGGTTTAAAGTATCAACCAGCTAAACGTATTACGTTGGCAATTGAGTTCGGAGCTCGTAAAACATTTACAGATTACCTCGATGATGTAAGTGGTTCATATGCTGATCAAACTAAATTAACTTCTGAAAAAGGGTATCTTGCAGCTGAGTTAGCTTATAGAACTGACGAATTAGATGGTAATCAAGGAACTTCTCCAGTAGCCAATAGCCGACGTGGTAACTCAAACAACAAAGATTGGTATTTGATTAATACTTTTTCATTTACATACAAATTATATCCTGCTAAAAAAGCATTTTAAGGAAGATAATTCAACAAAATATCTATAATAAGGCCATGCTTTTAGCATGGTCTTTTTTTTTATTGAAGCCCTTCGCCAACTTTTATTTCTTTTACCTTTTTCCATTCTCCATTTATTTTCATTTGAACATAGTATGTTCCTTTGGGGTATTGACCTCTATAAAAATAGCTATATTTTGCTGTGCCGGTTCTTGTTTCAGTATCATCTTCTATCAATGTAGTCATTATTTGATTAATTGAATCTGTTATATAGAACCCAATTGTGGTTTTTTTATCTATGTATTGTGAATGTTTACCATTAAGTTCGATAGGATATCGAATTATTCGTATAGGTTGATACGTTCTCTTTGGGATTGTGCTGTTTTTTTCGTCAGCAACTAATAATACAAGATTGTTTTCATATGTAGTATCTGTATTTGTATCGAATATATTTTGAATAGAATTATTATCAGTAAAACACCACATAGCTTGCTGCGCAGTATTATCGTTGACACGGTGCTTTGCCAAAAAATCTGTCAAACGGAGTATAGAACCATTATGTCGGTAACTTAATACAAAAGAATCTTTTTCCGATGGAGATCCATTGGATTTTTCGCCACATAAAGCGTTGATGGTTAGGTCTTTTGATTGGCCAGGGTTGAGTGTTACGAGAAGGTTTTCGGTAGTAATTAAATCTTGAGTAGATGCATCATTGCAGCTTAAGTGGTAGGAATCTTCGATTTTATATTCCAATGCAATTTTACTTGTATTAATAATTTTTAATTTCAAACATTTGCCTGTATGTGAGGATTTTAAAGGATTGTTTTCAGTTGGATTTCCAGTTGCAACAATATTTGCTTGATTTGATTTTATGGCATCAAGTAATTTAATTTGTACTGGCTTAGCGATGAGTTGGACTGTGTTAATTGAAATAAATGAAACAAGCAAAAGAGTTTTCATAGAAAGATTTTCTTTCTTAACGAGAAATGCATTGATTGTATTGTATAAAGAAATGCTAAATTAAAAAAGGCCGTTTACTTCTGCATTGATGAGATTGACAACTTGTGATAAATCATCTTTATTATCTGCGAAATTTATTTTATCAATATCAATTACTAAAAGCTTTCCGTCGCTGTAGTTTTCAATCCAGTTATTATAATATTCATTCAAGCGTTTGAGATAATCTAATCGAATATTTTCTTCATACTCACGTCCTCGTTTTTGTATTTGACCAACCAAAGTAGGAACACTTGCTTTTAAATATATCAATAAATCTGGTGGGTTAACAAGTTCTTTCAATGTCTCAAAAAACTGTTGATAATTTTCAAAATCACGCTTTGCCATTAAGCCCATTTCGTGCAAATTGGGAGCGAAAATACAAGCATCTTCATAAATTGTTCTGTCCTGTATAACGACTTGATTTCCTTTTTGAATTTCTACTAGTTGCTTTATGCGGCTGTTTAAAAAATAAATCTGGAGATTAAAACTCCATCGTTGCATATCATTATAAAAGTCATTTAAATAAGGGTTGTTTTCTACATCTTCAAAATGTGGCGACCAATTGAAATGTTTCGCTAATACTTTTGTCAATGTAGTTTTGCCAGCACCTATATTGCCTGCAATTGCAATGTGCTTAATTTGTTTTTTCTTCGCCATGATTCAAATAAAAAGTGAGAATGGTCTGCTAAAATAGATGTTTAAATTGGATTTCGTTCGGGCATTAACAATAAAAATTTATACCCATTTTTTTTCGTGCTTCATCAAGAGTTTTTGATGCACTTTCGCGAGCTTTTTCTTGTCCCATTTTCATTATTTTATGTAAATAAGGCGTATTAGTTTGGATATCGAGTGTTTTTTCTCGTATTGGTTTAATAAAGTTGACCATGTCTTCGCCCAATTGCTTTTTCATGTCACCATATCGAATCACGCAATTGTTATAATCAGCGTCATATTTTTCAATGGTATCTTGAGAACTCACAAGCTTCATAAGCATAAATAAATTTTCAATATAGTCAGGTTTAGTAGAATTTGACTCCGTTGGTCCTTGGTCAGTCTTGGCCTTCATCATTTTTTTAAGAATGAGCTCGTCTGTATCTGCTAAATAGATGGTTGCATTTTCATTTTCACTTTTACTCATTTTGCCATTTCCATCAAGACTAGGAATTTTTACTAATTCTTTCCCAAAGTTGAATGGATGTGGTTCTGGAAATGTATCTCCATAGCGATGATTAAATCGCTGAGCAAAATTACGTGCCATTTCTAAATGTTGTTCTTGATCCTTACCTACTGGCACCTTTACTGCTTTGTGAATCAATATATCTGCCGACATTAGAGTAGGGTAGGTGAGTAACCCTGCATTGATATTTTCTGGTTGACTTCGAGCCTTGTCTTTGAATGAGGCTGTTTTTTCTAATTCACCTTTGTAAGCCAACATATTCAACATTAAATACAATTCTGGGATTTCGGGGATATCGCTTTGTACGTACAAGGCTACTTTTTCAGGGTCAAGTCCGCAGGCGATATTTTCAGCCAATACTCTATACACATTTGGTTTTAGTAATGTTGGATCGGGATGTGTAGTAAGTGAATGATAATCGGCTACGAAAAAATAACAGTTGAATTGCTCTTGCATATCAATGTAATTTTTAATTGCACCAAAATAATTGCCTAAATGTAAAAAACCTGTTGATCGTATACCGCTTACGACTATCTCTTTGCCCATGATGTATTTAATTCTAAATTGAAATGCGAAAATATCATTTCTTATTTGCTTTCACTCACTCTATTGAATTTATTTAATAAAAAAACTCCAGCATATCCTCTTTCGATTCAATACTGGAGCTAACTACAAAAACAATTTTCCTATTTTGTAATCAATAATGAGGTTGTTTTTACGTTCTTTTTGTCTGAAATAAATAATTTATATATACCAGGAGTTAATGTATTTGTGTTTAAAGTCCATTTTTGAATACCAGGCGTATAAGTGTACTTGTTTTCTTGAATCAATGTTCTACCTAGCATATCAATTATGTTAATTTGAAATTGTGAAGCTTCAGCTGAATTCATTTCTATTTTTAGTTCATCCTTTGCAGGATTTGGATAATGAATAAATTGAAAGTCATTTGCTTTTGAAATATCATTGGTGCCTACAGTAAATTGAGGAGTTATTAAATAAGTTTTATCAGTTCCTGTAAAATAACCGGCATTTCCACCATTAATACCTTGAACCAATATTTTACCTACTGATGGTATGTAAGTATAGGATGCATAAAAGTATTCTTGTGCAGGCAATGTATAAGTAGTTGTTGGATGATAAATATCGCCTGTCGATAAATTGACTGTTACTAAACATACACGTTGTGGGTCATATCCTGAGTCAACACCAATTAAATAAACCATATTGGCTGTTTTGTTCAATGCAAAATCAAAGAACCCACCATCTGTTAATGAATCACGCAATGGTGAAGAAGTTGTTAGCTTTGAAAATAATTTTGTTGTAGGATCAAACACAAGCAATGCATATTCGGTTGTAGGTGAAGTGCGATAAGCCATTATTAGATATTTGCCATTGCTCATTTTGTTATCAGCCATTGGTCGTGTGTAAGCTGATAAAGGTAACCATCCCGGGTCTGCAGGAATCAATTCTGATGATTGAGTAACAAAGTCATTTGTTGGTGTTTGATAATACTCTACAGTTGTTTTCACAGCCCCACTATAAGAAGGCCAGCCACCTGTTACGATTGCACCTCCATCTGTGGTTGGAAATACCAATGGTTGAGCACGAGGATCATTAAGTGCACCAGTTGGTACGAATGTGTTTGCAGCTGTGTCATAAAGTTCGCCATATTGTGCGCCATTGTTGTTGTACCATGCACCTACAATCAATACGTTTCCATTGTTTAATTGAATGGCAGCATGTTGCATTCGAGCCATTGTCATAGACGCTTTGGTGTCAAATGTATTTGTTGATGGATTATACATTTCTGTAGAGGAGTACCCAGGTGCGACACCCAAGTCCATGCTTCCGCCTAATAGTAAATATCGCCCGTCCGATAATTTTACTGTGGCAGATCCATCATGAGGAAAGTTCATAGGTGATTCAGTAAATGTATTTGTAACTGGATCGTACATGTCAGAATAAGAGCATGAAACGAAATTTGTTTCTCTTCCTGAGAAGGTAATGACTTTGCCATTATCCAATAATGAGACAGTTGGAAATATTTTGCCACGCATCATAGTTGGACCTGCCTGATAGTTAGCACCACCAGTTTGAGCAATTGCTGAGCTAACAGATAAAATTGCGAAAGCAAGCAATAGGGTTTTCTTGAAAATACCGTAAGTTGTTTTTGTTGTTTTCATGAGTTTGTTATTAATATTGAATCACAAAGTTGAGGGTAAAAAATTAATTTATGTGCGATTAATGTCACAAATAATAATGATTTATATCATTTTATGTTGAAAATTTCTATCGTATCTTGTAAGGTTATTCTTGATGAACGAATGGGTTGTCATTTCATTAAAGGATAATGACTTAATTGTCAGTTTCAAATTTTATCTTTGGCCAAAATTCAAATACTATGTCGTTGATCGCACTAGAAAATTATGCCGAAGGAAAATGGGTAGCAGGAAGCACCGCATCTGAAACTTTATTTAATGCTATCACTGGAGAAGCAATTTATACAGCTGGATCGAATGGACTCGATTTTGATGCCATGATGAAATATGCCAGATCGAAAGGTGGCAGAGCCCTCAGAAAAATGACGTTTCATGAACGAGGTAGAATGTTGAAAGCACTTGCTATGCATTTAATGACTAAAAAAGAAGTGTTTTATAAAATAAGTGCTATGACTGGTGCTACTCGTATTGATTCTTGGGTTGATATAGAAGGTGGTATAGGTAATTTATTTACCAATGCAAGTCTTCGCAAAAACTTTCAGGATGAACGATATTATGTGGATGGGGCAGCTATAAAACTTTCTAAAAACAATACCTTCATTGGTCATCATATCATGACACCCTTAGAGGGCGTAGCCATCCATATCAACGCTTTCAATTTCCCTGTTTGGGGTATGCTCGAAAAAATTGCGGTTAATTTATTGGCAGGTGTACCCGCCATTGTGAAACCAGCATCAATTACCTCATACCTTACTGAGGTTGTATTTAAAGAAATTATAGCATCTAACATATTGCCAGAGGGCTCATTGCAATTGATTTGCGGAAGCGCTCGAGGTATTTTAGATTTTGTAAAAAATCAAGATATTGTCACTTTTACTGGTAGTGCAGAAACTGGAAAAAAATTGAAAGCCCACCCTAAATTAGTAGAAGAGGCTGTGCATTTTAATATGGAAGCTGATTCTTTGAATTGTTCTGTATTAGGCACCGATGTAACGACTGAAATGCCAGAGTTTGATTTATTTATTAAAGAAGTCGCTCGTGAAATAACAACTAAAGCTGGCCAAAAATGTACAGCTATTCGCCGTATCATTGTACCTGAAAATAGAGTCGATGATGTGACTATTGCACTAGGGAAACGAATAATGTCAACTACGATAGGAGACCCTTCGGTGGAAGGAGTTCGCATGGGACCATTGGCGGGTATCAGTCAGCGCAATGATGTAATGGAGAAAGTGCACGAGTTGATGAAGACTCAAGAAATTGTGATAGGTGATTTTGAAAATTTTGAAGTAACTGGCGCTGATAAAAACAAAGGTGCATTTATGAGTCCAATTGTATTTTTCAATGATAATCCATTTGAAAAATTGGCTTGTCATGAAATAGAAGCTTTTGGACCAGTGTCTACTATAATTCCATATAAAGAATTAGATAATGCTATTGAATTGGCCAAAATGGGGAAAGGCTCTTTGGTATGTAGTATAGCCACAGCTGATACAAAGGTTGCAAGGGACTTTACTATTGGCGCATCTAATATGCATGGACGTATCATGATTATCAATAACGAAAGTGCAAAAGAAAGTACCGGACATGGTTCGCCCATGCCTATGTTGATACATGGCGGACCAGGTCGTGCGGGTGGTGGAGAAGAAATGGGTGGTATGCGAGGCGTAATGCATTATTTACAACGAACAGCTATACAAGGTTCGCCTACTATGATATCGGCTATTACAAATGTATATCAACAAGGAGGTAAAGGAACTATTGAAGACATTCATCCATTTAAAAAGACTTTTGATGAATTAAACATTGGAGATCAAATCGTAACTGATAAGAGATTAATTACAAACGAAGATATTGATCGATTTGCTGATTTGAGTGGCGATCATTTTTACGCACATATGAAAGATACCAATTTTGATGGTACGATGTTTACTCATCAGGTTGCTCACGGATACTTTATTATGAGTGTGGCAGCAGGTTTATTTGTAGATAGTTATGATATGAATCCTGTGTTACTAAATTATGGCATTGATGAATTAAGGTTTACAAAACCTGTTTATCCGGGTACGAATGTCTATGTAAGATTTACATGTAAAGAGAAAGTGCCTAGTGATACACGAGATGAAAATGATATTCCAAAGGGGATTGTAAAATGGTTGGTAGAAATTCTCGACGAAACCGATGAACCTTTGGTAGGGTTGGCAACTATATTGACCATGGTAAAAAAATAATTGAAATGAAATTATCCATCATTGTAGCGGTATCTGAAAATAATGTCATTGGCATCGACAATCAATTGCCTTGGCATTTGCCAGCCGATTTGAAATACTTTAAAAACTTAACTACTGGGCATACTATTTTAATGGGACGTAAGACTTTTGAGTCCATTGGTAGACCATTGCCGAATAGAGAAAATATTGTCATTACTAGGGATGAGCAATTTCAACATGAAGGTATAGTTGTGAAACATTCCATAGAAGAGGCTATTCAGTATTGTAGGCATAAATCTGAAGAGGTTTTTATCATAGGCGGAGATACTATTTATCAACAAACTATTTCTTGGGTCAATCGGATCTATTACACTCGTGTTCATGTGTTGATTGAAAATGGAACAGCATTTTTTCCTGAGTTGAATATGGAGGAATGGAAAATGGTTCAATCTGATTATTTTTTGAAGGATGAAAAAAATCAATATGATTATACATTTGAAGTGTATGATCGAATGCTTACTGACGATTAAACTATGGCCAATCATTTTTTTTTAATAAAAGAATATATAAACTATGTGCTAAAAGCTAAGTCTGCACATGGTATTCATTCTCCATTTGTATTTGATTTTATAAAAAACGTATTAAACGATGATCGGCATTTTTATGCGTTTGATGATATCCAACAATTAAGGAATCAATTATATGCTGACACAACAATTTTGAATGTAGAAGATTTTGGTGCAGGTTCATTGTTGACTAATTTTAAACAACGAAAAATAAATGATATTGCACGTACTGCTGGTCGAAATGAAAAATTTGGTAAGTTGTTGTTTAGAATTATCAATAGATACAATTATAAAAACATTATTGAGTTGGGTACTTCGCTTGGAATAGGTACTTCCTATATGGCATCTGCCAATGCATTGGCCAATATTGTTACACTTGAAGGAAGTAAAGAAATTGCAGTAACAGCCTCTCGGAATTTTGATCAAATGAAATTTCCTAATATCAAACAGGTAATAGGTAACTTTGATGATACCTTGATTGACGTGTTGAATGAAATGAAATCTGTTGATTTATTATTCATTGATGGAAATCATCGTAAAGAACCTACGTTCGATTATTTTCAAAAGGCATTGCCTTATACTCACAACGATTCAATGATGATATTTGATGATATACATTGGAGTCAAGGGATGCGTGAAGCTTGGGATACCATACGGAATCATCATGCGGTAAGTCTTTCAATCGATTTGTTTTATTTTGGAATTGTTTTATTCAAAAAAGAATTCAAGGAAAAACAACATTTTGTGTTGAAATATTAAGTTGTGTTGAATTCAACAACTAAAAAAGCCATGCAATGCATGGCTTTTTTTAGATTAGAAGTTGTTTTACTTTTTATTTCCATCTGCATCAAGCTCTACGATAGTATATCCTAATTTTTCCAATTTTGGACCTATTAGATCTTTGTCACCTGCTAGTACAATATTCATATTGTCAGTTTTGAGCCATTTTTTAGCTAAAGAATTAATTTCCTTTGCATCAATAGAGGCAATGATTTTATTTTGTTGATCTACAAAATCAGACGGTAGATTGTAATCTAAAATTCGACCTAAGAAGCCTGCTTTTTGAAATCCAGTTTCATATTTTAATGCATCGCTTTGTCCTACGGCATTTTTCATAAACGATAATTCTTCAGGAGTAATCCCACCTGATACATATCCATTCATTTCTTTCATTAACTCAATCAATGCGCTGTCAGTAACAGGCGATTTGATACCAGATGAGAATGTATAAGATCCTGTATATTCATTGCCATTAAATCCTCCACGTGCACCATAAGTCCAGCCTTTATCTTCACGTAAGTTTAAATTAATTCGACAATTGAAAGCACCTCCTAATGGGAAGTTCATTAATCCACTTTTGTAATACTCACCTGTTGCATCATATTTCAATCCTGTAATACAGCCAACTCTAAATTCTGTTTGTGCTGCTTTTGGAATATTGACTATATAAATTGTTTTAGGACTAACATTTGATTTTGTTTCAGGGAAAGATGGCAGTGGTACATTTTTTTTAGGTAATTTATTTAAACGAGTTAAAATGCTTAATGCCTCTTTGTCGTCAATATCACCAACCACAACGGCTTTTAATCCATCACGACTGAAATAATTCGCATAATAGTCTTCTACATCTTTAAGTGTAATTGAACTAACACTTGCTACGGTTCCATTGGATGGTAATCCCAGGAAATGTTCGCCACCATAATTTGTTTTTGCATATGCGATTGAAGCTACATTGGCAGCTCTTGTTTTAGAATTTTTAATATTTTCTAATATCTGGTTTTTGATTCGATCAAAGGCATCTTGTGTGAAATTGGGAAATAGTAATCGTTCCTCCAATAAATCAAGTGTGGCGTTCAAGTTCTTTTTTAAACAACGAACAGTAATAGAAGTTTCATCGATATCAGATCCAATAGAAATGCTACTTCCAAGTTTATCAAGCAAAACGGTCATTTCTTCTGATGTATGTTTTTTAGTATCTTCATCCATCATAGCAGTGAAAATATTTGCTAAACCAACTTTTGATAAATCACCTTGTTCAATCAATCGACCACCTTTTAATCCAATAGAAAGAACAACAGTTGGTATTTCATCAGATTTTGCGCTAAGCATTTTCATGCCATCTATATCAATGGTTTTGTATGCTGGTACTTTAATTGATGGATTATTACCACCAGATGGCATTTTACTTCTATCAAAATTGTCTTTGGCTTTTGTATAAACTAATCCGTTGTAACCATAATTAGGGGCTTTATAATTTGATTGTTCAACCTTATAGTTATCTTCTGCTGCTTTCAAGTTTTCTGTTCCTTTGGTAACTACACTTAGTATTACCATTGGTTTGCCTTTAATATATTTATTGTACACTCGCTTTACATCTTCTTTTGTTACAGCGTTGTATCTTTTGATTTCATCTATTATTGAATTCGCATTTCCTGTAAAAGTTTGGAATGAGGCTAGTTGACTTACCTTGCCATTTACACTTTCTAGCCCATAAATAGTTTGTGCTTCTCGTGATAATTTGAACTTTTCTAAAGCATCATCACTTACAAATGTTTGTTCAAATTGAATCAATGACTCCCTGATCTCCTTTTCCATTTCAGCTAAAGATGTCCCAGGTTTTGGCATCACATTTATTTGAAAACTACCAGCTAATTCATCGGTAGGATTAGATGCACTTGCATTTAATGCTTTTTGAGTTTTTACAAGTCTTTTGTATAAAATAGAATTGTTATCACCACCAATAACTTCAGCTAAACAATCTAATGCTGCTTCATCTTTATCATATGCTGGTACGCCTGGAAATGCACATACCAACATTGGCAGTTTTGCATAATTGTCGGTCATGCTTACATAGCGATCACTAGTCAAAACAGCGGCTGGTAAAATAGTTTTATCTACAGAAGGACATTTTGGAATGGCACCAAAATATTTGTCAACCAGTTTCAATACATCTTTTACATTCACATCGCCTCCAATCGTCAATACAGCATTGTTTGGTCCATACCAGCGAAGAAAGAAGTTTTTCAAATCTTGTACATTAACGCGATTCAAATCTTCTACATAGCCTATTGTTAGCCATGAATAAGGATGTCCATACGGAAAGATATTTTTAGCCAAGGTTTCTTGTACTAAACCATAAGGGCGATTATCATAATTTTGTCCACGCTCGTTTTTTACAGTTGAACGTTGAACTTCAAATTTCTTTTGAGTTACTGCATCCAACAAAAAGCCCATACGATCGGCTTCAAGCCATAACATTTTTTCTAATTGATTACTTGGTACTGTTTCGAAATAGTTTGTACGATCTCGATTTGTAGTCCCATTTAATGTGCCACCTGCTTCGGTTATGATTTTGAAGTGCTGTTCATCGGCTACATTGTCACTTCCTTGGAACATCATATGTTCAAAAAAGTGTGCAAAGCCAGATTTTCCAATTTCTTCTCGAGCTGAACCGACATGATAAGTTACATCGACATGAACAATAGGATCACTATGGTCTTCGTGTACAATCAATGTTAATCCATTAGGATATACATATTTCTCGTAAGGAATTACAATTTCACCTGGAGATTTGGTTACTTTTTCAATCAATTTAGCTTGTGAAAAAGCTAAAAATGAGAATTGGCATATGGCCAATAGGGACAATACAATTTTTTTCATTAAAAAATATTTTAATATTAAGAGAGGACTAAAATACTTTAAATTGTCTAAATATGAAAGGATTGTCGATAGATCTATAATTAATAAGACTAAAACCCGTTTTTTGACTTACGATACAATTCAGATATCGGTGTAGTTATTGCTCCATGTTTCAAATTATACTTGGCTATACGATACGATTTTTGGCAATTGTTTAATTGAGTTAAAATGGCATCTCTTAATCGCGCATTCGGATCAAATATATGCGCAGGATCTGAGGTAAGCCCATTGAGTTCCATAATTTGAATATGCTTAGCTTCCATTAAATCTTCTATGGATTTTACACGTAAATCAAAACGACCATAATAAAAGCCATCTATTTGTGAGCAAATTGTATCCATCACCTTCACAAGTTGTTCGTTGATTAAATTCCCCCTATCTCTAAAAATAGTTCCTCTACAATGATTTCCAATTGGTTCAAGTAATTTTTTTTCATGGAGAGGTAATATTTCATGCAGGTCTATAAGAGATTCTAATCGATCGATTTGAAGTGAAGCGCGATAATTTTTTTGCATCAATTCTTTTACTGTACTTGTGCCATCACCTATTACATGTAGAAATTCTTTTTCTGAAATTGAAACTATTTCTCCTCTTTTTTCAT
The DNA here is from genome assembly GCA_044233655.1 of Chitinophagaceae bacterium. GTDB lineage: Bacteria > Bacteroidota > Bacteroidia > Chitinophagales > Chitinophagaceae > OLB11. The sequence continues at coordinate 8,979 of JBIIJQ010000045.1, read as the reverse complement.
AAGGCATGCGAACATAAAAAATACCTAATTCGAGTTCGTATGGAATGATTTCCTGAATCATATAATCTTCGTCTATTTCATGATGATACAATTCAAATTCTTCAATGGAATGAATAATTTTTATTTTTCGGCCCCTTCCTCCAATATCAGGTTTTGCAATACATGGAAATGGTAGCAGTTCGTTCAATTCATCGAAGTTTTTTTGATGAGGAATGAAAACTGTAATTGGCTTATATTCATCAGGAATCGAGTTTAATATCTTGATTTTACTTTCGCCCAAAAAACCACTGTCTTCCATACCTGGATTTACAGCTGTAAACCATGTCAATTTTCCAGTACGAATCATATACCAAGCCCATAAAGGCCAAATCGGCGCTACTAACATCCACCATGGCCAGTATTCATGATGCTTGAATCCAAGTCGTTGAAGAATTCCTGTACGTTGTGGTTTATAATTCAATGAATTCATGTTGGGATTTCAAAAAATCCATGTAGGTCATTGATATGGATTCTTGTTTGTAAATTGAAGTAAGGCTAACGGTTTTTAAAATATTATCTCTATTGATTTGAATACCTTCTGAGGGCATTGGTTTGAATTTATTGGTATGAAATTCTATAATGGCTTCTTGTGTATAATTAGCCTGTTCTAAAAAGGAATTAAAATGATTTTTACGTTTCTGTATGTCGTCAGGTGTATATAATGTAGATGAACTCCATATATGAAAATTATTATCGTCCAGATGTGCATAGTGCATTTTGTTGCCATCAAAAATAAACTGATGCAACGCTCTCGTAGGATGTTCTATTACAATTAATGTAAAAGGCTCAAGGTTGTCGACTTCATATGTTTGATGAAAATTATCTATGTTATTGTATTTAAAGAAATCTATAATTACCCGGCCTCTGCTATGCTTATATGGAGGTTGAGGGATATGTTTTTCAAAGCCACCATTCAGCAAGCAAAGTGTGAACTGCTCACTAGTTGCTATCCAAGTTCCATTCGCTGTAGAATCAATAGGGGCTATGAATGTGATTTGATCAATGAATCTTTTTTGAGGTAATATAGCAACGCCACGAGTGAAATGTTCATCTCGGTTGTGTGTAAGAATAAACGACTTATTTTCTTTAGGCAGAAAGGTCACTGTGCACACGTTGTCTGTATTTTATGGTTGAATAAGCGAACCCAAAATCTTTGTCAAACTGCAAATGCTGATATACAGTCATACAACCCATTTTTATAATTGCTAAATGATGAATTGTATGCTCAATTACATAGGATAGTTCCCTTGATATGCTTGTATGTATTGCATATTTATTTTCATTCATATTTTGCTCAGTTAATAATATGATTGATTTGTCTTCTTGCATCATTGTATAATCTATGAGTAAATTATCGATACTCAAACATGCATATTCAATGTTTGATTCCTGCAATAAACTCCGCTCTCGAGCATCATAATCCATTTCGCCATTCAAATATCCTTTTACTACACATTGGTAAAATTCAATAATATGACGCACATGCATGCCAATTGTACTATCGGAAAAAATTGGAAGGGGATTAGTATACTCTTCCTGACTGACTTGCTTAAGAAACGATTTTAGCTGGTATAAGGTGTGATTAGCAGATTCTACTAGGTAATTCATTTGATACTATTTTGTGAGAATTGAATTTATTTTTACAGTTACTGCATCACCCATGGTCATGCTGTTTCCGCCAAGGTTCCAATCATTTCGATTGATTTTAAATTGTGTGGATGCAATTAAATTACCTCCCTCAATTTTGGTAATCACTTCACTGCTGAATCTGCGAGCCACACCTTTCATAGTCAAGTCCCATGTAACCGTGTAAATACCAGCACTTTTTTGCACTACATTGACTGATTTCATCGTCATGGTAGGGTATTTTGATGTATTAAAAAATTCTTCTTTATCCTTTAGATGATTGTCTCGAAGGTTTATCCCAGTATTGATTGAATTAGCTTCAATTGTTCCAAGAAAACTAGATTTAGATGGATTGCTTTCATCAATAGTTATTTGTGTATTCATTTTTACAAACTTTCCATCAACACCAATCCCTGCATTTTTTATTTTAAATGTTACAGAAGTGGATTTGACTTTATTCCATTGTGCTTGTATGGTCATTCCTATACTGAGGAATAATACAAGTAATATTATTTTTTGCATTAGAATGATGGGTTTATTATTTAGTAAAGATATAATTTATTCCTAATCCAAACATAAATGCTTTGGTTCGATATCGATCTGTATCTATAGTTGTTCCTACTGTGTTGATATATTTTACTGGACTTGATAAGGTATATTCGTTAAACAAAAATGAAGCACCTGCTTTGATTTTTAGTTTTGGTTTTATTTTATATGAAACTAAAAATTCTGAATTTAGACTCCCAAGGTCGTTGTCGCTTATCAATAATACATTACCGAAGGTAGGCTTGGCATTGCTTGTTTTGTTATTCGAAGTTCCATCGCCATATTGCAAAGAAGCAGATTTTGAACCTCCCAATGAAATACCTGCTAAATCAATATTGAATTCGACGCCCCATTTTTTTGCAAAATCGTATCTCAATGCTAAATAGGCATTGAGGGAATTGATTTGAGTAGAATTTAAATTTAGTGTATCGATATTCTTAGGTTGCTGATCTGCAAAAAAAAACACCTGGACCAGTTTGTCCACTTGTAAGAATGGCAGGGGCGGTGATATATTCTAATGATGAACCACCGAAAGAAGATGTAAGTCTAGCACCTAATCCCAATTTAAAGTTCTTTTTACGTTTTCCAACTCCCCAATACTGATTCAACGATAATGCCGTTGCTGATAAAGAACCATTGCTTGATAAAAAAATACCTGATTCGCTTGTAGTGCGTGATATGAAGTTGACTTTTTTAGTTTGGGAATAAATGGCCGTTGGCAAAAAAGCAAGAATTAAAAAAAGTATTTTTTTCATGTAGAGTTTTTTTTTACAATCATTTAGACTATTAATTATTGAAATCCTTACACTGAAATAAAAATAATTTAATAATTGATTATTTCAATTTATTCTTAAATACTTTTTTGAATTTTTCTAATTTAGGTGCTATTACAAATTGACAATAACCTTGAGAAGCATTTTGGTTGTAATAATTTTGATGGTAATCTTCGCCAGGATAAAAAATAGTCAAAGGGGCTATTTCTGTAACCACAGGTTTGTCATAAACTTTTTCATCATTTAATTTCTTTTTATAATCCTCAGCAATTTTTTTCTGGTCATCATTTCTATAAAAAATGACTGAACGATATTGCGTGCCAACGTCATTGCCCTGTCTGTTGAGCTGTGTAGGGTCGTGAGCTTGCCAAAAAGCTGCTAATAACTCATCAAGGCTTATGACTGAATTGTCAAAGGTTACTTGTATCACTTCTGCATGGCCCGTAAGTCCAGTGCATACTTCTTTGTAGGTAGGGTTTTTGGTCTCACCTCCTGCATAGCCTGATTTTACAGACTCTACACCTTTAAGTTGCTGTAATTGTGCTTCCACACACCAAAAACATCCTCCACCTATTGTTAATGTATCTATCATAGTATTTGTTGTTTTTTTAGATGTCGACTGCATGTCGTCAAATGCTTTTTCGTTTAGTAATTTTCCTTCACTATTGCCACAACTTGTGAGTGAAGCTATGAGTGAGAAAAATAATATTAGTTTCTTTTTCATGGTTTTATTTTTTTATTTACATTTTCAAAAAGTAATTTTTAACGCACCCCTAATCCCTCCAAGTAGTTGATGTTTAACTTGCTACTATTACTATTTTATTTATTGATGCTCATTTTTACATCTTCAAATTCCCACATCTTCAAATTACTTTTATTTTTTCTCAAAATCAATAATAACCGAGTTGATACAATATCGTTTATAAGTTGGTGGTGGGCCGTCGTCAAAGATATGTCCCAGATGTGCATCACATCGACCACACATTACCTCAACACGATCCATCCCGTAAGTTTTATCTTCGGCATATTTAACACTTGTAGGAGATATGGGTTCGAAAAATGAAGGCCATCCACAGCTGCTTTCAAACTTGCCATCCGATTTAAACAATGCGTTACCACAAGCTTTGCAACGATATGTTCCAAGTTCTTTATGATTCCAATATTGCCCTGTAAAAGCTCGTTCGGTTCCTTTTTCGCGAGCAATATTATACACTTCAGGATCGAGGTTTTTCTTCCATTCATCATTACTTACTTTTAATGGAGTCGTGTCTGTTGTTGAATATAGTTTGTTTTTGCTATTGTTTGTCATAGTAGTTTTATTTTGAGCATTTGAACAGCTAGCCAAAGATAATGCCATAATTAGCATGAGCGCTGAAAATGGATTTTTGCCTTTGAAAAGTAAATGTGTCATAGCTAGTATTTGTTTAAAATAGAATAAGATTAATATCAAAGATGCGACAAAAACAGTTAGAGCGTATATAAATAAAACTGAATCCCCATCAACTTCTATTCCAAGTGAGGTAAGATGGAACATCAATGCACCACTCATCAGGCCAGTGCTCAATAATGCGCCAATACTGGTAGTACGAGGTATAAGTATTAGTATAGAAGCTATTAATTCCATCACGCCGATACCTATACGACCATAAGGTTCGAGCCCAATTTGGGTAAATAAAGCTACTGATTGTGGATGAGCCGTAAATTTGAAATATAAAGTCTGTAGCATGATGCCAGCAGCGATGATTCGTAGAGTCCAGATGAAAAGATTTCTTATATTCATTGAATTTTTTTATTATTTGTTATTTAAATATTTTTTTCCAGTTATTATTTGCTTGCGACAATAAAGTTGATTCACTTTTATTCCAAGTATCTAATGTGTTATTAAATAATGTGTGATAAAATAAATACAATTTTCCACCAACTATTTTAAATGTTTTAGGATCTACTTCTACTTTTTCTCCTGTATTACCCATGGCATAAGCACACCAACCTCCAAATTGAGGTTCATATTTATTGGGTGAAGCTTTGAATAACTCAAGGTTAGTTGATGAACTAAAATAATAAATAGCATTACCATAATTATAAGCATATTGTTTATTTCCTTTGATTGCTTTAGCTGCAGTAAAATAACTTACAGGATCGAAACCTTGTATTGCTATTGATTTTTCAAGGTTAAAATGTTTTTTTCGAAGAGCATTCAAATCTTGTGAATACAAGGAAATACTTGAAAAAATGAATGCTAACAAACCGAGTAATTTAATTGATTTTATCATTTTTAGTTGTTTTTAATGTTGAACGTTGAATTGTGAATAGTTTTCTTTATTTGTGCCGATTACTTTTAATATATAGAATCCATTTGATAAATGGGATATGGGTATACTTGCTTTTTCTAGATTTCCTTTTGCAACTAAACTGCCCTTGTAATTAATAATTTCGTAAGTATTATAATTAGATGAGTTCTCAATATATAGAACGGAAGTTGTTGGGTTTGGATACACGTTGATTCTTTTAGAAGAAATGCTAGGTATTCCAGTAGGGATTGAAATGCTATTACTAGATTCAGCAGCATTGATAACAGCCTTTGTTGAAGTTAGTTGAAGTATTGCTATTGATTTCATTTGATTTGCATTCCAAGTTAGACCTACTTTATAGCTAAATGTATATATGGTACTATCATTTACAGTTGTAGGTAATGTGATCATATCTCCAGTCATTGTTGTAAGCCCTTTTCTAAATACATCTTGATGGATACTCTCGCCATTGCCTGATGTTTGATTAACCGTATCTTGTTTGGCACCAACAAATAAAAGGGCTTGTGTCATCGTATCAGCTGCTATTTTTTTTACGACGACCTTCACTAAAATTGAATCAGACGTAATAAATTGTTGCGTAGCATTGATATAGAAATTAGTCATGCTTGTGCTGATGTTGGTTAATGTAGAACTTAGGTTTGCCGTAGTAGTCAATACGCCATTGACAATAAGCCTTGGTGTGCCTCCATAGATATTATAGAAATTTGTACGTGCATCGTTTTCTATGGGATTTGCCATGGAAAATACACAGGAGGCATAGGGAGAGCTTGGATGAAATGTAATATGTAACACATTTGGATTGCTTCCTAATGTTGTATATATACCAGGATTTTGATTTGCACAAATACTGCAATTAGAATTTGTAAAATGCTCTACTATATTTGTTTTTATAATTTGCGCATTGATAACTTATCCAATAAAACATGTTAATAGTACCAATAATATTTTTTTCATCATTATAATTTTCACTATAGACGATGAAAAAATCTATTCCTTACATACTATTATTAATTTGATTAATTTTTTCTTGTAAAGATTTTTTCGTTTCATCAGATAATGAAATTGTAGTATCGTTTTTTACATTTTTTAATGAAGAATGTATAATTTGAACTTGTTTTGTAAAATATTCACAAGGTTTGCAAATAGCATAATGAGATTTCAATTTAAAGTTCTCCATCAAAGTCAAATTTGTTTCAAATTTTTTAGAACCTAACATAGTAGCCTCTTGACAGTTAATATTTAAAAGTTTAGGTATTTTCATATTATGAATTAAACCAGTTTATTTCAAGGCATTTTCTCAGATTCAAATTGATTCTATGGATTGTTACCCAATAGTTAGACTTAGAAATGTTAAAATCCTTACAAATTTTTTCTGAAGGTGTTTCTTCAAAATATTTTTCTTGTAAAATAGACATATGTATAGGACTTAAGCGTTGGATACATTGATGTAAAATTTTGTAATATTCAGTTGAATTCATTTGGTCGATGGTCGATGTATCCCAAAGTCTAGGATATGTATCCATTTTCCAATGAGCATTGTCTTCATCAGCATTGTCAAAATGAGTTTGATAAATTATTTCATCATTTACATCATCTATTTTTTTTCCTTTTTTTCGATATTCATCAATGATCTTGTTTTTTAAAATGGATGTTAGCCATGTTTTTTCACTGCTATTGCCCTTAAAATTGTCTTTGGCTTTCAATGCTGAAAAAAAGTTTCTTGAACTAAATCTTCGCATAAAGCTTCGTCATTTAGTCGAAATAAAGCATATCGAAGCAAATAATCAGCATATAGTGATACCCAATTTGTAGGATTAAGTGTGTGCATATTGAAAAGCCAAATATATGAATTATTTAAAATGATTCGCCATGAGTTTGTTTTATAATCTTTTTTCTCAACCATTTACTTTGCCTCATGATTTTAATAAAAAAAGGAGTTAAAGTTGGATTGCAAAAGAACAGTTGGATCCATCGACCTTTATTCATTCTTCTTTTGAAATTTTTATTCCAGGTTCTTAAATAGTTATTCTCTAGTTGAGTTCTAGATATTTCACCTCGTAAAAATAAATCTAATTCTTGACTCAGTATCCATGAGCTTCGCATGGCATTGCTCATGCCATTTCCTGTTAATGGAGCTATTGAGCCTGCACTATCACCTAGATAAAATACATGGTCATGAATTGGCAATTTTGGGTCAAAGGTAATATTGGATATAGTCAATGGTTGTTTATACAAGAATGTTGCCTGTTCGAAAATAGTCTTCAAGTAGGGATTTTTATAGAGCTCCTCTTTTTGAAGTTCTTCAATGTTATTTTGATATTGATTTAAAAGGGAGGCTTTTACTAAATAGCATAAGCAATATTTATTGTCTTCAATTTTAGAAATACCACAATACCCATTTTTGAAAGTATGCAAAGCAATTTTATTTGCAGGAAAATCTGTTTCTATATGATATTTTACACCAACCCAATTGGTACGTTCTTTTTGTGCTTTATTAAAATTACCAAAAGCATGTCGACCAAAACTTGCACCTAGGATTTTACTTTTAAAAACCCCTTTATTGGTGTACGTAATAAATTCTAAATTAACTTGTTCGTATTTAGTACAAGTAGTTTGTTCTAAAATTATTACACCAAGTTCAATTGCTCTGTCAGCTAGGGACTTATCAAGTGTAAAACGGCTTATGCCAAATCCCCCCAAACTTAAGTCTTCTTGTATACATTCACCACGAACCCCAGTCATTTCAAATTGAGAGAGCTTGGGCAAATTCATATCATGCAATGGGATGCCAATTCTTTCTAAGAAATCCCAACTTTCCATTGAAATATACTCGCCACATACTTTATGATATGGATAGCTTTTTTTTTCAATTAAAAGAACATTGTATTTCTTTTGAGCCAATAAAATGGAAAGGGATAATCCTGCCAAACCACCACCTACTATGATACAGTCGTATAGTTTATCTTCCATGTTTGAATACAATTAAATATCGAAAAGCCCATTTCCATTGAATGGTGTAGTTTGTAATTCCCGCTTGAGCAAAAAGTTGTTTCCATTCCTTTCGTGTAAATCCTCTTGCTACAGAAAGTGGAGCATCGTTTTTAACTAGATATGATTTTGAAAATAGGGTCGTTAATAATTTAATGGCATAGTATGCGATGTAATTTCGTTGTAGATCGTTGATGAAGAAACCTATTGTTGAATTATCTTTCATCCATTTCAACTGAGATACTAATTCTTCATTTGAAAAATGATGACAAAATAATGAACTAAAAATTATATTAGGTTTTGTGTTTAGAATAGATTTTTTATAATCTGAACAAATAAAGTCAATCCCAGATCGATTTATTCTAGCATATTCAATACATTCTTGTTTTAAATCCACACCTATTAAGGAGGTATCAAGATTTTTTTTGGTGCATTTTTGTTGGATATAAGCTAGATTATCGCCACCACCACAACCAATTTCTAAAATAGTATTTAGTTGGTCTTGTGCCAAATTTAATACACCTTTCAATGTAATGGCATGTCCTCCCAAAAGGGTGTTAATCGTATTAAGCTCTTTAAGATTTTGTGCTATATCCTGAAAGGGAATATGTTCGCCATCGAGCAATTCCAATTCAGTACTTCTATGTTTTAATCTTAACATGATTTCAAAAACATGGATTCAATGGTTAAGCCTG
>JBIIJQ010000005.1:0-78069 GCA_044233655.1 Chitinophagaceae bacterium | reverse complement strand
AAAGTACAAAATAAAAATGCCTTGTTAAATAAAAAACCACGCTATAAGCGTGGTGTTGTGATTCCGTTGGGATTCGAACCCAAGACCCCATCATTAAAAGTGATGTGCTCTACCAGCTGAGCTACGAAATCAATTAAACAAACGAATTTATTTAATTTGGAGTGCAAAGGTATATAAATTAATTTAACAAACAAACCAATTGCTTAAACTATTTTTGCAAAGTATGAAAACAGGCTTTAATCAAAAAACAGTCTTAATTACAGGTGCAAGCTCAGGAATTGGTAAGGCATTAGCCATGAATTTGCTTGAGCAAGGTGCACAAGTTGTCATTTGTGGTCGTGATGAAATTAAACTAAACGAATTTGCAAGCCTTGTAAATAATGATCCAAACCTACTGATCGTAAAGGCCGATGTAAGCATTGAAGAAGATTGTAAGGTCTTTGTCGAGAAAGCGGTTGAACGATTTGGTAAAATTGATGTATTGATTAATAATGCGGGGATAAGCATGCGCGCTCTCTTTCAGGATGTAGATTTGAAGGTGTTAAAACAATCCATGGATATCAACTTTTGGGGTACAGTGTATTGTAGTAAATATGCATTACCCTATATTTTAAAAACGAAAGGAAGTATAGCTGGTATTTCATCCATCGCTGGCTATAAAGGATTACCCTGTCGTACAGGTTATTCTTCGTCAAAATTTGCTATGCAAGGCTTTCTGGAGTCACTTCGCATAGAATTATTACATCAAGGTGTGAATGTACTTTGGATTTCACCTGGGTTTGTAGCTTCTAATATTCGAAATACTGCATTGAATGCAAGTGGAACTGCACAAACCGAAACTCCCTTGGATGAAAGTAAATTGATGAGTGCTGAAGAGTGTGCAAGTAGAATATTAAACGCTATTTTACAACGAAAACGCTCAGTTATAATGTCAACCCAAGGGAAATTGACCGTATGGATGAATAAATTTTTTCCAAAATTTGTAGATTCACAAGTATACAAACATTTCGCAAACGAACCAGATTCGCCATTGAAGTTGTAGTTTGCACTCATAATTATTTTTTCAAAAATTCACTCTAAACATCTTTACTCTATTCCAATGCTTCAACGATCTCAAGCTCCTCATATATATTCTCCAGTAGAATTTGAATACAATTTACAACCACTACAAACATGTACGCTCGATAATGGAATTCCGCTTTATTCTATCAGCGATAACATAGAACCTGTAATGCAATTGGAAATGGTATTTCCTGCAGGACAATGGTACGAATCGCAAAATGGAATAGCACAAGCTACAGCAGTACTTTTAAAAAGTGGCACTTCTCGAATGAACTCATTTCAAATCAATGAAGCATTTGAGCAATATGGCGCATCGGTAAAAGCTGGCGCTGGATCTGATTGGGCTTCGGTTACAGTAAGTTGTCTTACAAAACATTTATCCAATGTATTACCATTGGTAACTGAACTATTGACAGAAACTATCTTTCCTCAGTCGGAAATTGATATTTATATTCAAAATGCAAAAGAGCGCTTGAGTGTACAATTGAAGAAGGGCGATTTTATTGCAAATCGTAAAATAGATGAATTTTTATTTGGTATCCAGCATCCCTATGGCAAATACATGGTAAAAGACGATTATGACTGTATAAACCAACAGGAATTATTATCGTTTTTAAAAAAACATTATTCTGCCACAACCTGTAAATTATTTTTAGCAGGTACATTTGGTCAGAAGGAAATAAACTTAATCAATACACATTTAGGTTCATCGAAATGGAATGAAAACACTCTAAGTGATGAACCTAGCTATCCAATTATTCTTGAGTCGGAAAAGAAACATAGAATAACCAATGAAGCTGATAGTGTACAAGGAGCTATACGAATCGCAAGCCACTTTCCAGAAAAAAGACATCCCGATTTTCCACCAATGATTGTATTAAATACCATTTTTGGAGGTTATTTTGGTTCACGATTGATGAGTAATATACGTGAAGACAAAGGCTATACCTATGGCATACATAGCTACATGTATAATAACAAACACAACGGGGTTTATATGATTTCAACAGAAGCGGGAAAAGATGTATGTGAACTTGCCATTAATGAAATTTATGCTGAAATGGAATTGCTTAAAACAGAATTAGTGAGTGATGAAGAATTATCCCTTGTGAAAAACTATCTCCTTGGTAATATATTAGGTGATTTGGATGGGTCGTTTCAAAATATTCAACGATGGAAAAATCTTATATTGAATGACTTTAATGAAGATCGCTTTTATTCAAATATTCAGATTTATAAAACAGTTACAGCGGAGCAATTAATGGAACTAGCGAATAAATACTATCAACAAGAAAACTTTTATGAATTGGTGGTTTATTAATTAAAACTGAAGTTTACTTCCAAACGATAAATCACCAGCATCGCCTAATCCCGGAACGATGTATCCTTTAGCGGTTAACTCATCATCGATATCGGCAGCCCAAATTGTAAATTCGGGATATTTTTTGCGAAGATTATCAATACCTTCCGTACAAGCAATCGAAACAACCACATGGACTGCAGCTGGCTGACCATATTCAAATAACTCATCCAATGCCATAATCAAAGAGGCGCCTGTAGCAAGCATAGGATCAGCTATAATTAATGTACGACCAGTAATGTCTGGACAAGTCACATATTCTTGATTGATATTGAATGTACCATCGGCATGATGCTTGCGATAGGCAGCTATGAATGCACAGTCAGCTTGATCAAAATAATTTAACATACCTTGAAACAACGGAAAACCGGCACGAAAGATAGTCGCAATCACAGGCTGATGGCTTAAGGCTTTTCCATTATACAAACCCAAAGGGGTATTGATTTCAACATCGTTGAAGGGCATCGTTTTACTAATTTCATATGCTGTTACTTCGCCAATGCGCTCCATGTTTTTTCTAAAACGCATTCTGTCCAACTGAACTTCGGTATTTCTAAGTTCATTTACCCATGTATTTACAAGAGAATTTGTGTGTGCTAAGTGGTGTACCATGTGTTAAAGGTAATGTAGAAAAATAATTTTACAGTCCTCAAACATGCATTTTTTTTTATAGTCGAAGTAAGGCTCATTTTTCATCCAATTTGCGACGCTCCGTTTATCGTTCCTCTCTTTTTTCGTCTATCTTTTTCTATCTTTGCATATGGTATATCATGTAATAGGCACTATGAGTGGGAGTTCGATGGATGGGCTCGATATCGCATATTGTACATTCGAAGAAATAGGTGGGAAATGGTCTTTTCAAATCAATCAAGCAGACTGTATTCCTTTTGATGAAAATTGGAATTCAACGTTGCATCAAATTACACAGTTCAATGGAAAGGAGTTGATGCTTGCACATACGGCCTTTGGCAAATGGATGGGAGAAGCAATACAGCAATTTATTGTAACACATCAACTCGAACACAAGGTACATCTAATAGCAAGTCATGGACATACTGTATTTCATGAACCTAAGCTAGGTATGACATTTCAACTAGGTGATGGATCAGCTATTGCAGCTATTACACAATTACCTGTCGTAAGCGATTTGCGTAATATGGATGTGGCATTGGGAGGGCAAGGTGCTCCAATTATTCCGATTGGAGAAAAATACCTGTGGAGCGAATATGATTGTTTTTTAAATATAGGAGGTATTTCCAATATCACCATCAAGAAAGGGAATGACCATATTGCGTTTGATGTATGTCCTGCCAATCGAGTTTTAAATTTATTGGCAAGTGAACTGAATCAAACCTATGATGACGGAGGGGGTGAAGCACTAAGCGGTACTAAAAATCAACAGCTATTAAATCAATTAAATGAATTAGACTATTATAAACAATCCTATCCAAAATCATTGTCCAATGAGTTTGGAATTGATATTGTATATCCATTGATACATAACTACACAATATCAATACAAGATAAATTGAATACAATGTGCGAACATATAGCTATACAAATTGCACATGAAGTAGAAGCACATCAGGTAAAAAACTGTAAAATGTTGGTAACGGGTGGCGGCGCATTGAATACCTTTTTAATCACATTATTAAAAGAAAAATTGGCAGCAAATGATGTAGAAGTTATAGTGCCTTCTATAAATCTAATTCAATACAAAGAAGCCGTAGTGATGGCACTCATAGGCATACTGCGATGGCGCGAAGAAGTCAATGTACTTGAATCGGTAACGGGTGCAAAACGAAGCAGTGTGGGTGGCGCTTTGTGGATGGGACAAGATTAAATAATAAAAATTAATTTTTAAAAAGATGGCATACCACGAAGCCTTAGCAGATCGGATTGCAGAAAAACTCAATGAGCTAGAAATAAATTTTCATGAAAAGAAAATGTTTGGAGGTATTGCTTTTATGATAAATGATAAAATGTGCATTGGTGTAGTTAAGGATGAAATGATGCTTCGAGTGATGGACAATCATTATGAAACACTTTTGGAGGAAAATCATGTAAATCCTATGCAGTTTACTGGCAAAACAATGAAAGGTTTTTTGTTCATTGAATTGTCTGCATATAAAAATGACAAAGACTTATTGAAATGGCTTAATTATGGTATTGAATTTGGCGAAAAAGGAATTGTAAAATCAAAAAAGAAAAAGTAACTACGCTGTTTCACCTGCCTTCATCTTCTCTGCATTTTCGGCGAATTGTAAAGAATCAATCATATCTTGTATATCGCCATTGACAAACGAATCCAAATTGTAAATCGTTTTATTGATACGATGATCGGTGATACGGCCTTGAGGCCAATTGTAGGTTCTGATTTTGGCAGAGCGATCGCCACTACTTACCAATGTTTTTCTACTTTTTGCAATTGCATCTTCATGTTCACGTACTTTGGCTTCATACAATCTTGTACGCATCATTTCCGTAGCACGTATACGATTACCGAGTTGAGAGCGATCCGTTTGACAAGTAACGACGGTTCCGGTAGGGATATGGGTAAGGATTACTTTCGTTTCTACTTTATTTACATTCTGACCTCCAGCGCCACCACTTCGAGCAGTTTCCATTTTCAAATCCGATTCTTTCAGTTCAAAATCTACTTCCTCAGCTTCGGGCATTACTGCTACAGTCGCAGCAGAAGTATGTACTCGTCCGCTGGCTTCGGTAGCAGGTACACGTTGTACACGATGTACGCCACTTTCATATTTCAAGGTTCCATATACATCTTCACCTACAACTTCGAGTATCACCTCTTTGTATCCGCCTGCAGTGCCTTCACTTTCGTCGATTACACTTACTTTCCAACCTTTTGTTTCACAATATTTCAAGTACATACGCATAAGGTCGCCTGCAAAAATACTGGCTTCATCACCACCTGTACCTGCACGTATCTCCATCACTGCATTTTTTTCATCTTGTGGTTCTTTTGGTATCAAGAGTTGACGAATGTGTTCCTCCAAGGCTTCTTTGTTTATTTCTGCAGAGGTTAGATCTTCTTTGGCCATGTCGCGCAGTTCTTCATCGCTTTCTGTTTCCAATACTTCTTTGGCAAACGCAATAGAATCAATGCAATTTGTGTATTGTTTGTAGGCAGTAACTATTTTTTCAAGCTTACGATACTCTTTACTCAATTGCGAAAAACGTTTCTGATCCGATACCACGTCGGGATTTGTCAATGAAACACCAATATTATCAAAACGGCCTTTGATGGCCTCCAATTTATCAATCATAGAGGTGCAAAGATAATTCGACAATTTGATAATTTGTTTTTTTGAAAGATGGATACCCAAAACAGCCTTATCAAATGGCTAAAAAGTTACAAAAATGAACTTGAGTTTTTTAATAATGCGTACATTTACCATCACAAACTGGATTGAATGAAGAATTTTTATTTACTGTTAATTGTAATTATGTGCTCTGTGGTAACATTCGCCCAAACGAATCCTGCAAGTAATACCGAAATATTGGCCGATACCATCTTAAAAAAGACATTAGTTACAAGTGGCAGAATGCAACTCTTATTGATGATAGAACGCGAACAAAAAAAGGCTGACGCATCTGACGGGGTAATTGATAAATTGATTGATATGGATGGTGATTTAGATAAAACGACTATTATCTCAAATGCCATTTTCTCGAAAGTAAATAAGACGGTGGCCTATATCGAAAACAACGAGAAAGACGATATGGTGAAACGTAAATACTTGGGAAGAGTTATCGAAAACCTTAAGTTGTTTAATACAGATATGAACGATGGCTTTGTAGATGTAAATTATTATAGTACAATGTCGGAGAATACGCTACAGGTTGTCAGAGGATATCATAACAATAATCTTGTTCCATACATCCGTGAAAATATCAGTAAGCCATTGTATGCAGTTTCTACTTTATTTAATACCGACAAAGATGCGATGAATGCATTAATGGAAGGTATGGCCGATAAGTATCCTGAAGTACTAATTAAAAAAATTCGAAACCTTCAAAATGAAGTAGCAGCGGATGTTATTGTAGCTAAAACAGCTCCCAAGAATCCAAAAATCATACTCAATTTTGCAACATCAACAGCGGTAGAACGAGATATTGTGCGCAGAAGTAAAGATGCATATGTACAAACAATCGTAAAAATTGCAGATAGTTGTATGACACCCCTTAAAGGAATTTTTTTCATTGATGAAATATACAAGGGGAAAATCTCGATGAGCGAAGTCAATAAAATTACTTCGAATGACGAGGCATATTTCAAGAAAATGATTGAAATGCGTCAAGAGTATTTTACGACAGACTTACGTAAAATATACGACAGAGAATTGACGCATGAAGCATCGCGTTATGTATCTACCCTCAATGAATTGCATGATGCAGGTGAAGCCGTGCGATTTAAAATTATAGAAAAGCTGAATCCAATTGAATTGTACTATATCATTGTATATGGTAATGATGATTTATATACGAGTAGTTTTTTAGGGTGTTACAACCGATTAATGACTCGTATGAAACCTAAGTCTGGAAGTCAGTTTTTGGATTCTATTGGGAAGGATAAATTCAGAACGTTTATAAGACTTTGCGCTAATTACAATACGCTTTCTGGCTTTTTGGAAACCATGAAACCTGAAGAGAAAAATAGTTTGATGAAAGACTTTGTAACAGGACTAGATAAAACATTAGAAGGAGATCTTGAAGGAGCAACAGACGTAGCTAATTCATTTGGAAGTATAAGTGATACTTCTTTAATGAAAAATATTACTGAACAAATACGAATCAACAGAGATGAAGATTCATTGGCTATGAATAAAAAAGGATTTAAAATCTACGACATTCTCTATACGATGTTGACCTATTCCAATGATTCTATGTCGGCGAAGTTGGGCATACCACCTATTACGGTTATGCCATACAATAGCTTAAAAGACGATAGCGGTACAGTAGTACAACAGGTGTTTTTCTATGGGGATAAAGATGGGAAAGGTGTATTCAACAGTTATGTAAATGGATTTGGTGCACCCGATTGGAAGGTGTCTCGAGAAACCTATTGGGTAAAAATAACATCTATCAAAGGCAAACCTGTTGAAATATATGCTAACAAACCGCTTGATGAGCCAGATGATGAAATGGCTCAAAATGCATTGCAATCCTATTTGGATTCGATGAATATTCATCCTTCTATTATTATACATCGAGGCCATAGCTATCACTTACCTACGACTCTAGAGCATATCAATTACCGACACAAGGTTGTAATTTTAGGAGCATGTGGAGCCTACCAAAATTTGTCAACCGTATTGAGTCAATCAGAAGATGCCCATATAGTTTCTACCAAACAAATAGGTGTAGGAAAAATAAATGGACCTATCATTCGTGCCTTTAATGATCGACTTCTTGCTGGAAAAGATATTGATTGGGTTGAAATGTGGACGCAGCTATCAAAACAATTTTCGAGTGGCGAAATGAAACAATTGTTTGATGACTATGTGCCACCGTACAAAAACCTAGGAGCTACTTTCTTAAAAGCGTATAGAATGAGTGGTGGTACAGAAGAATAAAATTCGGAGTTCTTGATTCTAAGGTAGCTAAAACGAAATCTTATCTGTTCCATCTAATCTAACTCCAAGGTCTATTATTATGTTCATCTCGCTTCTCATATCTAGTGTCTCACATCTAATAATCAATGACCTGTTCTTCAATCATAGCAGGCATTTCTCTAAATTCATATTTCTGTGTACGAAGTTGAGGTTCGAATCCTGCTTGTCGAATAGCATCTTGAATGCTTTTAAATGTGAATCGATGCGGAGCTCCAGCAGCACTTACAACATTCTCCTCGAGCATAATACTACCAAAGTCGTTGGCACCTGCGTATAAACAAATTTGTGCTACTTCTTTACCTACAGTAAGCCAAGATGCTTGTATGTTTTTTATATTTGGCAACATGATTCTACTCAACGCAATCATGCGAATATATTCTTCACTAGTTGTATCATTTTTAGCTCTACGAATACGAGCTAATAAAGTATCTACATCTTGAAAAGTCCAAGGAATAAAAGCTAAAAATCCATTCGAGTGTTCTGGTTTTTCGCTTTGTACTTGACGTATGTCAACCAAGTGTTGAAATCGCTCTTCGATCGTTTCTACATGGCCGAACATCATAGTGCCTGAGGTAGTAATATCCAACTGATGACAAGCACGCATGATATCCAACCATTCTTGAGCACCACATTTTCCTTTAGAAATAAGACGACGTACTCGATCATTGAGTATTTCGGCACCTGCACCTGGAAGGCTATCCATCCCTGCATCTTTCAATGCTTGTAAAACTTCAGTATGAGATTTTTTTTCCAGTTTGGCAATGTGAGCAACCTCTGGTGGTCCAAGTGTATGTAACTTGATAGACGGATAAAGAGATTTTAATTCTTTGAATAAATCTGTGTAAAAACTAAGACCTAATTCAGGATGATGACCGCCTTGAAGCAATAATTGATCACCACCCCATCGGATTGTTTCTTCTATCTTTTGTTTGTAAGTAGCTATATCTGTAATATAAGCTTCTGGATGACCAGGTACTCGATAAAAATTGCAAAATTTGCAATTGGCTATACATACATTGGTGGTATTTACATTCCGATCTATTTGCCAAGTAACTTTACCATGAGGAACTTGTACCTTTCGCAATTCATTGGCAATATGCATTAGTTCAGCTAAGGGTGCATGATGGAATAAAAACATTCCTTCTTCTACTGAGAGAAATTCAAATGCAAACGCTTTTTTATACAAATCTTGTAAATTCATAGTACAAAGATAGAATGTAGAAATTGAGAATAATCTTGATTGTAAGACAAAAACTACTTCAATTTTGAAGTTATTTCATCACTCATAGGTTCAACACCTGGTTGAAACACATCTATCAAATTTCCTTTTTCATCAATTAAATATTTTTGAAAATTCCATTTTACAGAATTGTCACTGAAGTTGTTGTATTTCTTTTGTGTAAGCCATACATAGATAGGAGCCATGTTTTTACCTTTTACAGAAATCTTAGATGCCATTGGGAATGTGACACCATAATTTTTTTGACAAAAACTTTTGATCTCTGCGTTTTCGCCAGGTTCCTGAAATAGAAAATTGTTTGCAGGGAATCCAACGATGACTAATTTGTCTTTAAATTGTTTACTTAGTTTTTCGAGCCCTTCATACTGAGGTGTATATCCACACTTAGATGCGGTATTGACAATTAATATTTTTTTGCCTTTATACTTAGCAAAATCAATAGTACCACCATCCAAAGACTCTACTTTGAAATCATAAATGGATTTTGTTTGAGCATCAAGTGCTTTTGGAGAAAAGAGGAATGAAAACATAAGAAGAATAATTAAACGAGTCATGATTTAGATTGTTTAGTATGCAAATGTAGCTTTAAATGAGTAATGACAATATAGAGATTATGAATTTGATATTGAATGCAGAGGAATTTAACCGCAGAGAACATTAAGATATTTTACCGCAGCGAACGTGGAGTTTTTTTACCGCAAAGAACGCGAAGGAATTTTAACCGCAAAGAGCGCGGAGGAATTTTAATGCAGAGAACGCGGAGAGTTTTAATGCAGAAAATAAAGAGGGTTAACGAAGAGAGCACGAAAGCTTTGCCACAAAATGCGCTGAGGTTGAATATTGAGACTCTATATCGAGCGATTCAGTTTTTTAAAACTAATTGAATATCTCTTCTATCTTTTCAAATTCCACCTTTGCTGATTGTTGATTCCATAATATGTCATATATAGCTGTAGCAATTGGTAATACATATTGATATTTTTTACCAATTTCATAAATACCTTTTGAAGCATAATAGCCTTCGGCTACCATGTTCAATTCGAGTTTGGCTGCATTCACTGTGTAGCCTTTGCCTATAAAGTTGCCAAAAGTTCTGTTTCGACTATGCAATGAATAGCAAGTAACTAATAAATCGCCTAGGTATGCACTCGTATTGTAATGATGTTGTGCTTGAGTACTGATAACATCCATAAATTGTTGCAACTCAGCAAAGCAATTGGTAATGTAAACACTTAAAAAATTATCGCCATAATCGAGACCATGCGCTATCCCAGCTCCCAATGCATAGATGTTTTTTAATACGGCTGCATATTGTACACCATATACATCGGTGCTTACAACTGTTTTTAAGTTTTCATTGTAAAACATAGCTGCCATATCTGTCGCTAATTGCTCATTACTCGATGCAAAAGTAAGATAGGATAGTTTGTCTGCTGCTACTTCTTCGGCATGACAAGGTCCGCTAATGCAACAATACTGATTCATATCCAAACCAAAGGACTCAGAAAGATATTCATTGAGTAGAATAGATTTTACAGGAAGGATCCCTTTAATTGCCGAAAGAATTATTTTTCCTTGGAGTTCATCGTGGGCTAATTGCTGAAAGACATCTTGTATAAATGCGGAAGGGATTCCAATCAGTAAAATATCACCAAGAGCGATTGCTTGATGAATATCACTGTACAATTCTATCAAGCCAATATCGTATTTCACAATTTTCAGATAATGAGGATTGTGCCCAGTTGTTTTCAACTGTTTGATTGCTTCTTCACTTCGCATCCACCAATTGATACGATGCCCATTATCAGTTAATATTTTTGCAAGAGCCGAACTCCAACTTCCATTTCCAAGTATTGTTATCTTTTTTGCCAATGCGTATATTTATATCGAGGACACTAAGATACAATAGCGAATAGGTTTAAGAAATATTTTTTAATGCTTATTTAAAAATAAGCTTATGCCATTTCCTTTTGATAGATATAAATATGATGGCAGCTAATAAGAGAAAAGGCCATAATTGTAATACACCACTTATAAAAAGCGAAAATGCATACCAGCCATTGTCCAATGATTGTATTGCCCTGATATAAAATGGTGTTCGATAAGATTTTGATGAAGCAACAAATTGTTTATCGATATAGGAAGTTCCTTTTAATCGTATATCAAACCATAAATTTTTTGTTTTAAAGTTTACTTTCGAAAATTCGGCTTTACGTTTTATATATGATTCCTTGGTTTCTTTATCATAATATTTTTCTTCAATAGTAGTTGGTTTGTTGCCTTTGCCGCTTGCTTCCACGTCAGCTATCATCAACTCCTTTTTCTCTGTAATATCTTCTGTCACATCATTTTCGTCAAACATAAAATCTGAAATTTTTCCATTCATGTTAATTACATTGCTGATAAACGAATCTGCAAATTCAACAGGCACTTTCACTTTTAAATAGCCCGTAGGGTAAACCTGATTAATTACCATATTTGAATCAAAGCTTTGTTGCACCTCAGTTTGATATTGTTTTTCATTCTTAATTTCGTAATGATATACATGCCCATTGACAGTTTGCAACATCTGCTGAAAGTCTTGTATACTTTTTTCAACATTGTTCACATCCATGGATATTTCGGCTGTTTTAATAATAACACGCTCTGCTTCCATTGCTGTATCGGGTAGTGATGCAGATTCGGTTACAGAAGCTAAGGTGTTCGAATCAAATTTACCAGAGTTGCTGCAGGATACCCAACAGGCGGACATGCTCATAAGAGCAAGAATAATTTTTGTTTGAGATTTCATTTTGTGGAGAGTTTTCTATTAATCCCATTTTTAGCAATTAAGTAACCAATCAAGAATGTTAAAGAAAATGGAAATCGTTTAACTAAGTTCAAATCCGTCGAAATATTGAATTAACCACTTGTACAAATAGGTGTGCTATTTGTAATTTATTTAGATACTTTTATAAAAAAATAATTCATGAAAAAAGCATTCTTCCTTTTAGCAGTATGTAGTTCACATTTTCTGATGGCTCAATTGAATACTAAAAAACTCGATAGCTTATTTATGCAGTTGGATCGTTATCAGAAAGCCATGGTGAGTGTATCCTTGTCAGAAAAAGGGACTATCATTTATCAAAAAACGATAGGATATAGCGATGTGGAGAAAAAACAACAAGCGAATGTATATACGCAGTATCGAATAGGCTCCATCAGTAAAATGTTTACTGCGGTGATGATATTGCAATTGATAGAAGAAAAGAAATTATCATTGGATACTAAATTGGATAAATTTTTTCCAACCATACCAAATGCATCAAAGATTACAATTGAACAATTATTATCACACAGAACAGGATTGCAAAATTTTACTTCGGAAGAAGATTACATGACTTATCATACTAAGCCAAAAAGCGAGCAAGAATTAATTGCGTTATTTGAAAAAGGGAAAACCGAATTTGAACCGAATACACAACATAGTTACAGTAATACCAACTATGTGTTACTTACGTTTATCATAGAAAAAATCACGAAGAAATCATATGCTGACGAGTTACGTAAGCGAATTTGTGCGAAAGCAAACTTGGGTGATACATACGTAGGAGGTAAGATTAATACTGAAAAAAATGAAGCTCATTCCTATTCATTTGAAAATAATGTTTGGGTAACATCGGATGAAACTGACATGAGTATACCAAGAGGTGCAGGCAATATTGTATCCAACACACGCGATTTAAGCATGTTTATAGAAGCATTGTTTGATGGGAAATTAATTTCCCAAACTTCACTTACCAACATGATGGACTTGAAAGATGGCTATGGCTTAGGGATGATTCGAATGCCATTTGGTAAAAATTGGTTTTATGGTCATACAGGTGGTATTGATGGATTTGAATCTATGCTTGCCTATAATCAAGATAATAAAGTGGCTTTTTGTATTTTAGGCAATGGGTATAATTATCCACTCAATGATATTGCAATTTCAATGTTGAGTGCATATTACAACAAACCTTATTCTATTCCTTCATTTGAAACTAAAAAAATAAGTATTGACAAAGCTAAGGGTTTCGATGGTGTTTATAACAATGATAAAATAGGCATGAAAATTACTATAAAAGAAGATGGAGCAATATTAACAGCACAAGCCACTGGTCAAAGTGCGTTTCCATTGGATAAAGTGAGTGAATTGAATTATAAATTTGAAGCTGCAAAAATTGAAATTACATTTATAAAAGAGAATGATGGAGGTGTCCGTAGTTTCAAATTAAATCAAGGTGGAATGGATTTAGTATTTAATCGTGAGTAATTATAAAAAGTAATAAAGCATATCGATAGCGTATTTATATAATTCTATTTTCATCAGTAATGCAAAGTCTGCAAAGGCAAAATTGGATCTCATAGAATGTGACCATCTCTGATATTTGCGTAATCTGTGTCTTGCATTTCTATTTTAAATATGTATCTGAGTATATCTGTGTAATCTGTGGTTTGCATTTCTATTGAATATATCCATCTGTGTTTATCAGGGTAATCAGTGGCTAAAACTTCACAATCTCTCTTCGCTTCAATCGTACCCAACTTTTTACAATATCATCTGCATCGGGATATGATTGCTTTGAAACTAGATATGAGTTAACATCATCGATCGACATGATTTGTGACGAATCATCTATATAGCCATAGCCGACATAGCGATGATTCCGAATCAATACAATTGATTTTTCTTCACCGGTTCTACCTCTATCTATAATCATAAAATTGGGATAATCATAAGAGAACATCGAGATGAGTTGTTTTACACGATCATTATAGTCTTCAATGTTTTCTTGCCCGGCACATATACCATAGCATTTTTTTATTTGATGATTGAAACACACACTACCCTCCTCAGTGAGTCCACAATATTGTAAACAAAGATTTTTTTCATCAATCCAATTTTCTAGTTTTTCACGCGCAGACGAATATGAGGTGAATGATAGAAATGCATACGCTGATTCATCATAGGGTACTATTTTAAATGATAATACACCTTCACGTTGAGTAAGATCAATGCAATGCGTAAACACATCCTTTTTACGAGCAGTATTGTATTGAGGTTTATGTTTTTTTATTTCTTCACTTTCGAGTAAAAGCGATATCAATTCGCTTCCAGTTTCTACAAAATCGACATTGTATAAATCATTCAACATGGATTTGCTTTTCTTTAAATCAGAATTAAAATGGCTGATAGCACGTTCATACATATCAACGCTTTTACCGATATAAATAATTTGTTGCTGTTTATTTAAAAAATAATACACACCACAACTAGAAGGAAGTTTGTCGAGAATATATTTTTTAATATTGTCTAAGCGTGTAGTCATAATTTGTGCTACGCTTTTGGTCTTGTACGTTGGATTTTGGGTTTTGAGCATCAGCAACAGATCTAGTAATTTTGCAGTTGCTACAGCATCACCTTCAGCTCGATGTCTATCATGAATGACTATTCCTAAGGATTCACACAGATTGCCCAAACTATAGGATTTTTTGCCTGGCATCAATTTTCGACTCAGCTTTACGGTACATAGTGTATCTCGCTTGAATCGAAAACCCAGCGATGAAAATTCATCTTTGATAAAGTTATAATCAAAGGCCGAATTATGTGCGACAAATAATTTCCCTTCGGTAAAGTTTAAAATGTCTTTGGCTACTTCGTGAAACTTTGGAGCGTCTTTTACCATCTCATTTGTAATACCTGATAAGCTTGTATAAAAACTTCCGATATGACAATCGGGATTGATGAGTGTAGAAAATTTATCAACTACTTGTATGCCATCATGTACCAAAATACAAATATCGATGATACGTCCCTTTTGATAAGCAAATTTAGGACCACAGGTTTCAATATCGACGATGGCAAACATAGGCTTTCAAAACTAAGATGAAAAATTGATAAAAAAAACCACGCATAGCGTGGTTTAAATTGTTTATTTTTAAATAAATTACTTCACATCTCCTTTTAGTTCTTTGCCAAAATGCTTCCCCGCTGTTGCATAGGCTTCTTCCAAGCGTGTACCTGAGTCGTAATCGTAACCACCAAACGTGCGACCAGGGGCGTTTTTCACAGTATATTTTACTACACTTCGTTTGCTAGCCGTTTCAATAATTTCAACTTCAAGATCCACTTCTGCATTTTTGCGACTGATATAAATATTGTAGCCAGGCTCAGTACGAGTTGTATTTACCAGCATAGTATATTTTGCATCTGCATAATTGCCGATTGCAAATGGAGATGTTTTTTCAAACAACTCAGTAAACTGTGGTTCAAAACGACCTTTACGATCTCCTACCCAAGATGATTCCCATTTGTCACCACGTCCAGCTTCTTTCTTGTTGTATTCTTCTTTTTTGGTTTTAATGTATTCGGCTTCGTTGTCAAATTTTCCTACACTCATACCATTGTATGTAAATACTACATTGAGTTTAGTTTCACTTGCCAATTCTTTCGCATCGCCCGATAATTTTTTAATACGTTGCGCTTGTGTCATTACACTTCCTGCAATCAAAAGGAAGGTGATTAAGAGTAGTTTTTTCATAATTTATATAGTTAGTTTTTTATTGTATTGCAAAGTTAGTCAATCTGAAAGAAATAAAACGAATGATATAAATCATACCTTATTCTTTTATCACTTTTGACTGAAAATAAGGTTGATTTTTTCGATCAATATTCAATAAGTATAACCCTCTTGATAGAGTATTCAAATTCACTTGTTGATTTCCTTCTTTTTAAGGATAAAATCGATTAGTTTTCGTCCCATTATATCATACAATTGGATACGATCATCTGATAGCAGGTTACGGATGGTGATTGATTCGTTAGTGGGGTTTGGATAAAAATCAATAGTCTCAGAAGTGGGTATGATAGGCGGAATGGGATCGTCGTTTTCGTTGTAAACCATGATGCCGAAACCAAGGAAAAACCATTTGTCGTTGTTTGAAGCGACTTTTAAATGTAGGCCAATATTTGACATTAATGGCGAGTTACCTGAGTTATACTTAATCATTCTTGTCCCATCAAAATATCCAACTCCATAATTAAAGGATATAATCCACATTTTACCTTTCTTATCAAAAGCCAATTCCTCCGATTGACTATGAAAAATGGAATCTTCAAGGCAAGGATAGTTGTACCACTTATCACCATCCCACCTATTCAATCCTCTATAACTACTTACCCAAAGATGGTCATTGCTATCTAAGTCCATGGCACCATAAAATTTATAAGCATTGTTTCCACTTGTTTCATTAGTGTATGAATTCCACCCTTTTCCATCAAATATAAATAAGCCGCTTCCTATATCACTTACCCAAATATTACCTTTGGAATCTTCTTTCAAAAAATAATTCCAATAATTAGTTTTCATATCAAAAGGTGCAATTATCTGTTGAAATCGTTCACCATCATAACGAAGGATATCATTTTTACGCAAAATTAATAAATTGCCATCACGACCAATATGAATTTGATAGGCAGTGATAGGTAAGCCTTTATATTCTAATGGAATATAGGATGATTTTTGTTTTCTATATACATGTTCATTGTAATTTAAACACCAAATCATGCCACTTTTATCAGTCAGCATTTTTTCAAATTTCATGCCATTTTGATCGTAAAATTTGGTATAATATCTATCATCAGTATTGATAGTTGTCATACGGTCAAAACAAGATACTAGATATTGTTGCTCACCAGTTTCTACAAAGGTCAAACAATATTCATTCCCAAGTCCGGCATATTCTTTCTTGTATTTTTCTTCAATTGGCTTATCCCACTCGCCAAGTCCAACATCCGAAGCCAACCATATTTTACCTTTATTATCAGTTGTTAATGTATAATCATCTTTTAAAAAAGGATTGTTTTTGCCATGAAAAACCGCTGTTCCTGTATCAGACATTACATACAATGTATCTTTCTCGCCTTTGTAAAAATATCTTCCCTGATAATCAATATTCAAATTACTTTTCATCGAGTACTTCAATGTAATTGTATCAATAGTTAAACCGTTGAAACGAATCATTTTTCTAGCTTTTCCTGAGTAGGAATACAAATTTCCTTTTGTATCAAATACAATTTTTGTTGGATACAAAAACAAATTAGGAAATATCTTCAAATTCTTGCCATTATATATCAGCAGTTTCGAGTTAGAAGGAGAGGATGTACTGTGTGTAATGATATACTTTTTATCATCGGGGCCTATGAAAAAATATTCCATTAAACTGTCAATATCTGGAGGAATAAAACTTGCCTTCACAATGCTATTATTTTTCAAATAACCTAAACCATGTTTATCTGGATAAAAGAACCACAACTTACCTGATTTATCTACAGAAATTTGACTATTATTTAGAGTCGAATCTTTAAACTCAAGACTATCTATATATCTGTCAATAGCGAGGTCATACTTTAATAACCTTTTAAGGCTATCTGCTAACACCCAAACTATGTTATTGGCTGTATCGGTTAGTAAGTAGTCCTTAATTGGGTTAAAACGTGGAATTCTTTGCCAATATCCATTCTTAAATATTGAACCTTCATATTGGTATTGATTTTCAATAAGAATATTACCATTTTTACAAAACCGTAATGTTGCATCATATTCATATTGGATAGGATAATAAAAATTCCATTTCTCTCCTTTTACATCTAAAAGGCATG
This sequence comes from Chitinophagaceae bacterium, assembly GCA_044233655.1. Taxonomy (GTDB): domain Bacteria; phylum Bacteroidota; class Bacteroidia; order Chitinophagales; family Chitinophagaceae; genus OLB11. The sequence continues at coordinate 60,085 of JBIIJQ010000005.1, read as the reverse complement.
CAAATAACAGACAAAATAGTAGGTGTTTTTTCATGAAATATCCGTTTAGAATATGAAATGCTTTATCGAATATACTAATTTTATACCATAATCAAAAATCCCGCAATTCAATTGCGGGATTCGTTATTAATTATCTGTTTGAATAATTACTATTTGCTAAACTGAGGAATCATACTATTTACCAATTCAAGCATTTTGTTGATACCATCTTCAGGTAAATTTCCTTTTTTAAATTCAGCCAATAACTCAGGCATTTTATTTTCCAAGGCTATCAAGAACGCTTCTTCAAAGGCTTTCATATTCTTAACAGGTACGCCTGTCAATAAACCATTGGTGCCAAGGTATACCATCGCTACTTGCTTCTCTACAGAGTACGGAGAGAATTGTCCTTGTTTCAATATTTCCACATTACGAGCACCTTTATCCAAAATGTTTTTAGTAGCAGCATCCAAGTCACCACCAAATTTTGAGAAGGCTTCCATTTCTCGGTAAAGTGCCTGATCCAATTTCAAGGTACCTGCTACCTTTTTCATGGATTTGATTTGAGCACTACCACCCACACGACTTACTGAGATACCAACGTTGATTGCTGGACGAATACCCGCATTGAACAAGTTAGACTCTAAGAATATTTGTCCGTCGGTGATAGAGATTACATTGGTAGGGATATAAGCCGATACGTCACCAGCTTGTGTTTCGATAATAGGTAAAGCTGTTAATGAGCCTCCTCCTTTTACCAAATGCTTGATAGAAGCAGGTAAGTCATTCATTTTTGCAGCGATCTCATCCTTTGCAATTACTTTCGCAGCACGCTCTAGTAAACGACTGTGTAAGTAGAATACGTCACCTGGGTAAGCCTCACGTCCTGGTGGACGACGTAGAAGTAAAGATACCTCACGATAAGCCACCGCTTGCTTACTCAAATCGTCAAATACGATCAATGCCGGACGGCCAGTATCACGGAAGAACTCACCGATAGCAGCACCAGCAAATGGCGCGTAGAATTGCAACGGAGCTGGATCAGCAGCCGATGCAGCTACTATGATCGTATATTCCATTGCACCGTTATCGGTCAATGTTTTCATTACTTGCGCAATGGTAGATGCTTTCTGACCGATTGCAACATAAATACAATATACAGGCTTGCCTGCTTTGTAAAATTCTTTTTGATTGATGATGGTATCAATACAGATTGCAGATTTACCTGTTTGGCGATCACCGATTACCAACTCACGTTGACCACGTCCGATTGGAATCATCGCATCGATCGCTTTCAAGCCCGTTTGCAATGGTTCTTTTACAGGCTCACGAAAGATAACTCCTGGTGCTTTACGCTCTAAAGGCATTTCGTACAAATCACCTGTCAATGGACCTTTACCATCAATTGGTTGACCCAATGTATTGATTACACGACCTACCATGCCTTCACCTACTTTGATAGAGGCGATACGACCTGTACGACGTACTTTATTTCCTTCTTTGATACCCTTACCATCACCCATCAATACCACACCCACATTGTCTTCTTCTAGGTTCAAGGCAATAGCTTGTACGCCATTTTCAAATTCTACAAGTTCTCCCGAACTTACACCATTCAAACCGTACACACGAGCGATACCATCACCCACTTGCAATACTGTTCCTGACTCTTCCAACTCAGCGCTTGAATTGAAATTACCTAGCTGTTGGCGTAGGATGGCCGAAATTTCGTCTGGTTTTATACTTACCATATTTTTTCTATTTAAAGTTTAATTATATTAATTCGTTCTATAAAAATTACCTGATATCCGAAATGTACTCGTTTTTCAGGAATTGTTTTTTGATATCTTTCAAATCACGGATGATACTTGCATCAAACACATTGTTATTGGCTTCTAGCACAAATCCACCAATCAAGGATTCGTCTACTTTGGTAGTTAAATCGATGGTCATTCCTTGGAATTGAGCTGCTATTTGAGCATGTATCTTGTTCTTTTCTGCTTCGTCCAATTCTACAGCGGTTGTCAACAATACATCATTGATTTTGTTATAGGCTTTATATTCAGAAATAAAAGCATTTGCAATTTCAGGAATAAAATATTCTCTGCCTTTATTGACAATTAATTGAATAAATGCAGTTGTCATAGGATCCACTTTCCCTTCCAAGATAGCATTTACTACCGAAAGTTTCGTATCTCCTTTTACAATTGGGCTTTTCATCATTACTACAAAGTCGTGACTATTAGCACATACCTCGCCCAACAATTTCATATCGCCATGCAATACGTCCAATTTGCCATTTTCAATAGCAAGGTCCATCAAGGACTTGGCATATCGTGCTGCTAATCTTGGATTTTGCATATAGTTAGTTTAATTTAATTTCGTTAGCAAGTGTGTTGATGTATTGATTTTGTTCAGCTTTGTTGCTCAATTCTTTTCTCAATACTTTTTCAGACACTTCGATTACCAAAGAGCCTATTTGATTTTTCACATCAATAATAGCGGCATTTTTTTGAAATTCTATTTGTTGACGAGCTTCCATCATGATTTTGTTAGCTTCTTCTTTCGCTTGTTCTTTCGCTTCGTTTACAATTTTATCTTTCGTTTCTTTTGCTTCTTTCAACAATTGAGTGCGTTCTTCACGTGCTTGATTTAACAATACGTCGTGTTCGCTTTTCATATTGGCCATTTCAGTTTTGATACGCTCAGCAGCAGAAATACTGTCTGCGATACCCTTTTCGCGCTCATTCAATGCTTCAAGGATTGGTTTCCAAGCAAATTTTTTCAGTAAAAAAATTACAAATAATAAGGCTATTAATGTCCAAAAGAATAGACCAAATCCAGGTAATAATAATTCCATTTTTCTTTTTTATTTTTTATTTAACCACAGTGTGCACAGGGTTTTTCACAGAGTACACAGAGATTTTAATTTTTTTAAATAAACTACACGCTTTGCCCTTTGCTCAACGTGTAGTTTAATAATTTTTACTATGTTTTGTTTTATCTGCCAACTGACTGCTGTCAATTGACATCTAAATTACATAACGATAGCTAAGATACCTGCGATAACTCCGAAAAGAGCAACACCCTCTACAAGAGCCGCAGCAAGGATCATGTTAGAACGGATTTCTCCAGCCACTTCTGGTTGACGAGCAATTGATTCCAATGCTCCTTTACCGATTTGACCTACACCGATACCAGCTGCTAAAGCTGCAATACCTGCGCCAACTGCACCACCTGCTGATGCGATACCTTCTAATAAAATGTTTAATACTGACATATATATTGGTTTTAAAAAAATGACAAATTAATGATGATCATGACCATCGGCATCATGATGATGCTCTTCGATCGCTTGACCTATAAATACTGCTGTTAAGTTAGTGAATATAAATGCTTGAATAGCGGCAACTAGTAACTCCAAGAAAAACATGAAAATACTAAAGCCTACAGAAACCGGTACAAATGCAACACCAGCAACTTTGCTCAAACTTGCAAAAATGAAAATCAACAAGATGATACTTAATATAATGGTATGTCCTGCAAATATGTTTGCGAACAAACGAATAGCTAATGCTACAGGTTTAATCAACAAATTACTTAAGATTTCAATTGGGACAAGGATAAATTTGATTCCTAATGGTACTCCAGGAGGATTAAAAATGTGTCCCCAGAAATTTTTATTAGAATTAGCTAACATAACCACAAAGAAAATCAATGCCAATGCCAATGTAACAGCGATATTACCTGTTAGATTAAATCCAAAAGGCAATAAGCCTAATAGGTTATTAATCCATATGAAGAAAAACAAGGTCAATAACAACGGCATGTATTTCATGTACTTAGTGCCTAAATTTGGTTTTGCAACATTATCCTGAATGAACCCTATAATAGGTTCAATGGCGTTTTGAATGCCTGTAGGCGCTTTGTGTGCACCATTCACTTTGTATTTTTTAGCAATACCAGTCATTAAAAACCATAAAATGCCAATAGAAAGGAATAAACACAATACATTTTTAGTGATGCTCACATCTAAGAAGCTACTCCCATCTTGAGTTTTAAGTTTTTGTTTTCCGTTTTCTACGTATAATTCGTATCCAGCATGTGGCTCATGCCCGTGATGAAATGCAGAAGATAGAAATACATCTAACTTAGAGTGTGTAGTATTGAATAAGATAACGGGTAATGGTAATGAAATATGATTTGCATCATGTCCCTGACCGAAACTGAAGAAATGCCAGTCATATGAATCAGAAATATGCCCAAAAATTTCACCCTTAATGTCTAATTTTTCTTCTTCGTGATGCTCAATAGCGGGTTCGGATGCAGTCCCATGCTCTTGAGCAAAGGAGCTATTCATTCCAAAAAGAACCAGTAATGTGGCTAAAACTATTGATTTCATTGATGTTTTGTGGCTTACTCGCATTCCTTTACTTAATTCGGGTGCAAAGGTAATATGTATTTCCCGTAGAAAAAAGATAGAAAGCAATATCTTTGCAAAAAGAGCGGTTAATACGCATGTCATGGTCACCGAAACCTCTTGATTTTATATAAAGTTCAATTTTATATAGAAATATAATCTTAGCAGTATTTTATTACATTTGCACACTTAATTAATACTTTTATATATGTGTGGTATAGCTGGAATTATTTCTAAAGATACATCATTGGTTACACAAGCTGGATTGAAGAAAATGACAGACGTGATTAATCATCGTGGTCCAGATGGCGAAGGACAATGGATTTCATCCAATGGTGAAGTAGGACTAGGCCACAGGCGTTTATCTATCATAGATTTAAGCCATGAAGCTGATCAACCGATGCATTACATGGGGCGCTATTCTATTGTATTTAACGGTGAAATATATAATTATATAGAGCTAAAAGAGGATTTACTTAAACAAGGCTATACGTTCAAAACCGTTTCTGATACTGAGGTATTAATGGCGTTATTTGACCGAGATAAAGAGAATTGTCTTAAACTCTTGGATGGGATGTTCTCTTTTGTGTTGTACGATGCTCAAGAAAATACAGTTTTTTGTGCTAGAGATCGATTTGGAGAGAAGCCATTTTTTTACAGTTATGAAAAAGGGAAGCATTTTTATTATGGAAGTGAAATGAAATGCCTTTGGGCTGGTGGTATCCCTAAAGTAGTGAATGATAAAATGATGTTCAATTACTTAGCGTATGGATTTTTGGAAAATCTATCTAATTTAAGTGAAACTTTCTATAACAAATGCACACGATTACCTCATTCGCATTATATCAAACTAAATCTTCATAACCTTGAATTGACGATTCATAAATATTATGATATTGATTGGAAAACAACCAATTCATCTATTACTGAAGATCAGGCCAAAGAAACCTTTAATGAAATTTTTTATACATCTACAAAACGTAGATTGAGAAGTGACGTAGCTGTAGGGAGTAGTTTGAGTGGAGGCTTAGATAGTAGCTTGGTGGTATGTGTAATTGATGAACTCAAGAAAGGAACTACACAAAAGCAAAATACCTTTAGTGCCGTATTCCCAGGGTTTAAAAAAGATGAGCGGAAATACATGGATATGGTAATAGCTAAAACCAATGTAGAGCCTCATTTTGTAACTCCAACCGATGAAGGCATGATAGCCTCAATTGATAAATTGGCCTATCATCAGGAAGAACCCTTTGGAAGTGCTAGTATCTATGTTCAGTATTGTGTAATGCAATTGGCCAAGGAACATGGCGTAACTGTATTGCTAGACGGCCAAGGTGCCGATGAAATATTAGCAGGATACCATCCGTATTATAGCCATTATTTTCAAGAGATAAAAAAAGTGAACCCCGCATTATATGGCAAAGAAATGCAAGCATATAATGCAATGCATACTGGAAGTGAAATAAATGAATCGGTCATTAGTGGATGGAAAAACATCGTAAAATCCTTGTTTCCCGATTCGGCAAGTTCACTTCGAAAATATTATCAACAATATAATCAGTTGAAAAACCCATTGTTTGACAAAGATTTTTATCAAGCACATTTTAAAGATAGCTTTCATCGAAATTATGAATTTGAATCCTTGAATCAATCCCTGTATAGTAGTACTATGAAACAAGGCTTGCAAGAATTGCTTCGCTATGCCGATCGCAATAGCATGGCCCACAGCCGTGAGGTGCGATTACCATTTTTGAATCATGATTTGGTTGATTTTCTTTTTACCCTTCCCTCACACTTCAAAATTAAAGATGGATGGACCAAGTGGATCATGCGTGCTTCTACGTCGAGTATTTTACCCGAAACCATTTGCTGGCGTAAAGATAAAATTGGCTATGAACCCCCTCAAAAAAATTGGATGGAGAATCCAATATTGAAAGAAAAAATAATGCAAGGGAAAACAGATTTGGTCAATAAGCGAATCTTATCCAAAGGTCAACTCAACAAACAAGTGGTTGCTGAGGATGCCAATGTCTCTTTATCTAATTCATGGAGAATCCTAATGGCAGATAATCTATAAGAACGATGAAGGTTGTCTATATTATTAATGATGAGTTTACAAAAAATTCAAGCGTATTAAAAAAAGTAAATAATCAGATTGCGCAATGGAATACGTTGGGTATCAAAACTCATTTATACATTATAGGTGTAAATAAATCGGCTGCACAAGATTTTATTTTTAACGAGCATCTAGAAGGATTTACATATTTTAATAGTCCTATAGCCAATTTATTTGGTGGGACTATTTATCGAAATTTAAATCGTCAATTAAGTGTGATTCATTTGCTTAAAACAATTAAACGGGTGAATCCTGATTTGATTTATTTAAGGGAGGTACAATATTTTGCTTTTTTTGATAAAGTGCTCAAGTCAAGACCATCAGTAATAGAGCTTAATTCTTTATACCTCAATGAAATTGGAAATTTGAGCCAATACAAACAAAATTTAATCAAGCGGAATCAACGAACAATATTCAGCTCGGTTGCAGGTTTTGTATGTGTAACCAACGAAATCGCACAACAGATAATATCGTATCAAAAACCTTGGGTTTGCTGTTCGAATGGCGTCAATATGAATGCATTTGATAATCAATTTATAGATCAATCAGCAGTGAATATTGTAATGATATGTAGTCCGGGTATGGCATGGCATGGTGTCGAAAAACTAGAAATTCTCTCAAAGGCATTCCCTCAATATCAGTTTCATCTTATCGGCCCAACACTAGACTATAAAGCGACTAATCTAATACAGCATGGATTATTAGGTAAAGAGGATATAAATCGATTGTACAAATCAATGAATATTGCTTTAGGGTGCCTTTCCTTGTATAAAAAATGTATGAATGAAAGCTGTTCGTTAAAAGTAAGAGAATATCTGATGTATGGATTACCAATGATTATGGGTGAGCGAGATGTGGATATTACAGGTCAACCATTTGTGTTGGAAATTGGTAATTATGAAAATAATGTAAAAGATAATATTGAAGGCATTCATAATTTCATAGAAAAATATAAATATGTTCGCCTAAATAAAGAGCAAGTTAGACAACTGGTATCCATTGAAGTAAAGGAAAAAATTCGAACCGATTTTTTTAAAAAAATAATTGAATAACCGAATTCGATATTTTAAATAAAAGTACTCATAATTTAAATAGAATACATAGACTAAACCAATTGAGTAGACTTATAAAGTCAATATCTAAAGAAATAATAATGTAATTTGCGTCCGATTTAGTTAAATTTTAATACAACCTAATTTATAAAGCTGCAATACAAACAAAATGGGTCAAATCGATATAAGTGTAATTATAAATTCTCTGGGAAAGGGAGGTGCAGAAAAACTCGCTTCGCTGATATTTCCAAGATTGGTTCAAAGTAAATTCTCATCACAATTATTAGTTTTATCAGATCATGAAAATGTAGAAAGCTATCTGCAAAATTTGCAGATGGTAAAGCAACAAATGACCATTTTGCACAATGCTAATTTATATAAAGTAGGATTAATAAAAACAATTGCGCACTTCGTACGGGATTCAAGGGTCATTCATTGTCATTTATTCCCTACTGTTGCATGGGTTATTTTAGCTAAAAAAATTTTTAGATTACCCGGCAAAATAGTCTATACCGAACATGGCATTATCAATAAAGAAAATAATGCCATTCGAAAACAAGTGATACGATGGATATACAAAAATTGCGATGCAATGATCTCATTGACAGATGATATGAAACTCAAAATGGGCGAGTACACAAAAGAACTATCTAAAATACGAACAATTGAAAATGGCATCGATGTAGATGCCATCAATAAAATTGAACCTAGTAATCGAGATTCGCTTTATACAATAGAAGGTGTGCCTAGTACTACAAAACATTTTTTGTTAATGACAGCACGCTTCGAAAAGCAAAAAGATCATGCATCACTCATCAAAGCCATGAAGGACTTAGATGATAATGTGGTATTACTATTGGCAGGAGAAGGAGAACTAATGCAAGAGCAAAAAGACTTAGTGGCACAACTTGGACTATCACAAAAAGTTATATTTCTAGGTTTTCGCAGTGATGTAATCTCATTGATGAAAGCGGTTGATATCAATATATTAAGCACACACTTCGAAGGATTATCTGGTGTGGTACTAGAGGGGTTAGCAGCGGGAGTCCCATTTTTAGGTGCCGATGTAGCTGGGGTAAGAGAAGTATTGCCCAATGCCGATTTTAAATACGAACATTTAAATCTTGAACAGCTATGTACCAAAATTAATCATGTTTTAAAGAATGAAGAGTTGAAGAAAAATATGATACAGACTGCACAGTCACATGTAAAAAAATATTCATTGGATCGTATGTTTGAGCTTCATATGAATCTCTATCAAGAATTAATTGATCAGCAAAAATCAGAAAAAGCTTGATATACTTCGCATTTACCATATTAACCATGATTGCTTCTTTTCTTGATTTTATTAAGAAAAGCGATAAGAAGATTATAAGTGTAGGATTAATCCTTTGTTTTATAGCAGCTGTATTTTCTGGTATTCGATTTAATATTGGCGTAGATGATTTTGCATACAAAGAATTATTTAATGAGGTTCCCAATTTGTTTGATTGGATAATAGGTGGAAGTGATATACATAAACGATCTACAGAAATAGGTTTTTTAACTTACCTGTCTACACTGAAAACTATTTTAAATAATGAAGATTTTTTTATTTTTGTAACAGCCTTTATTTTGGTTTTTATTCACTTTTTTGCTTTCTACAAGTATTCCCCCTTTCCATTGATTTCTCTCTGTTTTTATTTTTCGCATGAATTTTTCATGAAGGATTGGACTACACTTCGAGCAGGCCTATCGAGTGGCATTACGTTAATATTGGTAATACACTATGTGCTACAATCAAAAGTGATTAAAAACTATTTAAGTATTGGATTTGCATTCCTATTTCATACGCAAAGTATTGCTGCGGTGCCTATCTATTATTTAAATAAATTGAAGCTTACTAAGAAAAAATTATTGATCACATTATCTGTTATTATTCTTGTTTCGGCAGCTATTAATTTAAAAGATTTACTTCTCAACTTTATGGTATTGTTGAAAGTAATCAATTCCAGGTCGGTTGAATATTTGTTCAATGATTTTTTTGGAAAAGAATTGAAATTTACAGATATCACGCTTTTAAAGGCGATCATAATGCTTATATTTTATATAGCCTTTTCGAAAGACTATTTAGAAAAAGATCCTGTGTTTAAAGTCTGTATTATTTATTTTTTCTTAGGGGTTTCTTATTTATTGTTATTTCGTACGGTAGCAATTTTTGGTACAAGACTCTATGGACAATTATATAGTGTAGAACCTATATTAGCGGCCTATATGGTTTATATCCATCGTCATTCTTTCAAAAAGGTGCTAATTTATGGCTATCTTATCCTGTTTTTACTTGCTACTTCGGTTTATGATATTTATTTAAGCGAACTCAATAAAACAAATAATTTCTTACAGTATTATCAAACCATATTTAATAAAGATGAAAAATATAAGCCTAGAAATTAAAACACTTTGTTGTTTAATAATGCTATTAGGAATCAGTGAAATTTGTGTTGCTCAATCTGCTATTTATAAAGTAACTGCATATGGCGCAAATCCCAATGATAAATTAGATGATACTGAAAGCATACAAAAATGTATAAATGACGCATTACAATCCAACGAGAATATCACAATCCAATTTCCCAAATCGAAAAGTTCAACTTATGGCTATAGAATCAATAAGTCCATTCAAGTCGACATTGTAAAAAATCATGCTATAACTATATCGGGCGATATGAATGGCTATACGAATCTATTTATGAGAGGCGAAGCAACAAGATTCCCAATTTATTGCGGATTGTATATTCGTTCAAAACCTGAATATAGTGGTACTGTCACTGTAACTGGATTTAACATTGAGGGTAAATTTTCTAAAAGTCTTCAATCGTATATCGACCAAGCAACTGGTGCTAAAGGTATTTTTTTGGTAAATATTCGAAAAGCAGTAATAGCTCAAAATCGATTTAAAAATATTTATGGAGACGGCATATGGTGCAACGGAAGTAATACAGTCGATGCGACTGATAAAATAACAATCGAAAACAATCGTTTTATAAATGTATTTGGATTGAATTTAACAGCGGATAAGTATTCGGGAGGTGAAAATTATGATAATTATGGAGATGGTATTTCAATTACTAATTTACAAAATGTATTAATTCAAAATAATGTAATTACGAATAATTTGTTGGAATCTAACAGCTATGGTCGAGCTGGAATTGTATTGGAACGAAATTCGGCAAACTGTACTTTAATCAACAATGTCATTAATGGATACGATAGAGGTATTCACATCGAAGGCGATAAAGGAGGTCATATGATATCAAACAATAATATCAGCGGAACCAATATGGCCATTTTCGTTTATTCAGTTAAGCGCACAGGTAAAAATCCTCTACAAATTCTGAATAATCAGTTTTCATACAACAATGAAAGTACGAAATATAAATTAACGCATCTACATGCAGCGTATCCTGTGTTTATCCTTATTGATGGTAATCAGTCAGAGCATCTAGTAGGAACTGTTATACGCAACAATACATTCACGTACGAACAGCCAATAGCGCCTAAAAAAATTGTCAACGATTTTTTATACATCCCATTGCAAGGTGGAGTGAGTTGGTGTGGAAATACTTATTATTCCGGAAAAACGAAACTAAGTATTGACAAGGATTGTAAATAAATGGATGATTCATTTTTAAAAAAGTAAAAAAATCAACAGATGAGTGGTAGTATAAAAAAAAATATTCTGTTTATTATACCTAAAAACGATGTAGGTGGTGCTCCTAAATTTGTAAAGGAGCAAATTGATATTTGTTATGAAGATGGATACGATTGCTACTTAGCCACCAACGAATCGGGCTGGATTAATGAAACAAAATCTGATAAGTTAAAAGGTATTCTATTTGATAAGCAAATTGAAAAAATGTTTTCACCCTTTTTCTTATTTACCTTAATCAAATACATGCGTAGCAACAAGATTAAACTGGTTGTATGCAATTCTGCCAATGGAGGATTATATGGAAGATTGGCAGCCTTTTATCTACGTATTGGTTCAGTATATATCACACATGGATGGTCGTCTGTATACAATGGTGGGCGTATGGCTTTTATATTAAATTTTATCGAAAGGGTGCTATCCTATATAGGAACCAAGGTACTTTGTATTTCCAATGGGGATATTGATAAAGCAAAAAAATATATCAAAGTGCCATCCTCTAAAATTGCACATATCAACAATGCATTGTTCCCATTGCCCCATCAAGCACATGCAATCAACAGTCCTGTGAAAGTATTGACTGTCGCACGATTTAAGCATCCTAAGCGTGTAGATTTGCTTATATCAGCTTTTGAACACATTCAACATGCTGCATTGTATGTGGCTGGCGATGGAGAACAACGAAACGAAATAGAACAATTAATCAAAGAAAAAAACATTCAAAATGTTCATCTCTTGGGTGAAATAAAGGATTTTAATCAATTTGCCGATTTTGATATTTTTACGCTAATCTCCGAAAGTGAAGGCTTGCCTATGTCAGCAATAGAAGCTATGAGCGCAGGTATGCCATTGGTATTGAGCAATGTGGGAGGGTGTCCTGAATTAATCAATCAGAATGGATGTTTAGTAGAAAATAATATCGAGAGTATATTAAAAGGCATTGAATCTTGTATTTTAAATTTTGATTTATATACATCCAACTCATTGTTACTTTTTGATCAAAAATTTAATTTGCACATAAGAAAAAAGGAATTCTTACTTTTGTACTCTGAATGTATTAAGAAATGAATGAAAAAATAACTGTCATTGGAGGCTCAGGATTTATTGGACGAAATTTAATAGATAAATTAAATAAAAACTACTCGGTTGTCAACTTGGATAAAAATAACTCAACAAGACATGATACCAACCTTACTGATATTAGAGATAAAAATCAATTAATCCAAAATCTTGCACAAACAGATTGGGTTGTATTGCTAGCTGCTGAACACAAGGACAATGTGAATCCCATTTCATTGTATTATGATGTAAATGTTGAAGGTACTCGAAATGTACTAGAGGAGATGAGGAAAAAGAACATTCAAAAGATTGTATTTACAAGTACAGTGGCGGTATATGGGTTAAATAAACCCAATCCAGATGAGGCATTTCCTGTAGATCCATTTAATCATTACGGAATTAGTAAATACCAAGCTGAGGACGTTCTTCGTGCTTGGTATAACGAAAATCCAGAGGAAAGAACATTGGTGTTAATAAGACCAACCGTTGTTTTTGGCCCAGAAAACAGAGGAAATGTATACAATTTGCTTCAACAAATCCTTAAAGGGAGTTTTAAAATGGTAGGAAGTGGTAATAATATTAAGTCAATGTCCTATGTAGGTAATGTAGTTGCATTCATTCAATATTGTTTAGATAGTCAATTGAAAGGTTATCATCTTTTCAACTATGTAGACAAACCCGATTTAAATACAAATCAACTAATCAATATCATTGCCAAAAGTAGTGGAAAAGAAATTAGCTCATTTAAAATACCTTATTTTATTGGTTATTTAGCTGGAATCGGATTTGATACCTTAAGTAAATTATCAGGAAAAGAATTTAGCATAAGTTCTGTAAGAATAAAAAAATTCTGTGCAACTACTCAGTTTTCAAATAAAAAAATACAAGAGACAAGCTTCAAAGCACCTTACTCGCTTGAAGAAGGATTAGATAAAACAATAAAATCGTTGTTATAATTATTATATTATGAAAGTACTTCTCACAGGTGGTGCAGGTTTTATAGGTTCCAACCTTACCAACGCATTTCTTCAGCACGATCAAATCACAAAGGTCAGGGTATTGGATAATTTCAGTACAGGCTATCGACAAAACCTACAAGATGTAATGCAACATCCGAAGTTTGAACTCATGGAAGGCGATATCACCGATTTTGCCACATGCGAACGAGCCATGATAGACATAGACTTGATCAGTCATCAGGCTGCACTAGGTTCTGTACCACGAAGCATTGCAGATCCAATCAATACCAATACTAACAATATAACGGGCTCGCTCAATATCTATACTGCAGCTAAAAATGCAGGCATTAAGCGTATTGTATTTGCTGCTTCTTCTTCCACCTACGGTGATAGCCAATCGCTCCCTAAGGTTGAAGATGTAATTGGTCGTCCATTATCGCCTTATGCAGTTACCAAATATGTAATGGAACTCTATGCCGATGTATTTGCCAAAACTTATGGAATGGAATTTATTGGCTTACGCTACTTCAATGTATTTGGTCCACATCAAAGCCCCAAAGGAGCTTATGCCGCTGTGATACCCTTGTTTATGGATGCTATCATAGCCAATCAAGCACCTACTATGAATGGAGATGGTAGTTACAGTCGCGATTTTACGTATGTAGATAATGTAGTGCAAGCCAATATCAAAGCACTATTTACTACTAATCCGGCGGCTGTGAATCAAGTTTACAATGTGGCCTTTGGCGAAAGCACGACCTTGATACAACTTTACAATTACATTCGTGAAATAGCAGGTTCAACACTCGAGCCTCATTTTGGTCCATTCAGAGTAGGTGACATACCACATAGCCTTGCCAATATCGAAAAAGCAAAGTTGTTGCTTGAATATAGCCCTACAATATCTGTTCAGCAAGGCCTTCAGCTGGCATTTGAATGGTATAAAACCAATCGACATTTTTACAATTAGACCAATTTTTATGCTTTTCTATTTTAACGCTTTGTTATAGAGTGAAATCAATATCTTTGCGCCCAACTTATCTATATGACTAAATACTTATTAGCGATTGCCTTCTTGTTTTGCCTATCCAATGTCGATGCTCAAACGGGCAGTTTAGAGGCCACCAAAAAATCCTATTCAGCTCCATCACGCGATTATGTAATGATACAAATTGGTACCGAAAAATGGACAAATGTGCCTGATAGTATCACAACTACAAGTTTAGGTAGAGTATTTAATGCTTATTTGTGTTATGACTTCCCGATTGCTAAATCCAATTTTAGTTTTGCAGCAGGAGTTGGTATTGGTACTAGCAATATTTATTTCAAAAATCAAGTACTTGATATATCAGATACAACGCCTGCTATCAAATTTTTACCAGAAACGAATCCTTCGTATAAAAAATACAAATTGACAACAGCTTATGTAGAAGCACCTTTCGAACTTCGCTATTTTGCAAATAAAGAAAATCGCAATGTAGGATTCAAAGCTGCCATCGGTCTTCGAGTTGGCGCTCTTATATCATCCCATACCAAAGGAAAATATACACTCAATAGCAAACCGATCGTAGATAAAGTAGTAACAAAGCGTTATATCGAAACATGGCGTTATGCAGCAACGCTTCGTTTGGGGTATGGCAATTTCTCGGTGTATGGAGCGTATAATATTAGCAATCTGTTTCGTGCCAATAGTGGTCCCGAAAATATTCGCCCATTCCAGTTAGGAGTTTGTCTGACAGGATTATAATAATTACACGTTTATAAACGTATTCTTCCATTTGTCAAAATAAGTCAAGGATTTATAGCCTTATATGTACATTTGTACAGTGGGTAAGGTATCTAAATTTTTTATTTTTCAATTATTGGGTTGGGGCCTTTTTGCAGTCCTCAATGTCTATATAGCATTACTTACCAATGAACTTACCAAGGCGGTGTTTATCATCGATGTATTATTAGCCGGGAGTGGAATTTTTTTGACATCTTTTTTTCGTCGCTATATCAAACAGCATGATTGGCATTCATTATTAACCGAGAAACTAACCCTACGAGTTTTTGTAGCCTTATTCATACAAGCTAGTCTTTATACTTGTTGGTATTATATCCTGGTATTTGTATTGATACGTTATGTATTCGATAATTCAAATTGGCTTTCTGTTATAGGTTCTTGGATTTCAATTTTCATGTTATTGGCCTTATGGACAATCATCTATTTTATATGGCATTATATCGAAAATAGTCGCGCATCGTTGATCAAGCGATTGCAATTGGAATCATCGATGAAAGATATGGAAATCAAAACCATGCGATCGAATCTTCAACCTCATTTTATTTTTAACTCACTTAATAGTATACGTGCGTTGATAGACGAAGATCCTGAACTTGCTCGAAAAGCGATTACCAAAATATCCAACATACTTCGCAATTCGATTACCAAACAAGAAGCAACTGACACACTCGAAAATGAATTGCAATTGGTAGACGATTACCTCGATCTCGAAAAAATACGCTTTGAGGAACGCCTTCATGTGATAAAAAAGATTGATACCAAAAGTCTTCCAATTCAAGTACCTACTATGATGATGCAAACACTCGTTGAGAATGCAATTAAACATGGAATTTCAAAAGTAGAAAAAGGAGGTGATATACATATTCATACTCGAATAGAACAGAATCAACTCATCATCGAACTTATCAATACAGGCATACTCGATACCAATGAGCAGAATGAGAATAGCCTTGGCTTTGGACTCAGTTCAAGTATACAGCGGTTGCAATATCTCTATGGCGATCGAGCGTCCCTTTCAATTTCACAATTGGATTCACAACATGTACTAGTAAAAATTATTTTATCAATCAATCCTTAATAATACCATTATGATACGTACTATTATCGTCGATGACGAAAGACTTGCACGAAACGAATTGAAAAAAATCTTAAGCGATTTTCCTGAAATTGAAATCATTGACGAAGCAGTCAATGTACAAGAGGCAGTAGAAAAAATTGAAGAAGCCAAACCTGATTTGATTTTTTTAGATATTCAAATGCCTGGCAATAAAACCGGATTTGATTTGTTAGATGTATTAGAATATACACCCAAGGTCGTCTTTACAACTGCCTACAACGAATTTGCAATTAAGGCCTTTGAATTCAATGCACTCGATTATTTACTGAAGCCAATTGAAACACATCGCTTGTCTGATGCTATCAATAAAGTGAAAAAAAGCATTGAGAAACAATCTCAAATTCCAAGAGATCAATTGGGTGTTGCAGATCAAGTTTTTGTAAAAGATGGCGAGCGATGTTGGTTTGTAAAATTGGGCGAAGTGCGCTTGTTTGAAAGTGTGGGTAATTACGCCAAGGTATTTTTTGGTAACAATAAACCAATGATATTAAAATCACTGAATGCACTTGAGGAACGCCTAGATCCTAAAGTCTTTTTTCGCGCTAATCGTAAACATATTATCAATCTCTTGATGATTTCCAAAATAGACGCTCAATTCAATGGTGGTTTAAAGGTAACCTTACAAGGTGGAGAAGAAATTGAAGTTTCTCGACGCCAAGCGGTGAAATTTAAAGATACCATGAGTTTATAATTAAATTCTATTTAACTAAGAGGATTATAGAACTTATCTATATTTGTTAATTATTAAAAATTAAAAAACATATTTAACCATGGGATTATTTTCATTTATCAAAGAAGCAGGAAAAAAAATATTTGGTAGCCACGAAGAAGAGCTTGCTAAAAATCCAGGTGTGCAACCTGATGTAATTGCTCAAAACCAAAAAGACGCTGTACGTCGTTACATTGATAGCGTAGGCTTAGACATCAAAAACTTTGACTTTACATTAGATGGTGCTGGCAAATTGACCCTTACGGGCGAATGTGCTACGAAAGCCGATTATGAAAAAGTAGCCTTGACAGCAGGCAACATTGCAGGTGTAGCAGAAGTTGACAACAATATGACGATTGCAGCTTTAGAAACATTGGAGCAAAAAGATAGTACGTACTATACAGTTGAAAAAGGTGATTCACTTTGGAAAATTGCAGAACACAACTACAATGATGGAAGCAAATACCCAATTATCTTTGAAGCTAACAAACCAATGATCAAGGATGCAGACGAAATCTATCCAGGTCAAGTGTTGCGTATACCAGCTTTGGCATAATTTTCTACTTTTCAATAGTTAAACCGCTCACTGAGCGGTTTTTTTATACCATTCATCAAAAAAATAGCATCCTACAACATCCCTAACTTATATTTGTACACTCAATAAATTTTTAATCAATTATTACAATGAAAAAACTTCTTTTTCTACTTTTTATCATTACTGCACAGTTCAGCTCAAAAGCCGATGAAGGTATGTGGATGCCATTGCTCATTTCACAAAACTATGAAGCCATGCAACGCATGGGACTTAAGCTCACTCCTGAGCAAATCTATAGCATCAATAATAGTTCAATGAAAGATGCCATCGTGCATTTCGGTGGAGGATGTACAGGTGAAATCATTTCATCCAAAGGACTTCTATTAACCAATCATCATTGTGGATACGATGCCATTGCTTCATTAAGCAGTGTGAGTCAAAATTTCTTAATGAATGGTTTTATGGCCGATCGCATTGAAGAAGAATTGCCATGCCCTGGTTTAAGTGTAAAATTTCTATCTCGTATCGAAGATGTTACAGCCAAAGTAAATAACTATATCAACGATGCCTATGGTAAAGACGTAGAAACAAGATTCGCTGAAATAGCCAAAGAAATTGCCAATGCAGCAAATGAAAATGGCACTTATGAAAGTGAAGTAAAATCATTTTATGCAGGGAATAAATATTACTTATTTGTGTATCAACGTTTCACAGATGTACGATTGGTATCAGCACCACCTGAAAATTTAGGTAAGTTTGGTGGCGATACTGACAACTGGATGTGGCCACGTCATACGTGCGACTTCTCTATGTTTAGAGTTTATTCCAACAACGACAATAAGCCAGCACCCTATTCTCAAAACAATCGTCCGTATATCCCTAAACATCACTTACCAGTTTCTGTAAAAGGTGTTCGTGAAAATGATTATGCCATGATAATGGGTTATCCTGGCCGTACCACACGTTACCTTACATCCTATGGAGTAGATTTAGCTATCAATGTATCTAATCCTTCAGTAGTAAAAATTCGTGATAAACGACTTTCTATCATGCGTGAAGAAATGGAAAAAGATCCAGCTGTAGATTTACAATATGCTTCTTCCTATGCTTCTATTGCTAACTATTGGAAATACTTTATTGGTCAAACAGAGCAATTAAAAAATCTGAATATTTTGGCACAAAAACAACGCGAAGAATCCGAATTTCAATCATGGGTATCAGGTTATGATCGTGATTTGAAGTCTGTTTTACCAGATTATCAACGAGCTTATGCCAACTATACACCTTATGCCAAACATCAAACTTATTACCGTGAAGCCTTTATGGCTCCAGCCTTGACGAAGTTAGCTATGGGTTTTGAAATGATCGAAAAAGCATACAATGCAAGGGTAAGCCGTGACTCACTCGACAAGTTGTGTAAGCGTGTCATGATGATGCGAAAAGGTGCATTGAACAATATGAATGAAACATTGGATAAGCGAGTGTTTTCAGCAATGAATTTATTATTTTATCAAGATATACCAAGAGCACAGCATCCAAGCGTATATGCTACGGAGGTGTTTGGAAAATTCGGATCAGAAAACTGGCAAAAAGCATTTGATGATTATGCCAATTATGTTTACTCAAACACTGTTTTATTGGATAGTAACAAAATGAAAAATTTATGCAATGCAGATAATGTAGAAAAATTATTGCGCGATCCTGCTGTTGTGCATGCGTTAAGTGTTGTAAAAAATTACAAAGAATATTATGAACCACAAATCAATGATTTCAATTATGAAATGTTTGAATTGAATCGTGCATACCAAGGAGCTTTATTGGTTAAAAACAAAAACAAGCAAATGTATCCTGATGCAAATTCTACCATGAGAGTAACGTATGGCAAGGTTAATTCATATGCACCTAAAGATGCAGTGTTTTTTAATTACTATACAATGGCAGATGGTTTACTTGAAAAATATAAAGCAGGTGATAAAGAATTTGACCTTCAACCTAAGATCGTAGGACTTTTGAAAAATAAAGATTATGGTCCATACGAAGATCGAAATCTTGGAGGATTGGTCACTTGTTTTATCACAACCAATGATATTACAGGAGGGAACTCAGGTAGTCCGGTTATCAATGGCAATGGCGAGTTAATCGGTTGTGCTTTTGATGGAAACTGGGAAGCCATGAGTGGCGATATTGCATTCGACAAGCGTTACAAACGTACAATTTGTGCTGATATACGCTATATCCTTTGGGTAGTTGATAAAGTATTGGATGGTCGAAGATTAATGGATGAAATGACTATTCGAAATTAAATAAATACAATCGATTAAAAGCCACCATCCGGTGGCTTTTACTTTTTCAATTAATTACGAGTATAAAACAGCCTATTAAATCTTAGTTTTCTTCGAGTTTAAATCTCTCCGCGTTCTCAGCTGTTAAATCTCTTTACGTTCACTTTGTTAAAAACTCATCGCGTTCTCTGCATTTAAACTCTCCGCATTTTTTACGGTAAAAATCCTCTGCGCTCTCTGCATTAAAAATCTCCGCGTACTTTGCTATAAAAGCCTTAGTGTTCTTTGCGATAAAAAACCTCTACATTCTCATCGTTAAAACTCTCCGCGTTCTTTGCGATAAAAGTCTTAGTGTTCTTTGCGGTTAAAACTCATCTACGCTCTTTGCGGTAAAAAACGTTTAAGACAACCCTTTATTTTGCATCCAATATCACATTGCCATTCGATGGCATGATGATAATTTTACTATTTTCACTTCCTGCTAATTCTTTATAAGCTTTGATTTGCTCGTAACGCAATTGTTTATCTGATAGCCCTTCTCCAATGATTCGTTGATAATCAGCAATACCTTGAGCTTCCACGCGTTTGCGTTCCGCTTCTTGTTTTTCTTTTTGCAATACAAACTGCATTTTTTGTGCTTCTTGTTCGGCACTAATTTTACTTTCGATTGTAAGTTTTACAGCCTGTGGCAATGCAATATTTCTGACCAATAAATTTTCGAGAATCAAACCTCGTTTGAGAAATTCTTCTTCAAGCCCTTTAAATATTTTTTGTTGAAAATCATCCCGTTTGGTAGAATATAATTCGATTGCATCATAGTAAACGGCATTGTCTCTTATTTTTGTACGAGATAATGGACGAATGATTTTATCTTTATATTCAATTCCAATTTCACGTATTAACTTGGGAGCTGATTCTGCACTTACACGATAAAGTACAGACAAATCAATTGTAACTTCTAGTCCATCTTTCGTTAAAACACGAATGGCATCATCACCTGTTTTATCACCTTCATCATTCACCCCACTCATGGTATAGTTCTGTGTACGAACATCCAATTGTTTAATATCGACCAAGGGGTTTACAAAATTTAATCCACTTCCTAATGTTGTAGATTGAATTTTTCCAAAAAGAGATTGCACACCTATATAGCCCGCATCAATTTGTTTTACACACGAACTAAATACACCCAATACAACCAACACCAAAGCGCCCAATCGTAAAGCGGATTTTATTTTGGAAGGGTCTTGAAAGCGAGCTAATTGAGCTGGTACACGGGTAGAAAATATAAATAGAACAATACCCAATAAGATAAGAAACATGATGGTTGGAATTTTTATTAAAGTTAAGGATAAAAGATTAAGCCCGAATAAAAATTTTGTTTAAACTAGAATATTTTAAAAACCCTTTGTATATTTCCTAAAATTTATCCATCCATGGAAGGACAGAATATGATCAATTGGTTTGAGATTCCTGTTTCAGATTTTGACAGAGCCAAACATTTTTATGAAACGATCTTTGCTATCACGATGACAGTGACAGAAATTCAAGGTTATAAGATGGCTTTTTTTCCGGCCTATGAAGGCACTGTAAGTGGTGCAATCTGTTTTGGCGAAGGATATATTCCAAGTGGAGCTGGCTCGCTCATGTACTTGAATGCCAACCCTGATGTGAATTTGATATTAGATAGAACCGTACAAGCCGGAGGCAAAATTATAGTGCCTAAAACATTGATAGGAGAAGATACGGGCTACTATGCATTCATAGTTGATACAGAGGGGAATCGTGTAGCGTTGCATTCGGTGAGGTAGATTAAAGTTTATTCATCCCATGTCCACTCTCACTCGTTGCCTTTGGCCTGCTTCCGACCCACTCATGATTCAGTATCACGATGAGGAATGGGGTATGCCTGTGCATGATGATGCCAAGCATTTTGAATTTATTGTATTGGATACATTTCAGGCAGGGCTCAGTTGGAAAACCATTTTATACAAACGAGAAAATTTCCGCAAGGCATTTGATAAATTCAATTACAAAAAAATAGCGAAGTACGATGAGGAGAAAGTACAGCAACTGCTGCAAGATGCAGGCATCATACGGAATCAATTAAAAATACGGGCTACTATTACAAATGCGCAGGCATTTATGGCTGTTCAAAAAGAATTTGGAAGCTTTGATAATTATATATGGCAATTTGTAAACAACAAAACCATCATCAACAAACATCAAGAACATAAACAAATACAAGCCACCTCGCCTGAAAGTGATACGATGAGCAAGGATCTGTATAAGCGTGGATTTAAATTTGTAGGCTCTACCATTTTGTATGCCTATATGCAAGCTGCAGGGATGGTGAATGATCATTTGGTGGAGTGTTTTAGGTTCAAAAAATGTAAGTAAGTATGAAGGGCTTACCAAACCGAGCGAAGTCGAACCTGCCTTTGTCAAACTGAGCGTAGTCGAAGTTTGAAAATTTGAAGATTCATGCCTATTTTGTGACATTAAATGAAAGAGATATAAGAGTTCTCAAATCTAATATCTCATATCTCAAATCTAATTTATATGAAACTACTCGAAAATAAAGTTGCCATCATCACTGGTGGAAGCCGTGGAATTGGCGAAGCCATTGTACTTAAATTTGCAGAACAAGGTTGCCATGTTGCTTTTACTTATATAAGCGATAGCAGTGCTGATCGTAGCAAAGCATTGGAAGAAAAATGTGTGGCTATGGGCGTGAAAGCAAAAGCCTATAAAAGCAACGCGGGTAGTTTTGCAGACTGTGAAGCTTTTGTAGCTGAAGTAGTGAAAGATTTTGGAACAGTTGATATTTGTGTGAACAATGCTGGTATTTCAAAAGATAATTTATTGCTTCGAATGACCGAGGACCAATGGGATGATGTGATGGCAATTAATTTGAAATCGGTTTTCAATATGACTAAACAAGTAATGCGTCCTATGATGAAAGCAAAATCTGGAAGCATTATTAATATGAGTTCGGTGATAGGAGAAATGGGCAATGCTGGTCAAAGTAGTTATGCAGCAAGCAAAGCAGGCGTGATTGGATTTACTAAATCTATAGCTAAGGAAATAGGCAGTCGTAATATTCGTTGCAATGCCATTGCACCGGGTTTTGTAGAAACAGATATGACATCGTATTTACAAGATGGTGAAGGTGCAGATAAATATAAAGCGGGCATTCCCTTGGGTCGTTTTGCAAGTGCTGAGGATATAGCTAACACGGCGTTGTTTTTAGCATCTGATATGGGTAATTACATTACAGGGCAAACCATCAGCGTATGTGGTGGTTTATGTATATAATCAAACTTAAAATTATTATGATAAAATATCTACGAGTTATTTTATTGCTTGCAGTGAGTATTAACCTCAATGCACAAGATACGACCGAAGTATTTGATATGAGTCAGTATGGTGATGCATCGGATAGTAAATCGTATTGTACACAAAAAGTAAATAATCAAGCGCCATCTAAACAATTTAGTTTGGGTTATGAGATGAATCTTGGGTTTAGCAATAGTAATGTAAATGGGACTGAAAAAATTAATTCAATGGGTGGTATTCGTGCGACTGCCAATGTATTGGCATTAAGCACCAACAAATTAATCCTCAGTATTGGCGCTAATTATTGGGGATCCAAAATTAGAACATCCAATGCATCAAGCAATGTGAACGTCAATCAAGTCTATGCCAATCGCATGGATATAGTAGGACTGAATGCCGTATTGTTTAAACCTTTGAATGAAAAACATTTTATTATAGCTCAAGCGAATACAGATTTGTCTCATATTGGCATAACTAATAATTTCGGAGCTTCATCTTCTGCATTGACTTATTATGGCAGCGCTATTTTTGGATGGAAAAAAAATGATTATCGCATGCTAGGTTTTGGTGTATCTCGAACCTATCGATTAGGAAGACCCATTATTGTGCCAATTGTATTGTACAATAAAACATTCAATGATCATTGGGGGCTAGAAACCTTGTTACCTGCGCGTGCACATGTCAGATACAATTTTTCTTCCAATAGTTTACTCATGGCAGGTTACGAACTCGAAGGACAACAGTTTGATTTACAATCGAATAATCTTTTTTTGCAACGCGGAGAAATAAAACCAAGACTAGTGTTTGAGAAAAAACTCATTGGATTTTTTTGGATGAGTGCACAAGTGGGTTACCGCATCAATGGACGCTTTAATTTTGTAAATCGATATGATGGTCAAGATGGTAATGAAGTTTTTGTAAATAATTGGGGAGGCTCTCCTTATTTCAACATTAGTATCAATTTAGTTACTCCTTAGTCTTCTTTATTTTTTTATCTGCCTTGTCCAATTGTCGGTTCGGCCAATAAGCGATACACCTATATACCCTCTTACTTTCAAGTTATTTTGATCTTTCATCTCCATTTTACAGGAGTATTCTTTGCCATTTTTTGGATCATAAATACTGCCATTCTCCCATACTTTATCTTCATTGTTAAAAGTAAATCCATGCATATTCACAAGTCCAAGTGTTGGTACATTTTGCTTGGATTCATCTGGATTACGCTTGTCTAATTTTGGTTTGCCAGTATCAGGATCAATAGGTTCTTTCAACCAAATAATTTTACCAGCATAATGGCCCGAGGTGGTACGATAAATCTCTACAATGCCTGTACCCTCTCCGTTTTTCCATTTTCCAATTACATCATCTGCATTTTGAGCACGAAGTAAAAAAGTAGAACTTAAAATTATAAGACAAGTTAAAACGTATTTCATGATTTAATATTTTATGCAAAATAGGTTAATTTTTTAAAATTGATAAAAGATTTATTTCCTCTTTTATAATCCTATCCAAGCAACTATTTACTCAAGTAAATACTATTTCTTTTTTGAATGTAGCTTGTATCCAAAATTCAATTGATGCTGAAGTTTAAATCCACTTGTATTGCGAATATCTTCACCAATTACTTGGGAATAATTTACTGGAAGGGAAGCTTCATAGCCCACAACAAATCGATTCCAATTAATGCGAGTACCCATAAATGGTCGAGCAGATAGATTGAATGCCATAACAGAGGCTGTTTGACCTGCAGAATATCCCATAAAACTAGAAGAAGTGTATCGTTCTTCAACATTCATTTTCGGATTTTTCATCATCCCAAATCCAAGGTCAAGACCTCCATACACCACAATGTCTTTATGAATGTGTTTTTGCCACTCTTTACCCACTGTAAATTTTGGCATTAGTAATTCATATGCATTTCCTTTATAAATAGAGGTATCTCCAATGGTTGAATAAGAGAAATTTGAAAACAATCTTTTTGAAAACAATGTAAAGCCATATCGCATGGCTGAATGTTCATTTTTGTATTTAATCCATTGGATGCCTATAGGGAATACGTCTTTGTTTGAAAATCGATTTCTTACAGAAGGATAATAGCTTCGATTATTGTTCTCGCTATTTAAATTGAAGTTCATCATAAGATAGGAACTCCCGGTTTGGGCAAAAGCTGTTGATGAACACAACACGACTAAAACGATTAAATGGATTTTTTTCATGTGAATATTTTTATGAAACAAAAGTATTTTTACACGAGTAACTATACGAACAATGAATTATAAAGAAAATAAAATGAAAGGTTAATTAAAATAAAATGAGCGATTGCTATTGAATAACCACATTAAAAAATTTATGATGGGATATACACTATAAATAGTGAGAATTAGTTTGTTTAATTTATTTGTATAATTTTATACTTCAATATGATTCACCAAATACTAAAGGATAAATCTGTCAAACTCTATATTATTTTAGCTGGATTGTTTAGTACCAATGCTATAGTAGCTGAGTTTATAGGCGGTAAAATATTTTCGTTAGAGAAAACGATCGGTATAGAGCCAATTACATTTTCAATCTTTGGAGAACAAGGCTTGTCGTTTAACTTAACCGCTGGTGTTTTATTATGGCCTGTTGTATTCATCATGACCGATATTATCAATGAGTATTATGGTATGAAAGGGGTGAAGTTTTTATCCTATCTTACAGTAGCATTGATAAGTCTATCATTTTTTGCAGCCTATGGTGCTATACATCTTACTCCGGCTGATTGGTGGGTGGGCGTGAATGCAGAGAAGGGAATCCCTGATACTCAAAAAGCATATACTCAAATTTTTGGACAAGGCATGTGGATTATCATTGCATCTATAATTGCTTTTTTGGTAGGACAGATATTGGACGTATTTATTTTTCATAAAATAAAAGAACGAACGGGTGAAAAAATGATATGGTTACGTGCTACAGGTTCTACTTTGATTTCGCAATTAATCGATAGTCTTATTGTCATTACGATAGCGTTCAAACTAGGACAGGATTGGAGTTGGCCTAAAGTAATTGCTATTGCTTTGGTTGGATATTTCTATAAGTTTTTTGTTGCAATTATAATTACACCAGTAATATATTTAATACATGCATGGATTGAAAAATACCTAGGACATACCCTTTCTTCAGAAATGAAAAAAAGCGCACTTAGGGAATTATCTTAAATATCACAATTAGTATCTCAAAATGCAGTGAAAGGAATTTAATGATTGAACCTAAAACAGCCTAATATTCTAAGCCATTTCTATTATCTTTGCCAGCATTCATTTAATATTTAAGTCATGTCGAATCCATCATTTCATTCATTAATTGTCAAGGACGTACGCAAAGAAACAGAAACCTGTGTGTCAGTAGCGTTGGACATTCCAACGGAATTAATCAATGAATATACATATCAACCGGGTCAATATATCACGTTTAAAAAAGTGATGAATGGTGAAGAAATTCGTCGTTCGTATTCATTATGTAGTAGCCCACTTGAAAATGATTTTAGAGTTGCAATTAAGCAAGTACATGGTGGATTGTTTTCGACTTATGCCAATCGCGACCTCAAAAAAGGAGATACCTTAGAGGTTATGACACCGCTCGGAAATTTCACTACATCAATAGATGCAACAAATCACAAGCATTATATGGCCTTTGCTGCTGGTAGTGGTATTACACCAATGTTGAGTTTAATTAAAACGATTCTTGCCGAAGAGCCTCACAGCTCATTCTCTTTGGTATATGGAAATCAAAATTTTTATTCAATCATTTTCCGAGAGGAGTTAGAAGCATTGAAAAATAAATATATTGGTCGATTCCAAGTATTTCATGTACTGAGTCGCGAACGTATGGAAACAGATTTAAACAACGGTCGTATCGATTCTACTAAATGCAATCAACTATTTGAAAAATTAATTGATATCAACACCATTGACCAATTTTTCTTGTGCGGTCCAGAGGAAATGATTATGAGTGTAAAAAGTTATCTTGAAAATAATCAAGTAGAAACTTCAAAGATTCGATTTGAATTATTCAATACCTCCGTTTCTAAAAAAGAACGACAAACTTATAAAGAAACCCATCAAGCTGATCAAGGGAAAATGAGTATTGTGACTATAAAAGTGGATGATAGAAGCTTCGATATCCCTTTGGCATTTGGAGGAGATACCATATTGGATGCAGCATTGAAGCATGGTGCCGATTTGCCATTTGCTTGTAAGGGTGGAGTTTGTTGTACCTGTAAAGCCAAGGTAATGGAAGGGTCTGTAGAAATGGAAGTAAATTATGCGTTGGAAAAAGATGAAGTTGAAAATGGATTTGTATTAACTTGTCAAGCACATCCTACGAGCGAAAAGGTAGTGATTGATTTTGATGCTCGATAAGTTAATATGAGATTATCGTTCAATCGAGTTGCTTTTTTTATTTATCATCCACACGGCTGCAATACCAAATATTCCACCTACGATGGTATTCCATTTAATTTGTTCTTGAATAAAAATAAAAGAAGATAAAGCAGCAGCAAAAGGAACTATATAAATAAAACTGCTTGTTTTCTCAGGACCCAATTTTGATGTGCCATAGAAATAAAATGTAGTGGCTAATCCAGTATTAATCACGGCATTGAATATCATATTGAACCAAAACAATGAATCGGCTTTGTGTAATACTTGTTTGATGGATTGCAAATCAATAAAGAAGAATAAAAACACAATGCAAAAAAAATAAATCCACAAACTAAATGATAAGGGAGAGCCGTATTGACTAGAAGTAGACGTAAAGCGACTTAAGAATCCCCACACAACTGTTGAACCTAGAAAAAACAAATTGCCTGAATCGAATATTTTATCATATTTGTTCCAGATGTTGAGCAGAAAACATCCAGCTAATACGCCAATCAATAAGCCAATGATTTCTTTTTGTTTCAACGAGCGTTTTGAGAAAATAACAGCCAATATAAATGTCACTAAAGGAGTTGTAGTAGTGACTAATACACCTCCAGCACCGGGCATACCTTTTTGAATACCAGTGAAAAACAAAAGACTATAAAAAGCCATTAATACAGAAGCAGCCAATAATGAAGGCAAGCCTTTTTTAGAAATAAAGATTTTGGTGTTGATGGATTTTAATAAAATCAATACGCCCAAAAACGTAAATATAAATCGTATAAAAGCAATTTCAATTGGTTGACCATAATGTGATAATACCTTTGCACTTGGCCAGCTTACACCCCATATCAACATACTTATTACGATACCACCTATCAGAAAGTGTTTGTTTTTGGTCAGTTGATACATTGGCTCAAAATAGTCAAATCCTTTTAAATTGTGTTTAATTTTAATCTATGCGATATAAAAAAGCCACCTCAATTGAGATGGCTTAATTTTAATGATAGTGAATCAATTTATTTTTGAATCGAGAATTTTTGAATTTTTCGCTCTTCATTATCGATCATTTCCATGATGTAAATACCATTCGATAATGTATTCAATTCAAATGAAGCATTGTTTTCTCCATCGTTGCTTGTAATTTCAGTTCTAGAAATTACTTTTTGACCCATTGAATTGTATACGTTGAATATCATTTGTTGATTATTCGTAGAGAAATATTGTACACTCAATTTATTGCCTGCAGGGTTAGGATAAAGATTGATAGCGGCTTTATTCTCATCCGTTATTTCTTCGCCTATTTTCCAGTTGCTTGCACTTGTACTTGCATTTAATGTATAACAATTAGCAGTGCTGAAAGCACCATTGTATCCATATACATAAATGAAATAAGTTGCTGCTACAGAGCTATTGTTATATTTGATTGTTTCTGTTGAAGTGCTACCCAAAGCAGACGTTGCTAATAAAGTACCACCAGAGTTGTAAAGTTTTAAGTCATAATCCAATGGAAGATTACTTAATGTAACTTTTAATTTTGGAGCAGCAGCAGTTGTAGTGATTCTATAATAATCTTTGTCTGTGCTTGAACCTATCATTGAACTAATATTGGTATTTACAGGAATTGTAGCAGCCGTGTTACGAGTATTGTTTGATTCGTAAGTATTTGTACAAGCTGCTACTACGCCCGTTGTCGTAAAGCTTGCAACAGAAGAATAAGAACCTGCACCCGCAGTACAAACTGCTTGTACTTGGAATTGATAAGGAGACCCTGCAGTTAATCCTGTCAATGATTTGGAAGTTGTTGATGAAGTCGTAGTAGTCCATGAAGCAGCAGATGTTAATTTATATTGTACATTGTAACTGCTAGCGCCTGCTACTGCACCCCAATTCAATGTAGCTGTAGTTGTAGTAATGCCTGTTGCTGATAAGCCAGTTGGAGCGCCACATGCAACTGGATTTGGAGCAGTACATCCTGGAGATGTAAGTAATGAAACTCTTGACCCACCTGCAATAAATAATGCATCCATACGTGCTTTTTGGCCAGCTGAGAACATGTACATACAAGCGTCATCTGTATAGTCCATATAGTTCATAAACATATCACCATTAGGTCCATTCGAACAAGAAACTGTTGGGAAAGCAGGACAGCCATAATTTTCATCTGCTTGATTTGGTGTATCACCTACCAAATCACTTCCGTTACAACTTGTTCCATCATCTCCCCAGATATGATAAAGATTCAACCAATGACCTACTTCGTGTGTAGCGGTGCGACCTTTGTTGAAAGGTGCAGAAGCAGTTCCCATTGTACCAAATCCAGTATAGGTAATTACTACACCATCGGTAGCTGCAGGTCCACCAGGAAATTGAGCATAGCCCAATACACCACCACTTAAATTACATACCCAGATATTTAAATATTTACTTCTGTCCCAAATATTTGCACCACCTTGTGCTGCATACTTAACGGCATCATTCGTGCCAAACGAAGTTGTTGCAGTACTTACTCGGTTAATACCGGTAGTTGGATTACCATTTGGATCTTGCTGAGCAAGACAAAATTGTATTTCACAGTCAGCAGAAATTCCTTGGAATACTGTAGGAGTATTAGTCCAATCGGCATTTAATTTTCTAAAGTCATTGTTTAGTACAGTTAATTGGGATTGAATTTGAGCATCACTTACATTTTGTGCTGCTGTATTATATACAATATGAAAAACAACTGGAATCGTTTTTAGGGCACGTTGTTTATTTGGTTGATTAATATAGTCTGCAGTTTGCATTTCTATCAAATCACGTTTTGCAGCATATTCTGGGTCATTTTGCAAAAGTTGTAATTGGTGTTCATGCGATCCGCAAACACGCTTTTGTGCATTTGTCACCAAAGGCGCTAAAGCCAATAAAGTGAGCAGGTTGAGTACGATTTTCTTCATGTTGTTTTTTTTGAAAATGTAAAATAATAATTAATTTCAATATAAATGAAAGAATTGTGCCAAGAATAGGTAAAATGCAATAAAAAACCCCTAATAGTTGTATTAGGGGTTAAAATATGTTCTAGAGGATATTAGCGAATCGTAAATGCATGATTAATCCACAACCAGAAGGAACCATCCCATAGGAATGCAAGTATAAACCATACAAATAGTATCAATGGAATCAAAATAGTTAAAATCATATTTTTGAATTCGTCACCAAGGTGCATAAATACTTTTACGATATAGCCAGCTTTGAAAAGGGTAAGTAAAATAAAGAATCCATTAATTAGACCTTTAGGCATTCCAGCGTGTGTACCATACAAACCAAGTAGAACCTCTACGATGGTTACTACAGTAAGTATTCCGGTTACGACCCATATTTTTCTTACTTTAGATTTGCTATGTTCACTATTCGCATCTTCATGGTGAGTACCTGAGTATAATGCGGACTGATCTGATTCGTAATTACTAAAACCTGACATAATAATTTTTTATTTTAATTTGTAAACGATTAATTTTTTTGATCTAAAGGAAAGACTATAGAAGATAAAAGCAAGTGAATACGAATACCCATACTAAATCCACAAAGTGCCAATAAAGACCTACTTTCTCTACCATTTCATAATGTCCTCTTTTTTCGTAGGTACCATTAATCGTATTCAACAAAATGATAATGTTCAATACTACACCAGAAGCTACGTGAGCACCATGAAATCCTGTAATGGTAAAGAAGAAATTAAAGAATTTGTGGGCTGCATCTGCGCCTTCTGCTGCAAACAAGGTAGGATTTACATCGTGTGTAAAAAAATGAGGTAAGTTAGCCGCATCTGCACCATTGCGGAAGGAACCCCACCATCCACCATGGTGAAATAAGTGTGTCCACTCCCAAGCCTGACAGCTCAAAAATGCAATACCACCAATGATAGTCCATATCATCCATTTGATTACACCTGCTTTGTCTCTACAATGACCTGCATGTACAGCCAATACCATAGTAACCGAACTCAAGATGAGTATAAATGTCATCAAACTCACAAACATCAATGGTAGATTCGCATCGCCCATGAAAGGAAATGATTTGAATACCGAGTTAGGATCGGGCCACAATGAACTGAAAAAACGGGTAGTACCATATGAAATAAGGAATGCACCAAAGGTGAACGCATCACTCATGAGGAAATACCACATCATGATTTTACCATAACTAAGGTTGAATGGACTCTGCCCACCACCCCATACTTTCTTTTTACTGTCTACTGCTACTGAACTCATAGTCTATGTTCGTATTATTTTTGATTGATAAAGAAAAAGAGAAACAAATATATCCAAAGCACATCAACAAAATGCCAATAAGTGCCTAAAATTTCTAAACCGGTGCTACTATATACTTTTGTCTTGCGACGAAAGTTGACCGTTATGAATACGATAATCAAGGCGATTACACCACCCAACATATGCAAAAGATGTACACCTGAAATAACATATACAAAACTGCCCGATACGCCTTCGGCTGTGCTAGCAAGGGTTACACCAGCATGATGCATTTCGTAAAAACCCATAAATTGAAGCAACATAAAGAGAACGCCCAGCACTGCTGTGATAGATATAAGCGTTTTGTATTGCTTCATATTTCTTTTCTTGAAGGCTGCAATGGAAAAATGCATGGTAACACTACTAATCATAACTACGGCAGTCGATACCCAAAACGCTACCGGCATAGTGAATATAAGCCAATTGCCTTGTGCTTTACGTACCAAAAAGGCACTCGTCCAACCTGCAAACATCATACAAATGCTTGCAATAGCAATCCACATCAACAATTTGTGTGGATGAATTTTTTGACGTTGCGCTGTTAGTGTACTCATTGAATTATTCATTTTAAGCTATTTTTTTGCAAAAATCGTCTTAAAACTTGGCAAATTTAATCATCAAAATCGTAGAATCATAGAAAAAAACAAACTTTGTATTGAGAGATATGAATTATAAAGGAGTTTATAGTTGTATATTTCTATTTATTTTGAAATTTAAGCCGACTAAAAACAGTCCATTTGGAATTGCAATAAATTCTATTCTATACACAGTTCTTGAATAATGTTCTTCATTAAAATAGCATGAACAGTATTAAAATTAGATTATATTTGAAATAAGTTTCATAAGATTCAAAAGCTTTAGTGCAATAGGTGTTGACTTAAAATAAATGATAAATTTAATAAAATTATCACAACATGATAACTCATATAATATTCCTTCAACATTAAATAACTCAAATATGCAAATGTATTATACATCAGCGTCATCAAATAAATCTGCTAAATCACATGCCTATGGATTGGCGAGTTCGATTCAGATATTACATACCCAACGCTGGGGTTTCAATGATTTGAAACGAAGGCAGACAGATTTATGTGACTTTGTGAGTGCACCCTGCACAGGCAATATAGGAAGTGGCAATACATCTACTACCATACCACTAATGAAATTGATTTCATTTATTCCTTTACCACTTCATAGCCATTAGAATGAGACGTATTATTTTGATGCTAATAGTTTTGCCTTTAGGTTCATTTGCGCAATTAAAAATTGGTATTGATACTACATTTTTGGTTGGAAATGATAAACAAATCTACGATTATAGAAAAGTTGAAATTGATAAAAATAACAACAAATATGTAATGGGTTACTTCAATGGAACTACAACAATAGGAGGGGTTACATTATTTTCTAATAGCCAACAAAGCAATTCAAAAGCAATATTTTTAGCAAAATATAATAGCTCTGATTCTTTCCAATGGGTAAAGAAAATTGCAGAAGGAGATTCAATATATTACTCTCCGTTTACAATTGACCATTCACAAAATATAATTATTACAATCACTTTTGCTAATCAAATCTATTTCAATCAAGATAGCATCATGTCATTTGGTAGAAGAGATGGGTTAGTTTTAAAATATGATTCTAATTCAATATTTAAAAATTCTAATCACATTGGCGGAATAAATGATGATGAACTTTCCAAAAATAAAGCAAGTATTGATTCTAATAACAGCTATTATGTATCTGGTTATTTTAATGGTTCATGGTCAAATAATTCTCCAGGGTATTCTTTAGCTTTTGGACAAGATACACTTAGCGGATCAACTATGGATATGTTCATAGTAAAGTATGATTCTCTAGGAAATACAGTGTGGGCAAAATCATATGGAGGCTTAGGTGAAGATTATATTTTTGACCTTCAATGGTTTCAAAATAAAATTTATTTCATTGGCGGATTATATAATCCTACTCAAACTAACGATATAGGTGGTTTAAATGTAAACTTTCCTGCGAATTATTCAAGTAAAGCAATCATAGTAAAGCTAGATAGCTTAGGAAATGCTATTTGGATAAAAAGATTTGGTGCAGAATACTTTTCAATGGGCGCAACCTCAATTGAGGTCATGAGAAATAGGGTATTCATAACTGGTCATGCATTCTCTAACAATCAAAATGTTTTTTTGTTTGATGGAGGTCCTACACTGACAGGTACAGATCAAAGAGATTACTTTATAGCGGCTTATGATACCAATGGTACTTTTAAATGGAATACCATCAGCCAAAGTGCGGGTAGTGAATCTCTGTCACAATTAAAAACTGATAGTATGTGCAATGTGTATGGTATAGGGTCATGTAATTATACCATAAGATTCCCTTCCGATACGCTTTACAGCTATGGTGGTGATGATGTAATGGTATGTAGTTACGATAGCAATGGTGTATATCGCTGGGCGTTCAATGCTGGTGGAAGTAGTACCGATATAGGTAGTGCCATAGCCGCCGATGCCAATGGAGTATTGTACATAGCAGGTGGTACTACGAGTACAGAGTGCTATATGGGCAACGATACCTTGTATCCACCCTCGGGTCAGAGTACCTTCTTCTATGCTCGCTTAGATAGCATACCCATAATAGCACCATTGGGTGTAAGCCATACCAGCAAAGAGACGCAAGGGATATCGATCTATCCTAATCCTACACAAGATAATATCGGTATCACATTTTCTACTGCAACCAGTGTGCGCACTTTTATTGAATTATACAATACCCTAGGTCAGCGAGTATCTACAACCGAAGTACCAATAGGTACATTACAGTTAGCACTAGACTTGCGTATAATAGGGAATGGAATATACTATATCAAATATCAAAATGGAAAAAACGTATTGTCACAAAAAATAATAGTTCAACATTAATATTTTCAAATTTAAAATAATAGCCACATGAAAAACACATTTATAATCGCATGTATATGCTTACTCTCATCAACTACATTAGTTGCTCAGGAGAATGTTGTCCTTTTTCAAGTCGACAACAATAATTATGTTCAACTTGAGAAGTATAAACCTTTTACAAAGTTAGAATACTATAGTACTAGTCAAGGAGGTAAACATTTGGGTAAAATCAAAACAGATCAACATGGTTTTGTCAAAGAACAATTCGATGTAGACAATACACCTGCATTTGTATTAAATAGACAAACCAACGAAAACATAGAAGGTACCAATAAAGTATATTTTTTAGATCATAAAGAGTTTGTTGCAAAAGATATAAACTTTGATGTAATTGCTGGTACTACCAACATTTCGTGGAAAGCACAAATAAATGAAGACAACAATATTTCATTTCAACTTTTCAAAAATGATCAAAATGGAAATAGTACGTTAATTAAAACAATACAAGGTATAAAAAATAATGAGTTCAATACCTATGAATATACTGAGCCTTATAAGGAGAATGCAAGCTATTCGATTCATATCGTAAAGGATAATTCAATACTGCGATATGCATCTTCAAAATTAAATGAATACAACGATTACCAAATCAATGTGTATCCAACGATTTGTAACGATCAACTTTATATAGACCTTCCAGAATTGAATGAAGAAAATCCTTGTTTTTATGAAGTGAAAACCCTTTCAGGCCAAACTGTAATGAAGGGTATATTTAAATCATTGCATAATAGTTTGAATATTCTTCAGTTAAATACAGGAAATTATATATTGATACTAAATCAGAATATCAATACTAAAGTTGTAAAATTTAGTAAAGTCAACTAAATGAAATTGTAATTCAATACTATTCTCCCACTATCACGACACCAAATACTTCAGCAAAGTGATGCTTTATTTTTTGTTTCACTTCGTTCAAGTCAAGCTTATGTCCTAGTTCGCGTTCCATGCTCGTAACTTGTTTGTTTTGAATACCACAAGGGATAATGAGTTCAAAATAGCTCAAATCGGTATTCACATTCAAGGCAAAGCCATGCATGGTAATCCATCTACTTGTACGTACACCCATTGCACATATCTTACGTGCTTTATGTGGTATGTCCTTATCAATCCATACTCCCGTTTCGCCTTGTGTTCGCTCGCCTACGATGCCATATTCAGCTATAGTACGTATAATTACTTCTTCCAGATTGCGCATATAAAGTACAATATCAGGTTTCAGTCGTTCTAAGTCAAGGATTGGATACCCAACTATCTGCTCAGGCCCATGAAATGTAATATCACCCCCACGGTTGGTTTTGAAAAAAGTAATTCCTTTCGAACGTAAGTATTCATTATTGACCAGCAGATTTTCCATATGTCCACTTTTGCCAAGGGTAAATACAGGGTCATGTTCGCACAATAGAAAATGATTTTGTGTGATTTCCATTGGTTCATTGCTATTCGCTAGTTCACGATCTCGATTTCTTTTTTTGATATCCAGATTGGATTGCAACAATTGCTCTTGCATATCCCAAGCTGTTTTGTATTCGATTCTACCCAGATCCTGATAATGTATAGCCACGTTCTCCATGGAGCAAAGGTAGCAGAATTACCGATTTGCAATAGTTATAAAATTAGAAAAATGGTTATAATTTGACGGTATAACTAAATTTTTAATTAGAATAAACGTATTGACTCTTTTGGGATGGCCTTAGAAAAATAACGTTAATAAAATGATTTTTTTTGGCGATAGAAATAAAAACAATTGTTAGCCGCTTATGAAAAGTTCAATTGCTCTATCTAAGTAATGTAATTGATGAGAATTTAATAGGTGAATAGCTTTTTTATTTCCGACAATAAAAAATCATTTTTAGCTATTTTTCGATAGCCTTGATTTTTTGCTCAACTTTTTTATTAAGAAAAAAGTGGAAAACATCAAATAGTAGATAAAAGTAATTTTTATGGAATCATCTGCCACAGTATATTCAAT
Source organism: Chitinophagaceae bacterium (assembly GCA_044233655.1). GTDB lineage: Bacteria > Bacteroidota > Bacteroidia > Chitinophagales > Chitinophagaceae > OLB11. Next base: position 23,426 of record JBIIJQ010000005.1, on the reverse strand, counting down.
TTACATAATATGTTTCAGAATTATTTTATTATTTCAACTCGGATATCTAAATGCCATAAGTTCTTTTTTTGATATCCCTCACTCAAAGCATACCTTTGTAATACATGAGTATAAACCCCACCATACTAAATCAAGATTTTGAAGACGAAGAGTTAAGTGCCGATGAGGAACAAGAACGGCATATTTTGCTCGATTTGATAGTAGATCGTGGTCAAGAGCCACTTCGGGTCGATAAGTTTCTGATTACAAAGTTGGCAGGTATTACCCGCAACAAAGTACAGCAAGCGATCGATGATGAAAATATAGAAGTGAATGGAAAGGTCGTAAAGCAAAACTATAAAGTGAAACCATTGGATCACTTGGTAGCCTATACATTTCGCGCTCCTGAAAGCACCGAAATTATACCTGAAGATATACCTCTCACCATAGAATATGAAGATGAAGAATTACTCATCATCAATAAGCCATACAATATGGTGGTACATCCTGGTCATGGCAATTACTCGGGTACTCTGGTAAATGCATTGTCGTATTATCTACAACATGAAAAAGAAAGTAGCGACTTGCCTCGTATAGGCTTGGTACATCGAATAGATAAGGATACTACAGGGCTGTTAGCCATCGCCAAAACAGAAAAAGCAATCAATCTACTTTCCGAACAATTCAAAGACCATACCGTAGATCGAAAATATTATGCACTCGTATGGGGCGATGTAGCCGAAGAGTCGGGTACGATAGATACCTATATAGGAAGGCACCTAAGGCTACGCAAAATATTTGATGTATATGAAGAAGGCGAAGTAGGCAAACATGCCATTACACATTATAGAGTGATCGAGCGATTCAATTATGTGACCTTGGTCGAATGCCAATTAGAAACAGGTCGTACACACCAAATCAGGGTGCATATGAAACATATCGGTCATACACTCTTCAACGACAAAACTTATGGTGGTGATCGAATACTGAAAGGAACTGTTTTTGCTAAATACAAACAGTTTGTAGAAAATTGTTTTGACTTGCTTCCAAGGCAAGCCTTACATGCTAAAACACTTGGGTTTATTCATCCTGGCACGGGTGAAAAAATTCATTTTGAAAGCGAATTGCCCAGCGATATGCAACAAGTACTGGAACGATGGAGAGTGTATACCAAAGCTAAAAAATTGATGGATTAGTTTTTTTGTTTTCTTATGTATTTCATTGAAAAGTAAGCCAAATTCAAAAAAATACCCAATAGCAATGTAACGCCCCATGTACGAGTATGATCCAATGGATTGATAAATCGATCGCTAATATCACCTGCCAAACCAAACGGATTGGCAATGATATCCCAGCTATTCCATCGAAGAAAACGACCGAGATAAACTCCAAAGCTTGCCATAAAAAGGAGTGTTATCAATATGATATTTGTTTTCTTGACACCATATCGTTTCTCGCTCATAGTTTCGATATCGTGTAAACTCATAAAGCCAAACACAAGTGCAGTCCAAGCATATGAAAGAATTAAAACCAAGTCGTACCAAATAGGCATAGAAGTTGATTTTTTCAAATGAAATAAATCAGTCAGAATATAAGGTGAATTGGGAAAAAACAATAACCATGTGGCAAGTAATGCGATATACATCCATTTACGGATAGTGGCTTTTCGATCATGAAGATACCTTGTGAAAAGCCAAGGAATTATTGCTAAAAATAAATTCCAATTTAGAAATAAAAACATCGGTGATCCAGTAGCTATAACACGTAATAATGAAAGTGATATACTAAAACTACATAAAGCAATCAGTAAAATAAGAAGTCCCGTTTTTCTTGTATCTGTGATTATATTGTTCATAGTGTGTAAATTGAAGCAAAAGTAAATGCCCATTTTCTATACAAAATCATAAAACAAGACAGCAGATGTTAAAATAAACTTTAGGATTATCTACATCAATGATAGGCTATGGAGAAAGTAGTTTTGTGATGATACAGATTAATTCTACATTTGTCGTTTATGTCTATCGAGCACAAGGTTTATGAACGTTATCAGGATATTCCATCATCATGGAATGAATGGTTGGGAGATAGTCATCCATTGCAAATAAATGATATCAGGCTGTGCGAGATTTCAATGCTGAATCATCTTAAAAATTATTATGTCGTTAGTTATCAAAATGATAAACCGATCTTGCTTTCCTATTATCAATTGTTGCTAGTTACTCCCGAGCATTTCAATTGTCACGATAAAGTGTTTCAACAAAAGAGTCTCAATGTTTCACTTCGCATTGTGAAGCCTACATTGCTCGTTGTTGGTAATCTGTTTCGGCACGATGTTACTTTTTTTCATTTTTTAGATGACTCAATGTCGTTGGAAAAACAAAATAGCTTTTTCAAATCAACCTTTGAGTATATGTTGGATTATACAAAAGCAACAGGCATCTTTTTGAAAGACATCCCCAAAAATTACACAGAAGGAATTTTACTAGATGATACCTACAAGCAAATGGAAGATGATGTATCGATGGTAATGTATATTCCTCCAGATTGGACATCCTTACTCGACTACGAGAAAGTTCTTAAGCATAAATATCTACAACGCTATAAGAAAATAATCAAACAGCATGATGGCATTCAAATTAGAGAATTGAGTGAAATTGAAATCAAACATTATGCACTAGAAATAGAACAATTGTATTTGCAAGTCACCAATAATCAGTTGGTGAGTATGGGTAAAATCAATCAAGCCTTTTTTATTAATTTAAAAAATCAATATAAAGAGAACTATAAAATATTTGGATGGTTTTACGAAGGGAAAATGGTTGCGTTTTCATCAGCCATTTTACACAATGGCGTGTATGATATGAATTACATCGGATTTGATTATGTCATGAATCAGTCACATGCAGTTTACTTCAATATATTATTTCATTGTCTCGAGCAAGCGATAGTGACTCGTAGCCAAAAATTGGTATTAGGTCGCACCGCCTTGGAAGTAAAAGCTATCTTAGGTTGTGAGCCTGAGTATGAATATTCGTTTTACAAATTACGTCATGTAGTGGTTAATTGGTTTTATAAAAAAGTATCTGCTGGTTTCAAAGAGCAGATAGGCGAAAAATGGAAGGACCGTCATCCATTTAAATCGACCCATTACACTTCTCATTTAAATTTAGAAAAAACAAGCAATTAGATTGACTTTGCAAATTTGTTTTTTTATCTTCATTGTATAAAACATTTAATACTATGGATAAATACAACAAAAGAGTCGCATTAGTAACTGGAGCAACAGGTGGTTTAGGAACTGCTATGTGCAAAAAACTGCATGATGATGGATATCGTGTAGTGGGTAATTTTAGAAATAAAACAAAAGCAGCTGACTGGATTAAAAGCTTACAAGACGAAGGCTACGAAATAGACACAGCCGAAGGCGATGTATGTAATTACGTATCGATGTGTGCCATGATTCAAGATATAGAAGAACGTATTGGTTCGATTGATATCTTGGTCAACAATGCAGGTATAACTCGTGATGGACGATTTGCAAAAATGACCCCCGAAGATTGGCATGCAGTCATAGATACCAATCTTAATAGCGTTTACAATTGTACGCGACCAATTATCAATGGCATGATAGAACGTAATTTTGGACGTATTATCAATATTTCATCGGTAAATGGACAACGAGGTCAATTTGGTCAAGCGAATTATTCTGCAGCCAAGGCAGGTATGCATGGCTTCACCAAAACATTGGCTATGGAAGTAGCTAAATATGGCATTACAGTCAATACTATATCGCCCGGTTATATTGGTACAGATATGGTTATGGCTGTGCCCGAAAAAGTACGTGATCAAATCGTAGCTCAAATACCTGTTGGTCGATTAGGTGGTACACACGAGGTGGCACACTTGGTTTCGTTCCTTGCGAGTGATTCTACAAGTTTTGTCACAGGTGCCAACTATAGCATCAATGGCGGACAGCACGTCTACTAAAATTTAAAAATTTATATGTAAAATAAACTTGTCAACTTGACAAGTTTATTTTATTTTTGGACAAACAATTTACAATGATTACTCTAACGGTAGCAGAGTTTAAAGCTCAATTTTCAGAATTAATTACCAAAATACAAGCGGGTGAAAAAATTGCAATTTCATATGGAAGAGCAAAAAAAATTGTAGCTTATTTGGTTGCTCCAAATGAAAAGAATCCAACTAGAAAGTTAGGCCAATTAAAGAAAAAAGGGAAAATAGGAAAGTTGAAAAAAATTGAATCATTGAACGAATTTGGAGTATGAGATACATTTTAGATACACATACATTGATATGGGCATTGAATGATGCAGCCAAAATTCCCACTAAAATAACGAAAGTAATAACAAACGGCAAGAACGAAATTTTAGTCAGTGCAGTTTCATTTTGGGAGCTTGCTCTAAAATCTTCAATAGGAAAAATTAATCTAAACGGATATACGGTAGAAGAAATTAAAACTGAAGCAGAACACACAGGTTTTAGTTTGATTGATTTGACAGTCGATGTTGTAAGTTCATTTGATTGTTTAAAAGCTGATTTTCATAAAGACCCATTTGATCAAATGCTTGTATGGCAGTCCATTTGTTACGATGCTATTTTGATAACAAAAGATGAAGATATAAAAAAGTATTCTTCCATAGGATTGAAAACAATTTGGTAAATTTCCTGGTTCTATTTTACCATTTTTAATGCATACACTAATGGAAGTTTATTTCCCATGTGCTTTGCACGAAATTTACCAGGCTCTACTTCTTCTACATTTGGCACCACATTGTAGGGCGAATAATCAAATTCTTGAAAAGTACGTAAGTGTAATTTTTCATCAAGCAGGGCTTGCATCACTTCGCTGAGTGCATGATTCCATGTTATAGTTTCAGGTTGTATAGCAGCCTCTTTATCAGCATAAGTTCCTTCTTCTTGTTCTACAATAGCTTCATCATGAAAGTAATTATAAGTGACTTGTGTAATCGCATTGTCAAACATCCAAAGCACAGGATGAAATTCCACAAAAATAAATGTTCCTTCAGGTTTTAAATATCGAGATACAATCTGCGCCCATCGATGAATATCAGGTAGCCATCCAATAGTACCATAAGATGTATATACGATATCAAATTGCTGATCGAGATGGGTTGGTAGTTCATACAAATCACAACAAATAAATTGAGCTTCTAACTTCAATGCCTCATTCGTTTTTTTTGCTTCTTGAATGGCTTTTTCAGAAAAATCAATACCAGTTACGTTGGCACCCATTCGTGCAAGTGATAAAGTATCTTGTCCAAAATGACATTGAAGATGCAGGATAGATTTTCCTTTTACATCACCCAGTAAATTGAGTTCAATTTCCTTTAATGAATTTTTTCCATTCATAAATGAATCTTGATCATAAAAGTCGGATTTTACATGTACCTCAGTACGTTGTTCCCAGGCTTGTTTGTTTTTAAGAATGTATGTATCTGTTTCCATAATTATTTTAAAGTAGAAAAGATTTTATAAAAAAATAATTGCCTTATGCCTATAGAAATCAAAGACATTCGTAAATGTAAATTATTTATTAGGATATTATTAGAAAAGATAATTAGTTATACCTGCCTCTATCTAGAATGCAAATGTGATAGACTTTGTACTCATAGCTGAGTAAGAGTTGCAGATATAAAATACCCAAATCTATGAAATCTAAGCCGCTTTCTTTTTCTTCTTATCAGCATAAGCCATGGCAGCATCTCTCACCCATTGTCCTTTTTCATGTGCTTCGATACGTGCAGCCAATCGTTGCTTATTGCAAGGTCCATTGCCTTTTACTACATTCCAAAATTCGTCCCAATTGATCTCACCAAAGTCGTAATGACCTCTAGCTTCATTCCATTTCAAATCTGGATCTGGTAAGGTTACACCCAATATATTGGCTTGGTCTACTGTTGCATCTACAAATCGCTGACGCAACTCATCATTTGACTGACGTTTAATTTTCCAAAGCATACTTTTCTCAGAGTTGGTACTCTCACTGTCCGAAGGTCCAAACATCATGATAGAAGGCCACCACCAACGATTCACTGCATCTTGCAACATCGCCTTTTGCTGATCGCTTCCTTTACTCAATGCTAGTAATGATTCATAACCTTGTCGTTGATGAAAACTTTCTTCTTTACATATTTTTACCATTGCTCGTGCATATGGTCCGTAGGATGTACGACAAAGCATTACTTGATTCATGATGGCCGCACCATCTACGAGCCAACCGATCGCACCAATATCGGCCCATGTCAAGGTTGGATAATTAAAGATGCTAGAATATTTGGCTTTGCCAGTATGCAATTGATGTATCAATTCGTCGCGAGTTATACCCAATGTTTCGGCAGAGGAGTATAAGTATAATCCATGTCCGGCTTCATCTTGCACTTTAGCTATAAGGATGAGTTTGCGTCTTAGATTTGGAGCTCGTGTAATCCAAGCCCCTTCAGGTAGCATGCCTACTATTTCACTGTGGGCATGTTGTGATATCTGACGAATAAGGGTTTTGCGGTATTCCTCAGGCATCCAATCGCGGGCTTCTATTTTGATTTCTTGATCTATTTTTTGTAAAAATAGTGCTTCATCATTTTGTTGACTCATGATACAAAGTTTGATACACAAATGTAAACCAAAAATTCTAAGTATCGATGTCTTTGGAATTCTTCATAGAATTTTTTCCTATTGAATTCCTCTATATCAAATGAATAATTTATTTTTGCCTCAACCTACTTTATTATTGTCATGTTTGTTTCGATTGGAAAAAACTTCGTCAGTTGGATGATGCTATTCATTGGATTTTATTTGCAAAGCAATGCACAGCAAGATACCCTTTATATCAATGAACTTGGTGCGCACGTAGCTCTTGCAAATGCAACCTATTATCGTCTAGTAACACCAGTAGAAAAAGGGTGTGAAATGATAGATTTTGACCTAAATCATGTATGTAGAAGAAAAGTCAATTACACAAGTCCTCAAGCAGTCATTAAAGAAGGAAGTGCTTGTTATTATGATTCTCATGGTAATAAGATTGAAGAGGGCTTTTATTCTAAAGGTTTTAAAATAGGAAATTGGAATACTTATTTTACTGGAGGAAAAAAAGTAAAAGAGCAAATTAATTATAACCTAGACAAGACCTACTATTTCAAATCGTATGATTCTGTAAGTGGAAAACTGAATGATGAGGGTATGATAAATCAATATGAATTGAAAACAGGTATATGGAAATCGTATTACTTTAAATCCGATTCATTGGAGTGGCTCTACAATTATAAAGATGGTAAAAAAGAAGGCGAACAAATTCAGTATTATAAAAATGGATTACTGAAACGAACCGAAGTCTATGTGAAGAATCAATTTAAGAAAGGAAAATTATGGAATGAAAAAGGACAAGAAATTAAGTACTATCCATCGTTTGAATATCCACAGCCACCTGAGCGTATAAGACAGTTTTTGTATACACGAGTGGCGTGTTTTGAATCCACACTTCGTATACATGATATGGAATTGAAATGCAAAATAAACTCAGAAGGAACCATGAGTGATTTAGCAATACTTCATTGTAAAAACCCTACATGTGAACAAGAAATAAAAAATGAATTGAGAAAACTTAAAAAATGGAAACCAGCCAAAGTAGAAGGTAAGCCCATTGACTTTAGGTACGAATATAAACTTAAGTATTATGTACCAAAGGATTAAATTGATATTTTATAATCTTATTTTCATTTAGTTTTGATTTCCAGTCTTGTTGGTTTTCTTCAGCCCTGCATTTCTTTATGAGCTTTAATAGATGCGGTTTAAAATAGTATTTAGCCATTGGCTTTATAAAAAGTTCAAGATGATTTTTCGCGTTAAAATCTGAGGCTCTAACACTTCTCAAACCTTTATTTATCGCTTTCCGAAGAGCAATTACTTTATTTTCTTCGTCTTATAATAAGCGAAGTCCTGCACGTATTACTTCGCTTGCATTACTAAAACGGCCGTCTTTTATACAATGTTCTATGAAGCCTTCAAAATGATCGCCTAATGAGATTGATGTATTGCGTCCCATAATTTATTGTTTGGACACAGTTACCAAAATTTGGTAATTTATAGATTAAATATTGGGTTAGTTTAGCAATCGCAAATAATGTTCCGAGCGCAGAAACTGTATGGGACATAGTTAACGAAAAGTCATAGCATTTATGCTTTGTTTTAGTTGATTAAATTATCCAGCCCTCAAGAAAAACCGGAATAGATTTTCGGCGTTTATGCCCTTGTTGGTTTATTTAGCCAACAAGCAAATGGTATAATTTTCTACATGCTTTGATGGATACAAAATTCGTAGCTTAAAATATTTTGAGCTAATATACCTTGCTTGCTACACTTTTTTCAATACTCAATTATACAATTGTTATACTGAATAGTGTAACAATACCTAATGGATAAGGAAGCAACTTTGTATTGTAATAATTCCATTACAAACAAAAACATCATATCATGGACAAAAATCAAATGGGCAAGAATGATCCTCAAAAAGATTCAATGCTAAAGAAAAAAACAAATGAAGAATTAACGGAAGAAAACCAAATCCAAACAATCTTCATGAAAATGAATTGGGAAAAATTGGCGAAGATGAAGAACGCAAATTTAAAGAAAATGAAATAAAAGCGTCGTTGCCAAAGCAAACTCAATCGTCTACAAAGCATGACGAAACGAAATCTAAAAAAACAAATCCTGCTCTTCATTTTGAAGAGAAGAAAACAAAAGAACCTGTGACAGAAAAAAGCAAACAACTTCACTCGTACACTAAAGGAAATATGAAATAAAACTACTTGATTGCCCGTTGTATAAACAGGTTTTCATAAACTCGGATTTTGTTAGTTGAGTTTAAAAAAGATTTTGACTGTAAAATCTGGGTTTATTAAAGCACATCTTGTTGGGAAGGCAGCAAGGTGTGTTTTTTATTTTCTAAAAGTATTGAGATTAAAGCAAAAAAAATGAAATGAACGATTGTCACACGTTATGGTTGACTTCTCTTTAATCATTCATTTTTAAAGATTCATATTATTTAATAATCTGTCGCTCTTTTAATATTTCTTTCAAAATAGCTTTACGCACATCCATGGTATTCATCGTGGTATCAGTTGTTTCAAAATTCATAGCATAGAAATACGGCTTGTAATTCGTTTCTTCCTTTTTTGTCAATACAGCTTTTTGTGTTTCTTTTCGTTCTACAAATCCTACTATCCAAACGAGTGTTTTATGCAATGAATCATTGAAGTTAGTACCTGTTTTATAATAAAGGCGATAGTTAGTACTATCTTCTTGAAGCATCAAACTGCGCACAATACGTTGACTACGTTGAGACATGGGTAATTTGTCGAAATAAAGTTTTTTCATAAACCCTACTTGTTCATCAGGTGTTATTTTTAAAGTGTCATTGAGCCAAAACATATCTATTTCACCACCTATGCGTTTGTTGCCATAACGAATAGTATCGATCCATTTTTGCATCTCTACAGCACCAATGCGGCGAGCCAATTCTTGGTAATAAGGAACACAACTTACTTTAAATGCTTCGCGCATATTCATATCTTTATTCCATTCATTTCTAGATCGTTGTACACCATCCCATTGGATAATTAGATTTTCGTCAGGCGCGATATTGGTTTCTAATGCAACCAATGAATTGAATATTTTGAAGGTAGAAGCTGGTGTAAACCGTCGGCTACATCTATCTAGATTGTATAAAAAAACTTGATCATGACTATTATCGGCCAATTCGAAACAAGCTGAATCAATCCCGTGTTTTTTAAAAATATCGCCCCATTGCTGTTGAGTTTTAATATTATCTCGTTTGCAACCCATTAAAAAAACAATACTAAGAAATAAACCAACTAATATTTTCTTCATTGGACAAAATTAATAGAATAAAACCGAACTGCATTATGAATGCTAGATTTCTTTAAGTGTATAAATCGTATAAGTTATAATTAGATAATATCTCGATAAAAAAAGAGTCCTGTTTTCAGCAGTTTTAACTACCTAAACAGGACTCAAAAAGTAAAAAATATTTAAATCTTTACGAGAAGATGATTATAAAATTTTATTCACAAGGATGGCCATAACCATATTCGTCATGGTTGAAATTTAGAAAAGTAAGATTGTCGCCATCATGACCTATTACGAGAGTATGTAGACTTTGAGCATCCATTGTAATATATGATTGGTTCTCATGTGTATTTCCATTAGTGTCTGTCCATGTAAATAATAGAGGAGTGCCATCCACTCGAGTGATTCTTACATCCCACAATTGATGTGCATCATCACCTGTTTTTACCCAAAAATGTTTTCCGCTTTCAATCATATTGGACGGTAATAAATCTTTACTGAAAGCCATATCAGTGTTAGAAGGTCTAATTTTTAACTCATTGAACGTTACACCCGATTGATTATCTACAAAAAAACAATAATACTGTGCATAAGCTTTGCTAAGCGAAAAGGTCAATGTAAAAATGACGGCAAGGGCAATTAATTTTTTTTTCATTTGTTTTTGTTTAGTTTAAACAAATGTAATAGGAATTATTATATTATCAAATAAATTATTCTTAAGTTAAAAAAATGAGCCTTAAAAACATAAGAATAAGTCGCTTGAAAAGTATTCAAACAATTTAAATACTTCATTACACCATATAAAAATACACATAGAAGTATGGTATCAAATTCTAGATAAAGTATATTCTAATTTAGCCTTTAATACAATGAAGAAAAAAACGACTAACTTTGTCGCATGGATAATAAACGCACAGAAATAGCTTCTCTTGGAGAATTTGGACTCATAGATCACCTCACACGACACAATGAAGTACGCAATGCAAGTACGTTGTTAAGTATTGGAGATGATGGTGCTGTAATCGAACCATTTGGAAAGCAACTCGTTGTGACTACAGACATGTTAGTTGAAGGCGTGCATTTTGACTTGATGTATATGTCATTAAAACACCTTGGTTATAAATCGGTTATGGTGAATCTGTCTGACATATATGCAATGAATGCCGAGCCATCGCAGATTACGGTAAGCATAGCCATTTCAAACCGTTTCAGTGTTGAGGCCTTGGACGAATTATACGAAGGTATCAATTTGGCCTGCGATCGCTATGGGGTCGATTTAATTGGTGGAGATACCACTACCTCACAGAAAGGACTAATTATAAGTATCACAGCCATTGGCGAAGTAGAAGAAAATAAATTCGTTACACGAAGTGGAGCGCAAGAAAATGATTTAATATGTGTTACAGGTGATTTGGGTGCAGCCTATATGGGATTACTTTTACTCGAACGCGAAAAGAAATTATATCTTGAAAATCCCAATGTAAAACCTGATCTTGAAAATCAAACCTATATATTGGAACGATTTATGAAGCCTGAAGCTCGCCGACAAACCATTGCATGGCTGAAGGAAAAAAAGATTTTGCCTACCGCTATGATTGATATCAGCGATGGCTTAAGTTCAGAAATGCTACATATATGCAAACAAAGTGAAATGGGTTGTTTGATATATGAAGAAAAGCTCCCAATACATGATGATACGCGCGCTATTGCAGAAAAATTTGGTATTGCTGCTACTACAGCAGCATTGAATGGTGGCGAGGATTACGAACTATTATTTACAATTTCGGCCAATGAGTATGAAAAAGTAAAGGATTGTGAATTATTTAAAATAATAGGGCATATTACTACAGCCGATAAAGGTAAATACTTCCTTACAAATGGTAATAATAAGATCGAATTGATAGCTCAAGGCTGGAACCCAATAAAAAATTAACGGATAAACATGGAAAAATTAACTATTTTTGGTATGTTTGTTATTCATTCTTAGGATTATGAGACGATTTACTATTATACTAAGTACAGTGATGATGTTCCTGATGGTAGCATCGGGTATTGTATTTAATGCCTGTACTAAAGATCCCTGCAAAGATATTATCTGCAAAAACAATGGTGTATGTAGAGATGGTGTATGCAAATGTGCCCTTGGCTACGAAGGCCCTTTTTGTGCTACTAAAATGTACGAAAAATTTATTGGAACATGGGATGGATCATTGCGTTGCAATGGATTAATACCAGAAATCGTTAACTTGGTCATTGCTCCTGAAGCACAACCTAACAGGGTTAGTTTATATGATATTTTTGATCAGGTAAATGCTATGAAAGCAACTATCAATGTTGATAAAATTGACATTGAAGAGCAAACAATCAACAATACGATATACAAAGGGAATGGCTATATCGATGGCAAATATATCACATTGTATATCGAATCGACTGATATTGCGACGTCTGAAGTTCATACGTGTGTTTATAATGGTACAAAATTTACTCAACCTTAATCATTCATAAATCAAATGAAACGTATAGCACTTTTTACATCATTGACCATTGTAGCTCTTTTTAGCTTGATGACTTATTTTTCTTCCTGCAAACCTGACTCATGTGTAACACGCAATGTGGTTTGTAAGAATAATGGCGTATGCCGCGAAGGGGATTGTTTATGTTCGGCAGGCTACGAAGGTGATAGTTGTCAATTCAGGGTAAATGAAAAATTTGCCTCTAATTACGCATGTATACGTACCCGCCTTATCAACGAAACACAAGAAGATGACAATGATGATACCCTTCGTGTAAAAACTAAAAACGATAAATTTGGGATTACCTTCTTCTCTATTCGTGACTCAATCGTAGAGGTATTGGATGGTACAGCCAACGGCAATTACATAACAGTACCTGAGAAAACGATCCTAGATAGGAAGTATTGGGGTAATGGTAGTCTCAATAATGGTGTACTTACAATTACCCTTTACAGCACTTGGCCACCAGCTAATACATCAAAAACTACTTATGTAGGATATAAATTCTAGGTATTTTTTGGTATTTTAGATTATTTCATTACCTTTGCAGTCCTTTAAAAAACAGGAACTAAAAATTTACTTGTATGAAACGTACATTCCAACCTCACCGCCGCAGAAGAAAAACAGTACATGGATTTCGCAAACGTATGCTAACTCCAGGAGGACGCAGGGTTTTGGCTGCTCGTCGTAAAAAAGGACGTAAAAAACTTTCAATCTCTGACGAAAGTCGTTTGAAATAATACCACTTTTATGAAAAAGCCCTTTTCTCTTTCTAAACACGAAAGGATAAAGAGCAAAAAAACTATTGATACGCTTTTCCTTTCGGGAGAAGCGTTTTTTGTTTTTCCGTATAAGGTCATTTATACATTACAGCCATTGGATGAATCCAATAAAGAAAGTGGGCTTCGAATCGTGATATCGGTTCCTAAACGGATACATAAGCGAGCCAATAGGCGTAATCGGATTAAGCGACTTTCCAAAGAAGTGTATCGACTTCAAAAAAACGAACTAAAAATGAAATTGAATAAGCGAGCTATATCTATGAATATCATGATGATATACACATCACCGGAGGAAATACCTTTTGCAGAATTGCAAGGTAAGATGCAACGTATCTTACAAAAGCTACTAGAAAGAATACAAAAAGATTAGTTGTTCACCTTACTAGCAGCACGAATGCGCTCGAGTTCTTTGGCGTCTTTTTCGATGATGCGAAGCATATCTTCTTCAATACTCACATTTACATTTTCTACAATACGGCCTATTTCACGCTTTTGATGCATGATAATAATAGTAGGCACACGTTTGATATTGTAAAATATATGCTCAAGATTAAGTGTTTCTTTGTTGCGATCTACGCCATACATTTCTACAGCGTGTAGGTCAATATCAGCCATATTGAGGACTTTGTAGAACTTTGGTAATAGAACACGCGTATCCTCGCACCATGTACCTGCAAATACTACAAAACGATAAGGCGACCATAACGCTCGTAAATCTTTTATGGCGAGTGAATTAGGCTCGTATTCGTCTGCACCTTTGTGAAACCAGTTATTGACAGTTTCTTTCTCAATCTGTTGAAAGGTGATTTTACCACGAAGGATAGGCTTGCCGGTTTTGCGGTCCATTTCTCTTACATAATCTTGTGCTGTGGCCATTTGTACAAATGATAGAAGGATGAGGGCTAAAAATAGTTGTTTCATATTTAAAAATACGTCTTCGGATGGTGAATTAGAAATCAAAAATAGTCAATATTTTGATTAATACGAAAGTAAAAATAAAGAGAATGGGTAAACTTACTCTGAAAGATTTCGTTTCAATTCATATAAAAAACCTTTTACTTTTTCAAGATTTTCAATCAGGCTGAATTCGTCTTTTGCTTTTTTACGATTTTCTTTTAGGTAAGTACGTGCACCTTCAAGGGTCATTCGTTTTTCTTTGATGAGATGAAAAAGTAATTTGAGTTTTTCAATATCTTGTTTATTGTAAAAGCGGTCCCCTTTTTTATTCTTTTTGAGATGCCCAAGTTGCACTGGAAATTCTTTTTCCCAAAAACGAAGTAAGGAAGCATTGACATGAAATAGTTCAGCCACTTCGGTGATAGTGTAATAGACTTTGGTAAGCTTGGAATCATCAATCACTATCGCTTGCTTGTCTTCCTGCAAGTTTTTAATCTGATCGAAAAGAGAAAGTTGTTCCATGATATAGTAAAGGTAAAAATATAATTTGTTTAATCAAACGCCTGATTGCTTGCTTGTGCTATTTTCACAATGCGTTCAAAATCCTCAGGTTTGAGATCGTTGTAAAAGAAGTGAATAGGATCCATTTTTTCGCCTCCTTTTTCTACTTCGTAATGGCAATGAGGGCCAGTACTTTTTCCAGTGCTTCCTACCCATCCAATTACTTCACCACGTTTCACTGATTGACCAGGAGAGGATTTCATTTTTACCATATGGCAGTAATGCGTACGGTAGCCATAGCCATGTCGAATCCAAATATGATTGCCAAACCCACTTGCATGGTAATTGGCCGATTCAATAATTCCATTGCCTGTTGCATATATAGGAGTACCTGTTGGCGCGCTAAAATCTAAACCTGCATGAAATTTCATGATTTTATAAATAGGATCTATACGAGCACCAAAACCAGATACGATGTGTTCAAGTTGCTTATTGGAGATTGGTTGTATAGATGGAATACTGGCAAGCATTTCTTGTTTGTTTTCGATAAATCGTTGAAGGGTATCATATGATTTACTTTGATGCTTCAATCTGTTTTTCAATGCATTCATACTTTTATCAAGATTCAATACCAGTTCTTCATTGCTAAAAGGCGCTAACCTTTTTTCTAATTCTTTTTCATCTACTTTAATACGTCCCATACGAATGCTATCAGCAAGTGGGTCGGCTTCAAATATCACCCGATAGACATTGTTGTCTCTTTCTTCGAGTTCTTTCAATTGAGATTGAGTAGCATGTAAATCCTTTTTTAATAAATCGTATTTTTCTTCCAAATAGCTAAGTTGAGCATTCATCCTTTTTTCATTGGGTGATTGTAAATAGTTGAACGCTAAGGCTACCACAATACCAGCACATACCATCACTGCTGAAATTAATCCGAATACTCGAAGTAACTTTTTCCAAAGTGGAACTTTCAAAGGTTCAAACCGTTGTGTTTTAGTGCTGTAGTAGTATTTGACTTTTTTCAATGCGAACAAGTTCTGTGGTCAAAGATAAATCTTACTCAATCCAATCCAAATAATTATCTTGATGGATAATTTCAAATTGTGCATCAGGATAGGCTTTGGCAAATGCAACGGGTATTTTGTGTTTGTGTAATTTCCATTTGCATTCAAATGCTTTTAATTGATTATTTTCTACTTCTATCAAATCGATTTCTTGTTGATCGTATGTGCGCCAAAAATAGGATTCGATATGTTTTTCATTATAGCCATTGACTTTAATTCGTTCACTCAAAAAATAATTTTCCCATAGCATACCCACATCTTGTCGCAAAGCTAGAGCTTGCATATTGCCTATGAGATAATTGCGAATTCCATTGTCGTAAAAGTACCAACGATTACTTTTGGCGATTTCTTTTCTCAGATTTTTACTAAAGCCTTTTCGTTGATAGATTATAAATACTTTGCTCAATAAATCGAGGTATCGCTCCACCGTATTTTTACTCAGTTGTAGATTTTTTCCTAATTCATCGAGCGATACTTCGCTACCAATTTGCATGGCTATAAGTCCTAACAAATCTTTTAATTTTTGAGGATTTTGCACACGCTCAAAAGCCAATATATCTTTCAGTAAATAGGTGTTTACAAGCTCTTGTAAATAGCGTTTTTTTTCTTCATGTGTTTTTATAAAAACTAACTCGGGATAGCTTCCATATATTAAACGGTCTTCAAGAAGTTGTTTAGTTTGCAATATGTTTTCTGTTTGTTTCAATTCCATTTGTGCCAAGGGATATAGATAATAGGTAAATGTTCTTCCTACCAAAGGCTCACCACTTTGCGAAATATCCAATGCTGATGAGCCGGTTACTACAATATGCAATGGCTTTATTTCATCAATCATCAGTTTCAATTTTCTGCCAATATCTGGAATGTATTGTGCTTCGTCTATCATCAATATATCATAACCTTGCAGTAAGTTTTGATAATTAGCTACTGTTCTATTTTCCAAAATTTTTTCTACATCAGCATCTTCGCCATTAAGCCAAAGTATTTTTTGATCGCTTGTATCTCGTATTTTTTGCAGTAATTCTGTTTTACCTACTCGTCTGGCTCCGATGAGTAAACTTACTTTTTGTTGATGAAAGCGACTTTGTATTGTATTTTCAAGGCTTCTAACAAGCATATTGAACTAATTTATGAACACAAATATACTTAAACTGACGTAATTAATGTAAAATACGTCAATATACTGACGTAATTAATATAAAAAACGTCAATGTGATGACGCAATTAGTGTTTTTTGGGAAACTATGTTTACGAAAGCAACTAAGGATAATAATATGAAATGCATAAATAAACTGATACGACATCTTTTGGCTGAATGTCCTATTTGTTTTGTAGAAAATTATTATACCATGAAACGACGTGAGTTATTAAAATCCATTATTTGAATAAGTGCATTGGCATTTATGCCAACATTTTTAAAAAAAATAGAAGGTCTACAACAACATCAAAACCAAACAAAA
Organism: Chitinophagaceae bacterium; assembly: GCA_044233655.1. Taxonomy (GTDB): domain Bacteria; phylum Bacteroidota; class Bacteroidia; order Chitinophagales; family Chitinophagaceae; genus OLB11. The sequence continues at coordinate 6,318 of JBIIJQ010000005.1, read as the reverse complement.
AAAATACACTTTGTAGGTGTAGGAGGTGCAGGATGCAATGTTGTTGAATATGCTATGAAACAAATGCCCAATGCAAAATTTACTTTTATCAATAATAGTACAAGGAAAAACATACCTAAAGGAGTAGAATTTATTGATGTTAGACATTGCCATTCTAGTATTTATTATAATGGATTTTCAATGTCTATGCAGGATTTTTATGGAATGAAAGAAGTCGTAAAGGTGTTTGATAATGAAGATATGACCTATTTAATATTTGTAGGCTTGGGTGGAAATACGGGTAGCAAATTTTGTAATCCGATATTACGGTATTTGAGAAAAAGAAAATTTCCTTGTTTTATGACTGTATCCATGCCGTTTAATTATGAAGGAAACACCAGAAACATAATTGCAAATTTTACAAAAAATGAAATAAATCGATTCAACCCTAATATGTATATTCTAGATCCAAATGATCTAAAGGATAAACTAGGAAACAATACGGTGTCTGATGCATTTAAAAATATTGATCGGATGATGTATGATATTGCAATAGGAAGTATAGAATATTATGATATAGTTGAAACGACATAAAATGGCGGAATTATAGAGTATATTTGTGAAATGGAAAATTTAATTAATTTATATAGAAACATATTTGATATTAATGGGAATAGTTTAAAAGAAATGCTTGACGATTTTCAAAAATCCATAGATCAGAGGAGTGAATATGAATTAGGCTTTAATATTTTTTCATTGGTATCTGACACCTATCACAAGGAGAATTTACATAGCGCTATTTTGAAGTCAATTCTTGACCCACATGAATTGCATAATGAAGGAAATTTATATTTAAGATTATTTATTGAGTATTTGAATAAAGAATTTGGATATGAGATAAAAATAGAAAATTATAAAAATGTAACGGTTACAAATGAAACAGACGGAAGAATAGATATTATTATCAAATCAGCAACTCATGCAATTATTATAGAAAATAAAATTAATGATGCTGGCGATATGGAAAATCAAGTTCTACGTTATTATTTGAATTGTATATACCAAAAACTAGAAGTAGATGCAATATTGTACCTAACAAAAGAGGGAATAAGAGAGCCTAAATACGATACCTGGACAAATAGTTATGATGACAAAGAAATATTTACAAAAGAAGAATTTGAGACAAGTAAATCTAAAATTAAGAATATTCTAAAACCTATTGCTTGTTTCAATATCATTGAAACCAATGACCTATGCAATGGATGGCTAAATTATTGCATTGGTCAAAGCAAACATATTGACAATATATTTATACTCAAACAATATAAACAATTACTAAAACATTTAAGACAATTTATTATGGAAAAAGAAAGTTTAAAAAAATTATATAATCATATAAATAAACAAAAATCATCTAGAGAGGTAAGTTTATTTATTGAATCAGTTAATACTATGATTGAGTATTTTCCAGAACTATTAGTTGAAAAACTTAAAGAAATTAATAAGCCAATAAAAATCTATGAAGAAACTTCAGTAATTATCGATGATATTTTTAAAGGTAATAAGAATTACTATTTGAAAATTGCATTTTTAACTTATAATAGCGTAGAAATACTAATTATGAATAATAAACAAAATTGGACACTTGATGAAGAATTAAGAAAAAATCAACTTTTTTTAAATCTGAATTTTAGCGAACAATATGATAAATATTGGGATAAAGAACTTAAAAATATTAACTTATTTGAAGAAAATACTATTGATAATATAGTTGAAGATATTAAAACAATACTCTCATTAGGATTATAAACTCCAATGTCCCGCCTCTCTTCCACTTCTCGCCAAATACAAATTATCCAAAAGTTGCAGATTCATCCTGCAACATTTAAAGAGTTAGAAAATCATTTGCAGCAATTTGCAAAATTGCAAGATTTTGAAATTCATTTTTCTGAACGAACGTTACAACGTGATATTAAAGAAATTGAATCTTTATTCAATTTAGAAATTGTTTTTAATCGAAAATACTTTCAATACGAAATAAAAGAGTCAGATAGTAATTCCAAAAACAAACTATTGTTTGATGCTTATCAGTCATTATCCATTTTAAATCTCAATGAAAATTTAAAGCAATTTGTTGAATTTGAATCTAGTACAACTCAAGGTCTAGAAAATTTTCAGCCACTACTTCAGGCAGCCAAAGATAGAAAACGAATTAAGTTTGAATATAGAAAGAGCTATACACAAGAAGCAAAAACCATAGAATGCGAGCCATATTTTTTAAAACAGAATCAAAGTCGATGGTATTTAATAGCTAAAGTTGTAAATGAAAAAAATCAAGCGATTAGAATATTTGGTATCGACAGAATAAAATTTATTGAACAACAAAAAACTAGTTTTGAAAAACAAGCATCTGTTAAGGCAAAAGAACTATTTTATGACTGTTATGGAATATTTTCGCCTAATAGCCATAAACCAAGTGATGTTATTTTATCTTTTTTTGTAGAACAAGAACCTTATCTTGTTGCAAAACCAATTCATCATTCTCAAGAAATACTAATGAGGAATGACGAAGAAATTAGAATTAAGTTGAAACTTTTCATTACGTATGATTTTGTTCGATTATTGTTATCTTATGGCAATGAAGTAGAGGTCATAAAACCTAAAAGTCTAATAAATGAATTGAAAAAGATATATCAAGGCTCTATTAATTATTATTCAAAATCTTAGTGCTGAAGTATAGATTTCAGTTGACTTTTTTATTACTTTTGCAAGCTAAAATAATCAGAATTTGAAAAAAGGCTTTTCATTTTCAAATTTCAGAATTTTCAAATTAACAATGACTTCATCCGAAATACGCCAACAGTTTCTAGATTTTTTTAAATCCAAAGGACATCTAATAGTGCCAAGTGCACCAATTGTAGTTAAAAATGATCCTACCTTGATGTTTACCAACGCAGGTATGAATCAGTTTAAAGATTATTTCTTGGGGAATGATACGCCTAAGTCAAAACGTATAGCGGATACACAAAAATGTCTTAGGGTAAGTGGTAAACACAACGACTTAGAAGAAGTCGGGGTTGATACTTACCATCATACTATGTTTGAAATGTTGGGTAACTGGAGTTTTGGCGATTATTTTAAGGCAGAGGCTATTGCATGGAGTTGGGAATTACTAACCGAAGTGTACAAACTAGACAAAAGTCGTTTGTATGTCTCGGTGTTTGAAGGCGATGAAAAAGAAGGTATACCCGCATCTAAAATAGCCTTAGCAGAATGGCGAAAATTGATCGATGATGAAGACCATATTGTGTATGGCAATAAAAAAGATAATTTTTGGGAAATGGGTGATGTAGGTCCTTGCGGTCCTTGCAGTGAGATTCATGTAGATATGCGTCCTGACGAAGAGAGAGCATTGATACCTGGCCATAAATTGGTAAATGCAGATCATCCTCAAGTCATTGAAATTTGGAACAATGTATTTATTCAATACAATAGAAAAAAAGATGGTTCGTTAGAAGAATTGCCAGCACGACATGTAGATACTGGTATGGGCTTCGAACGATTGGTGCGAGTAATTCAAGGTAAAACATCGAATTATGATACCGATGTATTTACACCAACGATTGAATTGACAGAAAAAATAACAGGGTTGAAATACGATTTTAGCGATACCAAACAGGCTATTGCATTTCGTGTATTAGCCGATCATATACGTGCCATTTCATTTACCATAGCCGATGGTCAGTTGCCGTCAAGCAATGGTGCAGGTTATGTAATTCGTAGAATTTTGCGCCGAGCGGTGCGTTATTATTTTTCGTTTTTAAATTACAAGCAACCTTTATTGAGCCAGCTTTTACCATTGATAGCCACACAATTTGAACATGTATTTCCAGAGTTAAAAGCCCAGGAAGCGTTTGTACAAAAGGTAATTCATGAAGAGGAAAATGGGTTTCTAAGAACACTAGATGCCGGTATCAAAAGATTTAATATTTATGTGCAAGTAGGCACAGATGTTCTCACCATGGAAAATATCGAAAATGAGATTGAAGATAGAAGAATCACTACTGAGTACTTTGAACTAAAAAGTATATATAAAAATGACAGGCTAAATAAAATATTAAATGGCGAATTTGCATTCGAATTGAATGATACTTTCGGGTTTCCAATTGATTTGACAGAATTGATGGCATCAGAAATAGGTTGGAAAGTTGATATCGTTGGTTTTAAATCTGCATTACAAAAGCAAAAAGACCGTTCGCGAAAAGACGCTAAAATAGATTCGGAAGATTGGACTATTGTCAATAAAATAGCCTCTTCAAAATTTGTTGGCTATGACCAAAAAGAGTCAAACACCAAGGTGTGGAAATACAGAAAGGTAAATGCTAAAGGAAAAACCCAATATCAAATTGTATTAGAAGAAACGCCTTTTTATGCTGAAAGTGGCGGACAGGTTGGCGATACGGGTGTGCTTGTATTTTCTCCCTCTCTTGAAGGAGAAGGTCGGGGTGAGGTCGCTGTTACTGATACAAAAAAAGAAAATGATTTAATTATTCATTTTGTGGATCAATTGCCTGAAGAAATAAGTGGCGAAGTGATTGCAAAAATTGATGCAAGTCGCCGTAGGAAAATTACACGTCATCATAGTGTAACTCACTTGATGCATGCTGCCTTGCGAGCCGTTTTGGGAACCCATGTAGCTCAAAAAGGGAGTATGGTCAATGATGATAATCTTCGTTTTGATTTTTCGCATTTTGCAAAAATGACCGACGATGAAATAGCAGAAGTAGAACGAATCGTGAATCGAAAAATACGTCAAAATATACCTGTTGTCATAAAAGAATTACCGAAAGATGAAGCCATGAAATTAGGTGCTATGGCTTTGTTTGGCGAAAAGTATGGCGATGTAGTTCGAGTAGTTATTATGGACGAAAACTATTCTATCGAACTATGTGGAGGTACCCATGTTATGAGTACAGGCGAATTGAATCTATTTAAAATAGTAAGCGAAGGTGCTGTGGCGGCTGGTGTGCGACGTGTGGAAGCCTTAGCAGGCTGTAAAGCAGAAGCCTATATGATGGGTCAAGTAAAACAATTGAATGATATCAAAGCAGAGTTTAAAAATCCAAAAGACTTGTTAGCTGCTATTAAAAATGTACAAGACGAAAAAGCCAATTTGCAAAAACAATTAGAGCGTTTAGAAGCAAAAGCATTGGTAGGTATTAGACAACAGTTGGTAAGCAATCAGCAATTAGAAGTTGGCAATTCTAAAAGTATATTCATTGCAGACCAATTGGAAGTTAGCAATGGAGATGCATTGAAAAAATTATGTATTGACTTAAAAAATGAAATCAATGGTTCATATTTAATTTGCTTAACAGCAAACATAGGAGGTAAAGCATTTGTTGCCGTTTCAGTAGATGATAATTCTACATTAGATGCAGGAAAAATAATAAAGGAATACATTGCACCTATGATCAAAGGTGGAGGCGGAGGAAACAAAACGCTAGCCACAGCCGGCGGTCAAGATACAAGTCAAATGGGTAAAGTAATTGAAACAGTAAAGGGATTGCTGTAAGTTAAATATTATCGACTAATCACTATTTTTTTTACGGTTTCAATATCTGGAACAATAAAAGCATTGGGATATGATTTGGATATTTTTTTATATTCCTTAGCCGCTATTTTTTTGTTTTCAAAATCGCCCACTTTTATTTTATAATAAGGTCGACTATATTAAATGTAGTTTTTATGATTGCTATTCGTTTTTATAAAATCTTGTTTAGCAAGAATTGCTTCTTCTCTTTTTGAACCATTGTAAATACATATTCTAAATCCAGAAGTGTTATATATACTACCTGTAAGCATCTTCCCATTTTTTCGAATGGGATGATACATCAAGGCAGGTTTCTTTATTTCTTGTTTAAGTTTATTATCGGCTGTTTCTTTCTTGCCTTTTTTTGTTTTATTCGATGTTATTTTTTTCAATTCAGCGCCTTCCTTTTTTTCTGAAGGTTTTTTCTTTTAAAACAGATTTTTTCGTAACATGATTCTGCTTCTTTTGATTTGATTTTTCTGCTTCCTTTTTGATAGGCTTTGTGGTCTGTGCATATGATACAGAAGTAATAGAAAGAAGCAAAAGTAGGAGTAGTGTAGGTTTCATAAAAGGACTGCAAAAGTATATAAAAATGGGTACACAAATGAGGAATCAAATTCATGTTTAATTTTTTTGCATATCCGTATGTTTACCCATAGTTTTTTGCAATTGCTAGCGTTAACCTATCAAAGAGTCTGTTACCAAAGTATCTTCTGTTAAGTTTGTAACAAAATTCGTTTAGATAG
>JBIIJQ010000044.1:0-24978 GCA_044233655.1 Chitinophagaceae bacterium | reverse complement strand
AGCCAACGATTTTGCAGTGAAGGTAGAAAGTGTTAACAAAATTACGGGCATCGTTCCATTGGGCGAAGCTGAACTAGTGGTAAGTGGTGGTCGTGGACTCAAAGGACCCGAAAACTGGGGTATTCTCGAAGAATTAGCTGCAAGCATCGGAGCAACCTTAGCCTGTTCGCGCCCAGTAGCCGATTCACATTGGCGTCCACATCACGAGCATGTAGGACAAACAGGTGGTACCATTCGTCCAAATCTTTATATCGCTGTAGGTATCAGCGGCGCTATTCAACATTTGGCAGGTGTCAATAGTTCTAAAGCCATCGTTGTCATCAACAAAGACCCCGAAGCACCTTTCTTCAAAGCAGGTGACTATGGAGTATTGGGCGATGCATTCGAAATCGTACCAAAATTAACTGAAGCCTTCAAAAAATACAAAGCTGCTCAACATGCATAAATTGCATTTTTAGCATTCATTGCGTTATATTTGACCCTATTACTATGAGTTCGAAAAAATTAGAATTGGAAATTGTAGCCCTTTCGCATAGCGTTACACAATCGCATTCCTATGCTGTTGTACTAGGCGAAGTCAATGGAGTACGCAAGTTACCGATCGTGATTGGTGGGTTTGAGGCTCAGGCCATTGCAGTTGCACTAGAAAATATGCAACCCACTCGCCCACTCACACACGACTTGATGAAAAATCTCATGTCGGCCAATCAAATCCAACTCAACGAAGTCCTTATACATCGTATCCACGAAGGTATTTTCTATGCAAAGTTGATTTGCCAATCGCCTACCGAAACCATCGAAATAGATTCTCGCACCAGCGATGCACTTGCATTGGCAGTGCGTTTTGATGCACCTATATTCACCTTCGAATCTATATTAGATTCTGCAGGCCTTCAAATGGACGAAACTGCACCTAAAGCAATTGGAACCGACGAAGAAAAGAAAAGCAAACCAAAAATATCCAGTGTAAAAAACGATCTTGCTGCATTAAGCATATCAGAATTGCAAACCTTGCTCGAAGATGTACTCGATCAAGAAGATTATATTCGTGCCGCTCAGATTCGCGACGAGATTAATGCAAGAAAATAATACTAATTTCTTTTTTTGAAGCTCAAGGTCCAATAATCTATTGAACTATTTCCCGCTGTCTGCCGCGCACGGCGCTTGCCTCCATCGGGGCTAAGGTTCAAGGTCTATCGCATTAATCATCTTTTTTCATTAAACTAATAATAACCAATTTAAAATTACTCTTGTGATTGGTCTATTCCTCCATTTGTTAAATACCTTCATAAATGCACTTCCTTCAACGTAAAGTATTAATTTGTTGTAAAATAATACAATTATGAAACGCTCACTTTTACTTTTAACAATAGTCGTTGCTAGCTTTATGCAAATTCAAGCGCAAACTGAAGTTACCTTTTACACCAATTATGGCATCATCAAAGCCGATTTGTACGATTGGACCATGCCTATTACTACTGGCAATTTCAAAAGTCTCATCAATTCCAAATTTTATGATGGCCTATTATTTCATCGTGTGATCAATGGATTTATGATACAAGGTGGCGATCCAAATGGCAATGGTAGTGGTGGGCCAGGCTATACTATTCCCGATGAGTTTGCAACTGTCAACAACAATGCCCAGCAAACAATTGCCATGGCCAATGCAGGACCTAATACTGGTGGTAGTCAATTTTTTATCAATTTGGTAAACAATACATTCCTCAATCCCAATTACCCTGTATTTGGAATTGTAACTACCAATTTTGCCGCAGTTCAAACAATAGGCGCCGTTGCAACCAATGCGTCCGACAAACCACTTTCAGATGTGCGAATGGATAGTGTGCGTATTACTGGTTCAAGTCCAGCTGCAATTAACGAACAACCAAATCGTTTTGAAACTATCAATGTATACCCAAATCCAGTAAATGAAAATAGCATACTTACTATTCAACTCAATGAAAACATACATGCACAACTTACTCTTCTAAATCAAGATGGAAAAGTAATATATAATCAAGAAGTAGAATTCGTAAAAGGAGAAAATACTATTTCACTTCAACATATGTACTTCAATGCATTGCCAAGTGGTAATTACTATATTGGATTAAGTGATGGCAAATCATTTGTACATAAAAAAATCACCATCGTACATTAATAATACACTTGCAATTTTATTTCAAATTAAGCAATAGAATTGAAGAATAAAAATTTGCATGTTATTGCCTTTGGTATAATGCTGAATTATAGTTAAAACTACAATTCATTGTAGTTGATTTTACCATTATGCCTTTTATCTAGGGGTAGTTGAATGAATACAATTTTAATAGTATGGCCTAATAAAATCTTAATTTGTTCTGTAATTAATTTTTCATTTTCGTTCATTTGAATATAGGCAGTTTCATTTACAATAGTTCCTCTTTCCACACCTGGTATTTCTTGTAGTTTTTTTTCAAGTTCAAGTAAATAATCGCCTTTGTAACGTCTATTGAGGTCACCTGTTAAATATAAATTTCCTTCCTTGTCAAAATAACCAAAATCGCCTGTTCTATGCCATATCAAATTTTGATATGAAATTTTATTTTCAAAAGCTTGTTGATCTGAGTTGTAGTAATTTTTTACAACATGATTTCCACTCACAAAAATTTCACCCGCCTTTTGGTCCTTGCAAGGTGATATTGTTCCATTTTTATACTCCCCTATCAGGCAAAAACAATGTTCATCTATCTTTCCGGCATACAATCCTTTTTCATCTCTATTCTTCACAATGTCGTTTCCTTCGCAATGCGCTATAGGTTCTGCTTCTGAAGACCCATATAGAATAGTAAAGTTTTGATAGCAAAAACTAGCATTAACATTTTCAACAAAGGTTGGAAAAAAGGGTGAACCTCCACTAATGATTTGAAAGAAACTTAATGGGGGTTTAGCATCATTATTAATGGCGACAGCTAGGCGATTGATCAGGTAAGGTGAGAGTGCTAAATGACTGATATTGTTTTTTGAAATTTCCTGATACAATTTCAAAAAATTAGTTTTTTTCAAATTAGACATTCGAATCGATTGACTAAAATAGGAACTAATCCCCAATCCTAAATTCAATAAAATAACTACTGGAAAATTACTTATCATTTTAGTATGCTCGCATAGAACAATTTTATTTTTCAACGCATCAAATTGTGCATTTAATAAATCATGTGTGCGTATAATGGCTTTCGATTTACCACTACTGCCCGAACTAAAAGAAATAATAGCTTCTTCCTTAAAATCAGAATTCGATATAAATTCATTTTTACAGATCCTCAATTTGAGACTTAATCTTTTAATTGACCTTAAATTTGGAATAAAAAAACGTATCAGATTTATCTTTAAACTGCAAATAATATAGTTGCAGTTTATTTTGTTTTGACATGAGCTAATATCATCAATAGTTTTCCATTCTTCTACAAAAACCAAACAACAATTTAATTTTAACAACGCCAGCAAAGCAGCATAAAGATTCGTATTAAGTGGATGTAATACAAGAACTTTGTCTCCCGATTTGAGTCCATGTTGATTAAATTGATGGCAATAGGACTCTACTTTAATTAAAAGCTCTTGGTAAGTGATAGACTCATAGTCACTTAGCAACGCAATTCTTGTAGGATATTGGTTAGCTGCTTCAAAAAAATGTGATGTAATATTATTGTTTCTCAATCTCTTTTTTAATGTTTTTTAAATTACCTTCAAATACGCTTCCCACAATAAAAGATGAAATTTTAAATTTAAAATTCTCCATTAAAGACTGATTCCCTTTTAAAGTTAAAACCAAGCATAATTCAGTTTTACACCTTTATTAATATACAATTGCTCAGTAGATAAATTTTCAGAAAAAATAGGGAAATATTTTCCATTGTAAATACTAAGTACCCTTTTTACATTTGGGACTATATCCACTATTTCTTCATCCCATGGCATTCCATTTTCATCGTTGTTTTTAAAACATCTTCTTTTACAATTCTTCTTTCCATCTTCTCCACTGATTAAACGAATATGATCAATATACACACTCCATATATTCGCATTAGCTGAATTTCCCATGTATGCAAAAACTGTAGAAACCGAATCCTTTATTTCAATGCTTTTTAAAATATAAAGTTCTCCTTTAAGATTTGATTTCAAAGGTGCAAAAAAATAAACAATCCCCATTGACATAAATAGAATTAGGACTACGATACTCAAAATTATTTTTATAATTCGCATTGGTATAAGCCGTATTGTTTAATGTTAATTCCTTTGTATCTTTCAGAGAGTGATTTTGAACTATTTTCTAAATGCATAAATGCATGAAGAATGGCATTGACTTTTTCTTCATTCGCCTTATTAATAATTGCATAGGATAGAAGTCTTCCAAGCCCTGCATATTGCCTGCCTTGTTTTCGTGCAATAGTCTTTACTACCATCCTTTCTCCATCATTGGTTAAATAGCAAGAGCAATAGGCACACAATTCATTCTTTGAATTGATAACAAAAGGAGAGACCCTTAAATCAATCAATTGTAATTGGGATTTAAATTGTATTTCAAAAACTGAAAAGGGAATTGGTATAAAGAAAGGAGCATGTTTGAACGCTTCCATTGTTATATGATAAATCTCAATAATTCTATGATTCAGTTCTTCTTGATTAAAAAATACAATTGTATAATCTGATATTGTATTCTGTTGAATGAATTCAACATTAGTTTGAAGATTTGTTAAATAATGATGAGCCTCTTTGTATCCTGCTTTTACAAATATTTCTAAATAATACGCAGGATTTGTAATGTCATTTTTAAAGAGTAAATCAAAATTGGATAATGCAATTCGATAATTAAACCATGAGTTTCCATTCATTGGACCAATGATAGTTCCCCGATTAAATTCAGATTTTATTTTGTGGTGCAAATGTTGCAATATGCTAAATCCTGATTCAATATCCAATGCCTCAAAATGCCCAAACAAGTATGTGTTTGATCTTTCATTTTTATCGAATGCGTATAAAGAAACTCTAGCCAATATTCTTTCATGATTCTTAAGAATGAAAACAGAAATTAAATTTTGTCTATAGATTTGTTTAAGCTTGTCAATATACTCTTGGTTGTTGTATAATTCATCAAGAATAGAATTGAAATCAATCCTATCTTTTTCATTTTCAATATTTAATTCTACTACCTGCATTTACAAAAGATAATTCATTGCCATAATAACACTAAAAGGGATCGTAATATTATCAAAACCTCTCGGACTAATGAGTTCTACAAATCCACTAAATATTCCAGCTACCAAGATAAAATTCAATGGTATTTGATAATTTAATTGAATCAACGTAAAATTGAGTAAAATAAAAGAAAGAAAAAAAGCTAAAAAGCCACCAATACTTTTAGTTTCCAAATAGATATTGATTTTTTTCAAGGGATATCTTTTTCCAATTATAGCTGCACACAAATCACAAATAGCTAAAGTGAGAATTGGTAAATAATAATACAACAATTTGAACTCGTGATATTGGTACGAAATAAAGGAAATAATAACAGCGAATGGAAATAAAACACTGCCATGTGTTTTTCTGTTTACTGCATTGATCGAGGGTAAAAATGAAAAGTGCTTACAAGTTAATAAAAATACAGCAAAAATGCCACAGATTAATATAACCCAAAAAACGCTTTCGAAAAAATAAGGAAATAATAAAGCTAAAAGACCACTGGCTATATGACTCCATTTTCGAGTTATTTCCGAGTTTACCTTCAATTTTCTATACGCAATTTCACCAATGGCAAAAACAGTTAAAAAAAATGAAGACAATATCAATAAATTTACAAACGAACTCATCCAATAAATTGATTTAGGTTAAACGACTGGTAAAAGAAACAAAGGTCAATTCCCTCAATGTCCAATGATTTAAATTTAGGATTATGATTTTCCATTTTTCTAGGAACAAATAAATTCCAATAAGCCATTTTGGAATTTTCATTCATTATTTGAGACAAATGTGCAACTTGCTTTTTAAATAAATTTTCATCCATGTATTCAAATATATTCGATAAGTTTGCTAAATCAAATTTATAAGGTGGATTGATATCTGTTAAATAGCCTTGTTTCAACGTCAATTGATTGATATTCTTTTTAATTTTTAGATAATTTTCTTCAATTAAATAATAAGGAAGGGCCACGTTATAACTTCCTCTTAATTGAAAATCTAAATAGTAGTTTTTAAATACCAATGTAGAACTTAAATGCTTTTCAGCTAAATCAAAAATTGTTTGAGAAACAGGTAATTTATTTTCATTAAAAAAAGCAGGGTCTCTACCAAATTTGCCCAAAATGAACTTAGAAAAAAATAGCTTAAATAAACTCCGCCAACGCCAAGTATTCCATTCATTGTTATAAAATTCTACTTGTTTTTCGGCCGATTTTGATTCAAATAAACGATGTATTTTTTCTTTATTGTGAATTAAGGGCAATATATAGTTTCTAAATAATTTAAAATAGTTTTCAAATTTTCCTTGATAAATTATACCATGTTGAATTAGACTGAAATTTAGTGTAAAATAATGAGAGCAACCCTCAGATAGATAAGGTTTTAATTGTCTAAATAGTTTTTCTATATGTTTGGTTTTTGTCACTCCTAAAAAGGCCAATAAATCTTGATAATCTAAAACTTTAATCGCTTGTTGTTTTAATTCAGTAAGGTATAATTGAGTTTCACTAATATCAAAAGCAAGAACTATTTCAGGATTAAATGCTAAAAAGGCCAACGAATTATCACCAGCTGCAGCAATGCTTACTATTTTGTCACCAGCTTTTGGATTCAAATTATTGATCAATAATTGAGTGTCTTCCCAACCATTGGCGTACCTTATAAAAGAAAAATCGACATTATTAGGCATTCGTTTTTAAAATAGTTTTCTTAAATATATGAACGTAAAAATAGCTGAAATAAATTTTACTTAACTTGTTAAAATAATTTCACCCGTTAACCCATTCATTTCTACAATTTGACCATCTTTGAGCTGATTTGTGATATTTGGAATGCCTACTATACAAGGAATATTCATCTCTCGGCTAACAATAGCAGCATGACTTAAAACACTACCTCTTTGAACTAAAATTCCCTTGACTAAAGGAAAGACTGAAACCCATCCAGGATCAGTAGAAATAGTAACTAGTATTTTGTCTTTTAAATTGACAATATCATCTGGAGAGTGAACAATTTTTACTTCGGCTTTCACAATGCCAGGACAGCAGCCTATTCCTTTTAATACTTTTGAATTGCTGCTATGTTCGCTGCCAAAATGATGAGAATAAACTATATTAGTCGTTTTAATTCTTGCCAGTTGCGCAGGTTCATTAAAATAGATTGCATATTCTTTTTTACGCAATTCAATTAATGCTTTCAAATCCAGTTGAATGCTTGTCCCTTTAATAAAATTAAATATTTCTTCTTTACTTAAATAAAAAATATCTCTTGCATTCTCAATGTGTCTATCTTGTTCAAAAAGTAAGCCTATTCGAAGAAAAATCAATCTTACTTCGGCAAAAGCTCTTGTGCGATCAAATCTTAAATTTTCTCTATCCGTCACAGTGTTAATGGCATTTCGTTTGATGAAATTAAACAATATTTTTTGTGGAAAATGAAGGTTTAAATGCTTCGTATTCTCTTGATTGTGCTTTTCATTCGAAGGTGATGCACTAGCAAACGTATTTTTAATTATTTTGATAAATAGCAACGGATTCTGTGTGTAAGTGATAGTCTCTAATTTCAGTTCAGCAAAACATCTATCGCCCCATTGATCTAAATACGATTGAATTAGTTTGGAGATTGTCTCACTGGGATGATTGATAATCCATTCCCAAATAAATTCAATAGACTTATTTTCAAACAAATCTGTTAACTCAGTATTGTTTTGAATGTGGATGGATATGTTGTTTTGCAAAAGGGCTGGTTCGGTTGTAATAACTTTTCCAGTATGAATTAAAAATTCATTGTTTGAATTTCCTTTAGCGTATTTGTCAATTAGTTTTTGAAATAAACCATAGTAAATCATAGCAAATAAATCATTGACTAAAGGCGCTTTCCATTCTTTTGATAAAGTGTTTTCAAACTTATAATAAGCATGCATACATGTTATGGCATCTGCTTGATGAATGGCTTTTGATCTATGCTTTGTAATAGTTGAATTAAAATTGTTGGAAAAATCTCTTTTCATTCTTTGCAGTGTAATGGCATTTTTTAGCATAGAAATGACGAGTTTTAACACTCGTAATTTTTCCATAAAACCAGTTGGCTTATGATAATCTTTCAGTTCAAATTTTTCATTTACACCCATCATTTTTTCCATAAATCCAGCATTTAAGCTGTAGCCAGGCAATAATGACAACAGTTTGTACCAGCTATAAAGATTGTAATACACTCTACCTTTTAACAAACCCAACATGTTGTCGTAAGTATATAAATTATTTTGAATCTCTTTTTTACTGATACCTAAAATACTACTCATTTGTTGATACACAGCTGAATAAACAGGACTGATAAATGAAAAAGTAAGTGGAAGAGTTATACCAGGATAGGATTCAATAATATTACTGTTGTCCCATATTAAGTAATCATTGTTATGATTGATGGTTGTAATGGGGCGTGATTGTAAAATATAAATTTCATCTTGTTTTACGCAAAATTCAATGTCTTGATGTTGACCAAAGTGCTGAACTAATTTGTTTCCTATTTCGGTTAGCTCTTGAATATTTTTGGTATTTAATGAACTCAATCCTCTATCAATTTCATTCACTTCTCTCTCTATTAAATCACCTTTATTGTTATAAACAAATTGAGCATTTTTAGAAGTTATAGCTTCGGTGATTTCATTGTTTTTAATTAAATAAGAATCAGCATCCAAGGCACCAGATACCAATCCTTCTCCAAGTCCGTAAGTGGCATTAATCATCATACACTCTTTGTCTCCAGTAATTGGATTCATGGTGAATAAAACACCCGAACGGTCAGCTTCAATACAAACTTGAATAATGATAGATATGGAGATGCTACGGTTGTCTATTTCATTATAAGAATGAATATGATTAGCAAAAACAGAAAGCCAAACTTCCTTTATAGCAGCTAACAATTGATGTTTTTGAACATTCAATTTACTTTTAAATTGTCCTGCATAACTTTTGTTGACAGAGTCTTCTACCTCAGTGCTGCTTCTTACAGCAAAACTAGTAACATCAGGAAATTCGTCTTCAATTTCTCTCAGCCAAATGCCAGGGATTTCTATCGAACTGACATTGATTATATTGTGTTCATTGTTATTTAATAAAAGTGAAAGATCATCAAAGCTAATCACTATAAATTTAGGCACATTAAGACCCAGTGATTTCAACGAAAATAAATGTTTAGCTTTATTGCCAATCTTTTTTGTATTAGGCGATGTTTTTACCATTAGTTAAAAAAAATTGATGAACCCAAATTTAAGTACATACCTACAGCCCACAAGCCTGAAATAATTTCAAACAGTTGAGCATTTTTAATAGTTTGATGGTAATAATAATAGATGCCTTGCACAGCAGCAATTAAATAAAGTAAAAAAAACACTATGTAATGACCAATGGCTAATTGAGCATGATAGCTAGCTCCAAAACAAAGTATTAGCGTAATTAAAACTACCAACTGGAACAAGATCATCGCTTTTTTAAATCCCAACGAAAGGCTGTAGGAATTTGCTTCTTCTTTCTCTTTTACTTTTATTTTCCTTCCTAGCTCTAAGGTTAATCCGTTAAAAAAAGAGACAGCAAAAAACCAACATAAACCAATCATGTTAGGTTGTTTATCAATCCAATCAAATGAGCTTGCAAGAGTATCAATTAAAGGAATAATGAGCATGTGAGAAGTAACATACCACAATTGATTTTTTTCAAGCCAGTGCTTAATAAAAAATTCTTTAAACATCAAAGCCATATAAATCAAAATAAATAGATACAAATAAAAATGATGGAGAGCAAAGATTAAATTAAAAACACTTAGGCTAATTAAAACAATAATACCAATAGTTTTTAATTCACTCAATTGAACTAAACCTCTTGGTACGGGTAAATGAGGCCTGTTTTTTAAATCAAAATCACTATCTTTAAATTCATCAGAAATTCGCAACAATAAAAACAATAAAAAAGTATTTGTAAAAGCTAAAAATAACTTTTGATAATCTAAGGGTAATCCATCTTGTCTGCAAAGATGGGAATAAGCCATAGCAGAAAAAGTAAAAGAAAGAATTAGTATTCCATGTGCAAACAAGGGGAATCTTTCACGTTGGTATTGCCATAATCTTTTGAGTAAAGAAGCCTTCATTGAATTAAGGTTTTTTACGGCCAAATTTTTGATGAGCTTGTGAAAACTGACCTGAGGCAATAGCAGCTGCAATAGAAATTTCTCCAGCCAATGCTAGACCCGCAGCAATTTCAGCAAATTTTTGAGCTTTGCCATTACCATAACAATCTATCATTTCTAAACATTCTCTTTGAGTAGGCAAGCCTGTTCCTCCACCTACAGTCCCAACTATTAAATTAGGTAATGTAACACTAACATATACACCTCCATCGGTGGTTAATTCCATTCTAGTAATTCCCACTGAGGCTTCACTTATGCAGGCTATATCTTGTCCTGTTGCAACAAAAAGAGCAGTGAGTCCATTGGCAACGTGACCTTGAGCCCCAATGCTGCCACTTTGTATAACTCCTATAGTGCTGCTTTGCCAATATTGCACCATGTCTTCGGGTTTACATCTCAGTATTTTTTCAACTACTTCTTTTGTTAAATTTACTTCGGCAGATACTTTTTTGCCTCTTACATGCATAAATGAGACTGCAGCAGCTTTTTTATCACCGCTGTAATTACTTTCTACAAACCATATATTAGGTTTTGTAGGCGAATTTTCAACTAGCCATTTACATAAAATGTCAGTACAGATAGTTACCATGTTTTGGCCTGCTGCATCGGCTGTGTAAAACTCAATATTGATGATAAGTTGATTACCTTCTATATTAAATCTAACATCCAAAATTTTGGCATGATTGCTACCTGTAGAAATTACATCTTGAAATTTTTCAGAATTTTCAATCGCAAAAATTAAAAACTTCCCCATTTCGCCCATGTTATCAAATCTAAATACGGGACTTCTTTGCACACCTTCCAAAAAACAAATACTGGTTATGCCACCACACATTCTGCTAGCCTTTGCGCCACGGTGATAAGAGGCAACTAAAGCCCCTTCAGTAGTGGCAAGCGGCACATAAAAATCACCTTGAGCAGCTGTGCCTACAATGTTTAAAGGTCCTATAATACCAATGGGAATTTGGGCTGTACCAATAAAATTTTCACAATTGCCATTCACTTGTGCTGCATCAGTAATCACATGTTGATTAAATAAATTGGGGAATTGCTTACCTGTTTTAAGGTGCAAAAAATCTTGTCTTTTTTTTAAGCCTTCATTTGTATTTCTGCCCTCGGTAGGTGGAGTATCTTGACTTGGCAGAGCTGATTTATTCGAAATAGTTTGAATAAATTGAGCGATATCAATTCTATTCTTTATAGCGTCAAGGGAGCGTTTAGTGATATTATAACCTGAACTCATTTATCAATATGATGTTGTAAACAAATGTAGAATAAAATTATTGATATTTATTTACTTGAAAAATAGAATTCTTAATTCAAAACTAGTGCAATTCAACAATATTTTCAATTCCTCATCTTTTATTTATACTAATAATTAACCAACTATCAATGATTAATATATAAATCAAGCCTTTACTGTTTGTACATTTGCATTCAAATTTATTGTCCAATGCAATCTACACCTGAATCTATTTCTAGTATACTTTCTCAACCAACTTTAAACCCTGCACTCAAAGCAATTGGTGAAAAGGTAATGCATCATGAACGAATTTCCAGTGAAGAGGCATTGGTTCTATTTGAGCAAGGCGAAATCGGTTTTTTAGGTGCTTTGGCTAATCATATTCGCGAAGAAAAATACGGCAATCATACATTCTTCAATCGCAATTTTCATATCGAACCTACCAATCTATGTGTATTCAGTTGCGCTTTCTGCTCGTATTCTAAGTTGTACAAACATCGTGAAGACGGATGGGAATTGACCACCGAACAAATGATGGATATTGTGAAAAAATATGATGGTATACCTGTTACAGAAGTACACATCGTAGGTGGAGTTCATCCCAAATTGAATCTAGAATTTTTCTGCGATTTATTACGTAAAATAAAAGCACATAGACCTGATTTACATCTCAAAGGTTATACAGCAGTCGAGTTGGATTATATGTTTCGCAAGGCAAAAGTATCAACAGAGGAAGGTCTAAAGATGCTCAAAGAAGCAGGTTTGCAATCCTTACCTGGAGGTGGCGCTGAAATATTTGCCCCTCATATTCGCACTCAAATATGTGAAGATAAAGTAGATGGTGAAGGATGGCTCGATATACATCGTACAGCACACAAACTAGGTATGCATAGCAATGCAACTATGCTATATGGCCATATAGAATCCTATACTGATCGTATCGATCATATGAATCAACTCCGTACTTTACAAGACGAAACAGGTGGTTTCAATTGTTTCATTCCGCTCAAATTTCGTAATCAAGATAATGATATGAGTTATCTACCCGAAGCTAGTGTGATAGAAGATATTAAACTATATGCTGTTGCCCGTATCTTCATGGATAACTTTGCACATCTTAAAGCCTATTGGCCAATGCTTGGTAGAAACAACGCTCAACTCATGCTTAACTATGGTGTCGACGATTTGGATGGCACGATCGACGATAGTACTAAAATATATTCAATGGCAGGTAGCGAAGAACAAACCCCAGCTATGTCGACCGCTCAACTGTGTGAGCTAATATACCAAGCTCATCGTGTACCAGTAGAACGCGATACTGTATATAATGTGATAAAAGTGTATGAAAAAGATGCTGTAGAAACTAATTAGGATATGCTTATTTTTTTACTACACGTTTCAAAAAATAATGCACACTCCCATCTTGCAATATCATTTCTTCATTATCTGCTTTTACAATAGTGAGCGCTTTATAAATACCTTCTCCTTGTAGTATCATTTTACGTTGATTCAGTTGTATTTTCATTTCTGCTATATAGGCTGTATCCATATTCTGAAAAGTAACATCTACATTCATACTATTAAGTAATTGATCATAGATTTCTAATTGCTTGATATAAAATTTAGTGTTGTTAAATGATGGATCTGTTTTTTTGTAACAATTCCATTTTCCATTGAGTTGATTCAACTCGATTGATCCATTATCTGTTTCTATCCCAGGAATTAACTTGGTAACAGGAGCATCCTGAAATTCTTGTTGTTTTATAAAACGATGCGTTCGTTTCTCTTGTTTTAATTTCAATATATCCTTACCAACCGTTTCGATTATGAATTTTTCTTTTTCAACAGAAATTTCATTGTCTTTCAACGTTGCATCTCCTAGGGTAGTTGCTCCGATTGTATGTCGTACCATCATAAATCCATCCTCACGTATTTCAATGTATAATGTATCTTTAAATGGAATGACCTCTTGATGCTTATCAGTGCGTGTTTGCTCAACCCATTTACCACTCAAATCTCTAAATGAGTATTGTGCCCATCCTAAAAAGGGAATAAACAGTATGCTAAAAAGGAATAATTTTTTCATTATTAGTTAGTTGAGACTTAAAATTACAACTCCAAATATGAAAATTAAAAACTATTCTCTAGATCTATACAATGTGTAACTTTTCTTCGGCAAATTCTTTATTCAATCGTGGCTGTAAAAACCATATCCAAAAAGATAATAACGAAAGTAACAATAGGTTCATCCCGTAGTCAGAGAATGAAACTTCACGTCGCAATTCCATCACTGCAATAAGCTTTGCACAATAGTAAAGAATATAAAAAAAGGCATATACAAGATAAAAATACAATAAGGCTAAAGGCACTGACAAAAAGGGAGCAATATATGAAAATATTGAATTATCATCTTCGTTACCCCCAGGCAACAATATTGCAATGGCCATAAAACCGAATAATACTATTAAGTTAATCTTCAACAAATTAAAATTCATTGGTTTTAATCCGTAGCTGATTAATTTTTCTTGACCAAGAAATGTTAAAGCATATATCCATAAAAAATAAAAAACGATGCCAATTAAATGAATCACTTCTTGCAATGGACTAGGTGATACCCAAACGGTAGGCACTACCATCAAAAGAAACAATTGCCAATGTTTCATTTGAAGTATTTTTCTCAGAATAGAAATATATGTTGTAGTTGTATTTTTGAAGAGTACTTATTTTATTTCAAATGTTTCAAGAAACTTCGTGGTGAAATTTCCATTACGGAAATCTTCATTTTGCATCAATTGTTGATGAAAAGGAATTGTAGTTTTAATACCTTCAATCACATATTCACTCAATGCACGACTCATCGTATCGATTGCTTCCTCACGAGTTTGAGCCACAGCTATGATTTTTGCAATCATTGAATCGTAATAAGGTGGGATTGTATATCCAGCATAAATATGTGAATCTACTCGTACCCCATGTCCTCCTGGTGTATGTAACACAGTGATTTTGCCAGGTGATGGTCTGAAATCGTTGTAGGGATCTTCAGCATTGATACGACATTCGATGGCGTGCATTTTAGGTTCATAGTTTTTACCAGAAATAGGCACACCACCTGCTATTTTTATTTGTTCTTTGATTAAATCAAAATTGATAACTTCTTCAGTTACGCAATGTTCTACTTGAATACGTGTATTCATTTCCATGAAATAGAATTTGCGATGCTTATCCACCAAAAACTCGATTGTTCCAACACCTTCATAGTTGATAGCACTTGCAGCTTTGATTGCAGCATCACCCATTTTTTTACGCAACTCAGGTGTCATAAATGGAGAAGGACTTTCTTCTACTAATTTCTGATGACGACGTTGAATAGAACAATCACGCTCACTCATATGGCATACTTTACCAAATTGGTCACCTGCTACTTGTATTTCTATATGTCTTGGTTCTTCTACGAATTTCTCCATGTACAAACCATCATTCTTAAACGAAACAGCCGCTTCTGCTTTCGCATTTTCAAATGCTTTTTCTACCTCTGTTTCGTTCCATACAATACGCATACCTTTTCCTCCACCACCAGCAGTTGCTTTTATAATGACAGGATACCCCATCTTTTTAGCTTCTTTCTTGGCATGTGCTACACTTTCAAGTAAACCTTCGCTTCCAGGTACTACGGGCACCCCAGCTTTGATCATAGTTTCTTTAGCAGTGATTTTGTCACCCATCTTATTGATCATTTCGGGTGTAGGGCCTATAAATTTAATTTTATATTGACCACATATTTCTGCAAACTTTGCATTTTCAGCTAAAAAGCCATACCCAGGATGAATAGCATCCGCATTGGTAATTTCGGCTGCAGCCATGATGTGTGGTATATTGAGGTAAGAATCTGATGAGGATGGCTTACCAATACAAACAGCTTCGTCGGCAAATCTTACGTGAAGGCTATCTTTATCAGCGGTTGAATAAACTGCTACTGTACGAATTCCCATTTCACGGCATGTACGAATAATTCTTAATGCGATTTCGCCACGATTTGCTATTAGTATTTTTTTAAACATTGTATTTAATTTGAAAATTTGATGATCTGAAAATTTGAGATTGAAAATACGTAATTACTATTTTCAAATTTTCTAATTTTCTAATTCGCTCATTAAAATTATGATGGTTGTACCAAAAATAATGGCATATCGTACTCAACTGGTGTTGCATCATCAGCCAATACCTTCACGATTCTACCACTTACTTCACTTTCGATTTCATTAAACAACTTCATTGCTTCTACGATACATAATACTTGTCCTACTTTAATTTCGTCACCTACGTTCACAAACAATGGCTTACCTGGTCCTGAAGATCGATAAAATGTACCTATCATTGGTGATTTAATAGTAATTAAATTATCAGATACACTTTCAGTTACTGGTGCTGTTGGTGCAGCTGCTACAGGCGCTTGTGCAGCAACTGGTGCTGGTGCTGGTGCAGCCTGTTGTGTATACATAATGGGTGCTTGAGTGTGAGTTGCAGCGACGGTTGCTGCTCCTTGTCGAATGGTGATTTTGATATCACCTTTCTCAAGTTTCAATTCATTCACATTGGAATGATTGACTGCTTTCATCAATTCTGTTATTTCATCAATATTAAATATTGCTTTAGGCATTTGCTCAACTGGTTTTGCTGGAACTGAAACCTTAATAGGTTTTGCTGTTGATACCTTTTTGGGTGCAATTGTTTTCTTTGCAGATGGTTTAATTGCTTTTTTTGCTGTAGCCATTTAAAGTGTATTTTATTTTGGTAATGTAAATATGAAAAATAATTTTGGAATTAACTTTTCACTCTTTCCACATATTCTCCCGATTTTGTGTTAATACGTATTAATTCTCCTTCATTGATAAACAAGGGAACATTAATAGTAGCACCTGTTTCAATAGTAGCCGGCTTCAATGTACGAGTGGCAGTATCACCTTTCATACCCGGTTCGCTATAGGTTACCAATACATCTATTTTTTCTGGCAATTCTACACCTATTGGCATATCAGTTTCTCCATTGATAAGGGCAATGACTTCTTGACCATCTTTTAAAAATTGTGGTGCATTTACCAAAGCTTCTGCTACTGTAATTTGCTCAAAGGTTTCATTGTCCATAAAGCTATATCCAGTCTCATCTTTATATAGATATTGATAAGGTTTTTTCTCTACTCTTACAGTATGAATTGTCTCACCACTATTCCAAGTTTGTTCTATCGTACGATTGTTATCGACGCCTTTTAATTTTGCCCAAACTTTTGCAGCTGCACGAGCTGTTTTGTTTTGTCCAAACTCAACGACTGAGTATAGACTACCATCCAATTTAATGATAAGACCTGTCTTAATATCACCTGTATTTGCCATTGTGAAGTTAATTTTTTGTTTTAAGGGCGCAAATATAACACCTCAAAGTTAATAATATCTAAAAGAATTGGATATAAATAGTATTCAATTTTATTAACAACTAATATCTATCTATTTACATATTAATTTATTGTTTAATATAAATACATTTAATCCTAAAACCACCATTCTAGAATTCTGTCAGCTACAATAAGCATAAAAATTCAACAATAAATTCATTTACATTTACTTAAAAGGATAAATGATATGTAACCTACCTTTGTGCCACATGAAAAAACCTTTACATGAACTCAATCATATAGATGGAGAAACCCTTTTGATCGACAAACCCTACGGCTGGTCATCTTTTGCAGTTGTGGCTCAACTAAAAAAATGGACCAAAGCCAAAATTGGTCATGCAGGTACACTTGATCCTTTGGCCACTGGATTAGTCATATGCTGTACAGGCAAATCGACTAAAAAACTGACCGAATTATTGGGATTAAAAAAAGAATATACAGGCATCATACATATAGGAGCTACAACGCCTACTTATGATCTTGAAAGCATTCCAACCGATGAGAAAGATTATACCTATGTTACACCTGAATTGATTGAAAAAACAAGGCTTCTTTTTCTAGGCGAAATAGAACAATTTCCCCCTATTCATTCTGCCATCAAACAAGAAGGCAAACCAGTATATGAACTCGCCCGACAAGGCAAAGAAGTGATTATGAAAAGTAGAAAGGTAACCATAGAGGAGTTTGAAATTACCAAAGTTTCTTTGCCAGAGATTCACTTTAGAATAGCATGTACAACAGGAACTTATATTCGATCTATAGCCAACGATTTTGGTACTCAATTAGGTTGCGGTGCTTTTTTACAAGCACTTCGTAGAACTGCAATAGGCGAACATCTTATTGAAGATGCTTATTCCATTCCCGAAATGGGCCAGCATTATGGAAGTGTTATGAATGCAAAGATTATTGTACCGAAAATAATCTATTGAGATAATTATTACTCAAATATTCTTAGTTCTATTCTTCCATTGCTCAATCAATTTCTTAGAAGCTACTTCGTTGTATGCTTTTGAAATTGCATCTTTCAAAATTGTTTTTTTCACTAGACTTAACTCTATCAAGGTCCAACCTTGCTTACCCCATTTATTGGCTAATGGATATATAATGGATGAATCAATCATTGAAAATACATCCTGATCAATCGCTGAAAGTTTAATGCATGCTCTATTCAATTTTGCATCATAGGTTGCCATTATTTTTTTATGCACTCTAAAGGAAATTTTTTCAAAATGGGGTTCTTCCTTCACCTCTGGTAAAGAAAGACATAGTTGCTTGAATATGTTGTATGAAACCATTATTATTAAAATAACTTCAATCAAAATTAATACAATTATTTATACTGAGTTCGTAGTTGAAATAGTAAAAGACCAATCCACTTATTTATTGTTTGTCGTTACATTTGCCCTCCTTAAAAAAACTGAAACCGCATCATGCAGCTGAAATATATACAATACATTGCTCAAAAGTTATCAATCAAAACCAAACAAGTAGAAAGCATTCAAACCTTGCTAGAGCAAGGTTCTACCATCCCTTTCATAGCTCGATACCGCAAAGAAGCTACCGAGAACTTGGATGAAGTGGTCATCGAAAACGTAAAAGACAAATTACAATATTTTGATGAGTTGGAAAAACGAAAAGAAACCATTTTAAAATCAATCGAAGATCAAGGTAAGCTAACGCCCGAACTAAGTAAAAAGATTACAGCATGTATGGAAGCTACTATCTTAGAAGATATATACCTACCCTACAAACCCAAACGAAAAACACGTGCCTCAATGGCAATAGAAAAAGGATTAGAACCATTGGCCACACTTATTTTTGAGCAGCCATTGAATGTAAATCCTTTGAGCGAAGCCGAAAAGTTTTTAACAGACCAAGTATTGAGTATTGAAGACGCATTGAAAGGTGCTCGAGATATTATGGCCGAGTGGATGAATGAACATGCACTTGTACGTGAAAAAATCAGGCATTTATTTTCAAGAAACGCAATCATTTCTTGCAAGGTTTTTAAAAGCAAATTAGAAGATGCTATTAAATACAAAGATTATTTTGAATGTTCGGAAGTACTAACCAAATGTCCTTCGCATAGAATGTTGGCCATGCGAAGAGGCGAAAAAGAAGGGTTCCTTTCACTCGACATTTCTATTGATGAAGCTATGGCGTTAGATGCAATGGATCGAGTGTTTTTAAAGAATGAAAGTGAATGTTCTAAACAAGTACAACTTGCCATTGATGATTGTTACAAACGATTATTGAAATCATCCATTGAATTGGAATTTAGAATGTCGAGCAAACAAAAAGCCGATGAAGAAGCCATACAAGTATTTGCAACCAATACCCGACAATTATTGTTATCGCCACCATTGGGACAAAAAAATATTTTATCGCTCGATCCTGGTTTCAGAACGGGTTGCAAATTAGTTGTACTCGATCAGCAAGGCAACTTAATTCATAACACTACTATCTATCCTCACCCTCCACAACAAGAACGTGAGGATGCCATTTATAAAATACAACAATTAGTAACTAAATTTAATATTGAAGCAATTGCAATTGGCAATGGGACCGCCGGCAAAGAGACCGAACAACTGTGTAGAAGTATTCAATTTTCAAATCCTGTACCTATTTTCCTCATCAGCGAAGCAGGTGCTTCCATTTATTCGGCATCCGAAGTGGCACGGGAAGAGTTTCCAGATTATGACCTTACCGTACGAGGTGCTATTTCCATTGGTCGTAGGCTCATGGACCCATTGAGCGAGTTGGTAAAAATAGATCCTAAATCAATTGGTGTGGGACAATACCAACATGATGTAAATCAATACAAACTAAAAGAATCGCTCGACAATGTAGTTGTAAGTTGTGTAAATGCTGTGGGCGTAGATGTGAATACAGCGTCCAAACATGTACTGGCTTACATATCAGGCCTAGGAAATACTTTGGCTAAAAACATAGTTGAATACCGCAAGGAACATGGCGCTTTTCAATCACGTGATGAACTCAAAAAGGTGCCATTGATGGGTACCAAATCGTATCAGCAATCAGCAGGATTTTTGCGTATACAACATGGTAAACAAATACTCGATAATTCGGCTGTGCATCCCGAAAGCTATGACGTAGTAAGGCAAATGGCGAAAGACCTCAACTGCAGCATTGAAGATTTAATCAATGATACAAGCATTCGAAAAAAAATAGATGTAAAAAAATATATGACTGAAACAGTGGGCTTGTTTACGTTGCAAGACATACTTCAAGAACTAGAAAAACCAGCTCGTGATCCTCGTAGTACGTTACAACATTTTGAATACGCCGAAGGTGTCAATACCATCAACGATTTATTTATTGGGATGATACTTCCAGGTATCGTAACCAATATTACCAACTTTGGAGCGTTTGTTGATATCGGTGTAAAACAAGATGGACTTGTACACTTATCGCAACTTGCCAATAAATTTGTAAAAGACCCCAATGATGTAATCAAACTTAGTCAGCAAGTAACTGTAAAAGTTACCGACATTGATATAGCTCGTAAGCGAATACAATTAAGTATGAAGGAGGTGTAAGAATGGTATCGCAAAAAAGGCTACCCCATTACGGAATAGCATTTGTATAACATCGAATACCGACTTATCTTTTTTTCTTACCAAAGCCATACGTTAATCCAAAACCTGTAACCAAGGTATTACGTTGTGGATCTTTAATGTATGAACCATCATATTGAGAACGAATAGTTTGATTATTGAAAAAACGAGAATAACTTATACCTAAAGTAGCACTTAAATGGTTGTAAATAGTAATGTTTATATCACAACCAATATTTGCACCAAAAGAATTGTCAAAATAAACATTTTGAATGACAGCTTCTCCAAAAGCCGCATAATAACGAACAAGCAATAAATTTGTTGATAAAAATCTATAATTCAAACCTGACTTTAAATCAAAATTATATCGTTTTTTGTCTACTATTCTTTTGTAATAACCGATATTAATAAACGAAGTTTCAGTTTCAAAAAATGAATTTTCAGGAGTATTTTTAAGAGTACGACCTGCTAGCCAAGATTCATTTTGTTCTTTTACTTTAAGTCTATAATCATTTAGGAAATAAACTAATGATACGTAAATTCCATGTTTCTTTTCCTTTCCAATTTTTTTTTTATACTCAAATCCATTTTCAATAAAATGTCTATTTAGTTTATATGGATTTCTATCTAAGAACCAACTACCATATAATGGCAATGTCAATGAATTGGTATATTGAGCCTTAGAAAAAAATGATAAACTCAAAAATATAGTGATAAGAAAATATTTCATGAAATTAATTTTTTTGAAAATTCACCCACTAACTTATTAAATAGAAAGTGGGTGAATAATATAATTTAAGATTTTACAAATCGAATACCGACTTATTTTTTCTTCTTACCAAAGCCATACGTTAATCCAAAACCTGTTACCAAGGTATTACGTTGTGGATCTTTGATGTATGAACCATCATATTTAGAACGAATAGTTTGATTATTGAAAAAACGAGAATAACTTACTCCTAAAGTGGCACTAAGATGTTTATATATAGGAATGTTCATATCGCAACCAAGCATCCCACCCCAAGTATTATTAAATTCAATACTTTGTACCACGATCTCTCCAAAATCTGGATAATTAGCAATAAGCAACTTATTATTTGATTCAAGTCTGTAATTCAAGCCTATTTTATATGACATATTTAAATATTTTGAGATCTTTTGATTGTAATAATAACCTAAACTAAAAAAAGCAAAGTTTGATTCATAATATGAATTTATTGGAACCCCATTAGTTGAACGAACATCATACCATTTTTCATTATTTTTCTTTTTATAATCAATTACTGTATACACAATATTTCCAAAAACTCCTTGATTTGCATTCTTACCTATCGTTTTTTTATATTCAATACCATTGATAAAGAAGACTCTATTGAGTTTATAAGGATACATATTTAAAAACCAACTTCCATACAAAGGCAAGGTCAATGAATTGGTGTATTGAGCCTTAGAAAAAAATGATAAACTCAAAAATATAGTGATAAGAAAATATTTCATGTAATTAATTTTTTTGAAATGGAATAACCACTGTTTCTCTGTTACTGATAAGTTGTAACATATATGTTCCTGCATATAGATTTGAAACATTGATACTAGTTGGTAATGTAGTCCAAGAATTATTGCTAAACTGCGCAATGCCATAAAAATTCAATACTTTAATATTCCATTTAGTAGCTGGATCATATGTTGTAGATTCTACATGAATATTTAAATTAGAACTAGTAGGAACAGGACTTAAAACTATTTCTCCTTGACTAAATCGCTTTCTACCTATTGGGTCATTTGTATTACCGCTACCCGTTCCATCACTAAAATTAAAATTGTGTGTTGAAGTAAAATTGCAAGGCAATGTGGATACAGAAACTGCTGAAGTTGAGTAATAGTTGTTAAAATCATTAATAATCAAATTACTATTATTAGGCCCTCCTACTTGACACGACCATTGTGCAGGATAATTCCAAGTACAATTTTGATTATTGTAAGTATTAGCGGTTAATATTACTGGATATGTATAATTGTAAGGGGGATTAGTAAGTATAAGTGTTTGACCAACTATAGAAATCCCACTGGTTGAAATTGGCACCGCCAATCCAACTTGCGCCCAAGCATTCCAAGTACTATTGTATGGTTGAGAACAATTGCCAAAAAATATTTCCGCAGCTAACACAGAACCAATAGCAGCATCAGTATAGTTTGAAAATTGACCTAAAAAATTAGTATAATTTACATAGGTTATTATCGATGCAACATCCATTCCGATACCTGGATAGTTTATATTATTGACAGACCCTCCGTTACTTAATAAATAAAACCAATGATTTTGAACTCCATTATTTACATGAACCCCTTTATAATCGTCGTTACCATAATACCAATGCTGCCCATGATAAAACTTGGGTTGTGCTGTAGAAGAAACCCCATTTAAAACTTGAATTTTTGTTGAATTATGAGGGTTTTGCAAGTCTCTATATTGTCCTGCATCTTCACCAATTTTCCAATCATTATTTACATTTCCTTGAGAGTAGTATTCAGCCATTATACCAAAAATATCTGCAAAAGATTCTTCTATAGCTCCAGATTCACCACTCCCAAATAGATTAGCAAACTGCGTACCTATTCCATGTGTGTACTCGTGAGCACATATATCAACACTTGCTCTATATTCATTTTGGTCACTACCAAATGTTAACCAATCTATTCCATTATGTTCATTATGGTGTGTTGCCTCCCCAGAATTAGCTCTAATTCTAATTATTCCATTTGCTCCATCACAACCCACTCTATTAAAAGTACTTGAAAAGTAATCATACGCATTATTTACAGCCCAATGTGGTATAGTAAATTTCCAATCAGAAGAAGGCCAACTATCGTCATTGTCGTTATAATGAGAGGACAGACCCCATCCAACAAAGACATGTTGCTTTGTTTCTATATTTCTTCCGTTATTAGCGTTCAAAACAAAATCATAATGAGGAAACCCTCTCCATCTTGTATCAATCCATTTATTGCCTAATCCATGAATACTTAAATCTGCCCAACCATCATAGTGTCTATTGTCGGCTTCTTTTAGAACTAAACCTGTTTGAGCATCAATGTAAATATTTTTATCAAAGCTTGGCACTATTGATCTTACCCTCATGCACCATGCTAATTTATAATGTTCTGGATATAAGTTATTTCCAACTCCTGTGTATGCTAAAACTAATTCTCCTTTAGGATAGTTTGTTGCATTACTATCACCCAAATCTAATCTTGCTTCTTGTTCTAAATCTGGATGTGTCCAAGCATAATCGTTCGTTGTACCATAATGATTTATTGCATTGTTTATTGCAGTAGTCAATGGAATAGTGGGGATTGTCGATATACTTAATCCATTTACTACTTTTCCATTTAATATATGAACTTTGTTATCAATGGAATGTTCCATAAACTCAGCATATTCCACTTTAATACCATTGAAATATTGTTGGTATTTTAAGTGTTTATATTTGTTATTGACATTTGTAAAAGGAAAATTATCTTCAAATGTACTTTTCAATGCTAGTGAGTCTGAAGAGTTGAAGCCTAATTCATTTTTGTATAAATTAATCATCCCACCTGTAGGAATATTAACAGTGTCATTAAAAACAACCCATCCATTTAAGTGAACCATATCAGCTCTAGATCGAATAAAACTATTATCTTCTTGTAAAAAATAAGGAATATAATCTTGTGAGTATATTTTGGCTGTTGTTAATAACAGCATTGTAATTAGTATTTGTAACTTTTTCATATTAGTATTTTATTTAATAATTATTAATTTTCTGCAAGGGTTCTTCTTTCTGAGGTAGCAAAAAAACGGGTGTGAACCTTGCTGTTATATCTCTGAGGTTCTGGTAAATCCTGCTACATAAACCGTTTAGTATACACCCTTTCGGGTGCGTTCTATGAAGTGTATGGACTAAAGGTTGTTTAAAATTTACTAGATTTCAAAGATAAAACTCTTTGTAGAAACGCTATTTTTTTAATATGCTGTTTTTTTATGTATTCATAGTAGTATTATTTATATATGTATCAAAAACAGTAAAATTTTATGTTCTGAGGGTAAAAGTATAGGCAGGAAGGGTAAAATTTTAGATTCCGAGGCTAAACTTTTAGGGTATTGGAGGTAAAATTTTAGGTTCTTAGCCTAAAATTTTACGTTACGAGGCTAAATTTTTAGTTTAAATACCTAAAATTTTGGCGTTTTTAAAGGGTTCTAAGGATTGGGCGGTGTATCAGTAGGTGGTGTAGTATTACCTGTATTTGGGAAAAATTGTTTCAATTCTGTATGTTTTGA
>JBIIJQ010000104.1:0-6778 GCA_044233655.1 Chitinophagaceae bacterium | reverse complement strand
TAGTTGCTGAACTAATTTGAGTAGGAATAAGTTTGTCTGAAGTTGTGCCATCTCCTAGTTGACCAAACATATTGGGACCCCAAGCCCACAAGGTTCCATCATTCTTTATTGCAAGTGAATGTGATCGTACATTTATTTTTGCCCAGTTAGTTTCTGTGCCTACTTGAGCAGGAATGTTTCTGTTGTTTGTGGTTCCATCACCCAAGGATCCATTTTGGTTTAATCCCCACGACCAAAGTGTGCCATTGTTTTTTAACGCAACACAATACCATGCACCGGCTGAAATTGTATCCCAATTGGTTTCTGTACCAATTTGAATGGGTGTTGTTTTATCTATATTGGTACCATCACCCAATGCTCCGTAAATATTCCATCCCCACCCCCATAAAGTACCATCGTTTTTTATAGCCATAGAAAATTCATCTCCGGCTGCAATCTCTTTCCAATCTGTACTTGTTCCTATTTGTGTAGGTGTGAGTCTATTTATGGTAGTTCCATCACCTATTTGACCATGACTATTGTGACCCCAAGTCCATAGTGTGCCATCCTCTTTTAATGCAACGGTATGCGTGTTGACCGAAATTTTCGACCAACATTGTGCATTTGCAAAAATGCTCAATAATATCAATCCTGATAATAGTATAATTTTTTTCATGACTGTTGTTTAGTATACAAATGTAAAATAATATCCGAATGCATTCTATACCCTTTAAAAGGTATATTTCGTATTAGTTTAATTCAGATTTCATGCTGTTTACAAATTTAATTTCTTAATCCTTTCTCGTAAGTTTGAATAAAAAAAACACCCCAATAAGAGGTGTTCTTTATATATTTTTTATCCTTTAATGCGCTGCCCATTCGATCGAATTCAAATCGATTCCTTCTTTGTACATTTCCCATAGTGGACTCATTTCGCGTAGCTTATTCACAGTTTCAGATACTGCTTTGATAGTATAGTCTACTTCTTCTTCTGTGGTAAAACGACTGAGTCCAAATCGCAATGAACTATGTGCTAAATCGTCGCCCAATCCCAATGCTTTGAGTACATACGATGGCTCGAGAGATGCCGATGTACAAGCACTTCCTGAACTTAAGGCGATGTGTTTGTTGATACCCATGAGTAGACCTTCGCCTTCTACATGTTTGAACGAGATATTACTTACATGTGGTAAGCGATTGGTTTTATGTCCATTGAGATAACTTTCTTCAAGTTGAAGTAATCCATTTTCGAGTTTGTCTCTCAACTTAACGATACGTTCTGTGTCAGATGCCATTTCATTCATACAGATTTCGCATGCTTTGCCAAATCCAACAATACCAGGAACATTCAATGTTCCGCTTCGCATACCGCGTTCGTGTCCACCACCATCAAGTTGTGCAGTTACTTTTACACGTGGATTTTTGCGACGTACATACAAAGCTCCAACGCCTTTAGGTCCGTACATTTTGTGTGCGGTAAACGCCATTAAGTCAATACCATCTTTGTTTACATCAACTGGTATTTTACCTACAGCCTGAACAGCATCGCTCATCACCAATACGCCATGTTTTTTTGCAATGGCTGATATTTCACGCATAGGATTTACGGTGCCTACTTCGTTGTTGGCATACATGATTGCAACCAAAATAGTTTTAGGTGTAATGGCTTTTTCCAATTCATCTAGATTGATCATTCCATCGGGTCCAACTTCTAAATAGGTAACTTCTGCGCCTTGTTTTTCAAGGTGTTTGCACGTATCTAATACGGCTTTGTGCTCTATCGTAGTTGTGATAATGTGGTTTCCTTTTGTTGCATACATCTCGTATACTCCTTTGATAGCAAGGTTATCGCCTTCGGTAGCACCGGATGTAAAGATGATTTCTTTAGGGTCGGCACCTATTAATTTGGCCACTTGCTCGCGTGCATAATCTACAGCTTCCTCAGCGGTCCAGCCAAAGGAGTGGTTACGACTGGCTGCATTGCCAAAGTTTTGCGTAAAATATGGCACCATGGTGTCTACAACTCGCGGATCGCAAGGTGTAGTAGCGTTGTTATCAAGGTATATTGGGAAATTCATAATCTTTTTTAGTTTTTGTGTTTTATATTTTTAGTATGTGTTCAGGACACAAGGACTGCAAATATATTTGATATTCTATTTAGTGTGTATTTTATCTTTCGAACTTGGATAAGTTTAGACTATACTGATTATTAAAAATATAAAGTCTTACTTATAACTGTGCTTAATTGTTAGAAATCGTTGCTATCAAATCGTATTATTTGTTTGCTGAAGTGAAATTAAATTTGAAATAAAACCTCATCCCCAACCCTTCTCCTTAATGAGAAGGGAGCCTAATCGCTTATTTAGCAATACTTATGAAGTCAGAAATGTTGGCAAGATTAACTCCAGATTTTGCATAGGGTAAAATAGATTTGTAATTGGCAGTATAAGCATTAATTTTGTTTGTATGTTGAATATAGAACACATCGGCATAGCCGTAAAATCCTTAGAAAAATCGATTCCATTATTTGAAACTCTATTGAACACGTCTTGTTATAAAAAAGAAATGGTGGCTTCTGAGAATGTTCAAACAGCTTTTTTTCAGCAGGGTGAAACTAAAATTGAGTTGCTCGAATCGACTGTTGAAGATGGTGTGATATCAAAATTTATTGAGAAAAAAGGGGAGGGCATGCATCATATTGCTCTTGCTGTCGAGGATATTCATGCCGAAATGGAACGATTAAAAGAAGCAGGATTTGAATTCCTAAATGCTGAACCTAAAGCTGGTGCTGACAATAAAATGATTTGCTTCTTACATCCTAAATGTACGAATGGCGTATTGGTAGAGTTGTGTATGGAGCGGGATTAATTCAACAACTCAATCTGATATATCGTAGGCCATTGCTTGCCAGTTACAAAAACAGCGTTAGTAGTTGAATCAAAGGCTATCCCATTGAGTACTTCTGCATCATGGTATTTTGCTTTGGCTTCGTAAGTAAGCGAACTTAAATCTAACACGCCTACCACATTACCTGTGGCAGGATCTATTTTTACAATTTGATCGGTCATAAATACATTGGCAAATATATATCCATTAATAAATTCCAATTCGTTCAATTGATCTACCGCAACGCCGTTTTTAGCTACTTGAAGTGTTTTCATTGGCTTCAAACTATCGGGATCAAGGTATGTAAGCGTATTGGTACCATCACTCATGATAAGTTGTTTGCCATCTGTTGTCAATGCCCATCCTTCTTTGTTGCCAAAACTGAAGGTTCCTATTTTTTTAAACGACTTAGCATCATAAATGAATCCAACATGTGTTGTATAAGTGAGTTGGTATAATTTGTTATTAAGAAATACAATCCCTTCCCCAAAATATTTAGTTCGATCTATTTCAATCTTTTTTTCAAACTTGCCTGTTTCCAAATTACTAATTCCTATCATAGATTTAGCCGAAGGAATATAGTCTGGCGAGCCTGTACTTTCAAACAGTTTTCCTTCGTGAAAAATTAGTCCTTCAGTATAAAGTGATGTATCGTGTGTATAATACTTGGTTACTTTATAATTGATCGAGGTAATAGTGGGAACAGCTACATCAGTATTATCTGTTGGTTTGGGTTCTTCGTCTTTGCAGGCTGTCATGAGAGTAAAAAAACCCACGATTAAAAAAGCATAAAAATATGATATAGGACTTTTCATAATAATAATTTCGAAGCTCGAAGATAAATTGAATTAAGATATTGAAAACCAAAAAATAATTTTTTAAAATTATCTGACCAAAATCACATCACCCTTAAATAATTTTTCTTCGTTATTCGCTGATTTTACCGAAGCTACCCAATAATAGGATTCCATTCCCATCATTTCACCTTTAAACATTCCATTCCAACCTTTTGTATAATCGCTCGTATTAAAGACTTGTTGTCCTGTGCGGGTGTAAAATATAGTGCGCTCACTGAATTTGAATTTATAACCTGCCATTGGTAATAATCTGCTCCAGTAGCGTACAATGTAGCTGTAGATTGTGCCAAGAGAGTGGTATCTGAAAATGCAGTTACTTCAAGTGTACTAAGTGAAAAATCTTTTTTTTGTGATGCCATACAACCATTATGCTTCGCTGCAAATACTTCAACTTGATTTAGCCCTTCGGTATAAATTTTTTTCAATAACGGATTTCCATCGTTGGATTGATTGATGTTTGGGTGATAAAAATACCATTTAGTATGTTGAAACGTATCTTGACTTATCAATTCAAACTTGAGTTCACTTCCAGTACATAATTTTCCCGTAATAGAAAAATCTACTGCAGGCGATTCTTCATAAATTGCAACTTGCTGTTCGATAGAATCTATACAATTAGTACCAAAAACATAAAGAGTGACTTTGTAGGTTCCTGTATCAATATAAGTATAGGTGGGATTTGACACATTAGATGTATCATCCAACACACCATTGACTCCAAAATCCCAATGGTATTTGATGGCATTTGTATTTTGTTGGCTCGTAAAGTTGACTGGTTTTCCACTACAGTTTGAAAGACAGAATTTTCCATTTGTAGTTTGAAATAGAGTGGTATCGCATGATATGGCTGCTTGTACCTCATACTGACAATTGTATATTGTGTAAATATAGGTACGCTTTATGGTATTTATATGAACCCCGTTTCGCCATTCTTTACAATAAATATTGACCGCATAAGTGCCTTGAAACATTGAGTTTAATGCAATCATACCTGTATGTTCATCTATACTGATACTAGGCATAGGTTGATTTACCGAATGTGGTGATGTATACGGTATTTGAGTTATAGTCGGATAACTTTGAATAATTGGCTTGGGGTCATTTGGATCTCCACCTTTATCTAATAAATCAAAGCCATAACTCAATGAATCGCCGTCGAGGTCTATAGCTGAATGATCAATGGTGTATTTCTTCCCTACGCAGTACTTTGTATCAAAAACAGGATAAAATGTAGCTGAATTGTTTATTAAATTTAAACTCGGTGGAATTTTGCAATAAAATGAATGACCAGTACTTCCTGGGTTATTGATATTGCTTATCACTTCACTCATACAACAACGTTGATTGATTATTAAATATTCTTCTGAGCTTGGAGGTAAATTGAGATTGAATACAAACTTCATTCTACGGATTTTATATTGCTTTTTTTCTTCATTGTCATGTTTCATAACATAGAAAAAAAATAGAAGGCCCTTGTGAGACCTTCTATTAAAATTTGCAATACATTTTTAAACTATCGTACAACCATAAACTGTTGAGTTAATGGTTGTTTTCCATTCACATGGATAATATAATTCCCAGAAGCCCAATTGGTTGTATTCACCAGGATCGCTTCTACTGCTTTTTGATTCAAGTCTTGATGATACATGCGTTGACCCAATGATGAATAAATATCGATGCGAACATTGTCGGCATTTCTATTTTGCAATTCAATCATGATTTCGGTGTGTGCTGGGTTTGGATAAATACTCATGATGTTATCATTGGCCAATGTTCCTGTAGTCGTTGGACCCGCATTTACCTTCACCAAAAATGTTTTTTCCTTTTGACTATTTTGATTTGTAGCATTGGTTTCTTTAGCTACAATTACATTTAGGTAAGGGCGATTACGAATTTGGGCTGGGGTAGGAGTCCAAGAATAATCGCCACTGATTGTATTCGCCGTCTGTGTAGCAGTGAATGTAGCCGTGTTAGACATGGCACTATTAGGCATAAAACTTGCGTCACCTATCACATTCATATTGATGGTACTACCATTGGGAGTTGTGAGTCCGCCGCTAAAGGTGTAGTTAAAAGCAGTGAATGCATACGCTTGAAAGGTATAGTATCCGCCTACAACAGGCCACAAGTTGGTATTGTAATACTGAAAACTTGTACTCATAGTGGTTTTGCAACCTACACATATATTGACAGTTGCGTCCCTCATACCTGTACTTAGTAACGTACCATTACGATATTCTTGCACTTTCACAGCATAAGAATATAAGCCTGTCATACTTGGTATCCAGCTTATTTCGCCCGTAACTGCATCCACAGCAAAGCTCATGGCACCTGCTGGATAGGGTACAAAACTCATTGGAATAGCCGTACCACCATATCCCAATGGATTCATCCAAGTAAATACCAATGAATCGCCATCGGGGTCAATAGCCAATGGATTATGAATCAATGTATCATTGGGACTTGCAAAAAAATCGGGTGAATTGACAAACTCTGGTGTTGAGTTTGTAATGGCTGGATTGTTTTGAATTAATGTCTCAAAATATAAATTTTGAGTAGAGGGTGAATTTAAATTCGTAATGTTCATGCTTCTACAGCAATTGGTATATACAATTTTGTAAGCACCTAAGGCATTTAAACCCAGAGTATCCATATACGTGATTTCGAGAATGCTATTTCCCATGGGGATATTGCTAGTTAATGCTGCAGTATAACTCGTTGACATACCGCTATTTTGCACAGCATAAGTAACCGATGATGAAACAGC
This sequence comes from Chitinophagaceae bacterium, assembly GCA_044233655.1. Taxonomy (GTDB): domain Bacteria; phylum Bacteroidota; class Bacteroidia; order Chitinophagales; family Chitinophagaceae; genus OLB11. The sequence continues at coordinate 289 of JBIIJQ010000104.1, read as the reverse complement.
AAGGCTAGAATCAACCCACATTTTAATTTTCACTTCATATTGGGATCCGCCTAGGTCTTTGGCAGATACTTGACCGCCCAATTCATGGGAGGCTTTAGAGATAAAAGGCAATGCTAAAAGAGCTAACAGTATTAGTTTTTTCATAAAAATGGTTTTAGTTTAGAATTATGACGTAAATATGACAATAATAGTTGGTTGGTTAATTTTTTGATTTGGTTTTTTTAGACGGCTTGGCAGGTTTGGTAGCTTTTTTAAATCCTGCATCGAGTTCTTTCTTTAGGCTTGTTAC
>JBIIJQ010000043.1:0-25370 GCA_044233655.1 Chitinophagaceae bacterium | reverse complement strand
GAATTAACTCCTACAGATTGAATTAATCAACCCATAATCTATCTATTCCTAAAGGTTTGCTAAACTTGACCTATGATTAAAAAAAATGAAATTATATATTCTAACTTTGAGAGGAAAAGTTATACAAAATGAAAAGTATCTTGCTATTTATCACAACGCTTGTTTCTGTAGTAACCCTTTATTCAAGTTGTGTAAACAACAACAAGCAAGATTTGCTCAACGCTTCTGCTTGTGATACATCGAGTGTAAAATATTCTACTACTATAGCTCCAATCATGACGAACTATTGTACCAATTGTCACGGAGGTAGTTCTCCTTCAGCTAATATCAATTTGGAAGGACATACAAATGTAAAAACCTATGTTAACAACGGTAGATTATGGGGGTCAATGAATCATGATAATGGTTATTCAGCTATGCCTCAAGGAACAGGCAAATTAGATGCATGTACACTTAATAAACTACTTGCTTGGATTCATGCAGGTGCATTAAATAATTAATATTATGAATATAAAACTCGCCTATTTTCTAGGATTTCTAATTATCGTCATCGCCGGTGTTTTTATTGTTTTGAAATTTGTAAATAAACCAGTCAATGACTATTCAAATAAAGATGTAAAAACTAAATTTAGTTTTGCTGATATTATGAATAAAGTTTCGAATGATACGGCATCGTTGAGTGAATTAAAAGATCAATTAGTTGGTATTGAAGGATTGGTAAAAAAAGTAACCAATGACTCTACTTCTACAACCTTAGAAATTGGTGACACTACATCAATGTCAAGTATTATTTGTCAAATTGATGCACGCTATAAAAATGATTTTTCTCATCTTAAACCCGGAGATGCTATAGCAGTCAAAGGTATCATTACTGGATATACGATCGATACAGATTTAGGCTTCGGTAACACGGTCGAAATGAATTATTGTACACAATTAAAAAAATAAACATGAAAAAAGTTCTTTTATCTCTTCTTGTAATTACTGCATTTCAAGTAAATGCTCAAAAATATTTAACGAAATCAGGTACTATTGATTTTCTATCTAAAGCTCCTTTGGAAACTATTGAAGGTGTAAATAAATCAGTAGCAGCTTTGGTTGATGGCCAAACAGGTTCACTTGATTTTATAGTTCAAATAAATAGCTTTGTATTTGACAGACAACTATTGCAAGAACACTTTAATGAGAATTATATGGAAAGTACAAAATTTCCAAAAGCTACATTTAAAGGGAACATTGAAAATATGAAGTCAATCAACTTAACAAAAGATGGCGAATATGATGCAATTACTTCAGGGAAATTGACTATTCATGGTGTAACTAAAGATGTAAAGCAAAAAGGAAAATTATTGGTGAAAGGTGGTAAAATAGTGCTTATTTCAAATTTCAGTGTTTTATTAGCTGATTATAATATTTCAATTCCAGGGGCTGTAAAGGATAAAATTTCAAAAGATGTAAAAGTCAATGTGAAATGCACATTAGATCCTATTAAATAGTTTTACATATAAAATGATTGATTAGATGAATAGATTATTATTCCTTGCATTGCTAATGATACAGCAAGTAGCATTTGCTCAAACTGACACCAAAGACGAACTTGAAAATTTGTTATCACAAGAACAAAAACCTGTAAAAGAGTTTGTGAAAAATGCATTTAAGTCCTCACGGGTCATTAATGGGCATTCAATGGAATTTATCGGAAAGGGTGTTTTAGACTTTCGTATTTTACATCGTTTTGGCGCACTCAATACGGGATGGAGAGAGTTATTTGGCCTCGATCAGGCATCTATGCGTATGGGATTTGATTATGGGATTAGTAAAAATCTCACAATAGGAATTGGTCGTAGTACTTTTAATAAAGAAGTTGATGGTTTTGTAAAATACCGAATTGCGCATCAACACAAAGGATTGAAACCGATTCCTTTATCATTGATTTGGGTTTCAGGTATGACCATGAATACGACTAAAATAACTGATTCAAAATTAAATGCGTTTGAAAATAGATTAGGTTACTATCATCAGATAATTGCAGGACGTAAATTTGGCGAAGCATTTACATTACAATTGTCTCCTACTTTTGTACACCGCAACTTGGTGGATTTGCCAGTAGATAAAAATAATATGATAGCCTTGGGAGTAGGTGCACGATTGAAAATAACGAATCGTACTGCTTTGATATTAGATACCTACCCTATTTTGTATGGCGATCGTGAAGGATATAATATATTCCCTTTATCAATCGGTTTTGATATCGAAACTGGCGGACATGTTTTCCAATTACATGTTAGTAATGCGAGAGGTATGAACGAGAAAGCATTTATAACAGAAACTACACAAGACTGGACAAAAGGTGAAATACAAATAGGATTCAATCTATCTCGAGTATTTACCATTGTAAAAAATACAGAAAGTAGTTGGTAATCAATTTTTAAAATATATTAATTTCATAGGTCATCAATAACTAGATGACCTTTTTTCACCGATTAATCTCTATTATCAAAAAGTTCACCTTTTTTTCTCAGTATATATTATCTTTTAGTTAAGTTTTTATATCTTCGGAACTTAATATAATATGAAAACTTGATTCAAGTAATTGAATTTGGAAATAATACATGCAAGACGTTATCAATAGTATCAAACAATTTCAATCTGTCACCTTAAAGGAGTTGGATAGTGTCAAGCTTCAAAATCGTATTGATTCAAAGTATATTCTTACAAAACAACAATTGGTGGAAGTACTTGATGGGATATGTCAAGACCAATTTGTATTGGAAATAGATGATAATCGTATTTTCAGTTATCAAACTGTTTATTTTGATACCCCAGATTTTCAATTCTACAGAGATCATCACAATGGATGTATTAATCGTGTAAAAGTAAGAAGTCGAGAATATATCGAAAGCAATCTTTGTTTTTACGAAATAAAACGAAAGCTGTTTGGAACACGTACAGATAAACAACGTAAGGTTATTCCAACGATTTATCATGAAGTTCCAGTTGAAGATTACAATTTGATTCAATATAAGCGTCTCGATAATAAACCGATCGTAGAAAAGCTTTCAAATAGCTTTAAACGTATCACATTAACCAATAAAAAATTTACTGAACGTATTACCATTGATTTAGAAATCAATTTTGATAATGGTAAAAAACATATTGAATTGCCTAATTTGGTTGTGATTGAGGTTAAACAAGGTAAAACAGATGTTTTTAGTAATACAATACAAGTATTAAAACGATTGCGAATTCATGAAAGTAGTTTCAGCAAATATGCAATTGGTGTTTCGTTGTTAGAAGAAAACATTAAACACAATAATTTTAAACCCATACTATTAAAACTAAATAAAATAGAAAACTATGCAAGATGCTGAAAAAGTGCTGAAAGAATTGAAAGACGTACCAATGGATTCCATTGAATTATTAACAAGATTTGGAATCAATTTTGTAGCCTTATTTATTTTAGTTCGATTGATATATTATCCTACCCATAAAAATAAAGATTTCCTTTTTACCTTCTTTATTTTCAATTTTATCATATTTACCTTATTGAGTACAACCCATATCAAACAAGGCGTTGCATTTGGTTTGTTTGCAGTATTCTCCATTATGCGATACCGTACAGTGACAATACCAATCAAAGAAATGGGCTATTTTTTCATCTGTCTTGCATTAGGAATGATAAACTCATTATCTATTATTGATGATCATACTTTATTTTCAAGCTGGATGATTGTATTATTGAGTAATGGGAGTATCTTGTTACTAACTGTAGTACTCGATCGATTTATTTCGTTGACTCACGAAAACTTTAAAGAAATAACCTATGAACGAGTTGATTTGATAACACCTAGTAAACGAAATGAATTAATTGAGGATTTAATACAACGTACAGGCCTTCCTATTCATCGAGTTGAAATAAAAAATATTAACTTCCTACGCGATACTGCCAAAGTACATGTATTTTACAATGCAAAAGAAAATGAAAACCCTATGGGGGTTGCTGGTGGTGACGATGATTAAAAATAACTTAAACAGATAGTAATGAAATTTAAATATGCATTTATAGTTCTAGTTCTAATAACAACAATTACTTTTTCATGCACTAAAGGATCTGGTCCAGGTGGAAGAGCCTCCATTCGTGGAAAAGTATTTGCAAGGAATTATAGTAATAGCTTTATAATAAATGATTCTGGCTTTGTTGGAGGTGTAAAAGTATATATTAAGTATGGCGATCTACCAGGAATTGGTGATAATACTGATACTGACCAAAATGGTGAATTTTATTTTAATTATTTGCGTGAGGGCAAATACACCCTTGTAGTATACTCAAAGCAACTACAAAACAACACACTCGATAGCGCGATTATTCAAGAAGTAGAAATTAAAAACCGAAAAGAAGAATTAAATGTTCCAAGGTTCGAGATCAATACATTAAAAAACTAAATAATGAAAGCATACTTTCTATTGCTGATTTATTTTTTACTGTTGTCAAACTTTTCAAAAGCGCAATTTTCTCCTTCATTTGAAGATGCAGGTATGTGGAATACATTGAGTGTAGATTATGCTATTTCAAAAAAAACAGCTCTTTTGTTTACCGAGGAACTCCGATTAAATGAAAATTATAGACGATTAAATTTACTCTATACTAATATTGGAGTAGAACATAATATCAACAAACACTTTAAAACTTCTTTAGTTTACCGATTTATTAATAAATACAATGAAGATAATTTCTTTGAATTTAGGCATCGATTAATGTGGGATATTACCGCAAAACAAAAAATAAGTCGTTTTACTTTAGCATACAGACATAGACTGCAAGTAGAATATAGAAATATAATGACTAGCGAAACTGGTTTTGTACCTGAATGGTATTCGAGACACAAAGTAGATATTTCTTATCAACTTAGTAAAAAAGCAACCCCCTACGTTAGTGCTGAAACCCGCTATCAGTTATATGATCCTAGAAGAGTCATTTCACAAGACAAACTGCATAGAATTCGATTTCAAGCTGGGTTAGATTACAAATTAAATAAATTTAGCAAAGTAGGCGTTTATTATCTGATACAACGAGTCTTTAATGTAGCGAATATCGAAAATATCTACATTACTGGTTTAGAATATTCGATTAGCTTAAAGGATAGTCCTCTTTTTAAGAAAAAGAAAAAGTCATCTAAAAATTAATTTCTAGCATAAAGTATATATTTGCAGAATCAACACATCTAACGGCTTGAAAAAATATACGTCCCCACAGTTAAAATCAATTTTTACTAAAATCAATCATCTAAAAGTATTTGTAGTAGGTGATGCAATGCTCGATAATTATTGGTTAGGTGATATTGATCGCATTTCACCCGAAGCACCTGTTCCTGTATTGACAGTTAATAAAAAAGAAAGCAGACCAGGAGGTGCAGCCAATGTTGCACTTAATTGTAAATCATTGGGAGCCGAGGTATATTTATTGACAATGCTTGGTAACGATGACGCAGGGAAAACACTGATAAACCAACTGAACAATCAAGCTATCCGAACCGACTTTTGCATTAAAAGCAAAGACAGAGTTACGACTTCCAAAACAAGAGTCCTTTCAAAAAATCAACAAATAATACGCATTGATGAAGAAAAAACAGATGAATTGTCTGTGAAAGATGAACACCATTTTATAGATACTTGTCTACGTGCTATTCAAATAGAGAAACCAGACGTCTTAATTTTTGAAGATTATAACAAAGGTCTTCTTAAAAAAAATGTAATTGAAAAAATTATAACCCATTGCAAACATGTGGGTGTAATTACTGCAGTTGATCCAAAACTCAATAATTTTCTTTCTTACAAAGGCATTGATTTATTTAAACCAAATCTTAAAGAAATAAAAGATGCATTGAATCTTAAAGTTGAAACAATCACTTTAAGTACTTTAAAGGAAATGCATAAAAAATTAAATCTAGCATTAGGTAATGCTATTTCAATGATCACCTTATCAGAAAAAGGAATTTTTATACAACAAGGTAAAGAAGCCCATTTGATTCCTGCACATATACGTCGAATAGCCGATGTATCAGGCGCAGGAGACACTGTAATTGCAGTAGCAGCATTAATTTATACTGTCACTAAGGATACATTCCTAAGTGCGAAAATATCAAATTTGGCAGGCGGTCTAGTATGCGAGCAAGTTGGTGTTGTACCAATAGATAAGAAACTATTGATAGATGAATCTATTAAAACGAATCGTTAATCAATAATATTATTGATTTGGATGACTATTGCTATTAACGTTACTTGCAGTAATGGTTAAATCTACTGTTGAAACATTATTCGTTGAGACTGCATTAACGATAGGCTTGTTAGACGTTTGTGTATTAATTGTGTTCGATTTAGATAACAATAAAGTACCATCTTCGCTTTTACACACTTTACATACAATGATCGAATAAGCGAAAATCATTGCAGTAAACAAATTAATTTTGGTTTTCATATCAAATTGTTTTTGGTTGTTTGGTAACATAAAGGTACAACTTAATACTATAAATTCAACTATTTCGTCGGTAAATGAATTGTAAACGTTTTATTGCATATCGCTTTTAAACGAAATTGTAAAGTTTTCGTTGAAGGAATTTTTAAAAGAAATCTTACAAAATTCAACAATAGCAGCTGTTCCGGCACCTGTCACAGTTACTTCTCCTGATTGGGCTTGAAATGATGTCCCATTTAAAAAATATTGGATATATACCTTTTTGCTTCCAGGCAAAACCTCTGTAAAGTTAGAAGTAATTACATATTTACCTTGAACAGGTGCTTGTGTGCCTTCAAAATCAAAACTACACCCTCTTGTATCCGATAATTTGTGTTCGGTATAAAACGTATTATTGCCTGTGGTATATGATGTATCTTTTATAATAAATAAAACAGTATCGTTAATTACAATACTTGACATTTGAAGTGAGCAAAATAAGGGCGCTGTGGTTGTAGTAGTTGTTTTTTTATCTTTTTTACAAGAAAAAATAAATAATAAAATCAAACCTAGAGAAATAGTAAGCAATGAGATTCTCATATTCAATTATTTAATACCCAAATTTAAGCATTATTCGTGAAAATGAATATCTTATTATTGAGAATCAATTAATTGCATAAAATCATCAAACAAGTATCGAGAATCATGTGGACCAGGAGTTGCTTCTGGGTGATATTGCACCGAAAAAGCAGGTTTATTGATCAATTTTATTCCCTCCAAGGTATGATCATTTAAATTAACATGCGTAATTTCTATGTTTGTATTTGATTTGATACTTTCAATATCTACAGCAAAACCATGATTTTGAGTAGAAATTTCACTTTTCATCGTTTTCAAATTCAACACAGGATGATTCAATCCACGATGTCCATGGTGCATTTTGTAAGTTTTAGCTCCATTAGCAAGCGCTAATAATTGATGACCTAAGCAAATACCAAATATGGGTTTGTTAGTTTCCAATAGTTGTTTGACCATATTCACCGCAAAATCCATCGATGCAGGATCGCCAGGCCCATTTGATAAAAAATAGGCATTGGGTGAAAACAATTGAATTTCTTCAAGAGTCGATTTGGCAGAAAACACTTTTAGATAAGCACCACGATCAACCATACATTGTAAAATATTTCGTTTCACTCCAAAGTCCAAAACTGCAATTCTTTTGTTTGAATTTTCATCACCCATTGTATACGATTCTTGGGTTGTTACAAATTGTGACAAATCCAAGCCTTCCATTTTTGGCACTTTTGACAATTGAAGTTTAAGTTCATCCAAATCATATAACTCATTGGAAATGATACAGTTCATAGCACCTTTACTTCTCAAGTGACCGACCAAAGCTCGAGTATCAATTTGATGAATGGCCACAATCTTGTTCTTTATGAGATAATCTTCCAACGATCCATTTGCCATCTGTCGTGAATATTTTTCTGAAAGATTTTTACAAATCAAACCTGAAATTTTAACGGAGTCGCTTTCAACATCTGCATCCTTTGCCCCATAATTGCCAATATGAGCTGCATTCATTATGACAACTTGTCCGTAGTAAGAGGGGTCAGTAAATACTTCTTGATAGCCGGTCATACCGGTATTGAAACAAATTTCGCCTGTGGCGATTCCAATAGCTCCAAATGATTCACCTTCAAAGTAGGTTCCATCATCGAGGAGTAAAATAGCTTTTTTGTGGGGGTTCATTAAAATGCGAAATTACTATGTACAATTCAAATCTAAAAGCGGTGTTGATAACTATCTCACTTACTCAATATACGCTCCAATTACTTTACCTTTTTCTATTTCTACGGTTATGTGATCTTGTAAAGTGGTAGATAATTGTAGGCCTATATAATCTGAGGCAATTGGAAATTTTTTATGTTGTCTATCAATCAAAACTGCAATTTGGATTTTATTAGCTATTTGATCAAGTAAGGGTTTTATAGCATAAAACATGGTTTTACCAGAATTAGCAACGTCATCGATAATAATAATCGTTTTACCTTTTGGATTAAAATCTTTTCCAAATTGGCAATCCACTGGATTTAATTTATCAACAATCAGTGTTGCCAACTCTATTTTCAACTCACTGATAGATTCTATTTTCTTTTTTAAGATTTTTGCAATATCGACTCCCCTGTCTTCAATGCCTATAAAATTGATTTCTTTTTCATCAATATTGTTTTCATATATTTCATAAGCAAGTCTTGTAAGTCGTTGTTCGGCGGTAGTAGAATCCAATAATTGAATTTTTTTTGGCATGGGACATTCATTTGTTGCAAAAATACTTATTAGAAATTGCAAACAACTATATTAAAATGTAAACATTCCGTTTAAATTTGTGCTTAGTACGTATATGCACGTATTACAAGTCTATTCTAAAACTCTTCTATGCAGTATTTACAACAAATAGCATTTATATTAATTTCTGGCTTTGCCATTTTTCTTTTTATAAAAAAAGTAGCAGAAATACGTCGTAATATTCTCCTTGGAAAGGACGAAGATTTAACTGATCAAAAAGATTTACGTTGGAAAAATGTAATGCTGAATGCATTGGGTCAGAAAAAAATGTTTAAAAATCCAATGGTAGCTATATTGCATTTCTTTGTATATGCAGGTTTTATCATCATCAATATCGAAATTCTCGAAATTATATTGGATGGTATTACAGGGCATCATCGACTTTTCCAGCCTATGCTTGGTAGCTTGTATACATTCCTTATCAATGTATTTGAAGTATTAGCTTTTTTAGTATTATCAGCTTGCGTCATTTTTTTATTTAGAAGAAATATTACCAAAGTTAAGCGTCTTAATATGGGCGAGTTGAAAAGTGGATGGCCTCGTAGCGATGCAAACTATATTTTACTTTTTGAAATAGTATTGATGAGTCTATTTTTAATTATGAATGCAGTGGATTTAAATCTTCAAGCAATTGGTTCTTCACATTATGTACAAACCAGTTCTTTTTGGATTTCCTCACTGATACAACCTTTATTCAGCGGCATGTCCGAATCGGCTTTAATTGGGATTGAACGCTTTTGCTGGTGGGCTCACATTGTTGGTATTTTTGTTTTTATGAATTACCTACCCTATTCAAAACACTTACATGTAATTCTAGCCTTCCCCAATGCCTTTTATGCTCGTCTCGACGCTAAAGGTACTATGCAGAACATGCCCGATATTCAAAAGGAAGTCATGTATATGATGCAACCAGAACTTGCACCTACGAATGTAGATCCCAATGCTGTAATGAAATTCGGTGCCAAAGATGTGCAGGATTTGAGTTGGAAAAACTTGTTGGATGCATACAGTTGTACCGAATGTGGCCGTTGCAGTAGTGCTTGCCCTGCAAATCAAACTGGTAAAAAACTATCTCCTCGAAAAATTATGATGGATACCAGAGATCGATTAGAAGAAGTAGGCAAAAACATTAATACAAACAAAGACTTTAAAGACGATGGCAAAACCCTCTTGCACGATTATATTTCAGTAGAAGAATTAAGAGCGTGTACTACTTGCAATGCTTGTGTAGAAGAATGTCCTGTGAGTATTTCTCCATTAGATATCATAATCCAACTTAGACGAAATTTGGTGATGGAAGAAAGTAATTCCCCTCAAGAATGGAATGCGATGTTTAGCAATATAGAAAACAATATGGCACCTTGGAAATTTAGCCCTGATGATAGAGATGCATGGGTAAATCAGTAGACAATTGACAGTAGGCAGAAATAATAGTAAGCAGAATACAGTTGATGAAAGAAATTTAGCAAAAGATAGTTGGCAATATATTGAAATTAAAAAATGAATAAATAAATTAAAAAAAGTGAGTGTTAAAAAATTAATAGTCTATCAGAAAGCATTTGATGTTTCTATGGAAATTTTTCATATGTCTCAGTCTTTCCCGGTCGACGAAAAATTCGGTCTTACATCACAAATTCGAAGATCATCAAGATCTGTATGTTCTAATCTTGCTGAAGCTTATAGAAAAAGAATTTACCCAGCACACTTTACTGCAAAAATTTCTGATGCTGATATGGAAAATACTGAAACTCAAACATGGCTAGATTTTTCATTAGCATGTAATTACATTGACGAGTCAAAGTTTCATCATCTTTATAGTTATACTATTGAAATAGGTAAATTGTTAAATCATATGCTAAGTTATCCAGAAAGATATTTAATTAAAAAACAAACAATAAATCAAACAAATTAATTCATACAGGTGTATTGCTTTTGCTGACTGCATTTTGCTTACTGCCTTCTAAAATATTATTTAAATTATGAATATCAAAACATACGCCGAATACCAAGCTAACAATGAAACACCAGAAATCCTTTTTTGGGTAGGATGTGCAGGTAGCTTCGATGCACGAGCACAAAAGGTAACAAAAGCATTTGTAGAAATACTAAACCATGTCGGTATCCAATTTGCCATTTTAGGTAAAGAAGAAATGTGTACAGGTGATCCCGCTCGAAGAGCTGGCAATGAATTTCTTTTTCAAATGATGGCCTTCAACAATATTCAAACCATGAATATGTATGAAGTAAAAAAAATAGTGACTACTTGTCCGCATTGCTTTAATACACTTAAAAATGAATATCCAGAATTAGGTGGCAATTACGAAGTGATATCACATGCAGTATACTTGCAACAATTGATCAATGAAGGCAAACTCAAAATGAAAGAAAATGGTGAGTTTAAAGGGAAGCGTATCACTTATCACGACAGCTGCTACCTTGGTAGAGCCAACAATATATATGAAGCACCCCGTGAAGTATTGCAAGCATTGGATGGCGAATTGGTAGAACTGAAGCGTTGCAGAACCAACGGATTATGTTGTGGTGCGGGAGGTGCTCAAATGTTCAAAGAAGATGAAGCAGGCGATACAAGAATCAATTTCGAACGAACGAATGATGTTATCGAGTCAGGTGCTACTGTGGTTGCCTCCAATTGTCCTTTTTGCCTTACCATGCTCAATGATGGTATTAAAAACAAAGAAAAGGAAAATGACATTCAAGCATTGGATATAGCTGAAATGATTGCTAAATCAATATAAGTTTAATATGAATTCTAAGAAAACAACATTTTGGCGAGGTTTCACTTGGACACGATTTATTATTATGTCCATATGTTGGTTTCTAATTTATTGTACATCTGATTTTCTAGTTGGTCTCTTCGACAATGTTATTCAATATCAATTTACAATAAACTACTTATTAAAAAATGCAGCATCTTCAATATTCATGGGATTTTTATTTTCATTATGGTTTGAGCCTGGTATTGACAAGGATTTTTGGAAAAGTAATAAAATCAAAAACTCATTGAACAATGAGTCATAAATAACTTTCAACATGATAAACGAACTAAAAAATATACTCCCTACAGACTTCTCTTCCACTTCTCGCGTGTGGGTATTTCAGAGTTCACGACCATTTGGTGAGCAAGAAGTAACAGAAATCAATGAACAATTGTATAATTTCTATGTTCAATGGCAATCCCATGGAACTGATATCAAAGGCTGGGCTAAATTATTATTTGGTCAGTTTGTAGTTGTAATGGCTGATGAAACTGCCTCTGGAGTAAGTGGCTGCAGTACCGATAGCATGACTCGAATCATCAAAAGCTTCGAACGACAATATTCTGTCAATTTTTTCGATCGTCTTACGATTACTTTTTTGGTGAATGACAAACCTCAAGGATTGCCAATGAATCAGGTAAAATATGCACTCGAAAAGAGTTTTATAGAAACAGATACACTCCTATTCAACAACCTAGTAGATACTAAGGAAAAACTTGAAACAGAATGGTTGGTTCCATTGAACAAAAGTTGGCTTTGGAATAGAATTATAAAATAATAAAATTCGCTAAAAATATTTAATTAAAAAAGCCTTTCGTTCATATACGAAAGGCTTTGTGATCCCGTTTGGATTCGAACCAAAGACCTACAGCTTAGAAGGCTGTTGCTCTATCCAACTGAGCTACGAGACCATTTTGGGAGTGCAAAGATACATTTATTAGTTTTAAAAAAGAACAGAATGCTTAAAAGTATTCTGTATTTGTTATGTATTTATTATCCTTCAAAATAGATTAATAAAATCTTAAGTCATTTGTTAAAATTTTGCAAGTGCGAAAATTATATTTTATTTTAGAGTCATTATTTACTTCTAACACTATTATGATGAGCAACAATAATAGCACTTATTTAGATTTCTTTCAACAGTGGTCATTCCAAAATTGGACTGAAGAACAGATTACGCACGACCTTTTAGTAAAAGGTTTTGTAGAAGAAAAAATTGTCGAAATTTTACAACACTACAAAAAGAAAAAGCAAGAAGATCGATCAAACAAAGGATTTGTATTGATTGCAATTGGTGCTTTTACAGGCTTTATGAGTTGTTTACTCACGTTATTAAATGTATTTCCTGAATTTCACGACTTTATTTTAGTAGGACTTACTACTTTAGGTATTTGTATTGCAGTCTATGGATGCTATCACATATTTGAATAATCTCTTAAAATTTTTCTTTCGTTGTTCGAAATACGGTGTCTTTGGGAGTGACTAATTTTGAAGTCCATTTATTTCCATCAAACGTATATACAGTGGAATCGGAATATTCCATCAAGATGACATTATCGTCCGTTTCTACAGGTGCATTACTAACTATAACCGATGTAACTTGTTTAGGAGACGACTCTTTACACATATTGTAAAATTCACTTCCATATCCATAGGCACCATCGGCACTGGATTCATGATGTGCTATTAAATAGCAATTTTTGGTATCTGCCGAAAATGTCAATTTATTTTGAGTATAACCACAAGCACCAAATCCATAATTGATTGTAAAAAACTGTTCGCAACTATTACCCATAGTATCAGTAGCTTCAAAGTAGTGACTTAATTCCTCTTCTCCTAATGCAACGAATGTGTCAGTATAAGCAGAAATTTGATTGCCATTTACATAATACAATACATCGATAGGCACTTTCTTACTCGAATCGGCTTGTAATATACCATTCAATAATCCAACTACAGCCATGCGTGTGCTATCGTGTATAAACCGAACAGTATCCGATTTAGTATAATTTCGATTTAAAGGTTTGAATTTATCATTTGTATTTGAAGTTGTTGAGTTAGAATTATCTGTACAACTATAAAGAGTCATTAATAAGATTACAATCAGATTTTTATTCATAGAAATAGATTTGGAGTTACAATATAAAAATCAATATTTAATTCTTATAATAATAATTTACTAATACATAGCATTAGTGCCAGCAAAAACACGCAATTTTTTAGTTCTTTGCATGCAGTATCATCCCTTTTTTAAATTTAATTTGATTTTTTTTACTAGAAGAAGGTATTGCTAATTTATCTTCTTTACTATTTTGAATGACCTCTTTTGTCCCATCAGCATATTCTTTATACAATATGCCATTTTCTAAATAAGTAATCGTTAATCCAAGTGCTTTTGACTCTCGAATAGCAAGTGATGCTCCCTTTTTTCCAGCTTTTAGTAATACAGCTGTTTCTTTTGTATCAGACTTGAATTTTTGTATCCTAGACTGTCCAACTTCTTTAGGCTTCAAACTTTTCACATTATTTATTTTAGTTTTTACCATTGGTCATTTATTAATAAATTTACGATATGATTTTCAATTAAATTATTCAACTAATAAAAACTTTTTAAATACATCTGACGCTTATAAAAAATCAATTAAAATGAACTTTTTTATAAAATAGATGAATAGTCTCTTAAAAGTATTAAGATAAACAAAGCTACACTCGCTTATACACTTCTTCAAAAGGCACTCGCATACGATCGCCCCATACACCACCTTCATCGCGGATACCGCATGATACGACCATGTTGACTTCGGAACCCCAAGGTAAATTCAATAATCGCTTCACTCTTCTACCATCAAATCCCTCCATGGGGCAAGTATCATAACCTTCATTGGCCATGGCGAGCATAAATGTTTGTGCTGCTAAAGCACAGGTTTTATGCACTACGACACGCATATCATTTTCCGTAACGTTGTACGTGATGGGTCTAAATAATCCCACTATATTGACAAACAAGGAACGAAAAATACCCAGAAAGCCGAAAAAACGAGCGTATAAAAAAGGTATGATTTTACCATAATACATTTGCCATCGTTTCACTCGCTTGGTTTGCTTTTGCTCAGGACTATTCTTGAGAACATTTTGAGTTTCTAGTTCTATCATTGTTTTGGAACGTTTGCGAAACAAATCTTGACGTGTTACAAATACCACTAGTTGATTCGCTGTTACTGCCGAAGACTGGCTTAAACAAGCCACCGATAATTCTTTCAATAATGCTGGATTTACCACATGATAAAATTCCCATAATTGCATATTGGAACTGTTGGGTGCCAATACGGCCAATTCCAGACAGTGTTTTACTCTCTCAGCATCAATAGCTTGATCTTTGTATTTTCTTACGGAGCGTCGATAATGTATTACTTCTTCGAGCGTCTTTTGATTCGTTTGATTTTCCATCGTATAGGTTTATTATGCTATGAGTATTACCTCTTCTCAATTAGAATGCAAAAGTAATGTATATAAAGCGCCCATATTTTTATAAAATAATATCATTGCATATAATATACGAATCCACTGAAGCTAGTGTAACAACAATTGTAAACTATAATAGAATTTAACTATAAACAGTCAACTTAATCTAGGACAAGACATCTCCATTTTCTTACATGATTGATTACATTTGCTCTACATGTATACTTACTTCGGGTTGTCTTTGTTTCATCCATTTAAAGAACAAATCCATTACCGCAAAAAAAGAAATTACAACGACCAAAAAAAAAATTACAAACAATCACCAACACTACTATATGAATCAGAAAATTATTTTGCTTTTTAGTTCGCTATTCTGCTGCTTACAGATAAATGCACAACTAGTGGGACACACGACTGTTACATTTGTTGATTCGACTAGAAACAATCGTCCAATTGAAACTGAAATTTATTATCCAGCAATAACGGCAGGCAATAACACACCGATCGCAACGGGCGTATTTCCACTAATCGCCTTTGGTCATGGATTTGTAATGACATGGAGTTCCTATCAAAATTTTTGGGATGTGCTTGTCCCGATGGGATATATACTAGCGTTTCCTACTACCGAAAGTGGGTTCTCTCCTATTCATGCTGAATTCGGAAAAGACCTTAGTTTTTTAATTGCAAAAATTCAAAGCAATGGCGCAGGAGTTGACATTCCATCATCGAGTGTGGGCTCCAAATCGGCTATCATGGGGCATTCTATGGGAGGTGGATGTTCTTTCCTATCGGCACAAAATAATACAAACATTACAACCATGGTCTCATTTGCAGCAGCCAATACAAACCCATCTTCCATTACAGCATCTCAGCAGGTCTCCGTTCCAACCTTATTATTCAATGGTGTCAATGATTGTGTTACACCGCCCGCACAACATCAAGATATAATGTTTGATTCTACATCGGCAGCATACAAAACACAAATCAACATCATAGGTGGAGGACATTGCTTTTTTGCCAATTCAAATTTCAACTGCACATTGGGCGAAACCACATGCTCTCCTAGCCCTACCATTGCTAGAGAAGCACAGCAATTGACCACAAATGATTTTTTAAAAATATGGTTAGCCTATTTTTTAAAAGACGATTGTCCAAAGGCACAAGAATTCCAAGATTCATTGGCTGCAAGTTCAAGAATCACGTATCGTCAAAATCAACCTATTTCGTGTGCTACTGGAATCAATGATTATCTATGGCAAAACCCAAGTAAGGTTTACCCAAATCCTTTTTCAAATTCCATTTCTATTGAAATACCGAAAGAGCATATTCATCATGTAGCCATTTACAATGTTATGATGCAACTACAAGGAAACTATGTGTTCCCCGAATCAAACAGTAAGGTAACCTTAGATTTTTCTTCATTGAATGCTGGTATACATTTCATTCAAATAAACAATAAATATTGGACAAAAATAGTGAAGCGTGCAATTCAATAATATTAGCATCAGTAGCTTATAGACTCCTCCGAAACGAGTCCATTTTCAACGTGAACAAAATAGTATTAAAAGTAAAATATTCATTTCTATAGGTGGGATAAAAAGCAATGAAATATAGGCACAACCGATGAACTTGCCTGTGGCAAACAGGGTACATAAGACTCATGAAGGCGAAGGCTTTGGAGAGAGGGTTTAAATTTTTTATTTCAACTTTTTACTTGCATTTGTGTTTTTAATCGTCTTTTTTATATTCAAATTACTCACTACTTTTTTTCCTGTTTTTGCTTCTAATTCTTTAAGCGCTACTTTGGCTACATTGCCACCTTGTTGCGCAACTTTTTTACTTTGCTCAAATGTTTTCGGATTGACTGCTTGTGAAATATCTTTGGTAGAAGCTTCTGCTAGCATGTTTAAAATAAGCTCCGTATTGGTCATATTATCACGTAAATTTTCCTTTTTCAATCCCTTGAATTTTTTATACTCTTTGGTAGTCTTATCTGCCCATGCCTTTGTAATTATATCTGTAAGTGTTGCAAATTGAATACCCTCTTTTAACCCTTTACGCTTCCATTCATCAGTCAATTCTTTTCTTACTTCAATACTTTTCAAGCGCTGATTTATCCAGTTCTCCGAATAGCCTAATTGTAAATATTGCTCCATAGCTCTATCAATACTCAATTCAGGGTCTTGCATTTCTTCTAAGCGTTCAGATGCTACCTTTGCCAACCAGAGTTTAAAAGGTTCAGCTTTCGGCGAAGGAATTGACTGAATCAAACGAAATAATTGTTCTACATTGGCTACATCAGTTTTATAAAACTTACCATCACAAGATTCCATTTTCAGTTGGTTACAATTTGTAACCGACTGATTTCCTTCTTTTATCAGCCTATGTTTTAACACTTTCCAATAGTTTCGTGCATTTGGACTTTCAGTAAGTATTTCAACCACATCTACTATACTAAAATACCATTGTTCTTCCTCTTCAACCCAAAGAGAACGTACTTTCTTTTCTTCAAATAATTTCAAATTTCTCATTGTTAGGTATATTATGTGGTTCAAATTTACTGAAACTCAAGATAAATTATTGCACAATTTTAATCCTAATTTATGCGATAGACTTTGACAATGAAAAAAGATAGTGCGTTTTATAGTCCAGTAGAAAATTTGGCACAGTCGATGGACTTGCCTGTGGCAAACAGAGAACATAAGACTCATGAAGCCATATGCTTTGGTAAGAGGATTTTGATTTAACCCCAATGATGCACAATAATGCCCTGTAAAATGTCATACAAATGCAATAATACTAATGTGATTTGTGTCGCAGACCAAATCTTACAGTAGTACATGCCGATGGTTATTTTGTTAAGAACAATTTGAGGAACGAAAAATTGGCCTGTTACAAAATTCCAATCGGTATAATTAACAATTTACATATCAATGACAAATCACTTCAATTCAATGAAAGCCACTAAAATCAACAACTTCAGGAAATAAAATAACCAACTATGATTTATACTAAAATTGCTGACTATTAAAATATCACAAACGATAAACTAACTTTACTTTCTTAAAGTATAAACACAAAGAGTATTATCTAGCTTTATACAATCAAAAAGTATATCATGAAAAAATATATCTACATTTTTGCTACCTCAATGCTAAGCATGTTCGAACAAACGAGCATAGCACAACCTAATTTTGTACCAAATTATAGTTTTGAAGACAATGCTGCATTTTGCAGCGGCTCGGCTGGAAATCTGTGGGATCCTGCTGTCCCTAATTGGAATACAATCATAGTGAATGGTTCAACCCCTGATTTGTATAGACCTTGCATGAACAACAATATGCAAACACCCTCGAATGGTGCGGGTGTACAAACACCATCTCATGGCAACAGTTATGCAGGTCTTTTAGGTACACATTCCTATTATCCCTTTCCGAATGGAAGAGAATATATTCAAGTACAGTTAAGCGCTCCATTGGCTGCAGGAATACCTTATCGAATTCAGTATAAAACATCCCTTGCAGAAAAAAGTAATGGAGCTACTTCAATGGGCATGGCACTAGGTACTTCTCCATTTTCATTCCCAGGCTATACAGCATACCAAGCCATAAATCCTATACCTGCTTATGTGCCCAATGGTGCCATGTAGAATACACCTCAAGCCATTACAGACAAAACCAATTGGACGCTAGTCTCCTTCGATTATACACCTGCGGTTTCGAACATTCAATACCTCCTTATCGGCAATTTGAATAATGTCACTGCACCGCTATCAGTACCGGGAGATGGGTTATTGGGCAGTGTAGGACCTGGCGCTTACTATTACATAGATGAAGTAGAAGTCTTTAGAATCGACGACCATCCTTCCGATGTAACGAATACAGAGCTTCACGATGCTGAATTGGTGCTCTCTCCTAACCCATCAAACGAATTTATTCAATTGAAATATCCTTTTCAAACCAACTATCAAATTGATTTAGTCAATAGCATAGGGCAAGTAGTTATGCAAAAAAAGGGCAACAACAATACAAACGAAAGCATCCCAACTTCGCAATGTGTCAATGGCATCTACTTTATTCGAATGATAAACGCTGATGGAATTTCTATTGTCAAAAAGGTAGTTGTAAGGCATTAGATGGAAAAAGATTGCTTTTATAAAGTTCATTGTTCACTAGATAAAGGCAAAGCCTTTTAACAACATAAGGCTTACAAAGCTTAGCTTACGAAGAGAAGGATTTCTCTTACAACTATATATTTAGTTTGGTGGGACACCAACCGATAGGAAAATAATTTTCCTAAATCTTCTCTATTCCCATATATGAGTTTTGAAAATCCTGTTTCTCTTCGTTTTTTGTCGGGGTGTAGAGAGCCAACAAAATTGAGATCTATATAACCACTTTCTCTTGCAACTTCTTCTTTGTAGAATTTACGAAAATGAAATGCATTTCTTGTGTATAGCATATTATTACCTTCTATTTAATTATTAAATTTGTTTCTTGAAAAATACTTTTAAATTTTGAAACATATATCGTAGTATATGCTTTTCAAATACTCTTTCCTTTGGTTTGCTGTTTTCTTTAAATAGTTCCATATTTAAATTTTATATAATTCTCCTAACCATTATTTTTTTGAATTTCTTCCCTAAGCCTAAAGTATATGCAGTTGGATTTTTAATTATCAACTCTCCTTTTTGTAATCCAGCAATTGCTTCTTTTATTTCTTGAAATTCTTTACCTGCAACGCCAAACATATCTTTAATTACACCATCATTTATAGATTGTTGTTTCATAATTAATGGATATTGTGCATTAGCATAAAAGTCAAAATAATCACTTTTGTAACTTTCCATACTTTGAGTAGCTAAGATTATACTTAATCCTTTATTTCTTCCTGTTGCAATTAAGTCCCGCAGTGGTTTATTATCAAAACCAAGCATATAATGCGCTTCATCAATTATTGTAAAATGCCTTAACTCAACACACTCATCATTAACTTGTTGCTTATTCAAATTCTCATAGATTGTATTTAATTTAGAGACGATAAAATAAACAATAGCTTTTGCTATTGGGCCATCTTTAGGGAAGCCATCCATTTTTACAATGAAACTTTCTTTAATTAAATCAATAGCATCTGTCTTTGAAAATAAATTACTTCTGATTAATTGCTTCAAAACAGATGTAATACTATCGTCATTATCTTGTTTATTATGTGGAAGCAAAGCTGTATATGCTTTAAGTATTTCCTCGAAATCTATGGGTTTACTGTTTGTCTTTTTATACGATTTAATGATTGCTTCAGATAAACGGTTGCTCATGTTTGCACTCAAAGAAGCTCGGTCTATAGAACAAAGTGCAGATGCTAATTCAGTAGAATAAAGATTAATTTCGTTTTGCGTTTTGCCAGTAAAATCTTTAAAAGGCGTAAAAGGTAATGGCGATTTTAATGGGTCTAAAATACATGTTCTATCGGTTTCAAACAATGATAGCCAAGCATTATTTTCAGGGTCAGAAAACTCCCCTTTGTAGTCAAATAATAAAAAATTAACTGGATATGGAGTTTCTATAGATAAAGAGCGAATTTCGTTTAATAATACAGCTAATAAATTTGACTTACCCATACCTGTAGTACCTGCTATAAGTATTTGTGTATTAGGTACTTGCTTACCGTTTAAATTTAAATACGCAGGTATATCATCTTCATAAGAGCCAATATTTAAATTTAAAAAAGGTATTGTCCCGGATTTGCCAGTAGAACTATTTGCTGAAGTATTTAACAACCATTCGTCTAAAACATTTTCCTTGAGTAAAAATTTAGCCCCTCTTAAAATTTCAGCATTAATTATTTTACTATTTTGTGGATCATTAGACCAAGGAATAGATAAATGGTTATATCTTATTTTCACTAAAGCAAATATTGATTTTTCTAAATTTTGATGCGTAAATAAAGTTTCAAAAATTCTATTTTCACTCAATGAAATTTGTTCAAAATCTTCCAATTGACGATGCTCATTGCTAGACAAACCAGCCAACAGACAAATACGCATTATCTTGGTATTGTTCAATGTAAGCTCTTTTTGGTCATCGGTATAATTAGATAGATTTAAACGGCTTTCGATTTGTATTCTTATTGGTGTTAAAGAATCTTGCAAACCTTTTGCTTGTCTAATATTATTAATATTTATTGTCTTCATAGGTTATAACTATTTAACACCAAAGTATCCTGGCTCTATGTTTGTAAATTGATTTTCGACATCTCTAATTAACGTATATGTTTTAGAGACAAAAGGTTCTATTTTAGCAAAATCTGTCTTTGGTCTTATTTCACTATCTGAGCTTAATAAAATAGTCTGATGGGACAACTCTGGAAAATAATCTTCTAGCACATTTGCTCGACTTTCTTCACTTAAAACCCCCATAACTGTATCGATCATTACAGGTGGGTCGTAATCGCCAAATTCATGCAAAGCTTTTAATAAAACTTGTATTACTATTTGTTTAGAAGCCGTATTTAAGTGATTTAAATAAATTTCATTGCCTGAAGTATGAAATATTTTGAACGTAAGATTAGACAGATTCTCTGAAAGTTCCACACGGTCTATCACATTTTTATATGCAGCAAGAATTTTATTTAAGTCTTGTTTCATCTTTAATTCTATCTGCTGCTTTTTAACCAACAATAGCTTGTTTGCTATATCATCAAATAAGCCTTTAAGTCTGCCCAGTGTATCATATTTAGGGTCAGGTTCTTGACTAGTTTGTATATCAAATTGATGTATCCTTTTTTCAATTTTTGCTATTTCTCCACTTACTTCTATAATTTCAGTTTCATGTTTTTTAATATTCAATTCATTGTCTTCAAAAGCTTTCAATAAGGTATAATCTCTACCTGTAATTTGCGCTTTCATTTGTTCAACCTGTGAATTTAAAGTTGCAATTTGATTGATAGATACATTTAATTCTGACTGCATTTGATTTAAATGAGGAAAGGAATTTAAAGAACTTGTATTTAACAGTTTTTCTAAAGCCTTAACTTCAGAATGCTCTAAAAAACTATAGTCATCTTTGGCATTACTATTTTTAGCTTTTGAGATAACATAGTCTACCAATTCTTCGATGCTAATGTCTTTTAATATTAAACTATTTTCTTTTAAATAATTTAATATTGTTCTAGAAATTGCTTCTACTTGTTGAGGTTGAACATTACTATTTTCATGATCTTCTTTGTCGTTTTTGGCATTAATAATTAAATTAACTTCCGATTTTATGCCTTCTATTAATTTAGGAATAAATACATTGACTTCTATATCATTAATAAAGTCAGTAAGCTCTTTTCTATATATCGATTCTTTTGACTGAATATTGTCTATTTGTAAATTGGTTTGGTCTATTCTGCTTTTAATAGTAGTATCTTGATTTAAACCATTCTTCAAATTATCATAAATGTCTCTATTGGCTACAGAATAATTAAGTCCATCTTGTAATTGCAATTGCAATTTGTTCTTTAATTCTTCTTGCTTTTTACGTTGTTCTAATAAGTCTAGATATTCACGTTTTTCATTTTCAACTTGCAAACGCTGCGCTGTGTATGTTTGATATAAACTTTCTGCATTTTTACCAATTTGCATAAACTTATTGAAACCCATTACGTTTTCAATATTCTCTTTAATTACTTTATTTAGTTGGTCTTCTTTTAACAAATTTCCAGCTTCCATTGCATCAAACAAAAAATACCTACTTAACTCTTGTGGTAAATTTGCCTTAATAATTTTATTAACTTGAGCTTCTTGATTTGCCTTTTGAGTTATAGGTGTAGCGGTACCATAGTTGAAGATAGTACCATTCATATTTAACTTTACGTTCTCTACAGGGTTCCCACTTGGATTTAATGCATAGGTTCTTGATAGAATATATTGCTGCTCCTCATTTAATACCCTACCCGAAAAATGTAGTTCTAAAATAATTTTTGCATTTTCATTTTGATGAGCACCTGCATTTAAAAGCTCTTTAAACTGCTTTTGCGTGTTTAATTTCAAACCATATAATGCTCCGAAAATAGATTCAAATAAAGTGGTTTTACCACCACCATTTACACCACCAATTAATATGATAGGTTTGTCAGCTTCTACTGAAATATCTAAATCTAAATCCAAATAGGTTTTGAAATTTTTGGCAATTATTCGTTTGATTAACATAGCTTAATTTATTTGTTGAATAGCTTTATCAATAATTTTTTCAATAGATTTATCATCTAAATCTTCGTTGTTTATCTTTTTTTCATGAAACTCTTTTAGAATTTCTTCTTTTAACCAGTCAAATTCTATTTGATGTTCGGTACATAAAACCTCTATCATACTTAAGTCTTCCTTACGGATTCCGTAATGTAAAAAGGTTGTATCTAAACTTTTCTTTGCCATAATTTTTACAATTTATTTTATGTTAGCAGGGTTAAAGAAATCCCAGCCGGTTAAATCTTTATCGTTTTCAATTCTGTTTATGCAATAACGCCAACTGCCTTTTTGAGGAATGATAATACTACCAAGTGCTTTTTTCCCTTTTGCATTTAACTGTTCAATGTAATCTATTAAAGCGTTATGCTTTACTACATTTTCAGGATCACTTTCAACTGTTTTAGGATCGAATAAGCCTAATACACCATTTTTAAATTTGATAACGATGTCAATGTAGAACAATGATTGGGTTCCATCTCTTTTAATATACGGAATAGCAAAATCCTCTTTATTACTGCTGCCGTTTTTATACCACCATTGTATATGCTCATTTTCATTATCAATAAGTACATTTATAAACTGATGCTCATTGGCACTGTCAAACAATTGGTTGGCTCCTCTATTTCTTGCATACAAAGGATCTAAAGCATGTGTCTTAGTTTTATACTCCACATATTTATCATTGAATATTTTAAACTCAGGTACATCCCAAGGTTGTTCATACTCTTTTACAGTTGTTGTTTTATTGGAGGCTTTGGATGCCATAATTTGAGCATAAATTTCTCTTGCCAAATTATACAAATCGTCAAAGCGTGGATTTTGATTGTATAGAACAATCTTGTAAACATCAGTACCAAACATTCCCAAGTATTCTTCAAATAATAGTTGAGTATGGTATTTTATCCGTTCCCAACTTGCATCTTTTTGGTAGTCGCCACAACTTGATAAGCAATAGCGGTTAAAAAGTTGCTCTAGTTGAAAAGCCGTTTTAGCAAATCGTTCAACGTGCTCTGCTCTGGTTCCTCCAACTTGGGTTACATCAATATTTACATCTGCCGGAATGCCTATTTCTATCTCTGCCACATCCATAATTACACCTGCTTGTTGCATTGCCATTTTGTTTGTCTGGTAAAAAGACTCGCCACCTTCTGAATCAATTTTGATACTAAATAACTGCTCGGCTGCTCTGAATAATGCCTCTCTAAAATGTAAACCGATACGATTACGGTTGATTTCCTTTTGAATGTAATAGGATTTTAAGGCAATAGATTGATAAATTTCATTGTTTCTATTGGCTCTATTTTCCGTAATGTAATCGGCTTCTTCGGGTAATATGGTAATTAAATCTTTATTCAAGTTGGTGTACACATATCCATAATTCAATACTTCGTTGGCATAATGTTTTTGCTCTGGCATTCTTAAAATTCTACCCATTGTTTGCACCGTAAATCTTTCATTACGCATTTCACGATAAATCAACAAAACTGAAGCTCTTGGACAATCCCAACCTAAGGCAATGGCTTGCTTGAATAAAAGCACTTCTACCATATTGTCGTGTTTGGAAATGTCTTCCAAATTGGTTTTTTCTCCACTTAACCACACTGCCAATTTTCCGTTTTGTTCGGTAATGTCCATCACAGATAATTGAGCTACAACAGTATCTCTTATTCTGGTGTCTTCTGCTGAAATTTTGGCTGTGTCTGATGGTAATTGGATTAACAAAAGCGGTCTGATATTGGCTCCAATGGCTTCATACTGCTTCTCTAATTCCACTCTTTTTTCCAACGCCTTTTGCAGTAAAACCAAGTCAGCATCTCTTCCTGCTTGTTCTTCTGCTTTTAATAATGGGTTTAGATGAACTCCTTTTTTAATCATTTGAGCTTTTACCACATCCTCTCGTGGAATCATTACTCTATATGGAGATCGCAAACTTTTATCAGTTAAAGTGGCTGATACCCTTAATTCGATTTTTGGACGAATACGCTGCAAAATCATTTCTGCTTTTTCGGATGTTTTGCCGCCCGCCATTAAGTGTTCTTCATCAATAATTACAACAATTTGCGTATCGTTTAGCAATGTCTGATTGATGATGTTGTAAAAGCTC